>NZ_LAEI01000012.1:0-450 GCF_001618065.1 Neisseria flavescens
CTGCCCTTCCCCTTCATCTTCCCGCACACCACCGCCGTCAGTGACTCGTTCAAGCGCAGCACCCTCGGCTCCGCTTCCCTATCCAGCGCCACCGCCTTCAAGGTAAACTTACCCTCCAGGATGCCCTTAGCCTGACCGCTCATCCTGATACAGAAACCGCCCGCCTCCTTCACCGGCAGCTCCGGCCATTTCGTCGATGTCAGCTTAAAGCTACCCTTTTTCGTGTAGAACTGCTCCATAAAGCGCGCATTTTCCAGCAGCGCGGCATGAGCCGCACGCAGGTTGGCCGAGCGGACCGATTCCCGATAAGCTGTAAAGGCAGCCGTCGCCAAGATCGAAACCAGCAGCATCACCACCAACAGCTGTACCAAGGAGTACCCCCTCTGTACGGTTGCCCCATTCCGTTTTCCGTCAAATGCTTTTAAGTACATATCTTTCTTCCCTTTATCT
>NZ_LAEI01000056.1:0-3184 GCF_001618065.1 Neisseria flavescens
GTGAAAACGCCGCCCCAAATCCGGTGGAATACCTGATCAGCGCTGCGGCAGGCTGCTGCTCCATAGGTTTCGAGTTGCAAGCAGCATTGGCAGGCGTGAAACTGGAACAGTTTGAAATATCCGCAAGCGGCAGTATCGACTTGGCCAAACTGTTCGGCATGGAAGATGGCTACGGCGGACTGGATAATCTGGTGCTAACCGTAAAGTAAAAGCCGACGCAGACCTTCCTACCCTGCAAAATTTCGCCGACCGCTCCGCCGCCAGCTCGCCAGTGTTGAACAGCCTGAAAGCGCGGGCAAAAGTGGTTGTCGAAAAATCTAGACGACTCAAACCGTTTTCTTGTTTTCATTTCGTTAAAAGCCCCTTTTCTGGACAACTAGAAAAGGGCTTAATCGCTCAAAGGAGTACATGGCATGCAACAACTGCACACTTTGAAAGACATCGAACAGGCCATCGCCACATACCCTTTAGTATCACTGTACATCAAAGCCCCAATCTGCGGTGTTTGTACGGTCGTGGGCGCCCAGCTTGACTCAGCTTTGGCGGAGGAAGGAAATGTGTATGCCGTAAAAGCCGATATTGCTGAAATACCCGAAATGGCCGGACGTTTCCACGTGCTGACCGTACCTGCATGGCTGCTGTTTTATCAAGGCAAGGAAGTAGAACGGATGGCCCGCTTCATCCCTCAGGCACAGATGAAGCAGACATTGGCAAAATGGACAAAAGTAGCAGAAAGCGAACATCAGTAACCGGTCTATCAATGTTTCAGACGGCTGCGGTCTTGATAATGATGCAAGCGGTCAAATTTTTAAGATGATTTGCAAAATACTTAAAAATTTGACCGCTCTTTATTACGAAAAGGTCGTCTGAAACGGCTTGTAGACTGAGATAATGATTGATGAAAAGCGGTGATTTATACATTAAAACAACTTCCTGAAAATCCCCTTTGACATTCCCCATCTTTCCCTTTAAAATACGTTCAAATTTTTAAACATATAAACTTAAAAGGCCGAATATGCCGCAACAAACCATGAATTTAATGCGCGAGTGCATTCCCATTTTTACCGTGTTGAGTGATGAAAACCGCCATCAAATCCTGCGCGTGCTGTGGGAACACGGCAAGATGAATGTGAATGAGCTGACCGAGCATCTGCATTTGTCGCGCCCTGCGGTGTCGCATCATTTGAAAATCATGTTGCAAGCCGGAGCGGTGGCAGTGGAGCAGGTCGGCAAAGAGCGGTTTTACAGTATTGCCATGGCGGATGCGGTGGCGAGGTTGAAACAGCTTGCCGATTTGATGGCTCAAAATTGCCCGCTTTCAAAATAGGGTTATCCGTTAACCCTTTATTTTTACTTAAATACGTTTACATTTTTAAACTTATCAACTTAAAGGAACGATTATGTTATTCACGCCATTCACTTTTCCAAACGGCAAAACTGCTAAAAACCGTATCTTCAAATCCGCCATGGAAGAACAACTTGCCCAAAACGACCAGCCGTCTGAAAAACTCGTCTGCCTTTACGACACTTGGGCAAAAGGTGGTGCGGGTGTTTTGGTTACGGGAAATGTAATGGTCGCCGAAAGCGGCAAAGGTTCGATAAACGATGTGGTGATTTCAGACGGCCGCAGCCTTGAGATTCTGAAAAAATGGGCGAAAGCAGGCACGCAAAACGACACGCTGCTCATCATGCAAATCAACCATGCGGGCAAACAGTCGCCTGCAGTGGTCAATAAAACACCGCTTGCGCCAAGCGCTGTACCATTGGTAGGCATGGACGGCTTTATCAATCCGCCACGCGAATTAACCGCTGATGAAATCAACAGGCTGATTCAACAATTCGTGCAAACCGCCAAATTTGCTGAACAGGCAGGCTTTTCAGGCGTACAAATTCACGCCGCGCACGGCTATCTCATCAGCCAATTTCTCTCGCCGCACCACAACCGCCGCCAAGACCAATGGGGCGGCAGTTTGGAAAACCGTATGCGCTTCCTTTTGGAAACCTACACCGCCATCCGCGCCGCTGTGGGCAAAGATTTCTTAGTGGGTGTAAAACTCAATTCGGCGGATTTCCAAAAAGGCGGATTTGACGAAAGCGAATCGGTGCAGGTGGTACAAAAACTGTCAGAAATGGGCATTGATTTTATTGAAGTTTCCGGTGGCAACTACGAAAGCCCGCAAATGCTAGCCGCCAAAGACAGCACCCGCAAACGCGAAGCCTTCTTCATCGATTACGCCGAAAAAGCCCGTGCAGTCAGCCAAGCTCCGCTGATTATCACCGGTGGCTTTCGTTCACAAAGCACAATGGAAGATGCCTTATCCAGCGGCCATTTGGATTTTGTAGGTGTTGCTCGTCCGTTTGCCTTAGTGCCTGATTTGGCGAACCAAATGCAAAACGGCACTTACCAAACCGTGCAAACCGACCGCATCAAAACAGGCGTAGCATTGGTTGATAAAAAAGCGGGCGCAATGTTGGAGATGAACTGGTATATGACGCAAATGGACTTGATCGGACAAGGCAAACAGCCTGATCCCAAATTGTCAGCATGGAAAGTTTTACTGAAAACTTTATGGGCAAATGGAAAAGCAGGTTTAAGTACTGGCAGATCTTGATGATGAAAGCGGTTGGATTTGAAGGAGGATTAAATTTTAAAATTTAACCGTATATAAAAGCATGGAATATAAATAAATTGATACTAAAAAACCGTTTGAATCTTTAAGTTCAAATGGTTTTTAGAATTTTAGATATCCACTGAGCGATACAAAAAGATCCTGTTCTTTGAAAGTGGCTTAGAATAAGAAATTTAAAAAATAATAATTAAATTAATAAGTTATAATTATAATTTATAATAATAACTTAACATAATATAAATTATGTAGTTTTCCCTATACCTAACAATCGCCGTTGTTTATTCCTGTTTGTTAACTATTGGTTAATCTTAAAAGATTCCGTATAGTACTCCAATTTTTAGTATAAAATCAATGGTTTTTAAGAGAAATGTGACTGCTTAATTTACCATTTTTCCCCTGAATGGTGGAATAGGGCGGGGTAAAATGACTCTTTATCCCTTATTTCAACCGTTCAGACGGCCTTATTTCCATTCATCCCATTCGCTTTACCATCGGCATTATACCCGTTACCATACAGTGTTCATCGTCAGTCGGATATTACCCTTATGACCGCC
>NZ_LAEI01000009.1:0-521 GCF_001618065.1 Neisseria flavescens
CGGTACGGGCGGCGGCGCTTTGCTGTTTCAGCTGGCTGTAGTTGACGGCGTCGGTGTCATCGGTACCGGCGGCAACATTGGTCACTTTGTTGCCGGCGGCATTGATGCCTGACTTGGTCACACTCGGGCCACCGGTAATGGTGAGGCCGTCTGAATTCAGTTTGCTGTCGCCTGCGGTCACGCTGTCGACGGTAATGTCTTTGGCCAGTTTGAAGTCAATCTGGTTGTCGGACACGGTGGTCACGATGTTTTTGTCACTGCTGCGGTAGGCAACGGTTTCGCCCAGTTGGACGTTGTCGTCGTTACCGTTATCGGCGGCAATGTTCAGACCTTTGGCCACATTGGCGTTGGTCTCTTTCAGCTGACCGTAGTTGACGGCGTCGGTATCGTCGGTACCGTCGGCTACGTTGGTCACTTTGTTGCCAGCGTTGTTCAAACCGTCTTTGGTCAGTTTGACATCGCCTGCTTTAACGCCGTCTTGGGTCAATGCAACATCGTCGCCTACTTTCACACCGTCGTTG
>NZ_LAEI01000048.1:0-3190 GCF_001618065.1 Neisseria flavescens
AAAATTTAACCACCGCCCTGTTTTAACAGGGTTTTTATTTGATAAAAACACTATCAACCTTTCTACACATTCCATACATACAAAAAATACAAAACAAAGGCCGTCTGAAATGCTCTTTCAGACGGCCTTTTGAATTTGACCTATTCTTTAATTTATATTGTTGACGCTTGTTTTTTGGTATGATGTTTCTTTGATTTTATTTCAGCTTCGAGTTTGCTATGTCTGTCTATACCAGTGTTTCCGACGCTCAAATGCGCGATTTCTTGCTGCAATATGATTTGGGAGATTTTGTCTCTTTGCAGGGGATTGCTCAAGGAATTACTAACAGTAATTATTTTCTAACTACCTCAACCGGTCGTTATGTATTGACTGTTTTTGAGGTTTTAAAATCAGAGGAACTACCTTTCTTTTTAGAGCTAAACCAACACTTGAGCCAAAATGGCGTTGCCTGCGCCGCTCCGATTGCTCGTAAAGATGGCGGACTGCATTCTATGTTAGCCGGAAAACCTGCTTGCTTGGTAACTTGTTTGAATGGCTCCGATACCGGCTGGCCGACTGAGGCACAATGTTTCCACACTGGTGCGATGTTGGCCAAAATGCATTTAGCTGGCCAAGATTTTCCTTTAAAAATGAAAAATCCCCGTTATGATGGCTGGTGGCATGATGCCTGCACCCAGTTGCTCCCGGTTTTAGATAGCGAAGATGCCAAACTGCTTCAAGCTGAAATTGCTGCTTTAGATGAAAATCTTGGAGAACATTTACCTTCCGGTATTATCCATGCCGATTTATTTAAAGACAATGTACTGCTTAATGGAGATGAAGTTTCCGGCTTTATCGATTTTTATTATGCGTGCAATGGTAATTTCATGTACGACTTGGCCATTGCAGTTAACGACTGGGCGCGGACAGCCGATAATAAATTAGACCCTGCTCTTTATGATGCCTTTATCCATGGCTATGAAAGCGTACGTCCATTATCTAATGAAGAACGCGCGTATTTCCCTACTGCACAAAGAGCCGGATGCATTCGTTTCTGGGTATCTCGCCTGCTCGATTTCCATTTCCCTCAATCAGGAGAAATGACGTTTATTAAAGATCCAAATGCATTTAGGGATTTGCTATTGAGTCTTAATGAGAGATAGCCATAAAACTATTACAATCCAATTTAGATAAGTTTAAAAGTTTTTCTCTTCCTTAAAATCCTCTAAATTCTTTCTATTCAAATTTAGAGGATTTTTCACGTGTCTTTTGCCAGATTCTCTAATAACACTCCCCTATCAAATCATTATTCATCCATAAGTTATGAAACATTTTGCTTGATACTGCTCCCATACCCTAAATTCATCTATTAATATGAAAAACTCACTCTACTTTTTTAAGTAAGTTTTTCATATTAATCGCTCTATCCCCAAATTCCTCATGAGAGCATATTGAACATGGCATTCTTATTATTCTTTCTTATAAAAACCCAACAAATCCAATTCAAGATATAAAAAAATGCGGCCTAAATAGGCCGCATTTACTTTGCTTCGTCTTTTCAGACGGCCTTTTCAGGCCGTCTGAAAGTCAGATTACCATTGGTAACCAACTGCTGCGGTAGCACCGAAGTGACCACGTGAGTTGCCGGAAGCAGTACCTTTGATGATCCAGTTACCACCATCGGAGATGCTAGAGAAGCCGACAGCGTAACCGGTTTCACCGCGGTAGTGACCGCCACCGATAGCCAGCATGCTCTTACCTGGCAAGTAAGCTTGCGGCAGACCGGCAGTAGCCAGAGCTTGAGCCACACCTGCGCGGGCGTTGTTGTCAACCTTGTTCACATTGCTGTTCACATCGCCGAATTTTTGGTTCAGCTGGTCAACATTAACCGCATCAGTACCTTTCTTACCTGGAGCAACATTTTGGATAGTAGTGTTGCCGGCATCGATACCACCTTGGTTGATGGTTACAGGACCTGCTTTCAGTTCGTTAGTAGTAACACTGTTAACGGTCAGATCAGGGTTCATGCTGACTTTCAGCGCATCGCCGTCTTTCTTAACGAAGATGTTTTGAACTTCTTTCTCTGAAGTCTTACCGGTTGCTTTGTCGAATACTTGAACTTTAGTACCCGCATCACCTTTAATCTGAATAGTGTTATTCAGTTTTTTGGAGATAGAGCCGTCAGTAGTACCAGTCTCGTCAACCAGGCCGAAGGTGCCATCAGCATCTTTACCATCTTTACCGTCCTTACCATCTTTCACGGTTGCAGTAGTAGTAGAGATGACTTTACCGTCTTTATCGAAGTTGTTGATAGTGATGGTAGAAGTACCTTTAGCTTCATCACGCTCAACTTTACCTTCAGCAGACTTACCGTTTTCACCGGTATCACCTTTAGCACCGTCTTTAACAACAGTAGTAGTAGTGTTACCGTTACCATCTTTGATGGTTACAGTGTGAGTACCGTCACCGTTGTCTTTAACTTCAGCTTCAGCATTCTTACCGTCTGCACCAGTAGCACCGGTTGCACCATCTTTAACGACAGTAGTAGTAGTGTTACCGTTACCGTCTTTGATGGTTACAGTGTGAGTACCGTTGCCGTTGTCTTTAACTTCGGCTTCAGCATTCTTACCGTCTGCACCGGTATCACCTTTGGCACCAGTTGCACCGTCTTTAACGATGGTAGTAGTGGTTTTACCTTCGCCATCAGTGATGGTTACAGTGTGAGTGCCGTTGCCGTTGTCTTTAACTTCGGCTTTTGCATTCTTACCGTCTACACCGTCTTTAACGATAGTGGTAGTGGTTTTACCTTCGCCATCTGTGATGGTTACAGTATGAGTGCCGTTGCCCGTTTGTCCTTTTAAACTCGGCGTTTAGTCATTCTTTACCGGTCCTGCACCCGGTAATCTACCGTTTGGACTACCGAGTTACGGCACCCGTCTTTTAACGGATCGGTTAGTAGTCGGTTTTTACCTTCCGCCTAATCCTAGGTTCGAACGTTTCGGGTTTAACCCAGGTTTGGTCGTAACGGTTTCGGCCCGTTTGGTCCCGGTTTGGGTTACCTTTTAAACCGTTCCGGGCGTTTTTCGTCTAACTTTACGTTACCCCGGTACTTAACACCGGGTTACCTTTTAACGGATACGGTGGTAGTGGTTTACCTCGCCATCTGTGATTGGTTACAGTAGTGAGTTGCCCGTTGCCCGTTGTTCTTAAC
>NZ_LAEI01000031.1:0-978 GCF_001618065.1 Neisseria flavescens
CGCTGGACACGGCAAGCTTTACCACAGTGATGGCCGTCATCGTGTCAGCCCGACCGAAGGCTTCGGTACAGGTGGTTTATTGCAAGGCAAAAAACACATGCTTTCGCTTACTTGGAATGCGCCGATTGAAGCGTTCACCCGTGAAGGCGACTTCTTTGAAGGCAAAGATGTGGATGCTGTGTTCATGCCTTTCCACAAACTCAACGAGTTCATCGGTTTGAACCGTCTACCGACATTTACATGTAACGATGTAGTTAAAAATCCACAAGTAGAACAATACTTCGCAGACTACCAAGCACATTTGAAAAAAGTGTTCGGTTAATGATAAAACATCAACTTGAAGCGGTGGGCTTTTGCCCACCATTTTGTCAGTCGCTGATTGGTACGAAATACGGCAAATCCGTGGCACAAGTGATTACCCGCTGGCTGATTGAGCGCGACATCATCGTGTTGGCAAAATCCACTAAATCCGAACGCATGGCGGAAAACTTGAATGTCTTTGACTTTGCCCTCAGCGATAAAGACAAAGCCGAAATTGCCAAACTGGACGGCACGTTCTCCGCCATCGTCAATCACGACACGGTGGATAATTTGAAGCGCATCTCCGCGTGGAAAATGGGCGTGTAAGTGTAGCGAAAAACCATCTGCAATTCATCATATGAAAGGACAAAACATGATTAACGGGTTAGATATCGAACGTTTCCGAACTACCATGGCAGCGGTTGAAAACGACCATGCAAAAGGCAAGGCAGTATTACGCGCCGATTCGCGCTGGGTATCCGGCACGAAGAATGAAATCTCCGTGCGCCGCTTCCCTGCCTTTACCACAGACGAACCGAAAAACATGGGCGGTGAAAACGCCGCCCCAAATCCGGTGGAATACCTGATCAGCGCTGCGGCAGGCTGCTGCTCCATAGGTTTCGAGTTGCAAGCAGCATTGGCAGGCGTGAAACTGGAACAGTTTGAAATATCCGCAAG
>NZ_LAEI01000053.1:0-3319 GCF_001618065.1 Neisseria flavescens
TGCTTCGGATGCGCTGAAGGAGCGAACTGAAAGTGAGGGGGAGAAACGGGCGAAGGTGAGGTGGTAGGATTGGCGGGCGGTCATAAGGGTAATATCCGACTGACGATGAACACTGTATGGTAACGGGGATAATGCCGATGGTAAAGCGAATGGGATGAATGGAAATAAGGCCGTCTGAACGGTTGAAATAAGGGATAAAGAGTCATTTTACCCCGCCCTATTCCACCATTCAGGGAAAAAGTGGTAAATTAAGCATTTACATTTCTCTTAAAACCATTGATTTTATACTAAAAATTGGAGTACTATGAGCACACTCTCTAGAGTATCATTAATTCTCATTTGACATATAGGAACAAAACAGCGGAATTTGTAGAAGAATAGGGAAAAGGAAATTAATTTATATTATGTTAAATTAATAATACTAGTATTTTAGCCTGTTAAATCCTGTTTCTTCTAGTTGTACAATCACTTACAGAATTCAAAAATAAAAAGGCCGTCTGAAAGGTTTTTCAGACGACCTTTATTAAAGTTGGGTTTTCAACTTGACTTACGCTTGAGACTGAATAATTAAAACTCTGAAGCCACCAGCACACTGCCTCCGTCGTCCCGCTTAACCAAACGCCAAACACAATAACCTTTCCCAATTTCCGTTGTGCCGTTTAGAAGGTGCTTGTAATACTCTCCCCTATCAGGAAAAACTTCCCCTTCTTCAAAATGTCGTTCTATCGCGTTCTCCAAATTATCGGGTATCCACATTCCTGCATAAGGGGCTTCCAAAGGCTTTTGACGGTAAACAGGCATCAGTTCCTGCTTCGTCCCTTTAGGATCAAAAATCCCGTTTTCAAAATTGGCATTATCCCAGCGATGCAACCAATAATAACCCTGTGAGGTTGAGTAGCCGTTTTTGCCGTTGCCGAAGGCAGTATGTAATGAGTCGTTCAGCTTTTGTGTCAGTATCGGCCGCATCAGGTTGTTCACTACCAGGTAATTAACGGGCAACGGTTTGGTTTTATCTCCCAAGTCGGGAAACTTCCCTGTTTTGAATACCATGGTGCCGTTATAGGTCTTCAGCGTAATGTCCGGATAATGGTTTAAAACGTTTTGGATTTCCATGCTGTTCAATTTATCTTGGAACGTCTTGCCGACAAGGGTATACCAACTGACGGACTTGATGCCCGTGTACCAGGGAGAGTCATCATGTCCACCTGAATCGGGTGTTACCCCCCAATAGCGTTTGGTTACGGAATATTCGTAAAACCGGTATTTGTGGTAGGCGTAGGGGAGGACGATACTCAGTCCGGCATAACCGTGGAAAATATCAAAGTGTTTGCACAGATATTCTATCCAGCTTTCATACTCGCGACGTTTTTCCGAGGAGGACAAAAAAGACAGTGGAAAGGTGATCCTGAGATAGGACAGGTCATCAACTCCGCCTAAGGGGTGGGCAGATAGGGTTTTGATTTCATATTCCGCCGCCCTGTTGGAAGGACCGGAGTTCAGCACGCCCTGCAAGCTTTCCCCCTGTTCGGCATTTTGAATCATTTTATCGATTTTTTTTGAAATGCGTTCGGATTGATACGGGCAAAACGGCGCATCCCGTCCCAAAAGTGTGTTTTCAAATACCCGTGGTACTGCGAATAAAAGCGTTCGAAAACCTCCAGCGTCTTACGCTGTCCCGCTACCGAACCGCCACCCGTATAGTAGATCAATATGGTCAGTCCCAGACGGGCATTGATATTGTAGTCTTCGTCATACATCAGGATTTCATCGGCTTCCCTTTGCAGGGATTCATAAAGTTTTTTTGTCATGTTGCCCCTATTCTGGCGTTTCTTACATTTAAGGCCGTCTGAAAGTAACCCTTCCAGATTTCAGACGACCTTGGTATATATTTAGGCTTGATTCCACTTATATCCCGTCATCTTCGGGAGGCTCGGGAGGGCGCGGCGACCAGTAAACTTCTTCTTTTTTAACGATACCGCGTTTAAGGATATCAGCGGCAAGTGCTGCGGTATTAGGTGGATTTTGGTAGAACGCCGCGTCTTCCTTACTCATTGCAGAGTAGATGCCTTTCCAATGGGTTTTGGCGGGAGGCAGTGGCAGAACCTCGTCCAGACGCGGGAAGGTGTAGAAAATATTGCCGCTGGTAGTGTCCGTACCTTTAAGTGCTACATATAGTTCATGATAGGCTGCTTCTCGAATAGGGTCGGCAGGGGTAGCGGAAAACGCCTGCAGAATACCTTTTGATTCACTATAAACGTCCGTCAATAGTAACGCAGATTCCCCTCCTTTTTCACCTCCATTCCGTACGGCATTGTGCATCAGTAACAGGGATTCGTTTAATTTGCCGTCAATCCACTTGAAAGTAGATAACTCGTCCATTGCCGCTGAAAACCCCTGCTTGGAAGCACAATCAAGCAATACTTGAGCGGTTTTTAAATCTTTGAGCTTTATATCGTAAATCCGTGCCAATTCATACTGCGCCAACGGGACGCTTAATTCCACTGCCTTTTGCAGGTAGGCAAGGCCGAGTTTCGGGTTGTAATAACCTGCATGGCCGTCATATAAAGAGTCAAACAGCCAGTAGTATGCTATTGCCCAATCCTTCTCCAAACCATAATGCAACCATTTGCGGGCGCGGTCGGGACGTTGGTCAAACAAGTCCCCCATCGCACCTTGGGTGCCGGTGTAGAGCAGGTAGAGATTGTTGATGGCACGGTAATGTCCGCGACTTGCCGCCGCCTCATACAGAATCACCATATCCTGCAACTCTTGCGCGGTTCTGCGCCAACTTTGGGCATGAAGTAAGGTTGCCGCCCGATACCATTGCTCGGCTTCGGCATCAGTGTCGGACGGCGGCGTCCAAGTGGCGCAGGTGTATTGGGTGCGTTTCGGGTCAAAAGCTTTAGGTTCAGGATGGGTTTGGGTGTAATCGCGGTCAGATTGTGACGGCGAAGCTGAACCGCAGGAAACCAGCAGGGGGATAAGTACGGAGATAAAAATTAATTTTTTCATGGTATCGATTCGTTTGTTTTAAGGCCGTCTGAAAATAAAATTGCAATAAAGTGAGACTGTCGAGGTCCTTTTTATGGTGAGCAGTTTTGCACGGATGTAGAAAGATGTAAAAGGAATTCGGTCACTATTCAACCGACTTCAAAGTGGGCAGAACCGTATCCCAGATAGCCAGCACTTCGGCTTCGCTACGCTTCGTTCCGTCTTTCTTCTCGGTACCAAACTGCATCATGATGCGCGGATTGCCACCGTCTCGTTCCCAAATCAACATATATTTATTGCCGTCCCATTTGATCAGTTTTTCCGTACC
>NZ_LAEI01000032.1:0-4486 GCF_001618065.1 Neisseria flavescens
CTTCGCTACGCTTCGTTCCGTCTTTCTTCTCGGTACCAAACTGCATCATGATGCGCGGATTGCCACCGTCTCGTTCCCAAATCAACATATATTTATTGCCGTCCCATTTGATCAGTTTTTCCGTACCTGACATGCCGTTAATGGTACGCGATCCTTGACGAATAGTGCGGTAGCCTGTGATTTTAAAGATTTTTGCCAATGCGCTTTTTTTCGGAGCAATATCCCGTTGCAGCAGCGTCGATTCACTTTTCTTAAGCTCGTCGCCATGCATGATTTCCAGACTCATATCATGTTGCTTGGCAAATTCAACAGTAGTATGCGCTGTAAACTGCTTTTTACCGTCATCCGCAATAAAACCGCCTATCAGGCAGATACCATGCTGATTCGGCACTTCAAATTCTTGCCGTACACGTAAGTTATTCAGGAAATCTTGGCGGAATTTTTTCTCCATGCCATCTATCAATTCTTTCTCTTTGGCTTTCCAGTTAGCAGGAGCTTTGCCGTTTTCAGCAGGGATATAGAAAAAACTGCGTACGATATAAGCGTCATTATTATCTAGTTTGAAATATAAATAGGCTTCGTAGGGCATACCATGTTTCTTAACATATCTACCATCCCAATCAAAATCACTACGCGTTACCTGCATCATCGCTTGCCCTGGAATTAGAGTACGGGTATCAACAACAATATCGGTTCCATCTCGACCATATTGCTTATTCTCATTGATGGTACTAACGTTTCTCTTCCAGTCGTTAAACATAACCATCACGCTCCAGCCATTGTAATCAAGGTGTGTACTGCCGTGACGACGCTTGGACGGCAAACGCAATTGATAGCGGCCGCTGCAATAGGGTTGTTCGGTCCAGTAGGTGGTATCGATAGATGAAGAAGCAGTCGTTGCAGAGAGATTTTGTTCTGTAAGTGGGGAAACGGCAGGGGTAGTACATGCAGTAAGCAGAGAAACTGTCAGCAATACAATGGTCTTCGGTTTCATCATGAGCACCTTCTCATCAAATGGAATAGTATGACAAAGATATGGTATCTGTGATCGTGCCGATGGTAAAGGGAAAGGGAACAATGGGAAGAAGGCCGTCTGAAAGGCAGTATGAGGAGAAATTGAAATCTTTACCCTGCCCTATTCCATTACGCCCATAATGAGTGATAAAGTGACAACAGTTATAGTAGGAAGATTTTTTGAAGTTGGACATAAAGGATATTGCCTGTATACCTAAGAATAAGGGGCTGTACTAGATTAGCAGATATGTTACCCTCGAAATATGAAGATAACGCACTGCAAATTAAAGAAAAAAGTACAGAAAGAACTGCTCAGTTTTTTTGTGCTGGAAGTTACCGCCCGTTCTGCCGCCGATATTTTGGGTATCCATCCCAATTCGGCAGCATTGTTCTACCGTAAAATTCGTATAGTTATCAGCCATTATCTGGCCTTGGTTGCCGATGAGGTTTTTGAGGGTTCTGTCGAGCTGGACGAAAGCTGTTTCGGCGGACGGCGTAAAGGCAGTTGCGGCGCGGCAGGAAAAGTGGTTGTCTTCGGCATTCTGAAACGCAACGGACGGGTCTATATCGTTGTCGTAAATAATGCCAAGTCCGATACTCTGATGCCTGTTATCAAACGGAAAATTATGCCGGACAGTATTGTTTATACCGATAGTCTGAGCAGTTACGACAAGTTGGATGTGAGCGGTTTTATTCATTACCGCATCAACCATTCCAAGGAATTTGCAGACCGTCAGAACCACATTAACGGTATTGAGAATTTTTGGAATCAGGCAAAACGCGTCTTACGCAAATACAATGGAATCGATCGCAAATCCTTCCCGCTGTTCTTGAAAGAATGCGAATTTCGGTTTAACTTCGGCACACCCTCCCGGCAGCTTAAAATCCTGCGGGAGTGGTGTGAAATTTAGGGCTAATCTAGCACAGCCCCTTACAAAAAAGTGTTTCCATCCCTGCTGTTGCGAGATACACAGCATTGATTGAAAGAGAAGGAATAGTTGAGTCATCCTTACTTTCTTCTATACTACTCTTGCAGAAGTTATAAATTTTCAAAATAGCAGATTTAAAAAAATCCTTATCAAATAATCCCTGATGGTCTTTATTTGGGTAAAATTTGATTTGATTGGTTATTTTAGTCCTTTAAATAAATTATTTAAATCATCTGCGTCCGGTTTCTGAGTTTCTCGCGATGTTCAGGATAACCATCATTAGCAAAAGGTCGTCTGAAAACTTTCAGACGACCTTTAAAAAATTAGATTTTCAATTCAATCTACGCCTATCATCTAAATAACAAATTGTTTTTCAAAGTAAAATACAATACCTTGAAATATGAGCAATCCTTTCTTAGAGAAAAGCCATCTAAACTAAACCCTCAGATTACTTTACTCATTCTTTAACTTTTATTCGATAAAATTTCTTCTGTTCCGGATCTTCAAAAAAACCTACGGGTCCTCTTATTAAATATGATATTTCAATCATAATATCCTGCTTCACCTTTGGAGTTCCAGAAATATGAACCGTATCATACCACTCATCGATGGGCTTTACAGTCAACCCCGAATTCAGAGGATCCATTTTTACCACGAAATTATCGGGATAAGTAGCTTGATTGGCCACATTAAATTCTATGAAATATGGCTTATTTAATTCTGCATCCGGTAATATCTGAACTTTATGTTTACCGGCAAAACAACCGGATAACGCTATTAACGCTATTACTGCCGAAAAAATAAATATTTTCCTCATAATACTAAAAATCCTCGTAAATTAGCTAACTTTCCACCAATCTTTAAAAACGATTGCTCCAAAACTAGCATCTAGAAATTTTTCCAAACTAATTGCTCTGGTATATTGACCGTTTCTATATTGTGTTAGCTTTCCTACCCAGCCCCAGGTAAATAGCTTTAAATCCACTAAGTCTGTCGGGTTACTGTTTTCATCAATACTTAACCCTGTACGTTGGTTCACCAACGGACTTTCCCATACTATCCAGTGCGATTTGTAGCTTTTTGTTGTAGCACCACCAAAAATATTCGGTGAACTTACTAGTTGTAGCACACGATAACCTTGTTTAGCATATTTGTTAATTTTCGCCAATTGTTCCAAATTGTTACCACTAATTGTGATAAAGTTCTGCACATTTTTTGCCCCCGAGTTTCGTAACCACCTTTCCATATCACCAGGTGTTGTCATAGCTGCACCTCCCTTGGTTAGGTTGTCATAATCCCAAATTAGGTTTTCTGAATTACGTAAACTACCTAAAGTTATCCAGTCTAATCCAGATATTCTTTGGTTACCTTGCTCATCAAAAAAATTTTGTGGTTTAGTCGCAGCTTTTGCATCAATTTCTAACTTATAAATTTTTACCTTTCCCGTTTCCCACAATTGCTTGACAGCTTTCTGATAAAGATCGGGGCGTTCCTTCAAGAGACAATAAAAGTAAGCGGCCGGTCCGCATAAGGAAGATCGTTTTTGGTTTGGATAACCTAAACCCTGACCGTTTTTCCCTGCCTTAATCCTAGCTTTAAATTCCTGCTCAATTTTATCCTTTCTAAAAGGGTCTTTCTGGTGTCCTGCATGATATTCGGGCGTTACAAAAATCTGCTTACGACTAATATTCAATATGTCTGTTGGTGGAGAACTCCCAGGTTGCTTTCCAGAAGTATCTCCGCTACTCTGCATTGCTTTGAGCGGCTTTAATTTTTTATAGTTATCTGCCTTGTAAAAATATCCCAAAACTTGAGTACTATAATCTACTAAGGCAGGAGAAGAAGCTTGATATTTACGGTAAAGATAAATAAATACTTTATATTTTGCAGCCTGCTCCTCAGATAAATCAATAGGGAAATTAAACGCAACATACACCTCTTTTGAAGAAAGCACAGGCTGTAATGAGTTTAAATATGGCATATATTTTTTCTTTACTGTGTCATATATTTGGATTTTATATTTCAATTCTGAAATAGGTATATTGGTGTCAACCTTACAGCCCAAGTGGAAGAGTTTCATATTTTTCCTTAATTTATATCATCAATATTTAAGCTATTTGAATAAAGCATTTGTACTTTGATTCTTTCAGGTTCTAGTGAGTAGAATACTTCCGTATAGCCATTTTCATCAGTTTTACCCTTATGAATTTGGGCATCCTTCAGATAAGCCACATATTCGGTATGCGCATAGGGATTTTGGTCGTCATCCAACATTTGGAAACGTAAGGCGTATCGTTTACTTGCTTCAAACAAAGGCAGCTTCATTGATGTATAGCTATTCGCCCCATTCACCACCAACGGCGCCCTCACCCGCACCACCTTCGGACTCCCAATCTCAACCTCCCCGTTGCTCAGTTTGATATACGCCCCTTTGCAGGTAATCAGAATCTCTTCCTTCGCCGCTATGGTGATTTTCCCCGCGCTGCTGGTTAACGTTGCGTCCTTCAGTGCATTCAGCTGCAACTCGTCATTCTGTGCCTGCA
>NZ_LAEI01000029.1:0-707 GCF_001618065.1 Neisseria flavescens
CCCATTCACCACCAACGGCGCCCTCACCCGCACCACCTTCGGACTCCCGATCTCCACTTCCCCGTTGCTCAGCTTGATATACGCCCCCTTGCAGGTAATCAGAATCTCTTCCTTCGCCGCAATGGTGACTTTCCCTGCGCTGCTGGTTAACGTTGCGTCCTTCAAAGCATTCAGCTGCAACTCGTCGTTCTGTGCCTGTACTTCCACTTTGCCCTGATTCGCCTGCACTTTGATGCCGCTGCTTTGCGCAAACAGGTTGAGGCTCTCTGCCGCATGGGCGGTCAGGCTTTGGCCGGCAGTGATGTCGGTATGGTTGCCGCTGACGAGGTGGATGTTTTCACCGGCGGTGTGCAGTTGGCTTTGTTCTGTTGCGGTGGCGATGCCGGCCGGGGCGGTTTGGATCAAACCGGCCTCTTTCAGGTCTTTGAGGGCGTCTTTCAGACGACCCCTTTGGGTTTCTTCATCGGTATTGTGGTTGTTGGCGGTTTGGGCGGCTTTGTTCAGGCTTTTGGCAAGGGAGAGTGCCTGCTCGATCTGTGCGATGGCATCGTCCATATCCAGCACTTTGCCGCCGGCGTCTTGGTTTTGTGCGCTGACGAGTATGCCTTTACCCGCCCTTACCGCGCCCCAACCGTCGGTTCTGAGTTCGAAGCCTTCGCCGTTCTCTCCGCGTTTATCACGATTTGAGTCGACGATATGGCCGAGGT
>NZ_LAEI01000028.1:0-273 GCF_001618065.1 Neisseria flavescens
TTAGCAAATGTCAACTAAAATTATCGAAAATTTTAACCAACTGTGTTATACTGTCTGCTTCGTTTTCTTCACCGCGTCAGCAGCGAAGAACCGAACTATACGCCCCCAAACAAAACCAGTCAACACCTTTCGCAAAATTATTTCTAAAAATTTAACCACCGCCCTGTTTTAACAGGGTTTTTATTTGATAAAAACACTATCAACCTTTCTACACATTCCATACATACAAAAAATACAAAACAAAGGCCGTCTGAAATGCTCTTTCAGACGGCC
>NZ_LAEI01000008.1:0-1179 GCF_001618065.1 Neisseria flavescens
ATTACAGAAGAAACCACACCCGCACCTACGGTACGACCACCTTCGCGAATCGCAAAGCGCAGGCCTTCTTCCATAGCGATAGGCGCAATCAGTTCTACAGTAATGGTTACGTTCTCACCCGGCATTACCATTTCTACGCCTTCTTCCAAAGTAACTGCACCAGTTACGTCAGTAGTACGGAAGTAGAATTGTGGACGGTAGTTAGCGAAGAATGGAGTGTGACGACCACCCTCTTCTTTGCTCAGTACGTATACTTCTGCTTTGAACTTGGTGTGAGGAGTGATAGTACCTGGTTTAGCCAATACTTGACCACGCTCTACGTCTTCACGTTTAGTACCACGCAGCAATACACCTACGTTGTCACCTGCTTGACCTTCGTCCAGCAGTTTGCGGAACATTTCAACACCGGTACAAGTGGTTTTTTGAGTTTCTTTCAGACCTACGATTTCGATCTCGTCACCAACGTGGATGATACCGCGCTCTACACGACCAGTTACTACTGTACCACGACCAGAGATAGAGAATACGTCTTCGATAGGCAACAAGAAAGGTTTGTCCACAGCACGCTCAGGTGTTGGGATGTAGCTGTCCAAAGCAGCAGCCAATTCGAAGATTTTTTCTTCGTAACCAGCATCACCTTCCAAAGCTTTCAGTGCAGAACCTTGTACGATTGGGCAGTCGTCGCCTGGGAAGTCGTAGCTTGACAACAAGTCACGGATTTCCATTTCAACCAGTTCCAACAGCTCGGCATCGTCAACCATGTCGCATTTGTTCATGAATACGATGATGTAAGGTACACCTACTTGGCGAGCCAACAGGATGTGTTCGCGAGTTTGTGGCATAGGACCGTCAGCTGCGGAACATACCAAGATAGCGCCGTCCATTTGGGCAGCACCGGTAATCATGTTTTTAACGTAGTCGGCGTGACCCGGGCAGTCTACGTGTGCGTAGTGACGGGTTTCAGTTTCGTATTCTACGTGTGAGGTATTAATGGTAATACCACGAGCTTTTTCTTCAGGAGCGTTGTCGATTTGGTCGTAAGCTTTTGCAGCGCCACCGAATTTTTTAGCCAAAATAGTAGTCAAAGCAGCAGTCAGAGTGGTTTTACCATGGTCAACGTGACCGATGGTGCCAACGTTTACGTGCGGTTTGCTACGTTCAAATTTTTCCTTAGCCATG
>NZ_LAEI01000019.1:0-7106 GCF_001618065.1 Neisseria flavescens
ATGACGAGTTGCAGCTGAATGCACTGAAGGACGCAACGTTAACCAGCAGCGCGGGGAAAATCACCATAGCGGCGAAGGAAGAGATTCTGATTACCTGCAAAGGGGCGTATATCAAGCTGAGCAACGGGGAAGTGGAGATCGGGAGTCCGAAGGTGGTGCGGGTGAGGGCGCCGTTGGTGGTGAATGGGGTCAATCAGGTAAATTTTAGGCTTCCTCCATTCAAGCCAAATCATGGCGCACTTTATCAATTAACCAACCAACACGGTAAACCTTTATATAACGAACCATACACTTTAAAACTGGCAGATGGTACGGAATATTCAGGGAAAACCGACCATGAAGGGAAAACCCATACCGTATTCAGTGCCGAACCGCAACGTGTCGAATTGGTTTTACCTAAACAGGAAAAAACAAAAACAGAAACCTTATACCTTTGCGGAGGCGGGGAAGAGAATCTGTATTTAGATTTTGTGCATGACGATAAAATGATTTAGGAGTAAAAATATGGGAATTCTTACCAGCATTAGTGTGGAAAAAGGTTATGCTCAGCTAGAACGAGCGACAGATCAAGGGTATCTTGACCCTAAGCTTCGAGCAGCTAATGTTGTTCCAAAGCAAATCATCAGGACATTGAGGGGCAAACCTAGCGATGTCAATATGAAACAGCTTGCCGTTGCCTTGATGATATGGCTGGATGAAAAAAACCACGATTATTTGTGGTACTACAAGGCGGAAGTAACATTCAATGTCCCGTTAAGTGGCACACCTGTTCCCGTATTAACGGCGAATAGCAAAGACAAAAACCGTCGCCATTCCCACAATCCGTTCGGCCAGATCATACCCGGCGCACAACGCAGGCGGCCAGACATCATCATTGTTAAAGACAAAAACATCCGCTGGCCCGGGAGGGCGGCGACCTATCCGACGGGTGAAGTGTATACGGATAACCTGTCTCGGGTGGTGGAGGTGAAATTTGGGGGTGATGACTTTAGGAGGGGACAAAAAGAAGACTATGAAAAAATAGCGGGGGGAATGGATCGTTTTACCGTACTAAAGGTAACCAGCTACGACGATACCAAGGGCAAAGGCATACTGGTCAAGAAACCTCTGCCTGTCTATGCAGACAAACCGCAGCCTAAAGGTTATTTTTATGAGGAATGGATACGCAGTGGTGAACGGGTAGTCGATTCCGTAGTAGTGACAGCACAAGAAGCCTACCGAACTGCTTCTAAACAAATTACAAAATATTCTAGAGAAGCAGAGCAATATCTACGAAATCATGCACCATGGATATTTGAGGGAGGAAAATTGGTCAGAGATGCGGCAACCAATACTTGGAAATGGATGGATGAACAGGGTAGGACACTTAAAACTTGGACGCAAAAACAGTTAGATGCTGCTTTCGAAGCCCTGAAAAGGGCTACCGACTGGACAATAGAGGAAATCAAAAAGATAGACTGGATGCAGGTCATCGCTGTCGGTACGGTCGTGGTTCTGGTTATTGCCATCGGCGTGGCCGTCACGTTTTTTACCGCCGGGGCGGGTACCGCGCCGTATGCCGCTTCGGTTCAGGCTTTTTTGACTTCCATCGGACTGGGTGCGGCGGCAGTCGGTGCGGCCGCCATGTAAGCGAACATGCCGTCTGAAAACGGTTTTTCAGACGGCTTAAAATATTCAATCTCTACGAAAGGACAAAGCATGACCCCTCAAGAACAAAAAACCGTTTGAACGACATTATGTTTCATGCACAGCGTTGCGAAATGTACGACGACGAACACAGGCTGTATGCCAAGATGGGGCTGGGCATTACTATATATTTCTACGGTGGCGGGAGTGAAAGCGGGCAGCGGAAGGTATTGGACGTATTCAAAAGATATCAAGAACAATATAGCAAGTATCTGAACGGTTTGTTCTTTGAAGAACATCAAAGATTTGTTAAATTCAGTGCTGCGCAATTCGAAAAAAGTATGGAGAAAAGCCAAAAAACAGCTCAACGGAATGAAAGATTAGAAGCCCATATTAGTTCGGAACGAAAAAGCGATTATGCCCCGGACTACCATTGCTCCACTCTGACCACATCTCTGACAGGAGAACTCGAATACAATCTCCTCAGCTATTTGAGTTTGGCCTTTCCCATCGGTTGGCTGAAGGATGAAACCAAACGGGCGGAATTTGAAGAATGGGTGGATTACCTGTGCGCACAATTCGACGTACTGCACGGCTACGCAGGGTTGGAATGCATCCTGCCTTACGGCTGTGAGGAATGGGAGCCGCACGAATACCAGGTTGCCACCCATTACTATAATGTGATGCCCAACTGCAATGCTTATGCAGGATTAAGGGATTATAAGGATGCAGCTAAAAGCATCGCTTGGTACACCATTCTTGGCAAATCCCTATTCATGCGTATCGAACCTCAGGTATGGGCGCGGCTGGCGGCCCAGTACCCCGAAATCACGGTCAAAACGCAGGCAAACGGCGTTTCCGTCATCAAAATCGACGAACTGCCCGACGTCGGAGATGCCAGCGAACAGCTGCCTTTAAATTACCAGGCATTGAACGAAGCCTTAAGGCCGGTCATCAAAGCCGTTCCCAACCGCCTGCACCACCTTTACGCCGCGCCTCATTTCGATGCCGTCAAAACCTATTACTGGACACACCGCTGGGATAACCCGAATATGAAGGATGGGGTATTGGACCCGGAGGGCAAAACCGTTAAAACCGCGCCGATACTGGTGGAAAACGGCGAAACCGTCCGTGTGCCGTACAGTGGAGTATGGCAGCCGTTCAACCATGACGGGGAAGCCATACATTTGGAAAAGGGAAAGCCCTTTCCCGATGTGCCCAAGCCTGAAGATTTGCTGGCGCAGACTTTGTGGAGACTAATCAGCAGGGATGACGGCGGAACATTGGAAGTAGTCCCCTCATTCAGATAGACATCAAAGGCCGTCTGAAAAATACTTTCAGACGGCCTTTCCACCACCAATCCCCTCCTATTGACCATCCACCGGCAGTGTCGTTTCTTTCGAATACGATACCGACAATAATCTGACTGCCGTTACCGACCCCGAGGGACACCGCTGGTTGCGTCAATATGATGCCAACGGCAACATGATTCTCGAAACAGACCCTGAAGAGAACGAAACCCGCTATCGCTATAACGATGCAGGCTTGCCGATAGAAATCACCGATGCACTCGGAGGTATTAAAACCCTGACTTGGACGAAGGACGGACAAATCTTAAGTCATACCGACTGCTCCGGCTATACCAGCCGCTGGCAATATGATGACAGAGGCCGTCTGCAAACCCAAACCGATGCCGAAGGCAACAGTACACACTATAGCTATGACTCACGGGGCAATCCCGAAGCTGTGGTCCAAGCAGACGGCACGAGGGAGTCCTATCTGTATGATGCGGAAGGCAGACTGCTTGAGCATATCGACCCGCTCAAGCAAAGCACTCACTATACCTATGACAAAGGTGGCCGTCTCTTCATCCGCACTGATGCACTTGGACAACAAGTCCAATACCGCTACGATCTCAGCAGCCGCTTAATCGGGTTACTGAACCAAAACGGCGATCTTTACGGTTTCCGCTACAACAGCGTCGGTGCGCTGACTGAAGAAAAAGGCTTTGACGGTAAAATCACCCGCTACCATTACACCCAAGGCAGCGGCGTACTTGAACGCATAGATGAAGCCGGTACTGTCACCAAACTGGAATACGACCCCGCCGGCCGTATCGAAAGCCGCAGCATCCTTGTGGCCGATGAAAACGGAGAAGTACACGAAACCGACAAAGAAAACTACGCCTATGACCCAAACGGCAGACTGGCAGGAACCCAAAACGCCCACAGCCGCCACCAATACTTCTACGACAAACTAGGCAACCTCATCAGGGAATACCGTCACGACAGTCTGGACGGCACAGCCCGAAGCCACGTCTGGCATCACCGCTACGATGCATTGGGCAACCGTACCGAAACCATCCGTCCCGACGGGCAGCGTATCGGTTATCTCCACTATGGCAGCGGCCACCTGCACGGCATCACCCTCAACCGTAACGAAATAGCCGCCTTCGAGCGCGACAAACTACACCGCGAAACCGAACGCACCTTTGGCAAACATATCCGCCAACAAACACAATACGACCCCATGGGCAGAATCTTGCAGCAAATCCACAACCGCAGCCGGCGCGAATACGGCTACGATGCCGCCGGACAACTGACCCACATCCAAAGCAGAGGAGGCCAAACCCAATACCGCTACGATCCCATCGGCAGACTGATCGCCGCCGTTACTCCCGACTTTAGCGAAACCTTTGCCTTCGACCCCGCAGGCAACCGTCTCGACCTAAGCGGCAACAAACAAGACCATGCAGACCAAACAAACAGCCAAGAAAAACCGTCCCTGAACAAAATCTGGGGCAACCTGCTTAAAGAGTACGCGGGCGTACACTACGACTACGACCAACGCGGCAACCTGATCCGTAAAACCCGCAACGGAGAAACCACAGACTACCATTGGAACGGCCACAACCAACTCATTAAAATAGAAAACCGCAACGGCAGTACCGAATACCGCTACGATCCGTTGGGCAGGCGTACCGCCAAAATCCGCAACGGAGAAACCACCGTCTACCACTGGCAGGAAGACACCCTTGCCATCGAAAGCACAAACGGACAAAATACCCATTACCTGTTCGAACCCGGTACATTCGAACCGCTGGCGCAATTTCAGACGGCCTCGCCGATAGGCATAGAAAGGGAAGATAAACCCGCCGAACCCTACAGCTACGACCCCGAAACCGATCCGCTGCTGAAAATTCCGCCCGAACCCCAAGAGCAGTCCGAAGCGCAGCCAGACTTGGTTTATTACCAACTCGACCATCTCGGCACACCGATTGCCGCACACAATGCAAAAGGCGAAGCCGTATGGACGGCGGAATACGAAGCATGGGGCAGAATCCGTAACGAAACCGTTTCAGACGGCCTCAAAGCCAACATCCCGTTCCGCTTCCAAGGTCAGTATTACAACGGAGAAAGCGGGCTGCACTACAACTGTTTCCGGTATTACGACCCTGAAATCGGGCGGTTTGTGAGTCAGGATCCGATTGGGTTTGCCGGTAGTGATAATTTCTATGAATATGCGCCAAATCCGATTGGCTGGGTTGATCCATTAGGATTGAAGAAATATTGTGGTTTGGTATATCGTGCTCTAACACAACCACAAGCTTTAGAAGCTGCGCAACAAAAAGACTTATCTCCCAAATCAAGAAATAATCCGCATACAGTTCAGGAGCATGTTGAAAATTGGAGGAATAGAACACAATTTATATCAACTTCAAGATCATTAGCACGAGCCCAATTTTATGCCAAATCCCAAAATGCCAAATTAGTCGAAATTAACTTATGTAAAATCCACGATTCTAAGATTATAGATATTTCCAATGGACAGGGTCTAGTTAATAAGGGTAGACAACGTGCTAGAGATTGGGCGATTAAAGATCAGGAAATCTTAATTCGGGGATCAGTTCCTTCTGTATCATATCGTTTAATTAATTAGGAATATAAAGATGATTTTTAATAATTTTGAAGAGTTTGAATCGATTTTAGATAAATTATTTGATAATGAGCAATATGAAGTAGCTGATAGAATCATGGAAAATCAAATAGATAATATTTGTAAATTATCTTCCTTGGAAGAAATTGATCAGTATCTATGGTTTTATGCTTCTGTCGCTGGAGATTGCGAATCTTTCGGTAGATTTCAGAAATTATGTAGACAATTAGTGTCTTTAAACAAGATAAAATCGAGTGATTTAGCCAAATATGAAGAAAAATGTCCTGCTAATAGGTGGTATTAGGTAAGGGTAGGTTGGATTGAAAACCCAACACATATCGAGGCCGTCTGAAAAGCTTCTCCTCTTTTCAGACGGCCTTTCAGTTAAAAAATAGGATCAGATAATATGCAACTCTATACAATTTTCCCCCAAAAAAACATTAATGTTGATTTTTCTTTTAATTTAAAAGGTAACAACAAGGATAGCATTTTAGACTATTTTAAATTTAATATTGATGATAGCTTCCTAAAAAAACCTCGTATAAATCTGACATATGACGGTGAGTTTGAATCTCAACTTTCTGAAATTTTGGATGCGGATTTTTATTCTCATCTTCAGGGATTTTATTGTTTTCAAAAAAATTTCTTGAGATTTCACAGGATAAATTGAAAGAGGAGGCCCTATTTTTTCCATGTCTAATCAACAATACTCCATCTGAAATATATGCTTTGTATATAAAAAATAGTATTGATTTTTTAGATAATAAATCTCTAGATTGTTATAAAGATATTTCTTATAAGTACATATTTAGAGATAGGCTAAAACCTTATATATATGGGGTTACGGATGAGTTTAAAAAGATGGTCATAGAGAATAATTTAAAAATGCAATTCCTAGAATTATACAATATAGATAATGTGGGAAGTCTTTACTTTATTCTAGAATAAAGGCTATTCTTAAGAAGTAAGAGGAAGTCAGATTGAAAATCTAACCTTTACAAAAGTCGTCTGAAAAGCTTGCCCTCTTTTCAGACGACCTTTTTCGTTGAAAATAGTAAACCACCATAGAGTAAAGACATTCGGGCATCCACCGAGCCGTACGGCTACGACCCCGAAACCGATCCGTTGACTAAAACTCCCGTCCGAACCACAAGAGCAGTCTGAAGCGCAGCCAGACTTGGTTTATTACCAACTCGACCATCTCGGTACGTCGATTGCCGCACGCAATGACAAAAGGCGAAGCCGTATGGACAGCCGAATACGAAGCAGTGGGGTAGAATCTGTAATGAAACCGTTTCAGACAGCCTCAAAGTCCACGTTCTGTTCAGTATCATGATGAAAAGAACAGGCTGCACTACAACCGTTTTGTATTACAACTAAAGATGCTGGATGAATTGAAAGAACCGGGTATTTAACAACGAAGGATTTATTGAAGAAAAGCTGGAGCATTTGAATAAAAGGTCGTACTAGAAAAATCTTACAGATGGTACCTTTTTATATTTGAATTCTATAAGTGTATTGTATAACTTTGAGTAATAGGTACG
>NZ_LAEI01000022.1:0-7573 GCF_001618065.1 Neisseria flavescens
GAATACGCCATCACCTACGATCCGCTTTACCTCTATTACCCCAGCCGCCGCGGGCATTCCAATGTGTTTAAGCTGATTGTGGATGCGTTAAAAGTAAAAGCCGTTTGAAATTTCAGACGGCTTTTTAAGATATCATCACTTAGTCGGGAATAAAATATTCAGGATTTAGGTATAACATTACGAACAACTAATCTCAAAATCATCCACCAAGCATAAATACTATATAAAGAATTACTAGTATCATCATCTAATAATCCATGTCCAACTTCATTTCTTAAGTTAGCACTCAATGAATCAGTGAATACCGCTTGTAATTCAAACCAAAGATCATCCCCTAAAATTTCTCTAGCACCCACTATACTGACCAAACTAGATAATCCCATTTCATTTTCAATACCATTTGGATCTGTGTGTGTTGTAACAAGTCCATTTTGTTTTAAAAGCTGTCTAACCATATTTTCAACCTGTGGAGCTAATAAATGGATAGCACTCCTAAAATCCCATTCAAATCCTTGATACAAAGCATTAGCAACTAGAACTTCTCTTTTCTCAGGGACAATAGATGAGAATTTACATAATTGAATTAGAAACTCTTTTGGAAAGAGATGCTCTTGTTGAATTTGTTCTAGAGCTGGAAGAATACAGCCTTCTACGACTAAATGCATATGAATACCAAAATTTTTAATAGCATTTTTTAGAATTACTTCATCCCTATTCTTACCATCTAAAGGAGGAATAGAAGAAATTTTTCTTCCATCAACTGAAACTGAAGTTGCACCAAAAAGTGAAGAGATAGGAGAATTATTAATATTATTTTCAGTACTTTTCCATATGCTTCCAAAATTACAAGATGAAACACCAGAAAAATAGAGAAGAGATTCAAAAGCAGTTTGTTTATCTTTTACATGATTGATACTTTGCTCTTGTAACTCAGAAATATTCATTTGTTCAGTAGAAATCAATTTCAATTCATCTGTAATCAGAAGTCCAGATTGAGTAATTTTTTCTTGGATAGTATCTAGTTTTTGATCTATTTGCAGAGTGTTTCTATATGAATTTGGAATTTGCCTATATCTTTGTAGAGCCATTTTATAAAAATGATTAGCAACCATAGCGCTTTCATTTTTTCGATAGTCTCCATGATTTTCTGTAGCTTGCACCAGAAATGCTAGACTCCTACAGCTATCCTCTGCATTACCCGATTTTTTGAACAGCTTAGTAGCTGACTCCAAATATTTTTCAGCAATATGAAATTGTTTCTCATGATTAAATTCTTTTTGTTTTTCTAACAATTTTTCTGCTAATTCATGGTTTAGTCCTTTATCTAAATCTGTGTTATCAAAGATTTCAATTATTTTTAACAGATGAAGATCCCAACTAGTAGAAGGATGATCTATTTCATTTAATAGTTTTGATTTTATTTTTTCAATAAGGGAGTTATTTTTCGTTTGTTTGGCAAGCACTACAGCTCTTTCCCAAAAAGTATAAATATTTGGTTCAAAGAAATCATCGCACACATCCATTGAAATATAGCTTTCAATGGCGATTTCTGAGTATTTTTTGTTTTTTGGTACCGAACATGTCCATAAAATATCAGCAATTCTTGCTTTTATGATAGATGGAATATCTTCATCAATAATATTAGATAGACATAAAATTTCTTCAGCTTTTAAATCAATAGGATGAAAAGAGCAATTGTTACCTATACTTATATAAGACTGAAAAGGATCATTTCTACTTTCTGAATTAAGTTTTAGCAAACAGATATTTGCCAAAAGAAGAAGAGATTTCTTTAATTCTGGTTCTATTTCACAGTTACCGGACTTATTTAAATTAGAACTAATTTCAACTAAAGAAAGTTGTTCTTCATTAGATAGTTCTGAAAATATCCCATTTACTTTTATACAAAAATCTTCTTTTGATACAAAATTTAATTCTTCCATACTTTAACGCCTATAAACTATCAAACAAACTTACACCATACAGCGGCACATTCACCAGCCATTCTTGCTCCCGATAATCCACCATGGAAAATCGAATTGCTTGCTCAGGCTGAAATTGTTCTACATACACTTTCAAACTTTTCGCTTTTAAATTTTCTTCTGCTTTGACTTCAATCGGAATCACAGCTTGCTTACGTTGCACAACAAAATCGACCTCTGCCGTGCCTTTTTCAGTTGCCCAATAAAAAACAGGGTTTTCTTGGGTGGCAATCAGTTGTTGTAAAACGTATTGTTCGGTTAAAGCGCCTTTAAATTCGGTAAAAATACGGCTGCCTTCTAGCAGTACGCTGGCATCCAAATTGCTTTGTGCAGCCAGCAATCCCACATCTAAGCCATACAATTTAAAGGCGTTATCTTGATAGGCGGAAAGCGGCAAATGTGGTTTCTTCACTCGAGGCACGCTATGCACTAAGCCGCTGTCTTTTAGCCATTGCAATGCAATTTCGTAGTCTTTGCTTCTCACCCCTTTTTGTAGCTGAGCATAGATAAATTTTTTATTTTCTTTGGCAAGTTGCTCAGGAATGGAAGCCCAAATTGACCGCACTTTTTGTACAGTTTGACCATCGTGAATATGTTTGGAAAAATCTTGTTCATACGCCATCAATAAATTACGTTGAATTTGGCGCACTTCATCGACATTTTGTGTTTCGATAAATACTTTTACCGCTTCAGGCATACCGCCTACAAAATAATATAAACGGAGTAAATCAATATAAGTGGTTTTCATGGCTGAAATTAGCGACCAGTCTTTTAATTCCAGCAATTTCACCAAATCTTGTTTGCCAAGTGCGGTTAAAAATTCGTGAAAATCCATGGGATAAAGTGGTAGAAAGTCCACTTTGCCGACAGGAAAAGAGACTTGATGATGTAGTGATACCCCAAGCAATGAGCCTGCCGCGACAATATAAAATTGAGGCGCATTTTCGTAAAAATATTTGAGTGAAGATAATGCTTGCGGGACTTCTTGTACTTCATCAAAAATAATCAAGGTGCTTTCTGCTTGAATATCGACGCCGCTTTCAATTTTCAAACCGAGCATTAAGCGATCAATATCATAGTCGCCAGAAAATAGCGTTCTCATGCGAGGGTTATTATCAAAGTTAATATACGCCACTTTTTCAAAGAATTGCTCGCCAAAGTGTTCCATCGCCCAGGTTTTTCCTACCTGTCTTGCTCCTTGAATAATTAATGGCTTTCGGTTTGTTTTGTACTTCCACTTTTCTAAGGATTGTATGATTTTACGCTGCATAATGCCTCTCTAAAACAACGGATATAGGCTAATTATACAGTATGGAATACACTTTTTCTAATAATATAAGTTTATATTTATACATTTTTTCCAATGAAAAAATGTTTTCTTTTGCATTTTTTTAGATGAAATATGAAGGTTTGTTTTTCAGACGGCCTTTTAGAAAAAGTGCGGTCAATTTCCAGCACTTTTTGCCAATCCCTTTTCTTCACCAAAACAACGCATTAAACAATCCAATACGGTGCGTACTTTTGCTGATTGGGTGCGATGTGCGGTGTGGCATAAAGGGTGCGGGTGGGAAGTTTGTGTTCAGGTAATACAACGCTTAGTTGACCATTTTCTATTAAAGGCGCCACATCGCCAGAAAGCAACACCGCCATTCCCATGCCGGCACAGGCATATTCGCGTGCGACCAGTGAAGAATCTGGGCAATCAGTGCGATTTTCGGGCAGCGTTTCCGGTAGCCCTAAACACTTGAATGCGTGTAGCAGGACATTGCTATTGTGATTGAGCCAGTCGGCATTGAGTAAATTTTGCGGCTGGGCAATGGGGTGTTTGTGCAAATAGTCTGGTGAAGCGCAAATCAAGGTTTGCCATTGTGCTAATGGGCGCGCGATGCTGTCGGGATCGTCAGGATGTAAAACAACGCGGATAGCAATATCGGTATCGTTTTGTAAATCCACCAAGCGGTTGTTTTCATTGAGTATTAAGCGAATTTTGGGATAGCGACTGCATAGGGTTTGCACGGTACGTTTCATCGCTTCAACCGCGCTATAACCGGTCGGTAGGCTGATTCGGACTTCGCCTTCCAGTTCGGTTTGCAAAATGCCCATTTCGCGCTCAACGGCATCGTGCCAGTCGGTTAATTGACGGGCGTATTGTTGCAACTGCCGCCCTTCTGCTGTCGGCGTGAGGCTGCGTGTGGTGCGGTTAAGCAATTTGACGCCGTAATGATTTTCCAGCTTGCGAATGGCTTGACTGATTGCGCTGGCGGTCATGCCCAAATGCGGTGCGGCGGCATTCATGCTGCCGTATTGCAACACGGTGGCAAAAATATAGATAAGTTTAAATTTTATGCCGCCGGTAGGTTTCGACGAGGAGGGCTTTGTCGGCTTCATCGGGGTCGGGTCGGTCTTGATGGTGGTAGTAAAAGCTGCTTTTGGGCAGGTGTGCGATGTGCAGCAGGTATTTGAGCGGGTGTTGCGCCCTCAGTGTTTGGACGGTTTGGCTTTATCCTTCTCAGTCCGCTTTTGGCTGAGGGCTTTTAACTCCTTTAGGTAGGCAACCTTTGCGCGCATATAGCACAACTTTTAGATAAGCTCTGCCTGTGTTTTTTCGTGGTCGGGTTTGTCGGCAATGAAGGGGTTTTGCGGTGGTCAGTCATGGTTTTGGATTGGGGATGTTCGAGTGCGCCGATGCCGCCTTCTTGATAGGCGCGTATCCATCGTCGCAGGTGGGTTCGGGAGATGCCGTAATGATCTGCGGTACGCTGTTGGCTGCGTATATGCAGGTAGTGGAGTACGGCTTGGTATTTGAAGTGTAATGTATATTTGCTCATAAAAAAACTGCACCTTGTGAGTTGGAGGGGATGTCCAACTTTTGGGGTGCAGTTCAGGGTTTGCTCAGGTTTTCAGACGACCTTTGGATTTGGGCGAACCTTATTCCGTTACCGTTTTACGGATGAGCTTTTCCGCATTGGCGAGTGTGTTTTCCACTTCGGCGAACTCTATTTTGCTGCCCGACACCAGCGCGCGCGTATCGTTGAATACGACTTGGACTGCGCCGTCGGCTTCGGTAACGAGGACGCGCAACGGCAGTTGCAGGGCGAAGGCGGGGTCTTTTTGCATTAGCGGCGTGCCGGCTTTGGGCGTGCCGAAAACGATGACTTTCGCGGGCTGCATGTCTAAACCACTTTGTCGCGCTGCGGCTTGGTGGTCGATGATGGCGAACACGGTCATGCCTTTTTCTTTAACGACGGTTTCCAAACGGCGGACGGTATCGTCGAAGCTGTATTTGCTGATGGCGGTATGGGTTTGATTCATGGCTGAACTTTGTCGGGAATCGGTTTGTCGGGCGGCATCGCCGCTATGTGAAGCGCAGGCGGCTTTAGCAGCGGGCGCGGCATAAGATACGGCTGCAGGAAGGACGAGTGCGGCGGCAGTCAGCGCAGCAGTCAGTAATTTTTTCATGGTTGTTTCTCCAAACGGTTGAACAAAGACATCAATCTAAACGGTTCGGCGGCAAAAAGCAATGCCCGTCAGCAAAAGGGTCGTCTGAAACAGGAGTGGTTTTCAGACGACCCTTTGAGACAAAATCAACGCTGCGCGTCAACCGCTTCCAAAGTGCGCAGGGCGTAAGTGTAGGCTGCGCCTGCGTTCAGGGCGATAGCGGTTGCCAGCGCGCCGGCGATGGCAAAGTGTACGCGCACGTTTTCGTTTGCCGCTTTCTCCAACACGTCGCGCGTGCGGGCATCGTTTTTGCCTTCTTGGACGTAGAGTTCGGTAATAGATTTCGGGTTTTGCCACAGGCGGGCGTTGACGGCGTAGAAGCCGTAGATGAGTCTTTGGTTTGCCATGATTTTGCTTTATAAAAAATTTCAGACGACATTATAACAAGATAAGGTCGTCTGAAAGGGAAAGGTCGTCTGAAAACAAGTGTAACCGGTATCACGAAAACGCAGCCGCCTACCGCATCAAATACCCCTACAGCCCAGAACTGCCGACGCCGATCAACACGGTAACCAACATGGAAAACCTGCTTGCGGCAAGCACGGTCAGTGCAATGGCAATCAATTCGTGCGGTTTGTTGGACACGAAATAAGGCGCGATGACGTAAATCAACACGCAACCCGGCGCAGCTTCCATCACGATTTGTGCGCGGCGGCATAAGGTACGGTTGCGCAAGGCAAAAAAACCAATAAGGCGAGTGAAATACGTTACCGCCAGCATGCCGGCAAACAGCAGGAACGACTACCAAGAGAGCAAATCCTTCATTCTTTCCCCCTGATAGCGCAAGCGTTCTCGCTTGTGCCATTACAATCTATTGTGGTTTTGGAGTTAGCAAAATCCCGAGGCAAGCTCACGAATAAAGTTTACCGGAAAAGTGATATTTGGCGATAAAGTGATTACCTGTTTAAGTTCTTCATTTTCTTCTAATGACAAAAAAGTGCGGTCATAAAATCAAAAGGATTCTGAACGTTGGCTTTGCCAACGGCTCCCCAGATAGTCCCCCTTCTGACGCGTAGTTTTATCTATCTAAAAAATAAGCAAATTGAAGTTATTCATGAAAATAGTAAAAATCTGAATCAAACGAAATTGATTTTCAGGCACGCGTTAGGAAACGCGTGCTATCGTGGGGAAGGTAAAATTCGCAGTCCATCACCTTTCGCTTGGAAAACTGAAGCGATGCTGCGTTTATCCGGCTTAGATTTCGAAAAAGAATATGTTGCCGATCTCAGCAAAATGCCTAAAGGAAAAGTTCCGGTATTGCAAGATGGCGAGAAGTTGATCCCTGATAGTTCTCTCATCCAACGTTATCTAACTGAAACCTACGGCATTGATTTAGATAAACATTTAACGGCTGAACAAAAAGCGATTGCTGAAGCCTTTCGCCGTATGACAGAAGGACATTTATATTGGACGGGCGTATATAACCGTTTCGTCGATCCTCTCGGCAAACCATTTATGATGAAGGCAATGTTTGATGGCATACCAACCGAACAAGCCGAAGCGATTTTTGCTGTGTTACAGGAAAATGCGAAAAAAGAAATGCACGGACATGGTATCGGAAGACACACGCAATCCGATATTTACGCCTTCGGAAAATGAGATTTAGACGCCATTAGCGACTATTTAGGCACAAAATGCTACTTTTTCGGCGAAGAATTAACCTCCGTTGATGTTGCCATCGTGCCTGTTGTTGCAAGCCTGATTCTTACACCCATCGACACTGAAATTGCGCTATATGCAAGAACCAAAGCAAATTTAGTCGCCTATATTGAACGTTTTGATCGGGCAGTATTTGGAGAATAAAGCAAGAAATAAAAGGCCGTCTGAAAATTTAGACGGCTTTTTTATATCCTAAAGTGCGGTCAGGTTTTTAGGTGTTTTTGCAAAGCATCTTTAAAATCTGACCATTTATCAATCTAGCCTCACAGTCTCTCCGTCTTCCGGAACGTTCACACGGCTTTCAATGCCTTGACCGCGTATAAATTTACGCATATCGGCGCGGCTGACGGCGGTATGATTCACGGTATCCATGTGTACGGTGATGATTTTGACTTTAGGCATGACTTGACTGGCTTTTAATACATCAGCCGTCC
>NZ_LAEI01000051.1:0-267 GCF_001618065.1 Neisseria flavescens
CCCAATGCGTAGTTGTTGCTGCCGGTGGTACCGCCGAAGTTGATGCCTTTGGCGATATTGGCGGCGTTGTTGGCGACGTTTTGGTTGGTCGCAAACAGTTGGCTGCCGTTGACGGCGTCTTTGCTGTCGGCATTGAGGTCACCGTCGGCTACGTTGGTCACTTTGTTGCCAGCGTTGTTCAAACCGTCTTTGGTCAGTTTGACATCGCCTGCTTTAACGCCGTCTTGGGTCAATGCAACATCGTCGCCTACTTTCACACCGTCGTTG
>NZ_LAEI01000030.1:0-8686 GCF_001618065.1 Neisseria flavescens
AATCAGGTATCCAAGGGAGATTAAGGGGATATTTGAGTAGAATCGGTGGATATTTGAAACGAAAACAGCCGAAATCCTGTTTTGGGCTTCGGCTGTTGAGGAAAGGGCTATTTTGCAAAGGTCTCAACCTCTACAACCTGCAAGGCGGTATTGATGCTTGGGCAATGCAGGTGGACAGCAAAATGATGCGGTACTGAATCGGTTTTATCAATAAAAGGCCGTCTGAAAATGGATTTCAGACGGCCTTTTTCAAACCTTTCTGCTTACGCTTGTAAGCTAGCGACAAACTGCTGTACGGCCGGCACAGCTAAAATCAACAGCAATACCAATACGGCTTTTTCCATACGGTTGAACTGACAATTTCCGTAGTGTTTCTTTTGCGAATAGAGAAACAGCAATACGCCGGGCAAATAGAGCAAGACTGAAAGCAGCAAATATTCCGTGCCTGCCGCATAGACAATCCAAGCCGCATAAAACGTTGCTGCCGCGCCGATAAGACGGTATTTTGCCGCAGCCTTTTGTGTCAGCGATAATTTGAGCAGATATGCACCAATTAACAAATATGGTATCAAAATCATGGAAGTCGATACCATCAGCAAGGCAGAATAATCCTCGCCTTTTAACCACACCAGCAATAGGCAAAACTGCACGGTCAAGGTGGTAAACATCAACGAACCCTGCGGCACTTCGTTTTTATTCAACGGGATAAACGATTTTGGAAATGCGCCGTTTCTCGCACCCATGTGCGGAATCTCGGTCGCATACAGCGTCCAGCTTAAATAAGACGACAGCACAGACACAATCAGGCAGGAAGAAATCAACACTTTACCCCAAGAGCCGACCATGTGCGCCAACACGCCCGCCATAGACGGATTAGCCATTGCTGCAATATCCGCACGAGGTAAAATGCCTTGAGCCAAGACGGTAATTGCCACGTACATTGCCAGCGTCAAGCTGACTCCGATAATGGTTGCTCGACCGACATCAGCACGACTTCGCGCATGCTTGGACAAAACCGCCGCACCCTCAATACCGGTAAACACCCACAGCGTAATCAGCATTGTGTTTTTCACCTGCGTCATCAGGCTGACATCAGGATTTTCAGGCGTAGCAAGGCTCCCCCCTGTCCAATCGGACATAAACACTTCGGTTTGAAAGAAATAGGCTGCCATACCGATAAATAAAATCAGCGGAAATACTTTGACTGCCGTCGCAATCAGGTTCACTCCTGCCGCTTCTTTAATACCGCGCACCACCAACCAGTAAATCAGCCACACAATTACTGATTCTCCAACGAAAGCAGCAAATGTGTTGCCTTTACCGAAAATCACGTTGTCCGGCGTATCGACAAATCCGCCTACTGCTTCAAACGCAACCACCAAATAGCCGACAATACCGACCGTGGTGCAAAGCCAATAGCCCCACGCCGAGAAAAAACCCATCAAATCGCCGAAGCCGTCGCGGGCGTACGTATAAATACCGCCATCCAATTCGGGCTTAAGTTTGGACAAGGCCGAAAATGACAGGCCGAGAAAGATAATGCCCACACCGGTAATCAGCCAACCCAACAGCAAAGCCTGCGAACCTGCAACGGCAGCCATATTCTGCGGCAGGCTGAAAATACCTGAACCAATCATGGAACTGATAACCAAGGCCGTTAGCGCGACCAGGCCGATTTGAGATTTTTGCGACATGTTTATTCCTGATTTTTATCATTATGTGTTTGTGAAGCGACGGCATTACCGGCTTTTTTAGCCTGTTCTAACCGTATCAAAATATTATGCAGCCACTTTCAGACGGCCTTAAATCCTTGCTCCAACGCACGGATATGTTCAGGTGCGATACCGCAGCACCCACCGATGATTTCAGCACCCAAACCCGCCCATTGTCTCGCCCACGCCAAATAATTTTCCGGCGTGGCATCAGCGCGAATCGGATCCAAACCATCGTTGGCCTCGTTCATCTGTCCTTGTACTGGTTCAAATGCATTGGCGTAAACACCCAGTTTCAGACGGCTTTGGGCTTCATGTGCCACTTTCAAAGCTTCGGCCATTACTTCAGGCTGACTGCAATTGAACAACATTGCCGCCGCACCTATTTCTACCGCGAAATCCGCCGCCTCGTGCACGTTTTCTCCCGAACGCAACACCGGTACATCATGCGGCATCGTATCTTCCAAAGTAAACGATACCCAAAACGGCTTACCGTCATCAGGCAGACTGCTGCGCCAGAAACGCGCTTCTTCCAAGCTGGATACGGTTTCTGCCAACCAAATATCAGCAAACGGCATCAAACCCGATATTAAAGGGAGCGCCAAAGCAGGTGCGACTTGTTTGTCAAACAAGTCAGGGCGGTAAGAACCAAACAACGGCGGCAGGCTTGCGGCTACTTTTGCAGTAGTCCCGCTTTGTTCCACCGCTTCACGCGCCAAACGGCCGGCCTGCCTTGCCCATTCGGCAGCTTGAGCATCAAAGCGCTCCTGCCCGATATGAAACGGAACAAGCGCATAGCTGTTGGTCGTAATCACCTTTGCGCCTGCGCGAAGAAAGTCCAAATGCGTTTCGCGTACAATCTCCGGCGCTTCCATCAAAGCCAAAGCAGACCATTCTGGCTGACGAAACGGTGCGCCGCGCCGATGCAGTTCACGCCCCATTCCGCCGTCTAAAATCGTTACTGTCATGATCTACCTCCAATGATGAATTTTTAAAATCGCCATTCTACGCTTTTTTAACTCCTTACCTTTAATCTATGAAAAACTAAACTTATGCAGCTTCGTTATATAAAAGGCCGTCTGAAACTGGATTTCAGACGGCCTTTACGATTATTTCACAAACCGTGCATCTGCCATAAACGGCCGTGTAGCGGCTGGTTTAGCGGAATAGAAGCGGGAGAAAGTGCTTTCGATTTTAGTCTGTATCGGCTTACCGTCCAATGTTGCCGATGCTTCCAATTTCACACCACCGCCACTGGTTTCGCCTAATTTCATATTTGGCAACGTCAGTTTGGCAATATTGAGTTTCACATTTCCCACTTTGGTATCGGGGGACATCAGCTGCTTACCGACCGGACGGATTTTTTCACCCTCATCATGAGGCGCGGCACCACCGTTATCGTCAACCACGCCGATATTAATCAATCTGGCAGACGCCAAATCCATCTTGCCGTTTTTGACCGGAATACCGACAAACAGTTTTACGCCGCGATGAATGAACGTATTGTCCCGCCACTGAGTTTGGCCCTCTTTCGGCGGTTTGGTTTCTGCCGCCACCGAATAAGTGCGGCCCATAATCATCAATTTATAACCTGGAATTTTTTTCGAACCGAATCCATCAGTGATATCTTCGACCAGTTGCGGCGCAGTCAGGGTTTCGTTTGCCAAAATACGGGCTGAAGTTTCTGCCAAATGGGCAGGCTTGCCGTCTATGGTCAATGCCTGTTCATGGCCGAAATCAGACGCAAATGCAGGCACGGCGGCCAGTGCAGCGGCCAATGCTAGAATACGGATAGTTTTCATTGCAGACTCCTGATAAAAATGTAATTGGGTTGATTACCCGATAAAATCCGGGCAATATTGATTGGAGTCGATATTTTTATATAAATGATACAGATTATCAAGAATATTTGTATTTAAAATAAAAAAGGTCGTCTGAAAACCAAGTTTCAGACGACCTTTTAATCTACTTAAAACCTTCTATCAGTCTTTGAAGCGTTTGAATACCAATGTGCCGTTGGTACCGCCAAAGCCGAAGGAATTGGAAATGGCAACGTCGATTTTCGCATCGCGTGCTTCGTTGGCGCAGTAATCCAAATCGCAACCGGCTTCAACGTCTTGTTCAAAGATGTTGATGGTCGGTGGAGATTTTTGCTCGTGTACCGCCAACACGCTGTATAACGCTTCCACACCGCCGGCCGCGCCAAGCAAGTGGCCGGTCATGGATTTGGTGGAGTTAACAATGACTTTGCGCGCATGATCGCCCAAAGCGCGTTTGATGGCTTTGGTTTCGTTGGCATCGCCCAAAGGAGTCGATGTACCGTGTGCGTTGACGTAATCAACGTCTTCAGGATTCAGGCCGGCATCTTTCAGGGCACGGGTAACGGCCAATGCAGGGCCTTCTTCGTTAGGCGCGGTAATATGGTAGGCATCGGAGCTCATACCGAAGCCGACGATTTCGGCGTAAATTTTCGCACCGCGTTTTTTCGCGTGTTCCAATTCTTCCAACACCAGCACGCCAGCGCCTTCGCCGATAACGAAACCGTCACGGCCTTTGTCCCACGGACGGGAAGCGGTAGCAGGATCGTCGTTGCGGGTGGAAAGTGCTTTCATGGCAGCAAAACCGCCAACGCCCAAAGTGCTGATCGCGCCTTCTGCACCACCGGCAATCATCACATCCGCGTCGCCGTATTTAATCAGTCGTGCAGAGTCGCCGATGGAGTGTGCGCCGGTCGTACAGGCAGACACCATGCCGTAGCTCGGGCCGCGGTAGCCTTTGAGGATGGTTACGTGGCCGGAAATCAGGTTAATCAGCGAGCCTGGGATAAAGAAAGGATTGATTTTGCGCGCGCCGCCTTCGATAACGGCTTTGCCGGTCGCTTCAATGCTCGGCAGGCCGCCGATACCGGAGCCGATGTTGACACCGACGCGGTCTTTGTCGAGGGTTTCCAAATCGTCCAAACCTGAATCATTGATGGCTTGCAGGGCGGCGGCAATACCGTAGTGGATGAACACGTCCATGCGGCGCGCTTCTTTTGCGCTGATGTATTGGCCGATGTCGAAATCGCGCACTTCGCCGGCGATTTGGCTGTTGATGTCGGATGCGTCAAAGCGGGTAATCCGTCCGATGCCGCTTTTGCCTGCGAGCAGATTGCTCCATGCGGTGGCGACGTCGTTGCCGACCGGTGATACTTGGCCAAGACCTGTGATGACTACTCTTCTCTGACTCATGATAATCTCGCTGTTGGTTGTCGGGATTTTCGCGGCAGCCTTGCTCTTTTTCTTCGTGAAAACGGGCAAAACTCATGCCGTCTGAAATTTCAGGGGTTTAATAATAAGGTAAAAGCCTCTATTGCGATGGCGCAGCAGAGGCTGGGTGTTTGAGGCGACCGATTAGCCTTGGTGGGCGTTGATGTAGTCGATAGCCAATTGTACGGTAGTGATTTTTTCAGCGTCTTCGTCAGGGATTTCGCAGCCGAAAGCTTCTTCCAAAGCCATCACCAGTTCTACGGTGTCCAGAGAGTCAGCACCCAAATCGTCTTGGAAAGAAGATTCGTTTTTCACTTCGGCTTCGTTTACGCCCAGTTGTTCAGCAACAATTTTTTTAACTTGTTGTTCGATGTTTGACATGTCAGTCGTTCCTTTTCGCCTTGCGGCAGGTTGTTTAAGGGAAATAATTCGTCGGTATTGTACCGAATTCGGATAGAGTTTTCCATCTAATCCTGCATTTTAGCACAGATTATTCAGTAAAAACCTGTTGTTGTGCATATTAGCATAGCCTGATTTTAACCTACAAGCGGGAATTTGTTTTGTTACGTATTAACATTAACATTATTAAAAAAAGGGGCTGTACTAGATTAGCAGATATGTTACCCTCGAAATATGAAGGTAACACACTGCAAATTAAAGAAAAAAGTACAGAAAGAACTGCTTCGTTTTTTTGTACTCGAAGTTACCTCCCGTTCTGCCGCCGATATTTTGGGTATCCATCCCAATTCGGCAGCACTGTTCTACCGTAAAATCCGCACGGTTATCAACTATCATTTGGCCTTGGCTGCCGATGAGGTTTTTGAGGACTCTGTCGAACTGGACGAAAGCTATTTCGGCGGACGGCGTAAAGGCAGACGTGGTCGCGGTGCGGCAGGAAAAGTGGTTGTCTTCGGCATTCTGAAACGCAACGGACGGGTCTATACCGTTGTGGTGGATAATGCCAAGTCTGAAACGTTACTCCCTGTAATCAAAAAGAAAATAATGCCGGACAGCATTGTTTATACCGATAGTCTGAGCAGCTACGACAAGTTAGACGTGAGCGGTTTCATCCATTACCGCATCAACCATTCAAGGAATTTGCAGACCGTCAGAACCACATTAACGGCATTGAAAATTTTTGGAATCAGGCAAAACGCGTCTTGCGCAAATATAACGGAATCGATCGCAAATCTTTCCCGCTGCTCTTGAAAGAATGCGAATTTCGATTTAATTTCAGCACACCGTCTCAACAGCTTAAAATCCTGCAAAAATGGTGTGGAATTTAGGGCTAATCTAGTACAGCCCCTTAAAAAATTTTGATGGCGGTTGCTGCTGAAAAAGTAGGAATTGGATTTGAGAGAAGGTTTTTGCATATGCTGGTTTCGTGAAGGCCTACGCAGGATCAGCGTTGTCAGCGTTTTCATGTGTATGCTAACCTTCTGCAAGGTATCTGCTTAATCATATTTGAAATCAGTATTAAAGCATAATTATCAGTATCCGAAATTCCAGTTAATTCAATATTCAGAGACAATCGTTAAGATTGATTTAAGGATGAAAATGCAAGACCAAGAAAACATTAAAAACCAAGAAGAACAAGAAAATCAGCCAAAAGAAGACAATGGTGCCATGACCAAGTTGCAAGATGTGTTCAATCTTGCGCATGACCAGGCCCATCCCGATAAAATTGATGCCACCATCCGTGCCAATACTCGGGTGTCCGGGACTAATATGTGGGTATTGATGTTTGCCATTGCCGTGGCGAGTATCGGTCTGAATGTAAACAGCACGGCGGTAGTGATCGGCGCGATGTTGATTTCGCCGTTGATGGGGCCGATTGTAGGTATGGGTTACGGTTTGGCGGTAGGGGATACTGCGCTGATCCGTCAAGCCGTGCGCAATATTATTATATTCGTCGTCATCAGCTTGATTACCGCTACGTTGTATTTCCTGTTAACCCCGCTTAAAGAGGCGCAAAGCGAGATTTTGGCGCGTACTCAGCCGACCCTTTGGGATGTGTTGATTGCCTTCTTCGGCGGTAGTGCGGGTATTGTGGCGCTGACCCGAAAAGAGGGAGGCAATGCCATACCGGGTGTGGCGATTGCTACCGCATTGATGCCGCCCCTGTGTACTGCGGGCTACGGACTGGCACATGGCAACTGGCACTACTTTCTCGGTGCTTCATATCTTTTTGCCATCAACTGCGTGTTCATCGCTTTTGCGACCTTGTTGTTTTCCAAGCTGCTCAAGCTGCCGCGCAGGGGGTTGGTAAAGGAATCCAAACGCCGGTTGCACAGCATCATTATTACTGCCGTCGTACTTGCTGTCATGATTCCGAGTGGCTATATGGCATCAGGACTGGTGCGTCAGGAAATCTTCAACACCAGAGCCAATGCTGCCATTGCCACTGCGAAGCAACAGGAAGGTTTTTTCGTGCTGCGTAAGATGTTGAACCATAGAGAAAATAAAGTCAGTCTGGTTGTCAATGGAACGGGCAATGCCGAGAAAATTTCCGCCTTGCTCGTGAAAAGCCTTGAAGCGTCAGGTGTGAAAGAGCCGAAGGTCAACGTGGTCTATGCGGGAGGGGACAATGCCAAAATCGAAGAATTGCTGGCAAGCCAAAACAACCCGGTTCAGCAGCAAAATGAGCTGAAAGAGCAACAGGCCTATATCGATACCGTACTGGCAGGCAAAGCCTCCGATATCGACGATGCAGCGGTACTTAAGGAATTAAAAGCCCAATATCCGGAAGCGGAAAAAATCGTTGTCGGACGCGGCTTGGCTTGGGATAAAGCGCAAACAACGCCTGTTTCCGAACAGTCTGAAAGCCAAAAAAACGCAGAACCGAAGACAGATACATATGACGATATCGTCGTTGTCTCTCTCGAATTGGAGCAGCCACTACCTGCCAAAGATTACGAGCGGATACAGGCGTGGTTACGCCAGCGTTATGAGGGTAAGGTAGTGAGCATATTGCAAACGCACAAGTCTCAGACAGATAAACCGTCTCAGACAGATAAACCGTCTAACGAATAATCGCCTTCAGGCTTTATCCATTTCCGAGAAATCATTGATTGTTCCTAGTACACCAAATCCGCCTCAAACACGCCTCTCAAGGCGTTGGAGAGGCGGATTTTTTCTGCGCGTTCGAGCATATCGCGGGTGATGTGCGTTTCGATGATGATGTCCGCGCCCAAGTAGGTTTGCAGCTGCTGCAATACGGCTTGGCGCATGATGCCGTTGAGGATATCCAAATCCAGAGACGGGGTGAGACGGGTGTTTTTGTGCATGTTCATGTTTCAGTATTCTCCTGGAAATACTGTAAACAACGCTACTAGTTTCTACAGCATCGAGTTGATAACGTTCGCCCACACCGGCAAGGTTTTCTGCGTCAAGGACGAGTTTGAGTTTCTCAAAGTCGATTTGGTCTTCGCAAAAGACTTCGGGAAAGATTTGTTTGAGTTTTAATATATTGTTTTATTTGAAATTATTTCATGAATTGTGCATAATTTTTCGGTTCGGCTACCATAATTGCGTCTTCCATCAATGATCACTTACAAAGTGTCCATTTTATCGGGACATGTTGAAAGTTAAAAGAAAAGAAGGCCGAGACCTTTGCAAAATTCCCCAAAATCCCCTAAATTCCCACCAAGACATTTAGGGGATTTTCCATGACCACCTTCTTTCAACAAACCGCCCAAGCCATGATCGCCAAACACATCGACCGTT
>NZ_LAEI01000054.1:0-1360 GCF_001618065.1 Neisseria flavescens
AAAGCTTGCCGTGTCCAGCGATAAATACTTCGTCTATGTATTTCTTCACTGTCCAAGGCTCGTGCATCCACCAAACAGGCATCTGCCAAATCACGGCATCCATCCACAAGAATTTTTCGATTTCTGCCTCAACATCATAGCCTGCATCAATCACAGTTTCTTTTACATTGTGTCCAAGTGCGGTCAAAACTTCTTTTGCTTTTTTGTGAAGCGTGTTGTTTAACTCACCATGCGAATGGCCGAATTCTTTACCACCGTTTAATAATAAAATGTTCATTTTTACTCCTAGAATAATTTATAAAAAAAGGATGTGATGTTTACGGATATTGTCTTCTGTTTACTCTCATGAAGTTGCAGTCATTTTATGATTTGTTTTTATTGAGATAAATAGGGTTTATCTTTATAATGTAATGAATTAAATTCACTAATAAAAGAGAGTTTAAAGAGAAAATGCAGAACTTTAACGAACTGAATTATTTTTTAACACTGGCGCAAACGCAGAGTTTTGTGAAGGCAGGGCAGCTTTTGGGGATTTCTTCTTCGGCGTTGAGCCACAGCATGAAAAATTTAGAAACGCGGCTGAACCTGCGTCTGTTCAACCGCACTACACGCAATGTGTCGCTGACCGAAGCCGGGCAACAACTTTTCGACCAACTTTTCCCACTTTATCAAGCCATAAACCAAGAAGTCGATGCATTAAATGATTTTTTGAATACGCCATCGGGATTGATTCGCATCAACGCCCCGGCGATGGCAGCGGAAGCCGTGTTGTATCCAAAATTAAAGCCGATTTTGAACCAATACCCGAAAATCCGCTTGGAAATCGTGGTGGACGATCGTTGGGCAGATATTGTGAAAGAAGGATTTGATATGGGCGTTCGGTTAGGTAACAAGGTAGCGAAAGAGATGATTGCGGTGCCAATTTCCGCACCGCTCAAAATGGTATTGGTTGCTTCGCCCGATTATTTGGCACAACACGGTTCACCGAAAAATATTGATGATCTGCAACAACACCGCCTTATCGGCATAAAACTCTCCGGTGAACACGGCACGGAGATACAGTGGGAATTCAAATACAAAAAAAAGCTGATTACGTTCACGCCAAAATCGCAGTTTTCCATCAACAATCATCTGCGCCTGCAAGCCGTTTCAGACGGCCTCGGCATCACTTGGCTGCCGCATATCATCGCCGCAGACTCGCTCCATTCTGGGCAGTTGGTCGAGCTGTTGCCCGAATACGCCATCACCTACGATCCGCTTTACCTCTATTACCCCAGCCGCCGCGGGCATTCCAATGTGTTTAAGCTGATTGTGGATGCGTTAAAAGTAAAAGCCGTTTGAAATTTCAGACGGCTTTTTA
>NZ_LAEI01000026.1:0-342 GCF_001618065.1 Neisseria flavescens
GTTTCTTCTGCCGCGCCTAAGGCCGCGCAGCCTGCCGTGAAAAAATAAGCCTGACGGTTAACTGCCGTATATGCCGCCCCGAGGCCGAACCGCTGCCGGTTCGGGCTGACGGGCGGCTTTGTTTGGGGGTGGGAATAAAACTTGAACCAGTGGAGACTTTACATTGGGTGAAGGGATAAACGGATAGGGCGCCTCTTGTTGGATAGAGATATAGAAGATAAAGGGAAGAAAGATATGTACTTAAAAGCATTTGACGGAAAACGGAATGGGGCAACCGTACAGAGGGGGTACTCCTTGGTACAGCTGTTGGTGGTGATGCTGCTGGTTTCGATCTTGGCGACG
>NZ_LAEI01000018.1:0-15873 GCF_001618065.1 Neisseria flavescens
TAATGCCGGGTGAGAACGTAACCATTACTGTAGAACTGATTGCGCCTATCGCTATGGAAGAAGGCCTGCGCTTTGCGATTCGCGAAGGTGGTCGTACCGTAGGTGCGGGTGTGGTTTCTTCTGTAATCGCTTAAGTTTAGAGGCCAATAGCTCAATTGGTAGAGTATCGGTCTCCAAAACCGAGGGTTGGGGGTTCGAGACCCTCTTGGCCTGCCAAATAAAAAATTAACCGGCCTTGTGCCGGTTAATTTTTTTGTACTTAAGTTTTAAGATTATTTGGAATTAATTAATGGATCAATGCTACTATCTAAAATGAAGGCGGGTGGGGTATTGATAAGTGAGTAAAGATGACAGAACATCCGTCTGGACGCAAAGAAGACCATTCGAAAAAGGAAGTTGTGGTAAGTAATAAGCCGGCTCCTGAAAAGAAAGAAGGTCTGTTTGCATATTTTAAGAGCTCTTGGACTGAGTTCAAGAAGGTAGTTTGGCCGAGTCGTGATGAAGCGGTCAAAATGACTGTATTTGTGATTATCTTCGTTGCAGTTTTAGCAGCCTTCATTTATGCGGCAGATACAATTATTTCATGGTTGTTTTTTGATGTTTTATTAAATAGGAAAGGGTAAAGATGTCAAAGCGTTGGTATGTGGTACAGGCCTATTCCGGTTTCGAGAAAAATGTTCAAAAAACATTGAAAGAGCGTATTGCTCGTGAAAACATGGAAGAATATTTCGGTCAGATTCTCGTTCCTGTAGAGGAAGTGGTAGATATCAAGAATGGCCGAAAAACCATCAGTGAGCGTAAATTCTATCCAGGCTATGTATTGGTTGAAATGGAAATGACTGATGATTCATGGCACTTGGTTAAGAGTACCCCTCGAGTAAATGGTTTTGTAGGAGGTAGCGGAAATCGTCCAATCCCAATTTCTCAAAAAGATGCAGATGCTATTTTGCAACAAGCCAAAACAGGTGTTGAGAAGCCAAAACCAAAAGTTGAATTTGAAGTGGGTCAGCAGGTTCGTGTGAATGAAGGTCCATTTGCTGATTTTAACGGTATTGTTGATGAAGTTAATTACGAACGTAATAGACTGCGTGTTTCAGTTCAGATTTTTGGTCGCGAAACACCGGTTGAATTAGAGTTCGGCCAGGTTGAAAAGATTTAAGTGGTTTAATTCGCTTGAAAAATTTTTTTTAAGCGGATATAATCGCGAATTCTGTTTGGGAAGCGGAATGGTTCCGCGTTATACCCGTTTTTAGGAGTCCTTTAAGTGGCAAAGAAAATTATCGGCTACATTAAACTGCAAATTCCTGCAGGTAAAGCCAATCCATCTCCCCCAGTTGGTCCAGCCTTGGGTCAACGTGGTTTGAATATCATGGAATTCTGTAAAGCATTTAATGCTGCAACCCAAGGTATGGAACCTGGTTTGCCAATTCCAGTCGTGATTACTGCATTTGCAGATAAATCATTCACATTTGTGATGAAAACTCCACCAGCTTCTATCTTGTTGAAAAAAGCTGCTGGTCTGCAAAAAGGTAGTTCTAATCCTCTGACTAACAAAGTGGGTAAATTGACCCGTGCTCAGTTGGAAGAAATTGCTAAAACTAAAGAGCCTGATTTAACTGCTGCTGACTTGGATGCGGCTGTTCGTACTATCGCAGGTTCTGCTCGCTCAATGGGCTTGGACGTGGAGGGTGTTGTATAATGGCTAAAGTATCTAAACGCTTGAAAGCTCTTCGCTCTTCTGTTGAAGCTAACAAACTGTACGCAATCGACGAAGCAATTGCTTTGGTTAAAAAAGCTGCTACTGCTAAATTTGACGAGTCTGTTGATGTATCTTTCAACTTGGGTGTTGATCCTCGTAAATCTGACCAAGTTATCCGTGGTTCAGTCGTTCTGCCTAAAGGTACCGGTAAAACAACTCGCGTAGCTGTATTTACACAAGGTGCAAATGCAGATGCTGCTAAAGAAGCTGGTGCAGATATTGTCGGTTTTGAAGATCTGGCTGCTGAAATCAAAGCTGGTAACCTGAACTTTGACGTTGTTATTGCTTCTCCTGATGCAATGCGTATCGTTGGTCAATTGGGTACCATCTTGGGTCCTCGTGGCCTGATGCCAAACCCTAAAGTAGGTACTGTTACTCCTAACGTTGCTGAAGCAGTTAAAAATGCAAAAGCAGGTCAAGTACAATACCGTACAGATAAAGCTGGTATCGTTCACGCAACTATCGGTCGTGCTTCTTTCGCTGAAGCTGACTTGAAAGAAAACTTCAATGCGTTGCTGGATGCTATCGTTAAAGCCAAACCTGCTGCTGCTAAGGGTCAGTACCTGAAAAAAGTTGCTGTATCCAGCACTATGGGTTTGGGTGTTCGCGTTGATACTGCAAGCGTGAACAACTAAGAAATTTTCAGGTGATCTGATTTTCTGGATCACCTGAATTTGGGCTACTTAAAATTAAGTAGATGTCCAAGACCGTAGGGATCGTAAGATTTAATCGTAATTACCCTACGCAGACGGTAGTCCTGAAACACATTGCAAGATTGCTTGTAAGATGTCTTTTTAGGTTACCGCGCTGGTGGGATATCATTCGGTATCCTATTTATAAACAGTGGGAGGTAGACCTTGAGTCTCAATATTGAAACCAAGAAAGTGGCCGTAGAGGAAATTAGCGCAGCAATTGCTAACGCTCAAACTCTCGTAGTCGCTGAATATCGCGGTATCAGTGTTTCCAGCATGACTGAGCTTCGTGCAAATGCACGTAAAGAAGGCGTTTACTTACGCGTTCTGAAAAATACTCTGGCTCGTCGCGCAGTAGAGGGTACTTCATTCGCAGGTTTGGCCGATCAAATGGTTGGTCCATTGGTTTACGCTGCTTCTGAAGATGCTGTTGCTGCTGCTAAAGTGCTGCACCAATTCGCGAAAAAAGATGACAAAATTATCGTTAAAGCCGGTTCTTACAATGGCGAAGTGATGAACCCTGCTCAGGTTGCTGAGTTGGCTTCTATTCCAAGCCGCGAAGAACTGTTGTCCAAACTGTTGTTCGTTATGCAAGCTCCTGTATCAGGCTTTGCACGTGGTTTGGCTGCTTTGGCAGAGAAAAAAGCTGGCGAAGAAGCCGCTTAATCGATTTTGTTTCATTTAATCAATTATTTTTTAATACAATATTTGGAGTATAAATAGCATGGCTATTACTAAAGAAGACATTTTGGAAGCCGTTGGTTCTTTGACCGTAATGGAATTGAACGACCTGGTTAAAGCTTTTGAAGAAAAATTTGGCGTTTCTGCTGCTGCAGTTGCAGTTGCAGGCCCTGCAGGTGCTGGTGCAGCTGCTGCTGAAGAAAAAACTAGAATTCGACGTAGTATTGGCTTCTGCCGGTGATCAAAAAGTTGGCGTGATTAAAGTTGTCCGCGCTATCACTGGTTTGGGTCTGAAAGAAGCTAAAGACATCGTTGACGGTGCACCTAAAACTCTGAAAGAAGGTGTTTCTAAAGCTGAAGCTGAAGACATCCAAAAACAACTGGAAGAAGCCGGCGCTAAAGTCGAAATCAAATAATTTGATGCTTCCTGTGAAGGCTGGCAGTTTTCTGCCAGCCTTATTTTGCTTCTTAAAATAAGCATCAGGTATTGTTTACATTTATTTGCATAGTCTTTATAAAATCATTGCAAATAAATGTAAATATCAGGTTGATGCATGCCGTTGTTTCAGACGGCCTATTATTTAAAATTGCTTTTCGGAGTGTATATGAGCTATTCGTTTACCGAGAAAAAACGTATCCGTAAGAGTTTTGCAAAGCGAGAGAATGTCTTAGATGTTCCTTTCCTGCTGGCAACCCAAATTGATTCTTATGCGAAATTTTTGCAGCTGGAAAATGCTTTTGACCAACGCACTGATGATGGTCTGCAAGCAGCATTTAATTCTATTTTCCCGATTGTGAGTCATAACGGTTATGCGCGATTGGAGTTTGTGCATTACACATTGGGCGAGCCTTTATTCGATATTCCTGAATGTCAATTGCGCGGCATTACTTACGCGGCTCCATTGCGTGCCCGTATCCGTTTGGTGATTTTGGATAAAGAAGCATCTAAGCCGACTGTAAAAGAAGTTCGTGAAAACGAAGTGTATATGGGTGAAATCCCATTGATGACGCCAAGCGGCTCTTTTGTCATCAATGGTACTGAGCGTGTGATTGTTTCCCAGCTGCACCGTTCTCCTGGCGTGTTCTTTGAGCATGACCGTGGTAAAACACATTCTTCCGGTAAGTTATTGTTCTCTGCTCGTATTATTCCTTACCGTGGTTCATGGTTGGATTTCGAATTTGATCCAAAAGATTTGCTGTATTTCCGTATCGACCGTCGCCGTAAAATGCCGGTTACGATTTTGTTGAAAGCTTTGGGCTACAACAATGAACAAATCTTGGATATTTTCTACGACAAAGAAACTTTCTATTTGTCTTCAAACGGTGTTCAAACTGATCTGGTTGCAGGCCGTCTGAAAGGTGAAACTGCCAAAGTTGACATCTTGGATAAAGAAGGCAATGTACTGGTTGCCAAAGGTAAACGCATTACTGCGAAAAATATCCGTGATATTACCAATGCAGGCTTGACTCGTTTGAATGTAGAGCCAGAAAGCTTGATAGGCAAAGCATTGGCTACTGACCTGATTGATCCGGAAACCGGTGAAGTATTGGCTTCTGCTAACGATGAAATTACAGAAGAACTGTTGGCCAAACTTGATATCCATGGTGTAAAAGAAATTACGACCCTTTATATCAACGAATTGGATCAAGGCGGTTACATCTCCAGTACTCTGCGTACAGACGAAACTGCTGATCAGCAAGCTGCACGCGTAGCGATTTACCGCATGATGCGTCCTGGCGAACCGCCTACCGAAGAAGCTGTTGAGCAGCTCTTCAACCGCTTGTTCTTCAGTGAAGACAGCTATGATTTGTCTCGCGTAGGCCGTATGAAATTTAATACGCGTACATACGAGCAAAAACTGTCTGAAGCACAACAAAACTCTTGGTATGGCCGTTTGTTGAATGAGACTTTGGCCGGAGCTGCCGAAAAAGGCGGTTATGTCCTGAGTGTCGAAGATATTGTTGCCTCAATTGCTACTTTGGTTGAATTGCGTAACGGTCATGGTGAAGTGGACGATATTGACCACTTGGGTAATCGTCGTGTTCGTTCTGTGGGTGAGTTGACTGAAAACCAATTCCGCAGCGGTTTGGCTCGTGTAGAACGTGCAGTTAAAGAGCGTTTGAACCAAGCAGAATCTGAGAACTTGATGCCGCATGACTTGATCAATGCGAAACCTGTTTCTGCCGCGATTAAAGAATTCTTCGGCTCTAGCCAATTGAGCCAATTTATGGATCAGACTAACCCATTGTCTGAAGTAACCCATAAACGCCGTGTATCTGCATTGGGCCCGGGCGGTTTGACTCGTGAACGTGCAGGCTTTGAGGTGCGAGACGTACATCCGACCCACTATGGCCGTGTATGTCCTATTGAAACACCTGAGGGTCCAAACATTGGTTTGATCAACTCATTGTCCGTTTACGCGCGTACCAATGATTATGGCTTCTTGGAAACCCCTTACCGCCGTGTTGTCGATGGCAAAGTAACTGAAGAAATCGACTACTTATCTGCTATCGAAGAAGGCCGTTATGTGATTGCACAGGCGAATGCCGATTTGGACAAAGACGGTAATTTGATTGGCGACTTGGTCACTTGTCGTGAAAAAGGCGAAACCATTATGGCAACGCCTGACCGCGTTCAATATATGGACGTGGCAACCGGTCAAGTGGTATCCGTTGCAGCATCTCTGATTCCATTCTTGGAACATGATGACGCGAACCGTGCATTGATGGGTGCCAACATGCAACGTCAGGCTGTACCGTGTCTGCGCCCTGAAAAACCGATGGTTGGTACCGGTATCGAGCGCTCTGTTGCCGTTGACTCTGCAACTGCAATCGTTGCCCGCCGCGGCGGTGTGGTTGAGTATGTAGATGCCAACCGCGTCGTAGTTCGTGTTCATGATGATGAAGCGACTGCAGGTGAAGTGGGTGTCGATATTTATAACTTGGTTAAATTCACTCGTTCTAACCAATCTACCAACATCAACCAACGTCCGGCCGTAAAAGCAGGCGATGTGTTGCAACGTGGTGACTTGGTGGCCGACGGTGCATCTACCGACTTGGGTGAGTTGGCTTTGGGTCAAAACATGACCATCGCCTTCATGCCATGGAACGGTTACAACTACGAAGACTCGATTCTGATTTCCGAAAAAGTGGCAGCGGACGATCGTTACACTTCGATTCACATTGAAGAGCTGAACGTTGTTGCACGTGACACTAAACTGGGTGCGGAAGACATTACCCGCGATATTCCGAACTTGTCTGAGCGTATGCAAAACCGTTTGGATGAATCCGGTATCGTATATATCGGTGCAGAAGTAGAAGCCGGTGACGTCTTGGTAGGTAAAGTAACACCTAAAGGCGAAACCCAACTGACTCCTGAAGAAAAACTGCTGCGTGCCATCTTCGGTGAAAAAGCGTCTGACGTAAAAGATACTTCATTGCGTATGCCTACCGGCATGAGCGGTACCGTTATCGACGTTCAAGTCTTTACTCGTGAAGGTATCCAACGCGACAAACGTGCTCAATCCATTATTGATTCTGAATTGAAACGTTACCGTCAAGATTTGGGCGATCAATTGCGTATTTTCGATAATGACGCATTCGACCGTATCGAACGTATGATTGTGGGTCAAAAAGCCAATGGTGGTCCGATGAAGCTGGCTAAAGGCAGCGAAATCACTACCGAATATTTGGCAAGCCTGTCCAGCAAACATGATTGGTTTGACATCCGTCTGGCTGACGAAGATTTGGCCAAACAGTTGGAACTGATTAAATTGAGCCTGCAACAAAAACGCGAAGAAGCGGATGAGTTGTATGAGATCAAGAAGAAAAAATTGACCCAGGGCGACGAGCTGCAACCGGGCGTACAAAAAATGGTGAAAGTATTTATCGCCATCAAACGCCGTCTGCAAGCCGGTGACAAAATGGCGGGTCGCCACGGTAACAAAGGTGTGGTATCACGCATTCTGCCGGTGGAAGACATGCCTTACATGGCTGACGGCCGTCCGGTAGACATCGTACTGAACCCGTTGGGCGTACCTTCCCGTATGAACATTGGTCAGATTTTGGAAGTTCACTTGGGTTGGGCGGCAAAAGGTATCGGCGAACGCATCGACCGTATGCTGAAAGAGCAACGCAAAGCCAGCGAGCTGCGTGAATTCTTGAACAAGCTCTACAACGGTAGCGGCAAGAAAGAAGATTTGGACAGCCTGACAGATGAAGAAATCATCGAATTGGCTTCCAACCTGCGTAAAGGTGCATCTTTCGCTTCTCCTGTATTCGACGGTGCGAAAGAGTCTGAAATCCGCGAAATGTTGAACTTGGCTTACCCAAGCGAAGATCCTGAGGTTGAGAAACTGGGCTTCAACGACAGTAAAACTCAAATTACGCTGTATGACGGCCGTTCAGGCGAAGCATTTGACCGTAAGGTTACAGTCGGTGTGATGCATTATCTGAAACTGCACCACTTGGTTGACGAAAAAATGCACGCCCGTTCTACCGGTCCATACAGTCTGGTTACCCAGCAGCCTTTGGGCGGTAAAGCTCAGTTCGGTGGCCAACGTTTCGGTGAGATGGAGGTTTGGGCATTGGAAGCATACGGTGCGGCATACACGCTGCAAGAGATGCTGACTGTGAAGTCTGACGACGTGAACGGCCGTACCAAAATGTACGAGAACATCGTCAAAGGCGAACACAAAATCGATGCCGGTATGCCTGAATCCTTTAACGTATTGGTTAAAGAGATTCGCTCACTGGGCTTGGATATCGATTTGGAACGCTACTAAACAGAAGTTTTCAGACGGCCTTTCAAGGTCGTCTGAAAAAGCGGTTTCAGAATAAGAATGAAGCAATCGGCATTTAGGCCGTCTGAAATCAAAAGTACCGTTTCCCAATATCGAAAATCCGCCATGCGGTAAAAATACTTCCTTCAAGGAGCAAAAATGAATTTGTTGAACTTATTTAATCCGTTGCAAACTGCCGGCATGGAAGAAGAGTTTGATGCCATCAAAATCGGTATTGCCTCTCCCGAAACCATCCGCTCATGGTCTTATGGCGAAGTTAAAAAACCTGAAACCATCAACTACCGTACGTTCAAACCTGAGCGAGACGGTCTGTTCTGCGCCAAAATCTTTGGCCCGGTCAAAGACTATGAATGTTTGTGCGGTAAATACAAACGCTTGAAATTTAAAGGCGTAACTTGTGAAAAATGTGGCGTAGAAGTGACCCTGTCCAAAGTGCGCCGCGAACGCATGGGCCACATTGAACTGGCTGCACCAGTTGCACATATTTGGTTCTTGAAATCCCTGCCTTCCCGCTTGGGTATGGTACTGGACATGACTTTGCGCGATATCGAACGCGTATTGTACTTTGAAGCATTTGTGGTAACCGATCCCGGCATGACTCCGCTGCAACGTCGTCAATTGCTGACTGAAGACGATTACTACAACAAACTGGACGAATACGGCGACGACTTCGATGCCAAAATGGGTGCAGAAGGTATCCGCGAATTGCTGCGTACCTTGGATATTACCGGCGAAATCGAAATCCTGCGTCAAGAGCTGGAATCTACCGGTTCTGACACCAAAATCAAAAAAATTGCCAAACGTTTGAAAGTATTGGAAGCCTTCCACCGTTCCGGTATGAAGCTGGAATGGATGATTATGGATGTGCTGCCGGTATTGCCGCCTGATCTGCGTCCGTTGGTTCCATTGGATGGCGGTCGTTTTGCCACTTCCGATTTGAACGATTTGTACCGTCGCGTTATCAACCGTAACAACCGTCTGAAACGTCTGTTGGAACTGCATGCGCCAGACATCATCGTTCGTAACGAAAAACGTATGTTGCAAGAAGCAGTTGACTCTCTGTTGGATAACGGCCGTCGCGGTAAAGCCATGACCGGTGCCAACAAACGTCCGCTGAAATCATTGGCAGATATGATTAAAGGTAAAGGCGGCCGCTTCCGTCAAAACCTGCTGGGTAAACGTGTGGACTACTCTGGTCGTTCCGTGATTACCGTAGGTCCATACCTGCGTCTGCACCAATGTGGTCTGCCGAAAAAAATGGCTTTGGAACTGTTCAAACCATTTATTTTCCACAAATTGGAAAAACAAGGTTTGGCGTCTACCGTTAAAGCTGCGAAAAAATTGGTAGAGCAAGAAGTGCCTGAAGTATGGGATATCTTGGAAGAAGTAATCCGCGAACATCCGATTATGCTGAACCGTGCGCCAACCCTGCACCGTTTGGGTATTCAAGCGTTCGAACCTATTCTGATCGAAGGTAAAGCTATTCAGTTGCACCCATTGGTGTGTGCCGCATTTAACGCCGACTTTGACGGTGACCAAATGGCTGTACACGTTCCATTGAGCTTGGAAGCACAAATGGAAGCACGCACGCTGATGCTGGCTTCAAACAACGTATTGTCTCCAGCCAACGGCGAACCAATCATCGTACCTTCTCAAGATATCGTATTGGGTCTGTACTACATGACCCGCGACCGTATCAATGCTAAAGGCGAAGGAAGCCTGTTTGCCGATGTGAAAGAAGTGCATCGTGCATACCATACCAAACAGGTTGAACTGGGTACGAAAATTACCGTACGTCTGCGTGAATGGGTGAAAAACGAAGCAGGTGAGTTTGAGCCTGTCGTTAACCGTTACGAAACAACCGTCGGCCGTGCATTGTTGAGCGAAATCTTGCCTAAAGGCCTGCCGTTCGAGTACATCAACAAAGCGTTGAAGAAAAAAGAAATTTCTAAACTGATTAACGCATCATTCCGTCTGTGCGGCTTGCGTGATACAGTTATTTTCGCCGACCACTTGATGTATACCGGTTTCGGTTTTGCGGCTAAAGGCGGTATTTCCATTGCGGTTGACGATATGGAAATTCCGAAAGAAAAAGCAGCCTTGCTGGCCGAGGCTAATGCCGAAGTTAAAGAAATCGAAGACCAATACCGTCAAGGTTTGGTAACCAACGGCGAACGTTACAACAAAGTAGTCGATATTTGGGGTCGTGCCGGCGATAAGATTGCTAAAGCGATGATGGACAATCTGTCCAAACAAAAAGTCATCGACCGTGACGGCAACGAAGTTGATCAAGAGTCCTTCAACTCTATTTACATGATGGCCGACTCTGGTGCCCGTGGTTCTGCGGCTCAGATTAAACAGTTGTCCGGTATGCGTGGTTTGATGGCAAAACCTGACGGTTCCATTATTGAAACGCCTATTACCTCAAACTTCCGCGAAGGCCTGACCGTATTGCAATACTTTATTGCGACCCACGGTGCGCGTAAGGGTTTGGCGGATACCGCGTTGAAAACTGCAAACTCCGGTTACCTGACCCGCCGTTTGGTAGACGTAACCCAAGACTTAGTGGTTGTTGAAGACGATTGCGGTACTTCAGACGGCTTTGTCATGAAAGCAGTAGTACAAGGCGGTGACGTAATTGAAGCGTTGCGCGATCGTATTTTAGGCCGTGTTACAGCATCAGATGTTGTTGATCCTTCAACAGGAGAAACATTGGTTGAGGCAGGTACACTGCTGACTGAGAAATTAGTCGATATCATTGACCAATCTGGTGTTGACGAGGTTAAAGTCCGTACGCCAATTACTTGTAAAACCCGTCATGGTTTGTGTGCACACTGTTATGGCCGCGACTTGGCGCGCGGTAAACTGGTTAACGCTGGTGAAGCTGTAGGTGTAATTGCTGCACAATCTATTGGTGAGCCAGGTACTCAGCTGACCATGCGTACGTTCCACATCGGTGGTGCGGCATCTCGTGCGGCTGCTGCCAGCCAAGTGGAAGCCAAATCCAATGGTACAGCTCGTTTCAGCAGCCAAATGCGTTACGTTGCCAACAACAAAGGAGAATTGGTTGTCATTGGCCGCTCTTGTGAAGTTGTGATTCACGATGAAATCGGCCGTGAACGTGAACGCCACAAAGTACCTTACGGTGCGATCCTGCTGGTACAAGACGGCGAAGCCATTAAAGCCGGTCAAACTTTGGCAACTTGGGATCCGCATACCCGTCCGATGATTACCGAACATGCAGGTTTGGTGAAATTCGAAAACGTAGAAGAGGGTGTAACCGTTGCGAAACAGACCGACGATGTAACCGGTTTGTCCACTTTGGTGGTCATCGACGGCAAACGTCGCTCCTCCGGTGCTTCCAAACTGTTGCGTCCGACTGTCAAACTGTTGGATGAAAATGGTTTGGAAATCTGTATCCCAGGCACGACTACGCCGGTTTCTATGGCGTTTCCGGTCGGTGCAGTGATTACTGTCCGTGAAGGTCAGGAAGTCGGTAAGGGTGATGTGTTGGCGCGTATTCCACAAGCGTCTTCTAAAACCCGCGATATTACCGGTGGTCTGCCACGCGTAGCCGAATTGTTTGAAGCACGCGTGCCGAAAGATGCAGGTATGTTGGCTGAAATTACCGGTACCGTTTCCTTCGGTAAAGAAACCAAAGGTAAACAGCGTCTGATTATTACCGATGTAGACGGTGTAGCATACGAAACGCTGATTTCTAAAGAGAAACAGATTTTGGTACACGACGGTCAAGTGGTAAACCGCGGTGAAACCATCGTAGACGGTGCCGTAGATCCACACGACATTCTGCGTCTGCAAGGTATCGAAGCATTGGCTCGCTACATTGTTCAAGAGGTACAAGAGGTTTACCGCCTGCAAGGTGTGAAGATTTCCGATAAACACATCGAAGTCATCATCCGTCAAATGCTGCGTCGAGTGAACATTGTCGATTCCGGTGATACAGAGTTCATTACCGGCGAACAAGTTGAGCGTGGCGATGTGATGCTTGCCAATGAAAAAGCCATGGCTGAAGACAAAGAGCCTGTACGTTATGAAAACGTGTTGTTGGGTATTACCAAAGCTTCCTTGTCTACAGACAGCTTCATTTCTGCGGCATCGTTCCAAGAAACAACTCGCGTCTTGACAGAGGCCGCTATTATGGGCAAACAAGACGAGCTACGCGGTTTGAAAGAGAACGTAATTGTCGGTCGTTTGATTCCTGCTGGTACAGGTTTGACCTACCACCGCAGCCGTCACCAACAATGGCAGCAAGCCGATCAAGAAACTTCTGAAACCGAAGCTTCAGACGAATAATCCCGAGCGACTATTGTGAAAATAAAACCGCAAGCCAGTCTTGCGGTTTTATTTTTTAGAGGACTTAAAAGAGGGTAAAGATTAAGGCCGTCTGAATAAATAAGGGAAAGCAATGGAGAAAATAAGTAGAGAACCAAATTGCGGACTTATTTAAAATGGCAAAGGCCGTCTGAATGTTTCAGACGGCCTTTGTTTCTAAAATTTAGGCATAAATTGGAAAACACCAAACTTTATCAGTCATTTGCTTGACTAAACCCTTGCAATAAAAATATAATTCCAATCTTGTCGACATGGTGTCGGCAAGTATTTAACTCAACAGGACGAGAAAATATGCCAACTATTAACCAATTGGTACGCAAAGGCCGTCAAAAGCCTGTGTACGTAAACAAAGTGCCTGCACTGGAAGCTTGCCCGCAAAAACGTGGCGTCTGTACCCGTGTATACACAACTACCCCTAAAAAACCTAACTCTGCATTGCGTAAAGTGTGTAAAGTTCGCTTGACCAACGGTTTTGAAGTAATTTCATACATCGGCGGTGAAGGTCACAACTTGCAAGAGCACAGCGTCGTATTGATTCGCGGCGGTCGTGTAAAAGACTTGCCAGGTGTACGTTACCACACTGTGCGCGGTTCTTTGGATACTGCAGGTGTTAAAGACCGTAAACAAGCCCGTTCTAAATACGGTGCTAAGCGTCCTAAATAATTATCGGGACTCAAATAGGCACGTCGGCCGCCTAAGCTGAACAACGGCCGAGTAAGTGAATACTCAATTGGGTATTCATGGGAATTGACCCAACTGAATAGATTAAAGGAAATTAAAATGCCAAGACGTAGAGAAGTCCCTAAGCGCGACGTACTGCCAGATCCTAAATTCGGCAGCGTTGAGCTGACTAAATTCATGAACGTATTGATGATTGACGGTAAGAAATCTGTTGCAGAACGTATCGTTTACGGTGCGCTGGAGCAAATTGAGAAAAAAACCGGCAAAGTAGCAATCGAAGTATTTAACGAAGCCATTGCAAACGCCAAACCTATCGTGGAAGTGAAAAGCCGCCGTGTAGGTGGTGCAAACTACCAAGTTCCTGTTGAAGTTCGTCCTTCACGTCGTCTGGCTTTGGCAATGCGCTGGGTTCGCGACGCAGCCCGTAAACGTGGTGAGAAATCTATGGACCTGCGTTTGGCAGGCGAATTGATTGATGCGGCTGAAGGTCGTGGCGGTGCGTTGAAAAAACGTGAAGAAGTACACCGTATGGCTGAAGCTAACAAAGCATTCTCTCACTTCCGTTTCTAATATCGAAAGGCTAACAAAATGGCTCGTAAGACCCCTATCAGCCTGTATCGCAATATCGGTATTTCTGCCCATATTGACGCGGGTAAAACAACCACAACAGAACGTATTTTGTTCTATACAGGTTTGACTCACAAATTGGGCGAAGTGCATGACGGCGCAGCTACTACCGACTACATGGAACAAGAGCAAGAGCGTGGTATTACCATTACTTCTGCTGCTGTGACTTCTTATTGGTCCGGTATGGCGAAACAGTTCCCTGAGCACCGTTTCAACATCATCGACACCCCGGGACACGTTGACTTTACTGTAGAGGTAGAGCGTTCTATGCGTGTATTGGACGGCGCGGTAATGGTTTACTGTGCAGTAGGCGGTGTTCAACCTCAATCTGAAACCGTATGGCGTCAGGCTAATAAATACCAAGTACCTCGCTTGGCATTTGTAAACAAAATGGACCGTCAAGGTGCCAACTTTTTCCGCGTTGTTGAGCAAATGAAAACACGTTTGCGCGCAAACCCAGTACCTATCGTGATTCCGGTTGGTGCGGAAGACAGCTTCAGCGGTGTTGTTGACCTGTTGAAAATGAAATCCATTATTTGGAATGAAGCCGATAAAGGTACAACCTTTACCTATGGCGATATTCCTGCTGAATTGGTTGAGACTGCCGAAGAATGGCGTCAAAACATGATTGAAGCCGCAGCAGAAGCCAGCGAAGAATTGATGGATAAATACTTGGGCGGTGATGAGCTGACTGAGGAAGAAATCGTAGGCGCATTGCGTCAACGTACTTTGGCTGGTGAAATTCAACCAATGTTGTGCGGTTCAGCATTCAAAAACAAAGGTGTTCAACGTATGTTGGACGCAGTTGTAGAATTGCTGCCTGCTCCTACCGACATTCCTCCAGTTCAAGGTGTTAACCCTAACACTGAAGAAGCCGACAGCCGTCAAGCCAGCGATGAAGAGAAATTCTCTGCATTGGCGTTCAAAATGTTGAACGATAAATACGTTGGTCAGTTGACTTTCATCCGCGTTTACTCTGGTGTGGTGAAATCCGGTGATACCGTATTGAACTCTGTAAAAGGTACTCGCGAACGTATCGGTCGCTTGGTGCAAATGACTGCTGCAGACCGTACTGAAATTGAAGAAGTACGCGCTGGCGACATCGCAGCCGCTATCGGTCTAAAAGACGTTACTACTGGTGAGACCTTGTGTGCAGAAAGCGCACCTATCATCTTGGAACGCATGGAATTCCCTGAGCCGGTAATCCATATTGCCGTTGAGCCGAAAACCAAAGCCGACCAAGAGAAAATGGGTATCGCCCTGAACCGTCTGGCGAAAGAAGACCCTTCTTTCCGCGTTCGTACAGACGAAGAATCCGGTCAAACCATTATTTCCGGTATGGGTGAGCTGCACTTGGAAATTATTGTTGACCGTATGAAACGCGAATTCGGCGTGGAAGCAAACATCGGTGCGCCTCAAGTGGCTTACCGTGAAACCATCCGCAAAGAAGTTGAAGCTGAATACAAACATGCCAAACAATCTGGTGGTAAAGGTCAATACGGTCACGTTGTGATCAAAATGGAACCTATGGAACCAGGTGGTGCGGGTTACGAATTTATCGATGAAATTAAAGGTGGTGTGATTCCTCGCGAATTTATTCCGTCTGTTGATAAAGGTATTCGCGATACTTTGCCTAACGGTATCGTTGCCGGTTACCCAGTTGTTGACGTTCGTGTACGTTTGATTTTCGGTTCTTCGCATGATGTTGACTCTTCACAACTGGCCTTCGAATTGGCAGCTTCTCAAGCCTTTAAAGAAGGTATGCGTAAAGCCAATCCAGCTCTGTTGGAACCAATCATGGCAGTTGAGGTGGAAACACCTGAAGAATACATGGGTGACGTAATGGGCGACTTGAACCGTCGCCGCGGCGTTGTATTGGGTATGGATGATGACGGTATCGGTGGTAAGAAAGTCCGTGCCGAAGTACCTCTGGCAGAAATGTTCGGTTACTCAACCGACCTGCGTTCTGCAACCCAAGGCCGTGCTACTTACTCCATGGAGTTTAAAAAATACGCTGAAGCTCCTGCTCACGTAGCTGCTGCTGTAACTGAAGCCCGTAAAGGCTAATCGGAAAAGGCCGTCTGAAACTGAAAATAAATTTTCAGACGGCCATTGTTCTTTAATCGATCTTTATATGTAAAGGAATTAGCTCATGGCTAAGGAAAAATTTGAACGTAGCAAACCGCACGTAAACGTTGGCACCATCGGTCACGTTGACCATGGTAAAACCACTCTGACTGCTGCTTTGACTACTATTTTGGCTAAAAAATTCGGTGGC
>NZ_LAEI01000004.1:0-42445 GCF_001618065.1 Neisseria flavescens
CTTTACTTAAGTCAATAGTTCGTTAGCACCGACGCCCGAAACAAGTTCAGTCCGTAAGGAAAAGAACCGCGCTTGATGGCAGCAATTCGTCACGATTGGGACGGCGTGGACGGATTTCGCCATGAAGGGCGAATATCGCGCGCGGTTTCAAGCAGGCGGAAAGTATGCATTCATATTTTTGCATCGTAACCTTGACCGTCGCGCCCTGTGTGCCTTGATAGCGTGTTTCGTTGCGTTCTACCAGCCATTGTTGATAAGAGGCATATTCGCGGCAGTAGCTGCTGTATCCGTCTTGGTTGAAGGATAGATGGGCAAGCGGTGTTTCGCCTTCTGGAATGGGGCTGAGTGAGAGCGTTGTGGCTTTGGGTACAATACCGTGGTAGCCAAGCGTGCCGTCGGCATCGTAAAACAGCGCATAAAGTTCTCGGGCGTGGGCTATTTTGATTAAGCCTACACGCCTTTGCTCCATTCCGCGTTGTGCAAGCCAGTACTGTAACGGTACGGTTTGCTTGCCTTCTATGATGTGGCAGAAATCAAGGATGCTTTTCTTTTCAGACGGCATCGGATTGCTGATTTTTTTATTCAATCCCCGTGCTTTTTTAATTTGTCCGTAGGCATAGCCTGCAAAACTTTGCTGGCAGGTTTTAGAGATAAACCATTTGGTTTTGAACGCATCCATCAATGGCGAACGGTATCGTACACAGTCGGAAGGGGAAGCCAGCAGCTCCAGCGTGTTCGGATTGCTTTGCAGCAGCAATTCGATAAACCGTCCCAGTTCGTAATACACAATATCGTTGGTTTCATTGCTTATTTGCGGGATGTATTCCATGCCGTAAAACATGGATTTGGGCAGGTAAAACACGCCTTTGATGTCGGTATCGGACTTGGGCGTTGCCAAACCGTAGGCACGGCTGCCGGATACGGCTTCAAGCAGAATCAGGTTTTGCGTGTGCAAGTCTTCGAGGGTCAGCATATTCAGACGGCCTTTTACGGATAAATGGTTGCCAAGGTGGAGCGGAACAATTCGTTCAAAGGCCCGCTATCGGCAGGTTCGGCAGCAGGGGCAGATAAGGTAGAAATTTCGTTATATAGGTCAACAGTCAGCTTTTGCAGCTCTGGCGATAATGTGTGCAGATAACTTTCGTCTTGTTCTGCTTTTAATGCAACCAGATCAGTAATTTGGGTAGCACAATCTGTCTGCCACTCATTCATCAACTCAACCAAAGTCATTGGCGGAATACCACCTTGTTTCACCGCCCAGCGTGCCGCCAATAAAGGGCGTAAGACGTAAAACCATTTCTTCAATTTAATCGGCTGCGCCAAATCCATGGCTTTCACAGCATTACCGGCGATACCGCGATAATGGTGCAACAACGCGGCGGCTTGGACGTATTGGGGCGCAAGTTCGTTCAGACGGCCTATGAATGCCTCATCTTGTGTATAAACAATCGGCGAACGCAACCACTCCAGCAATACAGCATTGCTTTTTCTCAACAGGCGCAAAGCCTTGCGGATGTCCCAGCAGCCTACGTCAAACCATTGGTTTTCAATAAATTCAAACGTATCTTTTGCTTCATCAATTTGCAGATAATGTTCCTGCGGACGGATATAAATGGCGCGAACATCATAATCGCTGTCGGGCGAAGCAAAGCCCCATGCGCGGCTTCCGCTCTCCGCCGCCAGCAGAAAATGCAGTGGTTCGGCAAGTGAAATTTGAGTTAGTTTTTCTTGAATAGTTTGTTTCATTACGTTTTCCTTATTTTTACAGAAAGGCCGTCTGAAACTGAGCAATCAGGTTTCAGACGGCCTTTTAACTATTTAAATCCGATAGGATTGATTAGGCTTTGTTTTTCAGACGACCATGCAATTCCTGTACGCTGTACACGCCCAAGTGCTCGCGGCTTTTTGCGCCTTCGCTCATGGCTTCGCCGCCGGCGATGGTGGTGTATTGCGGTACGCGTTGGGTGAGGGAGGTGCGGCGGATGCTGTGGCTGTCGGTAACAGATTGCACTGTGCTGCCGACGGTGTTGACCACCAGTGCGATTTCGCCGTTTTTAATTGCGTCCACGATGTGTGGGCGGCCTTCCTGTACTTTGTTGACCGCTTGCACGATGATGCCGTGTTCTTTCAAGTATTCGGCGGTACCGCGTGTGGCGCAGACACCATAGCCGAGTGCTTGGAAGTTTTGTGCGGTTTTGACGATGAGCGGTTTGTCTTCGTCGCGTACGGCGAGGAACACTTTGCCTGTTGTACTCAAGCGTTCGCCTGCGCCGAGTTGGGCTTTGAAGTAGGCTTCGCCGAAGCTTGCGCCTACGCCCATGACTTCGCCGGTAGAGCGCATTTCAGGGCCGAGAATGGTGTCCACACCTGGGAATTTGATGAATGGGAACACGGCTTCTTTAACGGCGTAGAAGTCTGGGATGACTTCTTTTTCTACGCCTTGCTCTTTCAGCGAAATGCCTGCCATCACGCGTGCGCCGACTTTGGCGAGCGGTACGCCGGTGGCTTTGGATACGAACGGTACGGTACGGCTGGCGCGTGGGTTCACTTCCAGTACGAAGACCACGCCGTCTTGTACGGCAAACTGTACGTTCATCAAGCCGACCACGCCCAGTGCGTATGCCATGGCTTTGGTTTGACGGCGGATTTCGTCTTGAATTTCTTCGTCCAATGAGTATGGAGGCAATGAGCAGCCGGAGTCGCCGGAGTGGATACCTGCTTGTTCGACGTGTTGCATGATGCCGCCGATCACGACATCTTGGCCGTCTGAAACGCAGTCTACGTCCACTTCGATGGCGTTGTTCAAGAAGAAGTCGAGCAATACGGGGCTGTCTTCGGAAACTTGTACGGCTTCGCGCATGTATTTTTGCAACTCTTCGGCAGAGTGAACAATCTGCATGGCGCGGCCGCCGAGTACGTAAGAAGGACGTACAACCAACGGATAACCGATTTCTTCGGCTTTAACGAGGGCTTCTTCTTCGTTGTGGGCGATGCGGTTGGGCGGTTGACGCAGGCCTAAGTCGTTCAATACTTTTTGGAAGCGTTCGCGGTCTTCGGCAGCGTCGATGCTGTCGGCAGATGTGCCGATGATGTTCACGCCGTTTGCCACCAAGGCATTGGCCAATTTGAGCGGGGTTTGGCCGCCGTAATGCACAATCACGCCCCATGGGTTTTCGGTGCGGACGATTTCCAATACGTCTTCCAATGTCAGCGGCTCGAAGTACAGGCGGTCGCTGGTGTCGAAGTCGGTGGATACGGTTTCAGGGTTGCAGTTGACCATGATGGTTTCAAAACCGGATTCGCGCAGGGCAAGCGCGGCGTGAACGCAGCAGTAGTCAAATTCGATACCTTGGCCGATACGGTTTGGACCGCCGCCGAGAATCATCACTTTTTTACGGTCGGAAGGATGGGATTCGCATTCTTCTTCGTAAGTGGAGTAGAGGTAGGCGGTTTCGGTGGCAAACTCGGCGGCACAGGTGTCGACGCGTTTGTAAACCGGATGCAGTTTCAGCGCGTAGCGGTGTTCACGGACTTCTTTTTCGCTTACGTTCAACAATTGTGCCAAACGTTTGTCAGAGAAACCTTTGCGTTTCAGACGGCGTAAAGCGGCATAATCTAAATCTTGCAACTGGCCGTCTGAAACCGATTTTTCTTCTTTCACCAAGTCTTCGATTTGCGCCAAGAACCAAGGATCGATGGCGCAGATTTCGTGGATTTCTTCCAGCGTGAAGCCTGCGCGGAACGCATCGGCTACAAAAAGCATACGCTCAGGGCCGGGGTTGGCCAGTTCGCGGCGGATTTCCGCTTTGTCTTCGCTGCGAGGGTTGAAGCCGCACAAGCCTGTTTCCAAACCGCGCAAGGCTTTTTGGAAGCTTTCTTGAATGGTACGGCCCATTGCCATCACTTCGCCCACAGATTTCATTTGCGTGGTCAGGCGGTCGTCTGCGGCAGGGAATTTTTCAAACGCAAAACGCGGGATTTTGGTCACGACATAGTCGATGGAAGGCTCGAACGACGCAGGGGTGCGACCTCCGGTAATGTCGTTGCGCAACTCGTCCAGCGTAAAGCCGACAGCCAGTTTGGCCGCTACTTTGGCAATCGGGAAGCCCGTTGCTTTAGATGCCAACGCAGAAGAACGGCTTACGCGCGGGTTCATCTCAATCACAATCATCTCGCCATTTTCAGGGTTTACAGCAAACTGCACGTTTGAACCGCCGGTATCCACGCCAATTTCGCGCAACACTGCCAACGAAGCATTACGCATGATTTGGTATTCTTTGTCGGTCAATGTTTGTGCAGGCGCAACAGTGATGGAGTCGCCGGTATGCACGCCCATCGGGTCGAAGTTTTCAATCGAGCAAATGATGATGCAGTTGTCGTTTTTATCGCGTACAACTTCCATCTCGTACTCTTTCCAGCCGAGAACAGACTGCTCAATCAGCAATTCATGCGTAGGCGACGCATCAAAACCGCGTTCGCAAATTGCCAAAAATTCGTCTTTATTGTAGGCAATACCGCCGCCCGAACCACCCATCGTGAAAGAAGGACGAATCAGGGTAGGGAAGCCGACCTGTTCTTGCGCTGCCAAAGCTTCGTTCATGGTGTGGCAGACAAAAGATTTCGGGCAAGACAAACCGATTTTTTCCATCGCTTCTTTAAAGCGGCCGCGGTCTTCCGCCTTGTCAATCGCGTCTTCGGTCGCGCCAATCAGCTCGACGTTGTATTTCGCCAATACGCCGTTGCGCGCCAAATCCAGCGCACAGTTCAAGGCAGTCTGCCCGCCCATTGTGGGCAGAATCGCATCAGGCCGCTCCTTGGCGATAATCTTCTCCACCGTCTGCCACATAATCGGCTCGATGTAGGTAACATCCGCCATTTCAGGGTCGGTCATAATCGTGGCGGGGTTGGAATTCACCAGAATGACTTTATAGCCTTCTTCACGCAAAGCCTTGCAGGCCTGTGCGCCCGAATAGTCAAATTCGCAGGCCTGACCGATAACGATAGGGCCGGCGCCGATGATAAGGATGGATTTTAGGTCGGTACGTTTGGGCATGGTGGGTCTCTATTTGGTTAAGATTAAATCATTTTTATCATATGAAAATGTAATGTTGGGGTACTTTTGTTGTAAAACTTCCCATGACTGATAAGTTTCTAAGAATTGCGCACCCCCATCATTTGGATCGATTTGCACATGCCATATTAAATCATTCCCTGTATATGGATCTAATGTTATGTCATTGTTAAAAAATAAATACCAGTCCATATTTTCATATAAGAATTTATTTATTTCTTTTTCTATTTCCTTATATTTTTTTTCGTTAGTTGAAAAAATATTTTTGAAAGAAAATTTAGTTCTAACAACTAAAATCTCGTTAGAAATTAAATAGTCAATTATTGACCGATAAACTTCCTCTGCAGCATTTACAATAGATGTATTTGTATAATTAATAAGTTGTCCACAAAGTGCAATTATTTTTCCATCTACTACTTTTAAGTCTAGATAACATTGTCCGCCATTATCCCAAAATGCTTTAAAAGGCAATCTTTTTTCGATACCAAAATAGTTTTTCTGGTTCAAGTAAATATCACTAAACATTACTAACTCCTTGGTTAAGTGTAACACAGCTCGTAGCCCGTATGTAGGACGGTACGCATGCACGCGTTCTCCATTTTCCCTGCAACCCCAGCCCACCGCGTGCGTTCCTTGCGGTACACACCCTACCGATGGGTTCAAAGGTCGTCTGAAAAAACGCTTGCAGCGTTTGTTCCATCAGCCTTGCGATAAAGACTACCTGAAAAATTCCTGCTGTTGATGTTTCGGGCATTCTTTTTCAGACGGCCTGCAACGCTTGAATCTGCTGCAACCCGCTCCCTCCCCCGTGGGGGAGGGTGGGGAGAGGGCATTCCCCGAATTGCAGCAATCTTTCCCAACACCTAAATCTCCCAAATACAAGCCTTGCGGCTTGTTGCCCTCTCTCTGGCTCTCTCCCACGGGGAGAGAGGACGGGGCGGCTGTTGAGATTAAAGGTTCTGCAAGGAAAATAGGTTGTGCAGGCTGCTTTTTACTTTTCAGACGGCCTCTATAAATGCTCAATTCAGTCGGTTTATACTCTATTATTTTCAATAATTTAATAAAAATCAGCCATCTGCTACCGTGCAGGCTGCTTTTCCAATTACTGCAACACGCGCAGGATTTCCGCCAGTACATCGTTTGTTTGCTGCAAAATTTCGTGGTTCCAAAAACGTAGCACGGTAAAGCCCCGGCTGTTGAGATATGTCGTCCGCGCGTGGTCGTATGCGGCTTGTTCTGTGTGTTGTCCGCCGTCTGCTTCGACAATCAGCTTGGGCATTATGCACATAAAATCAACAATATAGTTTCCAATCGGCTGCTGGCGACGGAATTTATAGCCGTTCAGACGGCCTGCCCGCAGGTGCTGCCACAATTTTGCTTCCGCCTCGCTCATTTCTTGACGCATGGCTTTGGCGCGTTGGCGCAGGGCGGGGTTGTCGGCGGTCAATAGTTTTTCGGGCGGGTTCATTTTTGTTGTCGGGTTGCTGTTTGTGCAAGCCTTGCGGCTTGCTGCCCTCTCCCTAGCCCTCTCCCACGGGAGAGGGGATGGGGTTGCTGATTGAATTAAATGTTGCGGCAAGACAATCTTTTTTCAGACGACCTTTTGCGTTTTTATTTTGCACAGGCCGTCTGAAAACTTCCTTAAAAGCTGGTGATAAATGTAATCAAGCCCAAAATGATACCGGGTGCGTTTGCCAGCATGACGGGGTAGTCGCGTTTTTCTTTCAAAAAGCCGTAGGCAACCCATAATGTGCAGTTGATGGCGGCGACGAGGGGTTGCAGCGGCGAGCCGGGGTTGCCGGCAAGGTTGTTTTGGATTTGTGGGATATAGGAAACGTACATACCGACGGCGGTTAGGGTGGCGACGACGGATAGAATGCGCATTTGCTTTTCTGTCATGGTTTTTCCTTTCTGATTAGAGGGTTGGGTTTCAGACTGTGTAGATGTTGAGAGAGTGTGTACCTGAATTTATATTTTTTGAGGTTTGGTTTTCAGACGGCCTGTTGTTGAGTTGAGTGTGGCCATCTGAAAAAATCAGCTTTATTGTTTTGCTGCTTTGATATTGTCAATGAATTTGTCGAACAGATAACCGACGTCTTGCGGACCCGGGCTGGCTTCGGGGTGGCCTTGGAAGCAGAACACGGGTTTATCTGTCAGTTCGATGCCTTGCAAAGTGTTGTCGAACAAGGATTTGTGGGTAATGCGTGCGTTGGCGGGCAGGGTGTCGGCATCGACGGCGAAACCGTGGTTTTGGCTGGTGATGATGACTTTGCCGCTGTCCAAATCTTGTACGGGGTGGTTGGCACCGTGATGGCTGAAGCGCATTTTCAGGGTTTTTGCGCCGATTGCAAGGCTGATCAGCTGATGTCCCAAGCAAATGCCAAAAATTGGTTTGCCGCTTTCCATCAGTTTTTGTACGGCTTTGATGGCGTAGTCGCAAGGCTCGGGGTCGCCGGGGCCGTTGGACAGGAATACGCCGTCAGGATTTAGTGCCAACACGTCTTCCGCGCTGGTTTGCGCCGGAACGACAGTCAGGCGGCAGCCGCGTGAGGCAAGCATGCGTAGGATGTTGGTTTTAACGCCGAAATCGTAGGCGACAACGTGGTAAGGCTGTTCGGAAGGGGTAACGAAACCTTTGCCCAATTCCCATTCACCTTCGGTCCATTCGTAAGTTTCTGTGCAGGAAACTTCTTTTGCCAAGTCTTTGCCGACCATGCTGCCGAATGCAGCAATCAGTTCTTGTGCTTTTTCAACCGTGGCATCTGCACCAGTCAAGATTGCACCGCCTTGTGAACCTTTTTCACGCAACAGGGTGGTCAGGCGGCGGGTATCGATGTCGGCGATGGCGACGGTTTTGTTGCGTACCAAATAGTCGTGCAGGCTTTCGGATGCGCGGAAGTTGCTGTGTAAGAGCGGCAAGTCGCGGATAATCAAACCGGCGGCGTAAACGCTACGGCTTTCTTCATCTTCGGTGTTGGTGCCGGTGTTGCCGATATGTGGATAGGTGAGGGTAACGATTTGTTTGCAGTAGGAAGGGTCGGTCAGGATTTCCTGATAGCCGGTCATGGAAGTGTTGAACACGACTTCGCCGGAAGTCGAACCTTCGTAACCGATTGATGTGCCGTGAAATACGCTGCCGTCAGCGAGAACGAGAAGAGCCGGAGTGGTCATGATGGAATCCTGTTTGCCTGATGATGGTCGGTTCGAAAAAAATGGGTCAGGCCGTCTGAAAAATAAAAATTGTTTACAAAAAAGACAGCCTTCGGAAATCTCGGCTAAAAAAAAACACGCTCCGCAGCTTTGATTTTGCTGTGTAACGTGCTTTTTCAGACATAGCGGTCTATGCCGTAGAAGCAGTGTATTTTAAGTCAAAGTAATAGGAATTTCAAGCGTAGAGCAAATAATCGATAATTTAAAAACGTTTTATCTTTACGGTACAGTCTCTTGCTTTTGAAATGCTTGATGAATAAGGCTGAACTAAATATTCAGTCAGGCCGTCTTAAAACTGAGCAGACAGATTGTTTCATTTTTGTTGTGTTTGAAATGCAGGTGTAGGGAAATTCAGCCGAATCAAACATGAAACAGGCTGTTTATGCTAAAATCGTAGCCCCATAAAAAATAAAAACAACGTCATTTTTAGCTGAGATTATCCGATGAAAAAAGAACACATTATGCAAAACGCTCCATCAGGCCGCCATCGCCTCATTCATGCAAGCGTCGCTTCCGCTTTAGCGCTTATCAGCATTTCCGTTCAGGCAAATACGCAGCAATTTGCCCAAACTCCTTTTTACCTGCAAAACAAAACCGACGTCAGCGGTCAACCCAAAGTCAAACACAATATTATGTTTTTGATTGATGACTCGGGCAGTATGCAATGGAATGTGCAAGGTAAGGAAACATCTGTATTGGCTGATAAAAGAATAACGATTACTAAGGAGGCTCTAAAATCGGTATTGAAAGAGTATGGAGAAAAGCAACGATTCCAATGGGGTTTGCAAACCCTGCATAACAATGGTCATACCGACATTCTAGATGAGGAGGGCTTTACTGATAATTGGCAGGACGTTCAAAGGAGGGTAGATCGCATTGATCCCGGCCATGCTACGCCAATCACGCGCCGCTACTATGAAGTAGTTAAAAACTTTGTGATGCCCAACATCAAATACCGTTGTCAGAAGTCTTATGTGATTGTGATGTCGGACGGTGATGCCAATATGAGTTGTAGTAACCAGATTCCAGGTGAAGATCCTCGCTTGTCTCGCAATACTAACTTCAACTACGATAGGGATTATTATTATTCAAACTATTACCGCGATATTGAACGTAGTGCGGGTACGTCTGCATACCAATATTTTGGGCCGTCTGAAGTAAAAGCTTATGAAGATAAACATAGGCAAGGTAAGAAATTTTCAGGAAATGGCCTTGAAGGATATTTTGATCTGCCAAATTATGATCCGAGATCGAATACTCCTGAAGGGGAGAAAAAGTTTCAATGCCAATATACTAACTATCAAAAAAATACTTCAGGGAATTGGATACCTTTAGGCGAAATCATTGTTCCTTATTGGGATAGAAGCTATACAGATCCCGAAACTGGTAAAGTTGAAAAACGCGGTATGCGTTTCTTCAGTCAAACTTTGGCAGAAAAAGACATTAAAACAGCAAAAGACGGTTTAGATGCTGCAGATAAAAGCTGGGATGGTGATCCAAGCGATCCCAAAGGTGTAGATTACAGCAAGCAATTGGTTCAGACTTTTACTGTGGGTTTTGGTGAGGGAGTCTCTGAAGTTGGGCGAGAGTATCTGAAAAATGGTGCGAGCCGTCCAGACTGGTATTTTAATGCTGCGAAAAAAGAAGATTTGCTTAAAGCCTTTAAAACCATTGTCGACAATATTGAAAATGACAGCAAGAATACGAAATTTGAAGGAGTATCTTCAACTGCACCGGCAACGACCAGTACAGGTATTCCCAATATGGCGGCAACGGTTCATTTGAATACCGGCTCTTGGAGCAGTCAGTTGCGGTTTTATAAATTAAAACGCGATGGTACGCCTATCAATACGACAGAGTTTGTTCAGCCATCATTTAATAACCGCCTTACTTTGGTTAATGATGGCAGTAAGACCTATTTCATCAATGAAGTTGTAGATAATGAGGCTGAAAATGCTGATTTTGGCATTTCAGACGGCAGTGCGAAAGATAAGTTGGAATGGAAAAATGCATTGCTGAAATGGACTGGCCGATTAGGTATTGATGAAGCCATTAAAGCGGATGCCGGAGCAAAAGATTATAGCCAGTCTTATCGTGTCCGTCCGACTGACCCTAATGATCCAAATAAAGATGAACGTAATTTAGGCGATATTTTAGACGGTTCGGTTGCGGCTATTGGGGATAAGGATAAAGATAAAGGCAGTCAAGAGTTTTTGGTTGCCGCTGCCAATGACGGCATGGTACATATTTTCCGTCGTAATGATACGTCTGACAATCCTTATGACTTGAAACTCAGCTATATTCCGGCAGGAATGGAGCGCGAGGACGATAAAGGTCAAGCAACAACTTTGGGTAAAGTTCTGAAGGATATTGCTCGTGAGGGCTATGGTTCCACAAAAGAACAACCACACCGATATATGGTCAATGGTGGTTTTGTTCTTCGTCAAACGCCTGATAAGCAAATCTTTATGTTTGGCGCAATGGGTCAAGGCGGACGCGGTGCATATGCGTTGAATATTGGTGAAGTGGCTGACAGTGATCGTAGTAGTAGTTGGAATACGACTGTACCTTTGTTTGAAACAAAAAAAGGCTCTGACAATAAGCTGGGTTATACCATTGGTTCGACACAAATCGGCCGTGTTTCCATCAAACGCGATACCACTCCGGTCAATCTGGAATCGAATGTGCGTTATGCGGGCTTCTTGGCTAGCGGCTATCGTACTGAAGATGTGAACAGTGCTGACAATGAAACGGCTTTATATGTCTATGATATGACAGGGAAAGAGGCAGGGACGAAAAATACTGGCACTAATGTTTCTTTTTCTAAAGAAGCCGGCAAGCTCTTGCGCAGAATTCCTGTACACGATGGCAAAGGTGGCCTCTCTACCCCCACTTTGGTGGACACCGATTTTGACGGTATTGTCGATATTGCCTATGCAGGCGACCGTTACGGTAATATGTTCCGCTTCGACTTGAGTGGTGAAACACCGTCTGAATGGTCGGCACAAATGATTTTCCAAGGCTCGGGTAATCAACCGATTACGTCTGCGCCTGCGGTCTCCCGTCGCGGTAAAGACAAGTATGTCGTTATTTTTGGTACGGGTAGCGAGATTTATCAGAATGAACTAGAAGGTACCAACGGACAAATCAATGCCGTTTATGGTATTTACGACGATGTGTCTACTGATGAATCTAAAAAAGCGGTTTTGGCAAACAGCAGTGAGTTGGAACAGCAAACCAGAGAAAGTGACGGCGAACACATTTATGTCAGCGACAATAAAGTTGGTGAAGGCAAAAAAGGCTGGAGTCTGACTTTAGATCCGAATGAACGTGTGACTGTCAAGCCGACGATGATTTTGCGTACAGCTGTTCTGACCATCCGCAAGTATGAAAGCAAAACAATTCATACTGATTCTTCCAGTACCGATGTTTGTTTGCCGGACAGTACGTCCACACAAACGACAGCGAAAACGATTATTCTAGGCGTAAATGCCGAAAACGGCGGTCGTTTGGGCTTGCGTGATGCTCGTATCTCCAGCAAGGATCGTACGTTTATCAAACGTGAAAATAATGGCCAGATTTATTACGCCAACGGTATGACTTTTGATGGCGTTATCAACTTTACTTATATGAATTCCAGCAAAGCCGACGATTCTCCGGTAACTGCCGATGGCGATAGCGGCGGCACGGGTACGGATAAGGAGTTGAACGCTACGCCGAGCGTGCCAAACAATAAATGTTTTGCAACCAAAGGCGATCGCAGTCTCTTGTCTAACCAGCTGGTCAGCCTGGAAGTACAAGGCCGTACATGCGGACTCAAACGCATCAGCTGGCGTGAATTGTTCTTTTAATCGGTAAGGCTTGAATATCGAGGTCGTCTGAATGTTTCAGACGGCCTTTTCTGTTGAGTGGTAGTAATTGAGAGATACTGGATTAAAAAATGGAAAACTTTGTTTATGGATGTAACAAGGTTTGATCAAATTGAGAGTTTGGATAAAGCTAAATGACAAGCTCTGGTCCGTTTCTTTTTCTGCTTTCTGTCATTGGACTGAGAAGTTAAAAGGCCGTCTGAAAATATCTTTTCAGACGGCCTTTGATTTAAAAAGAGCCAGTCAAGGAACGCATTGTTAGATGCTGTTTTTAATGATTTTCCGCAGGGTGGACAGTTGTCGGCGGCTGACGGGCAACGGAGTTGGAATATCGAGAATTTTGGCGCCCCATGTGGATGCGTATTCGTCGTTTTCGTCATCGTCCAGTCGAATCAGGCTGTCGAGGGTGTGGCGGAAGACGAGGGCATTGCGATGGATGCGGATGACTTTGTCGCCCAGCAATTCTTCCCAGTAAACTAGGGTCTTCGGTAATTCGTAGCTGTGGCCGTCGCCGGTAAACAGATAGACGGTTTTGTGTTCCGCCATCAGGTAACGCGCCTGTTGCCATGGGATTTCGACCATGCGTTCGCGGTTGTACACTTTGAAATGGGTGAAGCTGTCTGCTTTTTCGCGGTTTTTCTCGATGATGCGGTCAAGCGCGGTTTGCAGGCGGGTCATTTTGATCGGTTTGAGCAGATAGTCTGCGGCAGCCAGCTCAAACGCGCGCAGGGCGTGTTCTTCGTAGGCTGTGGTGAATACAATTTCCGGCTGGCGTTTGGCGGTACGCTTAATGCGTTCGACAAACTCGAGACCGTCGATTTCCGGCATACCGATGTCGGCAAATACGATGTCGACTTCGTGAACACTCAGCCACTCCAATGCTGGCATGGCATGGTGAAAGACGTTGAGCAGTACGACATTGCACTCTTCCAATAATACACGTAAGCGTTCTGCTGCTAATACTTCGTCTTCTACAATAATGGCACTTGGCATAGCGGTATTCTTTTTGTTGTATCGTGGGAGATCTGCCGCGCTTTGTCATCCTCAATAACGCGTCAGCCGTATGTTGTTACAACCTTGAAATTATCAGGTTGTGACAATTTTAGGAAATTTTTGAAATATACATGATTTTTCGCTTCTTGGGCATGGTTTGGAATGGATCCGAAGATTACTTACATAATTTTATGAAATATTGTAATACCTAGAGTAATTTTGTTGTAATTGCGCTAATTCAGTCCGTGATAATGGACGATTTTGGGATTTTGTCCATTTGCCAGTGCGCTACCGCCCAATCGAGCAATTCTTGAGGATGGTTCACTGTAGGTGCATCGGGTAGGTTGAGGTAGGTTAGGACTTGGCGGAGAAGCTGTTCTTTTTGATTCAAATCCAAAGCCGGAGCAAGGGTTTGTTTTGACCATTTTTGCCCTTGGCTGTTGGTCAACAGGGGAAGGTGCGCGTAGGCCGGTGTGGGAATGCCGAGGCATTGTTGCAGATAGATTTGGCGCGGCGTGGAAACGAGCAAGTCCTGACCGCGGACAATATGCGTTATGCCTTGATCGGCATCGTCGGCAACCACGGCAAGCTGATAGGCCCAATAGCCGTCGGCGCGAAGCAGGACAAAATCGCCGATATCGTGTGCCAGATTTTGTGCGTAATGTCCGACAATGCCGTCTGAAAAACCGATCACGCGATCGGGAACTTGAATGCGCCATGCCGGCATTTTGTTTTGCGTGTCGGGTCGTTGCTGTGGATTGCGGCAACGGCCGTTGTACACAAATCCGTCTGCGCCATGTGTTGCCGCCGCCTGCCAGTCTTTACGGCTGCAATGGCAGGGATACACCAGCCCGGCTGCCCTGAGGCGGTCGAGTGTGTCTTGATACAGGTCGTAACGGCGGCTTTGATAGGCGACTTCGCCGTCCCACTCAAAACCGAAAGCCTCAAGCGTGCGCAAAATGTCGGCAGCGGCGCCGGGCATTTCGCGCGGGGGGTCAAGGTCTTCAATGCGAACCAGCCATTTGCCCTGATGGGCGCGCGCATCGGCATAGGAGGCGACGGCGGTCAGCAGGGAGCCGATATGAAGCAGGCCGGTAGGGCTGGGGGCAAAACGTCCTATATACATGGCAGGGTGTTTGTGTAGGGCAGGGGCAGTATGCCTGCACGGTATTCAAATCGTGATAGAAAAGGGCGTGCCGTACACGCCCGAATTTGGATTTCAGACGGCCTGAGACTTTTCAAAATGATTTAAGTTTCAATCGGCCGTCTGTTTAATCTGCTTAAGCCAAGGGAGCCAGCAGTTTGGCGAAAGCGTCTTCAAATTGTTTCAAACCGTCTTCCTGCAAACGCGTTGCCAAAGTTTCGACATCAATGCCGAGTTTGGCGGTTTCGGCAAGCTGCGCTTGGGCTTCGTCTACACCTTCTGTCAAAGTGGCTTGGGCGGTGCCGTGGTCGATAAAGGCTTTGAGTGTCGCATCGGGAACGGTGTTGACGGTATGGGCGCCAATCAGGCTATCAACATACAAAGTGTCAGGATAGGCAGGGTTTTTCACGCCTGTGGATGCCCACAAAAGTTGTACGCGGTTGGCACCTTTTTCGGCAAGTGCGGCAAATTCGCTGCTGCCGAAGTATTGCGCCCAATCTTGATAGGCGGCTTTGGCCAGCGCGATGGCGATTTTGCCTTTGAGGTGGTCGGGCAGGGTAGCGTCCAATGCGGCATCGACACGGGAAATAAAGAAGCTGGCGACAACTTGGATATGGGAAACATCGTGTCCCGCCTCCAAACGTTTGACAATGCCGCGCGCGTAGGCCGCATAGGCTTTGAGGGTTTGGGCGCGGGAGAAAAGCAGGGTCAGGTTGACGCTGATGCCGTCTGAAACGAGGGTTTCAAGCGCTTCAATGCCTTCGTCGGTTGCCGGTACTTTAATCATGACATTTTTACGGCCGATGGCGGCGTGCAGGCGGCGCGCTTCTTCAACCGTGCCTTGTGCGTCTTTGGATAATTCGGGCGAAACTTCGAGGCTGACGAAGCCGGTTTTGCCGCCGGTGGATTCGTGTTCGGCAAGGCACACGTCACAGGCGGCTTGTACGTCGGCAACCGCCATGGTTTCGTAGCGTTGTTTCGGGGTCAGGTCTTGCTGTTTGAGCGCGGCTACTTCGTCGGCGTACAGGGCATCGCCTGCAAAGGCTTTTTGGAAAATGGCAGGATTGGAAGTTACGCCGCATACGCCCTGTTTGAGCATTTCGGCCAATTCGCCGCTTTGTACCAGCGAACGGGAGAGGTTGTCCAACCAGATTTGTTGTCCTAATGCTTTAACGTCCGATAAAATAGTCATCTCTGATTCCTTTTACATAATAGGTTTGTTTGTGAAGTGGCGGTAATGCTACGCCGATTCGATGAATTTGAACAGTTTACAGCTGATTAATTTGGGCAAAACAAACCTAAATTCAAGCATGAAAGGCGGCTTTGATGGCGGAAAACACACTTTATCTCGACTGGGCGCGCGATGTATTGGATACGGAAGCCGAAGGTTTGCGTGAAATTGCGGCGGCTTTGGACCATGATTTTGTCCGTGCGGCGGAAGCGTTGTTGCACTGCAAGGGCAGGGTCGTCATTACTGGCATGGGCAAGTCCGGACACATCGGCCGCAAAATGGCGGCAACCATGGCTTCCACCGGTACGCCTGCGTTTTTCGTCCACCCTGCCGAAGCGGCGCACGGCGATTTGGGCATGATTGTGGACCACGATGTCGTGATTGCCATTTCCAATTCCGGCGAAAGCGATGAAATTGCGGCGATTATTCCGGCGTTGAAACGCAAAAACATCACGCTTATCTGCATCACTGCCCATCCGACTTCCACCATGGCGCGTCATGCCGATATCCATATTACCGCGGCGGTTTCCAAAGAAGCCTGTCCGCTCGGCCTTGCACCGACTTCCAGTACGACCGCCGTGATGGCCTTGGGTGATGCGCTGGCGGTTGTATTGCTGCGCGCACGAGCGTTCACGCCCGACGATTTTGCTTTAAGCCATCCGGCCGGCAGCTTGGGCAAACGCCTGCTGTTGCGTGTGGCGGATATTATGCACAAAGACGAAGCCCTGCCTGCCGTTTTGTTGGGCACGCCGTTGAAAGAGGCCATTGTCCGTATGAGTGAAAAAGGCTTGGGCATGTTGGCGGTAACCGATGCCGAAGGCCGTCTGAAAGGCGTATTTACCGATGGCGACTTGCGCCGTCTGTTTCAAGAACGCGACAGCTTTGCCGGTTTGAAAGTGGATGACATCATGCACGCTTCGCCGAAAACCATCTCCGCCGACCGCCTGGCCACCGAAGCTTTGAAAGCCATGCAAAGCGGCCATGTGAACGGTTTGCTGGTGGTCGAAGAAAACGGCGTACTGATTGGCGCGCTGAACATGCACGATTTATTGATGGCACGAATTGTCTGAATCGACGGCAAAAACGTTTTCAGACGGCCTTATGCTAGAATAGGCCGTCTGAAATAAGGAAACCTTATGCAAAACCTCTCTTCCGACCTGCAACAACGCGCTTCAGGCATCAAACTGCTGATACTGGATGTGGACGGTGTTTTGACCGATGGCCGCATTTTTATCCGTGATAACGGCGAAGAAATCAAATCGTTCCACACTTTGGACGGACACGGTTTGAAAATGCTTCAGGCTAGCGGCGTGCAAACTGCGATTATTACCGGCCGCGATGCGCCTTCCGTCGGTATCCGCGTGAAGCAGCTCGGTATCAACTATTACTTCAAAGGTATTCACGACAAACGTGCCGTCTACGCCCAATTGCGCGAACAGGCCGGCGTGGAGGAGCATGAGTGCGCCTTTGTCGGCGACGATGTTGTCGATTTGCCCGTGATGGTGCGTTGCGGATTGGCGGTTGCCGTCCCCGAAGCGCATTGGTTTACTTTGCAATACGCCCATTATGTAACCCGACGTTCCGGCGGCGCAGGCGCGGTGCGTGAAGTGTGCGATTTGATTATGCAGGCGCAAGGTACGCTTGAACCTGCTTTGAAAGAGTATGTACGATGAAAATCAGATGGCGTTACGGAATCGCCTTTCCGCTGGTGTTGGCCGTTTCACTCGGCGCACTGGCGGCGTGGCTCGGCCGCATCAGCGAAGTGCAGGTCGAAGAAGTCGTCCTCAATCCGAATGAGCCGCAATATTCGATGAAAGGCATCAACGGCAAACGTTTTGACCAAGAAGGCCGTCTGAAAGAAAACCTGAGCGCGGCCGATGCCGTTCAATATCCCAATAGCGCGGACGTGCATTTGGACAAACCGCATCTTTCGTTTTACCGCGACGGCAGCCTGTTGTACGAAGTCGGCAGCGACAAGGCCGTGTACAATATCCAAAACAAAAAAGTCGTTTTCGAACAAAATGTTGTCTTAAACAAAGCGGCCGATGCCAAGCGTTTGGCCGGCATCGTCAAAACCGAACGCTTGAATGTCGATACCGAGGCGCAATACGCCCATACCGACAGCCCCGTTACTTTCCAATACGGACAGTCCGGCGGTCAGGCAAACGGCATGACTTATGACCACAAAACCGGTTTGCTGAATTTCCCTTCCAAAGTGAAAGCCACAATTTATGATACAAAAAATTTGTAAAACCTTAGCCCTTGTTGCCGTTTTTGCCGCCAGCCCGGCCTTTGCCCTGCAAAGCGACAGCAAGCAGCCGATTCAAATCGAAGCCGACCAAGGCTCGCTTGACCAAAACAACCAAAGCACCACCTTTTCCGGCAACGTCATCATCAAACAAGGCACGCTCAATATCCGCGCCGGCAGCGTGACCGTTTCACGCAACGACAAAAGCGAGCAGTTGATGAAAGCCACCGGCTCGCCCGTCAAATTCAGCCAAGAGTTGGACGGCGGCAAAGGCGTGGTCAACGGCCAAGCCAATACCGTGACGTATTCTTCCGCAGCCAGTCTGGTTACCCTGACCGGCAATGCCAAAGTACAGCGCGGCGGCGATGTAGCTGAAGGTGCGGTCATTACCTACAACACCAAAACCGAGGTTTATACCATCAACGGCAGCGCCAAATCCGGTGTGAAATCCGCCGCCAAATCCGGCCGCGTCAGCGTGGTCATCCAGCCGTCCAGCACGCAGAAAAACAAATAAGAAAACACACAAAAAGGCCGTCTGAAAAAGGTTCAGACGGCCTGAGGTCAATATCGAAAGTCAACAGAATATGAGCGCAAACAACAGCCGTCTTGTGGTTCAAAACCTGCAAAAAAGTTTCAAAAAACGCCAAGTCGTCAAAAGCTTCTCCCTTGAAATCGAAAGCGGCGAAGTCATCGGCCTGCTCGGCCCCAACGGCGCGGGTAAGACCACCAGCTTTTACATGATTGTCGGCCTGATTGCCGCCGATGCAGGCAGCGTGATGTTGGACGGCCAAGAATTGCGCCACCTGCCGATTCACGAACGTGCCCGCCTCGGCGTCGGCTATCTGCCGCAGGAAGCCTCGATTTTCCGCAAAATGACCGTGGAACAAAATATCCGCGCCATTTTGGAAATCAGCATGAAGGACAAAAGCCGCATCGATGCCGAACTTGAAAAACTGTTGGCAGATTTGAATATTGAGCGCCTGCGCAACAACCCTGCGCCGTCCTTGTCCGGTGGCGAACGCCGCCGTGTCGAAATCGCGCGCGTGTTGGCCATGCAGCCGCGTTTCATTTTGTTGGACGAACCTTTTGCCGGCGTTGACCCGATTGCCGTCATCGATATTCAGAAAATCATCGAGTTCCTCAAATCACGCGGTATCGGCGTATTGATTACCGACCACAACGTGCGCGAAACCCTCAGCATCTGCGACCGTGCCTACATCATCAGCGACGGTACGGTATTGGCTTCAGGCAAGCCGGATGATTTGGTCAACAATGAACAAGTCCGTTCGGTTTATTTGGGTGAAAATTTCAAATATTGAGTTTAGGCCGTCTGAAAAGGTGTATCTGTGTTGAAACGAATTTTTTTGTCTTCCTTTACCGTTTTGGCAGCTACTGCCGTGCATGCAATGCCAGAACTGCCATTGCAGAATATGGGTGTGCGCCAAGGCGTGATAGATAAAAATGGCAAGCCGATAACCGGTATCGTAACGGCGACAGCTATCGTGGATAAAGAAGGTAAGCTGGGAAAAAGCCTCCATTGGGAAGTGGATGCGCTGGAATTGTTGAAACTTGCTCAAGAAGTAGGTTTGCCAAAACAAGTCGAGCCTTATAAAGAGTGTACTTATAATCAGAAAACCCAACAAACGGATTGTAAGACACTGGAAAGCCTTAAAAAATTCAGATTCTTTTATACTGTGCCAAATGGATTCAAAGAAGAGATAAAGACGAAACCTGTCCAAGTTGCTCCCCCACCTTATCCACAGCTTTCTACAGAGAATGGCGAGGAAGGGACTGTGGTATTAAATGTCTTTATCAATATAGATGGCAAAGCATTTGTATGGATACAAAAGAGTAGTGGGTCCCCGCGTTTAGATGCGGCAGGACGAAAAGCAGTTTTGAAGACAAAATTTCAACCCGCTACCTATCGCGGGAAGCCTGTTGCCATGGTTTTTGTTCTGCCTATTACGTTTGCTTTACCGTTAGAAACCATCTCTACTGTTGAATAATTCATTTATCGGTTGATAAAAGAATAATATATTGAAATAATCATCCAATATATAAACAATATATTTGATACTTTCAGACGGCCTGTATCTGACGGGCCGTCTGAAATCCATAAAGCACATTTACTATCAAACATTATGTCTTCACTCGTCCTTAAACTCAAACAGACCCAGCAGCTCAACCAGCGGCTGCAGCAGTCTTTGCGCATCTTGCAGATGTCGGGTCTTGAGCTTGAGCGCGAAGTGGAAGACTGGTTGTTGGACAATCCTCTGCTTGAGCGTCCGGAAACCGATGAGTTTGCCGATAGCGGGCTCAACCGTGCCGTCACCATGCCGCGCGCAGGTCAGCATTTGAGCGGCGACGATGCCGAAGATATTTGGAGCAACATCGCCGAAGAAGAGGATTTCAAACACTATCTGCATGCCCAAGTGTGCGAACATCCGCTCTCGCAAGTGGAAGCGGCCTATGTTCACGTCTTGATTGATTTTTTGGATGAACAAGGCTACCTCACCGACAGTCTCGAAGAAATCATCGACCACACGCCGTTGGAATGGATGCTGGACGAAGAGGCTCTGCAAAATGCGCTGGATGTATTGCAAACCTTTGATCCGCCCGGCGTGGCTGCGGCCGACTTGACCGAGTCGCTCATGCTGCAGCTGATGCGTTTGCCGGCTTCTCCGGTTAGACAAATGGCCGCGCATTTGGTGCAAAGTTCGCTTCAAGAGTTAGGCAAAAACCGCAAACAAAACGTTTTGCGTTTCCGCAAACTCTATCCCGATACCGACAGCAAAACCATAGAAGCCGCGCTCGATATGATTGCCGAGCTCAATCCCTATCCTGCCTACGGCTTCGCCTCCGCTACGCCTACGCCTTATATTCAGCCTGACGTTTGGGTCAAAGAGGGCAAGGACGGCTGGGAAGTCATCAGCAATGAGGCTGCTTGGCCGAAGTTGCAGCTTAATCAGGAATATTGTGACCTGATGAAATCGGCGGAAGAGGGCGCACCGGAGTGGAAGGAAAAATCAGCGAAGCCAAGCAGCGCATTGATTCTTTGGAGCTGCGTAAAAGCACAGTCCTCCGCCTTGCCGAGTATATCGTCAAAAATCAGGAAGATTTTTTCATTTTCGGAGAAATCGGCCTGTCGCCCATGCTGATGAAAGATGCCGCCGCCGAATTGGGTTTGGCGGAAAGCACCATTTCGCGCGCCGCCAACCAGAAATATTTGTCTTGCCCGCGCGGCCTGTTTGCGTTACGCTATTTCTTCACACAGGCAGTCAATGCCGACGATGATGGCGAAGGGTTCAGCCAAGGCGCAATCAAAGCCGTATTAAGCCAGCTGATTGAAAGTGAAGACAGCAGCAAACCCTATTCGGACGAGGCCCTCGTCAAATTATTAAAACAACGCGGCATTGAAATCGCTAGACGTACAGTTGCTAAATATAGAGAATCATTAGACATACCACCGGCACACAAACGAAAATTTACCGAGTAGATATATTCCGATCCGTTTTGACGGACTAATCAACCGAAGGAGCTGTATCATGAATCTGAAAATCACCGGTCTGAATTTTGATGTTACCGAAGCCATCAAAAACTATGTTTCCGACAAGTTGGCACGAATCAGTCGCCACGCCGACAACATCATTTCCGTGACCATCACGCTCTCGGTGGAAAAAGTCAGCCAGAAAGCCGAAGCCGATGTGCATTTGGCAGGCAAAGATTTGCACGTTGAAGCGATTGAACAGGATATGTACGCCGCGATTGATGTTTTGATGGACAAACTCGACCGCGCTGTTTTGAAGCATAAAGAAAAAAGTGGCGATGTCCGCAGTACTGTCAAACCTGCTGCCGAATAAAGCTTTTGTATGATAAAGGCCGTCTGAATATTCAGACGGCCTTTTGTTTTGCTAGATGTTTTAGACTGGCAATCTAGTTACTCACTTTTTCGCCACTCCACGGTGCCACTTTAAACAGCAACAACATACCCGGTATGCCCAAAGCGAAACACAGCCAGTAGAAATTGAAGTAACCCATCGCTTCAATCAGATAACCTGCCGAAGCATTGATAAATGTACGTGGAACGGCTGACAGGCTGGTAAAGAGGGCCAATTGTGTGGCCGTAAATGCAGGATTGGTTTCACGAGCCATATAGGCAACAAACGCCGCTGTACCCAGACCTACTCCCGCTGCTTCTGCACCAATCACGGCCGCAAGCATCATTTGCTCTGTCAGTGTGATGGTTTCAAACTTGCCAAAATTTGCCAACCAGGCAAAGCCTAGAATAGTAACCCATTGCGCCACTCCGAAAATCCACAAAGCTCTATTGATACCGAGCTTTATCATCCAAATACCGCCTACAATACCGGCAATGACAGCAGGCCATAAACCGGCATTTTTGGCAATGAGGCCGATGTCGGTTTTGCTGAAGCCCATGTCCAGATAAAAAGGTGTGGCCAAAGAAGTGGCCATGCTGTCGCCCAGTTTGTAGAGAAAGATAAACAGCAATACCAATATGGCCTGTTTGATTCCTTTGCGGGAGAAGAACTCACTGAAAGGGTCAGAAACCGTTTGGGCAAATGTACGCGACACAGATGGTGGAATGTCAGGTTCTTTAGCTAAAAACAGGGTCATCAGCAGACCGGGCAGCATAAACAGTGCAGTAATGATGAATACGTTGTGCCAAGGCATCAAGTCGGCCAAAATCAAGCTGAGCGAACCAGGTACCAAAGCGGCGATACGGTAGGCGTTGACGTGGATAGAGTTGCCTAAGCCTAATTCTTCATCTGACAAAATTTCGCGGCGAAATGCATCCAATACAATATCTTGGCTGGCAGAAAAAAAGGCGACCACCAACGATAAGCCCATAATTACATATAAATGCTGAGCAGGATTTAGGAAGGCGTAAATGAGCAAGGTCAGCAGCAAACCAATTTGCGTAACCAGCATCCAACCGCGTCGCCGTCCTAAAAAAGGTAATCTGACCAAATCAATGACGGGCGACCAGATAAATTTCCAAGTGAAAGGCAGCCCGATAAGTGCCATCAGGCCGATGGTTTTCAATTCAACATGTTCGCTGCGCAACCATGCCGGAATCAGGTTGATCAGAAAATAAAGCGGCAACCCCGAAGTGAAGCCTGTGAAAATGCAGATCAGCATTTTGCGCGAAAAAATCTTGCGCCAAGTGCTGGGTTGGGGTGCGGTTGTCATAGTGGAATCAATAAAAAGAAAAGGGATATTGTAGCAAAGATGAGTGATATGGCGAATCAACTTCTGCTATCTTTATCGAATAATAAAAGGCCGTCTGAAACTTTGACAAATTAAGTTTCAGACGGCCTTTTGTTGGAATAAGCCGATAGGTTTTCGAAATGTCCGTAAGACAGGCAGATATGCTGGTCTTACGGATATTTTATTTTCAGACGGCCTTCGATGCTGCGTTGCAGTTACGGTAGAAGGCAATCAGACCGTTGGTAGAGCTGTCGTGTGCCGGCGTGCCGCGTTCGAGTTCGGGTTCGATGGTTTTGGCCAGCTCTTTACCGTATTCCACGCCCCATTGGTCGAAGGGGTTGATACGCCAAATCACACCCTGAACGAAGGTGCGATGTTCGTAGGCGGCCATCAGCATGCCGAGGTTGAAAGGCGTCAGGCTGTCGATAAGCAGGCTGTTGCTCGGGCGGTTGCCTGGGAATTCTTTTTGCGGTGCAAGGCGGTCGCGTTCGTCTTGGGGTAGGGCGGCCAATTCGATTTGCACTTCGTCTAAGGTCTTGCCTTTCATCAGCGCTTCGGCTTGAGCAAAGGCATTGGCAACGGTAAAGCGGTGTTGGCGGTGGTTGCCGTAGATTGTGGTCATGGGGACGATGAAATCAACGGGAATCAGACGCGTACCTTGGTGCAGAAGCTGGAAGTAGGCATGTTGGCAGTTGACGCCTTCATCGCCGAAGACAATGCCGCCGGTGGTGCAGGAAACGGGTTGGCCGTCTGAAGTACGCTGTTTGCCGAGGCTTTCCATATCGAGCTGGTTGAGCCATGGTGTGAAGAGGCGCATGTTGTGGCTGTATGGGACAACGGTTTGGCCGTCTGAATGTTGGAAGTTGTTGTACCAAATGTTGATGAGCGCCATCAGGACGGGAATGTTGCGGCGGAATGGCGTTTCGAAGAAATGGGTATCCATCGCGTGTGCACCGGCCAGCATTTTGCGGAACGCTTTTTCGCCGACGGCAACCATCAGCGGCAGGCCGATGGGCGACCAGACGGAATAGCGGCCGCCGACCCAGTCGGACATGGCGAAGACTTTGTCGGGGGAAATGCCGAAGTTTTGGGCAGCGGCCACATCGGCGGAAATGGCGCAGAAGTGGCGGTAGATGCCGGAATCAGGCAAACCTGCATCGCGATACCAAGTGCGCGCCGCATAGGCATTGAGCAGGGTTTCCGGCGTACGGAATGATTTGCTGGCAATGCTGAATACGGTGGTCTCGGGATTGAGGCCGAGAAGGGTTTGAGTCAGGTCGGCATCATCGGAGTTGCTGACAAAGTGGATGCGGATGTTTTGCCAATAGGGTTGCAGCGCCTGTGTGGCCATGCGCGGGCCTAAATCGGAGCCGCCGATACCGATGTGAACCAAGTCGGTAATCGGTTTACCGGTAATGCCTGCGTGGGTGCCGTCTAAAAGTTGGTGTGCAAACTCGAGTGCGCGGTTGAGTTCGTGATGAATATGGGGCACGATGTTTTCGTCGTCAACGTAAACAGGTTTGGCATTGGCAGGCAGGCGCAGGGCAGTGTGGAGAACGGCGCGGTGTTCGCTGGTATTGATTTTTTCACCGCTGCTCATAGCCTGCATATATTGTGGCAAATCGGCCGCTTCGGCCAGTTGGCACAATAAATCAAGGGTGTTTTCATCTAGGCGGTTTTTGCTGTAATCAAATAACAAACCGTGCAGAATTTCGTGCATATTATTGAAACGTTCGGCATCTGCAGCGAAACGTTCGCGCAGGGTAACGTGTTGAGTAGCGGCATGATGGGCTTCCAAGGCTTGCCATGCATCTGAGTATGCGGACATCTCGTTTCCTTAGTATGTAACGGTAAAATAAGCAGGATAGATAGGTATTTCCTGCTTTTTTGTAGTAGCTTGTAGTTTAACAAATTTGAACAGATTTTGGGAGATGGCGTGGGTGGTTTTGTTTAAGAAATGTATGCAAAATGCAATAGAAACGGTTGATTATCATCAAGTTTCTGTAAAAAAGGGGGTATGACACCGATGTCTGCTGTGTTATCCTATGTAACATTATTGAAATCTTGTCGGGGCGGGTCCGTAAGATGGCTACAATTTATGATGTCGCTGCTTATGCCGGGGTATCTCCCAAGACGGTCAGCCGGGTGATTAACGGCGATGCGCCGGTCAGTGATAAAACCCGTTCCAAAGTAGAAACAGCGATTGCTGCTTTGGGCTATATCCCGTCTTCTGCGGCGCGGATTATGCGGTCCCACCGTTCCGGCTTGGTCGGCTTGATTACCGGCGCCATTTCGCGGACGGGCGAGAATACGGGCGGACACGGCATACCGGATATGTTCTTGATTAAGGGCATTCAGCAGCAGATTCGCGCACAAGGTAAGATTTTGATGATTGCCGACATCGACAACAAGCCGGGTCAGCCCGGTCAGATGGAGCCGCTGATTCGTACCTTTATGGAACATCGTGCTGAGGGGATTTTATATGTGGCAGGTTTCCATCAGGAAGTATTGCTGCCGGAAGTGCCCAACCGTTGTCCGATGGTGTTGGTCAACTGTTTTGATTTGGTAGGTACGCCGTCGGTTTTGCCGGACGACGAAGCAGGGCAGTATGGCTTGGTGCACCGAATTATCCAAAGCGGGCACAAGCGGATTGCTTATGTGACTTTGCAGCCGGGCGTGGAAGCGACAAGATTGAGATTGGCCGGATACCGCCGTGCTTTGGCTGATGCGGATATTGTCTTCGATCCTGATTTGGTGCAAACTGGTTATCCTGACTTCAGTAACGACAGCGGATCTTTGATTTCGGCTATTTTGAAGCTGCTGTCTTTGCCACTTCCGCCGACGGTAATTTGCTGCGGTAACGATGAAATGGCAGTGCGCGTGTACGGGATTTTGAGGACGCGCGGCGTGCGGGTTCCCGAGCAAGTCTCTGTTGCCGGATATGATAACCACAGCGCGATTGCGGAGACGCTGTTTCCGCCGTTGACCAGCACCGAGCTGCCGTATCTGCGTATGGGCGCGATGGCGGCGGATTTGCTGTTCCAATACATCGAACATCCGACCGGTGCGGTTCAGCCAGTCAAGGTCGTTGGGGAAACCATCTGGCGTCAGTCTGTGATTAATAAATAGTTTCAGACGGCCTGAAAATAATAAGCTTTAAACAACACAAACACACATCAAAATAAGATTCATGTAAACGGTCAAAATAAAGGCCGTCTGAAAACGGAGTTGCCTCAGTAAAAAGGGCAGCCCAAATACAATAAAAGCGTCATACTGCTGAAATTGGAGTTTGTTGTTTCCATAGTTTATTACCCAGGAGTAGCCTTCCTATGAAAATCTCCCCACAAGTGGCGATGACACTTCGCCAGATTATGCTGATGAACTTCGGTTTCTTCGGTATTCAATATAGCTTCGGGTTGCAGCAAACTGCGATTAATCCGATTTTCAGCTTTCTTCATGCCGACCCGAGCCAGTTGCCGATTTTGAATATGGCAGGCCCGATTACCGGTTTGCTGGTACAGCCGATGATTGGTGCGATGAGTGACCGCACTTGGGTGCCTGGATTGGGCCGCCGCCGTCCGTATTTCTTGATTGGTGCCATCGGTTGCAGCCTCTGTCTCTTTATCTATCCGCACGTTACCGCCTTGTGGGTGGCCGTATTGCTGCTGTGGCTCTTGGACATCAGCAACAACACGGCAATGGAACCTTTCCGTGCCTTTATTGCCGATACCGTTCCTGAACACCAGCAATCCACCGGTTTCTTGATGCAGTCTGTGTTTACCGGCTTGGGCATTACCCTGGCCAACGTTTCCCTCTATATCTTCCAACAAATCGGCTGGTTGCAACAAACTTCCGAAGCGGGCATTCCGTATTGGGTATTCGGTTCGTTTTATATTGGTGCGGTCTGCTCCATCGGTTCGGTTTTGGTTACCGTTTTATCAACGGCCGAACGCGAGCCCAGCCCTGAAGAAATGGCGGCCATTAAAGCCCAGCCGAGCGGTCCGGCCCATGCCGTTAAAGATATTATCGTTGCTGTCCGCGAAATGCCGACTGCCCTATGGCAACTGGCTTTGGTGTATCTCTTCCAATGGTACGCGCTCTTCATCTACTGGCAATATATTTCCCACAGTATCGTCCAATCCGTCTGGGATTCGACCGTTGAAAATACCGAAGCGTATAGTCAAGCGGTTGCATGGACCGGCCTGGTAAACGGTTTCTACAACGTTGTAACCTTTATCTCCGCTTTCGGCCTGATGTGGATGGCGCGCAAATACGCCGCCAAATATGTTCACGCCTTTGCCGTAACCCTTGCCGCGCTGGCATTGCTTACCATTCCGCACATCGGCAATAAATACCTGATGTTTGCCCCGATGATCGGTTTCGGTGTCGGTTGGGCAAGTATGATGGGCGTGCCGTTTATGATTGTGGTCGGTTCTATTCCGAAAGAACGTTACGGCGTGTACATGGGTATTGTGAATATGATGATTGTGATTCCAATGCTGATTGAAACCGTATCTTTCGGCTGGGTGTACAGAACTTTCTTGGGTTCAAACCCTGCCAACGCGATGACTTTTGCCGGTGTTTCCCTGGCCATTGCCGCAGCGGTGACCTTAACCATTAAAACTGCGGTCAAACCGGCTACTGCAGAATAACAAAGTCTTGATTTAAAACCAAAATGAAAAGGCCGTCTAAAACATGAAATGGTTTCAGACGGCCTTTTTTGTCGAAATGGATTCCATTTGCTGACCTGATTCGGTAAGCCTTATTGTTGCTGCGCTACCGTTCATCACTCAAATTGGCTATGACTACCGATTTTGCTTTACAATATCCTTCTTTAATTTATTTCGTTTTACCATCCTGATGACAGAACACATTTCCGCTTCAAGCCCATCTCCTGTCGGCGAAGACTACCTGCTGTTAGGGCAATACGCCGAACGCGCCTATCTTGAATACGCCATGAGCGTGGTCAAAGGCCGCGCGCTGCCTGAAGTTTCAGACGGCCAAAAGCCTGTACAACGGCGTATTTTGTTTGCCATGCGCGATATGGGTTTGACGGCGGGGGCGAAGCCGGTGAAGTCGGCGCGCGTGGTCGGCGAGATCTTGGGTAAATACCACCCGCACGGCGACAGTTCTGCCTATGAGGCGATGGTCCGCATGGCGCAGGATTTTACCTTGCGTTATCCCTTAATCGACGGCATTGGCAACTTCGGTTCGCGCGACGGCGACGGGGCGGCGGCGATGCGTTACACCGAAGCGCGGCTGACGCCGATTGCGGAATTGCTGTTGTCCGAAATCAATCAGGGGACAGTGGATTTCGTGCCGAACTACGACGGCGCGTTTGACGAGCCTGTACACCTGCCAGCCCGTTTGCCCATGGTCTTGCTCAACGGTGCGTCGGGTATTGCAGTGGGCATGGCGACCGAGATTCCGTCGCACAATTTGAACGAAGTCACGCAGGCGGCGATTGCGCTGTTGAAAAAACCAACGCTGGAAACCGCCGACCTGATGCAATACATTCCCGCGCCCGACTTTGCTGGCGGCGGTCAAATCATCACGCCGGCGGACGAGTTGCGCCGGATTTACGAAACCGGCAAGGGCAGCGTGCGCGTGCGTGCGCGTTATGAAATCGAGAAGCTGGCGCGCGGACAATGGCGCGTGATTGTGACTGAGCTGCCGCCGAACGCCAACTCTGCCAAAATCCTTGCCGAAATCGAAGAACAAACCAACCCGAAACCGAAAGCGGGCAAAAAGCAGCTCAACCAAGACCAGCTCAATACCAAAAAGCTGATGTTGGATTTAATTGACCGCGTGCGCGACGAGTCCGACGGCGAACATCCCGTGCGTCTGGTGTTCGAGCCGAAATCCAGCCGCATCGATACCGATACCTTCATCAACACGCTGATGGCGCAAACTTCGCTGGAAGGCAATGTATCCATGAACTTGGTGATGATGGGTTTGGACAACCGTCCTGCGCAGAAAAACCTGAAAACGATTTTGCAGGAATGGCTGGATTTCCGCGTCGTGACCGTAACACGCCGTCTGAAATTCCGTTTGACCCAAGTGGAAAAACGACTGCATATCCTTGAAGGCCGTCTGAAAGTCTTTCTACACATTGACGAAGTGATTAAAGTCATCCGCGAATCAGACGACCCGAAAGCCGATTTGATGGCGGTGTTCGGGCTGACTGAAATCCAAGCCGAAGACATTTTGGAAATCCGACTGCGACAGTTGGCGCGGTTGGAAGGTTTCAAACTCGAAAAAGAATTGAACGAATTGCGCGAAGAACAAGGTCGTCTGAATATCTTTTTGGGCGACGAAAACGAAAAACGCAAGCTGATTATCAAAGAGATGCAGGCGGACATGAAACAGTTTGGCGACGCACGCCGCACGCTGGTGGAAGAAGCTGGACGCGCTGTGCTGACGCAAACCACCGCCGATGAGCCCATCACGTTGATTCTGTCGGAAAAAGGGTGGATACGCAGCCGTGCCGGACACAACCTCGATTTGAGCCAAACTGCGTTCAAAGAAGGTGATCGCCTCAAACAAACCCTCGAAGGCCGCACTGTTTTACCCGTCGTCATCCTGGATTCACTGGGTAGAACCTACACGCTTGATGCCGCTGAAATCCCCGGCGGACGCGGCGACGGCGTACCGGTTTCATCGTTAATCGAGCTGCAAAACGGCGCGAAACCCGTCGCCATGCTCACCGGCCAGCCCGAACAGCATTACTTGCTCTCAGGCAGCGGCGGCTACGGTTTTATTACCAAGTTGGCCGATATGGTCGGACGCGTGAAAGCGGGTAAAGTAGTCATGACCGTGGACAGCGGCGAAACCGTCCTGCCGCCGGTTGCCGTCTATGCTTCTTCACTGATCAATCCTGACTGCAAAGTCGTACTGGCCAGCAGCGACCACCGTCTCTTGGCGTTTTCCATCGGCGAGCTTAAAGTCATGCCTAAAGGCCGCGGTTTGCAGCTGATGTCGTTGGCTGAGGGTGCATCTTTGGAACACATTATGGTGACGACCTCTCCTGAGTTTACCGTTGTATCGGTCGGCCGACGCGGCGCCGAGCATCAGGAAAAACTGCGGATTGCCGATATTGACGGTAAACGCGGTAAAAAAGGCAAGGTATTGGAAATATCAGGCCGTCTGAAAAGTTTGTCCTGAAACAAGAACAAATATATTCAAATAAATTAAATTTACTACGACATTGCATGAAAATAAAAAAGGTTCACTTATGAACAGAGCCAATCTTCAAGAGCTGGGTAATCTGAGGGAGCGAATTCCCGGCGTCATCAACATCGCCCGAATAGCCATCGTCTTGCCGCTTTTGGTTTTACACGCTTTTGGCAGCTACACGGGCGGCAACCTGATTGGCGTTTCGTTGCCGGACGTTGAGTTTTATATCTGGGTAACGCTGTATTTCTTCCTGATTATGCTTTCCGTGTTCCGTCCGGGCTGGCAGTGGCAGTCTTTGGATTTGCCCAATGCCAGTGCCGTGGTCGACATCACCATGATGATGGTTTTGGTGTATATCTCCGGCGGTACGGCTTCCGGTTTCGGGATTTTGGTTTTGCCGTTTGTCGCCACGTCGTGTCTGCTCAGTTATGGCCATTACCCCATGCTGTATGCAGGTTATACGGCAATGTTGTTTATTTTGAACCTGTTTTTAGACGGCAGTATGCGTTTCGATTCGTTTAATTGGGACGCGAAATCAATGGTGAATTCTTCGCTGCTGATCGGCGCAGGCTATCTAGTGGCGATGCTGACATCGTTTGCCGCCCGTTATTTGGAGCAGGCCACAGAGTCCGCCAGCCGCCATCAACTGGCCTACCGCCGGATCAGCGGCTTAAATCATTTGGTTTTGAACCGCGTACAGGAAGCGGTTGTGGTGATTGATGCGACCCAACGCGTGTGGCTGTTTAACAAACAGGCAAAAATCTATTTCCCCAGTCTGATTATCGATCAGCAGGAAATCGTGTTTGGCGAACTGGTGGCACGTTGGCAGCGCCAACCCGACAAACCTTTTGAAACTGATATCCATATTTTTCAACATGCCATGCACGTCCGTGCCGTTCCGCTGATTCAGGAGCAAACCGAGCTGCTGATGTTGTACGTCCGCTCATTGCGTGAAGTGGCTGCGGAGGCCATGTCCACCAAGCTGACTTCGCTCGGACAGTTGACTGCCAACCTTGCCCACGAAATCCGCAACCCGATGTCCGCCATCCGCCATGCCAGCGATTTGTTGCAAGAGGGCGATGAGGCAGATCCGCTCAAGGCCAAGCTCTACAACATCATCGACAGCAATATCCAACGTATCGACAAGATGTTGGAAGACGTATCCCTGCTTAACAAACGCGACAACATCAGCCGCCAGCCGATTAATCTGATGAAATTCTGGTTGGAGTTCAAGCAGGAATTTACCTTGAACAATCCCGATGCCATCGGCTGTCTGCGCATGAATATGGACGGCAACAACCTGACCGTATTGGTCGATCCTATGCATTTGCAGCAAGTGATGTGGAACTTGTGCAACAACGCTTGGCGACACAGCCGTCAAGATGAAAACGCTATTACCGTCCTTATCCGCCCTAGTGGCAGGATGCATATTTCCATCGTCGTGGCGGACAACGGCAAAGGCGTGCCGCCCGATGTACGAAATCATCTGTTCGAGCCGTTTTACACCACCGAAAAACAAGGTACCGGCTTGGGGCTTTACGTCGCACGCGAGTTGGCACACGCCAATATGGGGCAGCTGCATTATCACCCTGAAATGAACGGGTTTGAACTGATTTTACCGAAGGAGCAAGCGCAGGATGAATAAATTGCAAGAGCCGGTTTTGGTTGTCGATGACGAGGCAGACATCCGCGACCTGATGGAAATGACCCTGATGAAAATGGGTCTGCGCGTCGATACTGCGGCTGGTGTTGAAGAAGCCAAAGACAAGCTGGACAACAACGATTATTCGCTGGTGTTGACTGATATGCGTATGCCCGACGGCTCCGGCCTAGAGGTTGTTCAATACATTGATGAACTGATGCTCGATACGCCCGTCGCCGTGATTACGGCCTTCGGCAATGCCGACCAAGCCGTTGAAGCCTTGAAAGCAGGGGCGTTTGATTATCTGCAAAAACCGATTACGCTGTCGCAGTTGCGTTCATTGGTTAAATCGGCAGTGTCGGTTTCAGACAATACTGCCGAACCCACGCCGTCTGAAAAAGTCAAATCGCAGCCTGCGCCTGTTTCTGCCGCCCTGTATAAACCCGAACCTCAGCCGGCCAAGCCTGTCGTTACGCCGCCTAAGAGCGTACAGAGCGAATTTAACCGGCCTTTGACTGTTCCGGAAGGGCTCAATTCCTTAAAAGAGCGTTTTTCGGCCGGCAGCATCAATCCTGCTCTGCAACAAGATGCACCTATATTGGAAGGCGAGGACGATATGCCGCGCCTGTTGGGTACTTCGCCGCAAATGGTCGAAGTGCGCCACCTGATTCGCAGATTGGCCCACAGCCTTGTTCCTGTTTATATCTCCGGCGAGTCCGGTACAGGTAAAGAGCAGGCGGCGCGCACGATTCACGAGCTGTCCGACCGTGCCGACAAACCGTTTATTGCCGTCAACTGCGGTGCTATTCCTGAAAACCTGATGGAAAGCGAATTTTTCGGTTACAAAAAAGGCAGCTTTACCGGCGCGGATCAAGACCGTTTAGGTTTTTTCCAACACGCTGACGGCGGCACTTTGTTTCTTGACGAAGTTGCCGATCTGCCGCTTGCCATGCAGGTCAAACTCCTGCGTGCCATTCAAGAAAAAGCCGTGCGCCGTATCGGCGATGCGCGGGAAACCTTTGTGGATGTGCGCATTATTTGTGCAACCCACAAAAACCTCGAAGCTTTGGTCGAAAGCGGCGCATTCCGTCAGGACTTGTATTACCGCCTCAACGTAGTCTCCCTGCACATGCCGCCTTTGCGCGAAATGCGCGAAGACTTGGGCGCGCTGATTCTGTATCTGCTGTATAAACACCGTCACGGCAATCAAACCTACAAACTCAGCCCGAAAGCCCAAGAAGCCCTGTTGCATTACAGCTATCCCGGCAACTTCCGCGAGTTGGAGAATATCCTCGAACGCGCAGTTGCACTGACGGTCGGCCAAGTGATACAAGTGGACGACTTGCAGATTCAAAACGCCCCACAGGTTAAGGCTGAACGCAGCGGCTTCTCTTTTGACGATATTGCCGAACCTGACGCGCGCGAAACTACGCTCAATCATAGCCCCATTCCACCGTTTGATCCGCGTACCATGCAGATACAGGATTACCTCGACCAAGTGGAACGCAGCATCATCGAGCAGGCTTTGCAGCAAACCCGTTACAACCGTACCCAAGCCGCCAAACTTTTGGGCATCAGCTTCCGCTCTATGCGCTACCGCATGGAACGCCTGGACATCAATTAAAACGTTCAGACGGCCTGAGTTTTTAAGGCCGTCTGAAACATAAGCCTTATGTACAAGATTTATTTTGACGAAACCGCATCTGTCGAACTTCGCAGCCTTGCCGCGCCTTTCGGGCTGACCGTTATCGACCGGCAGCCTGAAGAAGGCAGTTTCCTTATCGCTGACGAAAGCGGCATCAGTTTGTGCCGCGCCGGTGAAAAAGGCCGTGTCCGCGTTGATTTTGATGGCGGTGCTGCCCATTATCGGCGCACTAAAGGTGGAGGCGAGTTGATTGCCAAAGCCGTCAACCACACTGTACAACCGACTGTCTGGGACGCTACCGGCGGACTGGGGCGAGACAGCTTCGTGCTTGCCTCGTTGGGTTTGAATGTACACACTTTTGAACAAAATCCTGCGGTTGCCTGTCTACTTTCAGACGGCCTCAATAGGGTGGGGCAAAGTGAAGAGACACGGGAGATTGCCCAACGCATTACTTTGCATTTCGGCAATTCCGTTGATTTGATGCAGGAATTGGCAATGGAAAACGGCATGCCCGATGTGGTGTATCTCGATCCGATGTACCCGGAGCGTCGCAAAACCGCCGCCGTGAAAAAAGAAATGGCTTACTTTCACGACTTGGTCGGCGCGGCACAAGACGAAGCTGAGTTGTTGGATGCGGCATTGAATACCGCCAAAAAACGCATTGTCGTCAAACGCCCGCGCTTGGGCGAATTTCTCGACGGGCGCAAACCTGCTTATCAATACACAGGCAAAAGCACGCGGTTTGATGTTTACCTTCCGACAAGGCCGTCTGAAGACTAGAAGCAAACTTGCAACATATCAAAAGAAACCGCCGACGTTATCAGCGCGGCGGCAAAGTGTGCTATAAATACCTTTTCCCAAACTTCATTGGAGCAAACTATCATGGAATTAGTATTCATCCGTCACGGACAAAGCGAATGGAACGCGAAAAACCTTTTCACCGGCTGGCGCGACGTTAAGCTGAGCGAGCAAGGTCTGGCAGAAGCCGCAGCAGCAGGTAAAAAGCTGAAAGAGAAGGGCTACGAGTTCGACATCGCTTTTACTTCCGTTCTGACCCGTGCCATCAAAACCTGTAACATCGTTTTGGAAGAATCCGACCAACTGTTTGTTCCACAAATCAAATCATGGCGTTTGAACGAGCGCCACTACGGCCAGCTGCAAGGTATGGATAAAAAACAAACCGCAGAAAAATACGGCGACGAGCAAGTCCACATCTGGCGCCGCAGCTACGACACCCTGCCTCCGCTGCTCGATCCTAAAGACCCTCACTCCGCCCACAACGACCGCCGCTATGCCAACCTGCCTAGCGATGTCGTACCTGATGGCGAAAACCTTAAAGTGACCCTCGAGCGCGTCCTGCCTTTCTGGGAAGATCAAATCGCTCCGTCCATCTTGAGCGGCAAACGTGTATTGGTGGCGGCACACGGCAACTCCCTGCGCGCTTTGGCAAAACACATCGAAGGCATTTCCGACGAAGACATCATGGGCTTGGAAATCCCAACCGGTCAGCCGCTGGTGTACAAATTGGATGAAAACCTGAAAGTGATTGAAAAATTCTACCTGTAAGGTAAAGGGGAAAAAAGGACGTGTTGGACACGTCCTTTTTTATCTTTGTCTGTATCGAGGCCGTCTGAAGGCAGTTGATGGCGGGCGACATGAAAAAAGGACGCGTAAAGCGTCCTTTATGGAGATTAAACCCTGTATTACTGGTTTTTCTCGATGATTTCTTTGAGGTGGGGCATAGGGCTGTAACCGCTTTGGCTGCGGCCGTTAGGAAAGACCAGGGTCGGCGTGCCGTTGAAGCCGAATTGTTCGCTCAATGAAGTGGTTTCCGCAACAGGGTTTTCGCAGTTTGTTTTGCCGCTTGGGAGTTTGCCTTTGCGCATCCAGTCGGTCCATGCCTGGGTCGGATTAGGTTGGCACCACAACAGCTCGGCTTTGCGCGCGGCATCAGGGTGCAGGCTCGGAATCGGCATCATGAAGGTGTAAATCGTGATGTCGGTCATTTTTTCAAATTCATGCTCCAAGCGTTTGCAGAACGGGCAGTCCGGATCGGAGAAAACGGCGACTTTCAGTTTGCCGTTGCCGCGCACTTCTTTGATGGCTTTGTCCAAAGGCAGGGAAGCGAAGTCGATTTTGTTCAAGTCGGCGGCACGTTCTTCAGTCAGGCTTTGGCGCGTGTTGACGTTGATGAGGTCGCCGACGAGCATATAGTCGCCTTTGGCATCGGTATAGATGATTTGTTTGCCGCTGACGACAACTTCGTAAATGCCTTTAATCGGCGTTTCACTGACGCTCAAAACTTTCAAATCTTGGGCGGCATAGACTTTTTCCAAACGTGCTTTCAAAGAAGCGGCAACGGATTTGTCGGCAGGAGCTTCCGCTTTGGCAGCCGGCGCAGGCGCGGCGTTGGCGTTGGATACGGCAGGTTGACCGCATGCCAGCAAAGGAAGGACGGCAAACGGTGTTAAGATTTTGATTAACTTGGTTTTCATGCGAGAGACTTGCGTGTGTTGAAAGTAAGGCATTGTATCAAACCTCTGTCATGCCTGCATTGTATTGAGGCTCAATTTATCGTCTGAAAATAGCTTTCGGCTGTTAAAATACGAAAAAATGATTTGATTGTTTGTATGATTTACCACCGCATCGCTGTAAACGTGCCGCTTTCAGACGGCCTTTTGACTTATTCGCATTCCGAGCCGCTTCCTCCGGGAATGCGGGTGCTTGTGCCTTTCCGCAATAAAACCGTGGTCGGGATTGTGTGGGAAACGGATATTGCGCCCGATATGGATACGGTGCGGATTTTGAGCGTTCAGACGGCCTTTGTGGAAGAAAAGCCGTTGCCTCAAAGCTGGCGTGATTTGTTGGCGTTTACATCGCGTTATTACCACTATCCGACCGGGCAGGCAGTATTTGCCGCACTGCCGCAGGGTTTGAAGGAAACGCGCGCAGTGGAAATGCCGCAGCAGCCGCTGTTTTACGCGCTGAACGAAGCGGGCAGGGCGCAAACGCCGCCGCCGGCTCGGTTCAACAAAAAAGCGGCTTTGTGGGACGTGCTGCTGTCGGGCGGAATGACGATGGCGGCGTTGAAGCAGGTGAACGCGCAGGCGGAGAAATTGATTGAGGATTGGGCGGAACAGGGCTGGATTGAAACGACGGAAGCGGCGCAGCCTGCTTTAAGGTCGTACCACGGGCAGGCTTCGCACTCTGAATTTGTATTAAACGCCGACCAGCAGAAGGCTTCCGATGAAATTCAGACGGCCTTCGGCAAATTTCAGCCGTTTTTGCTGTACGGTATTACCGGCAGCGGCAAGACCGAGGTGTATTTTGATGCGATGGCGAAAGTGTTGGCGCAGGGGCGGCAGGTGTTGTTTTTGTTGCCTGAAATCAACCTCACGCCGCAGCTTTTGAAACGGGTGGAAAGCCGTTTTGCCGACGTGCCAACCGCCGTGTTGCACAGCCAGATGGCGGCAGGCAGGCGCACGCAGGATTATCTGCGCGCGATGTTAGGGCAGGCGAAATTGGTCATCGGCACGCGGCTGGCGGTGTTCACGCCGATGGATGATGTCGGGCTGATTGTGGTCGATGAGGAACATGACGGCTCGTTCAAACAAGACAACGAATTGCGCTACCACGCCCGCGATTTGGCGGTGTGGCGGGCGAAGCAGAGCGGCTGCCCCGTCGTGTTGGGCAGCGCCACGCCCAGTTTGGAGAGTTGGCACAAGGCGCAAAGCGGCGCGTACCGCCTGCTGCAACTGACCGAGCGCGCCCATACCGCCGCGCAACTACCGCAAGTGGAAATACTTAATGTAGGCCGTCTGAAACTCGACAACGGCTTCTCGCCGCAAGCCTTGCAGCTTTTGAAACAGAATTTTGAGGCGGGCGGCATGTCGCTGGTGTACCTCAACCGTCGTGGCTTCGCACCCGCGCTGTTTTGCGGCGACTGCGGCCATACCTTCGGCTGCCCGAACTGCTCCGCCAAAATGGTGTTGCACCAACGCGCCCGCCAACTGCGCTGCCACCACTGCGACCACCGCGAATCCATCCCGTTCAAATGCCCCGACTGCGGCAACCAAGACCTGACCGCCGTCGGCCACGGCACGCAGCGCGTCGAAGAAACACTGCGCGCCTTCCTGCCTAAGGCCGCCGTTGTTCGCGTCGACAGGGACAGCACGGCGCACAAAAACGACTGGGCGGATTTGTACCGCCGCATCGCCGATAACGAAATCGACATTCTGGTCGGCACGCAGATGCTCGCCAAAGGCCATGATTTCGCGCAGCTCAACCTCGTTATCGTGTTGAACGCCGACGGCAGCCTGTACAGCGCGGATTTCCGTGCGCCGGAAAGGCTGTTCGCCGAGCTGATGCAAGTGTCCGGCAGGGCGGGGCGCGCCGACAAACCCGGTAAGGTGCTGATACAGACCCAACTGCCCGAACATCCCGTCTTCGCCGCCGTCAAAGCGCAGGACTACGCCGTGTTTGCCGAAAACGAATTGAACGAGCGGCAAATGTTCGCCATGCCGCCCTTCGGTTTCCAGACCGCCGTCCGCGCCGACGCGCCGCGCGTTGCCGATGCGATGGAATTTCTCAACGCCGCCAAAGAAACCCTCGCCCCACTTTTGCCCGAAAGCGTCTCCCAGTTCGGCGCCGCCCCCATGCTGATGGTGCGACTTGCCGAACGCGAACGCGCGCAAATCTTCCTTGAATCAACATCCCGACAGGATTTGCATCGCGCCGTGAGTTTGTGGGTGCAAGTGTTGCAGCAAAACCGCGACGGCAAAATCAGATGGTCGGTGGATGTGGATGTGCAAGAGGCTTGATTGGAATGGTTCAATCAATATAAATATAAAAGGCCGTCTGAAAATCTGTTTTTCAGACGGCCTTAAGTTTTGAAATTAGTTTAGAAGAATTTTGCAGCGATATAGCCGAGAGCAAGCAGGCTTAAAACGGCGAATACGATGGCCATTGTAAGCAGAAACTGTGTTTTCTTCCTCGCTGCCAGCGCGGCCAGCTCTGGATTTTGTCCTAACTCTTCGCGTAGTTGGGATTCTAATTCGGCGCGGATTTTTTTACGCAGTTTTTTCTCTTCCTGCTCGCGCTCATATTTGAGCTTGTGGGCAATTTCGGTTTGTTTTTTGTGCTCGAAAGAGATTTTTTCCTGCCATTCAATGCGCTTACGCTGGATGGCCAGCTCATTTTTTTCTGTCAAATCAAAGTGGCAGGTCTTACATTCTTGTGCATCGAGTTCTTCAATAATCGTCATGCAGACGGGGCATTGGATAGGGTCGGGCGTGTTGACTGCCAACACGGGTTCTTCTTCAACCGCTTCCAACTCCATAGCCTGACGGACAATGACGTCCAAACCCAAATAGCTGAAGTAATGCTGCGCATTTTCGCGCTCGTCTTGGGTGCATTTTTCGGCCACAATGGCTTGCGGACGCTCCGCCAAGGCTTGAATCAGGCTCTCGGCTTCGTTTTCGGGCAGGTTGTCATACAGGCAGGCATGGATGCGCTCCTTATCCGTGTTCGGCGGATAAGAAACATATACATCGAAAAATTTTTCTTGTTTGCTCATTGATATCCCATGAATATTTTGACTGCGTCAACCCAATGGGTTGGGCCTGGGGTTTTGTTATTGTGTTTGAGCTGTTTTGGCTTGCGATGCAGGCAAAAACAGAGGCCGCAGTCTGAGGCAGACCGGATAGGGGGTGCCTTCGTGTCGTTAATCAGCTGGACAATGATTTTTTATTTATATGGCAATATTCATGTCCAATGTTATGTCTATTGTAGAGTAAATATTCACGCCCGATATTATTATTATAAGATAAATCCAATATTGTTTAAAATAAATTCACACAAAAGGCCGTCTGAAGATACAGACGGCCTGTTTTTCGTGAAGAAACGGATTGTTTATACGGAGAAGGACGAGCCGCAACCGCAAGTCGTTTCGGCATTCGGATTGCGGATGACGAATTGAGAACCTTGCAGGCTTTCGGTGTAGTCGATTTCTGCACCAACCAGATATTGGTAGCTCATCGGGTCAACCAAGAACGTCAGGCCGTTTTTTTGGATTTCGAAATCGTCGTCGTTTTTGATTTCGTCAAAGGTAAAACCGTATTGGAAGCCGGAGCAGCCGCCACCGTTGACGAATACGCGCAATTTCAGGTCGGGATTGTTCTCTTCGGCAATCAGGTCGGCAACTTTGGTGCAGCAGCTGTCAGTAAAGATAATAGGGCTTTCGTCTGACATGATGTGATTCCTTTTATATGAATGTTTTTACTATTGTCGCGCAAACCGTTGGCCAAAGCAAGTTTGTGCAGACAGGTCTGCCAGCTTACATGGAGGGCATAGCAGAAATTTCAAGCGCCAGTATGTCAGATTTAGATGCTTCTGCCAAACCATTCGACTCGGCCGATGATGGCAACGTCGTCGGTCGGGTTTTTTAGGTCGATTTCAAAAGTAGGGTAGGCTTCGTTGGCGGAAATGACGTTGACGATGCCGCCGGGTATCAGTTGCAGGCGTTTGACCAAAAGGTTTTCGTTGAGGCGCAAAACATAGAGGCCGTCGCGCGGCGTGGTTTGGCCGTGGTTGATGAGGATGGTGTCGCCATCATTCAGCACGCCTTCCATCGAGTCGCCTTTGACTGAGATAACGGAAAGGTTTTTGATGTCGCGCGTCACATAATTTTCAATCCAATAGCGTCGGAACGCCATGGCGAACATGGGTTGCTCATCGCCGACGAGCTGACCGTGTCCGGCCGCGGCTTGGATGTCGTAACGCGGTACGAAGACAAATTCGTCTATATCGACTGGATTGCCCAGCGTATCTGTTGCTGTGGCTTTCGGGGCTTCGGAATCGGGGAAGGGGGAACCTTCGCCGGTCAACAGCCAGTCTATGCTGCAGCCTTTAAGTTGTTTGATTTTTTTAGCGTTTCCGATTTCGGCAGGCCGCCTTCGTTCCAGATACGGCTGAATCCGGCGATGGTCATATCGATGTCGGCGGCAATTTTGGCTTGGCGGGCTTCATCTTTCCATAAGAAAGCCAGGCGGTCTTTAAAGGTATCCATGTTTATGCCTTTATGGAGGTATGTTTTTTATATGGTTTGGATGATTTGAGTGTATTTTACCTTAGTTTTTATAAAATTGTAAGAAAAAAATTACCTAATCTAAGAAAAAGTATTGCATATTCTATTTTTTCTTAGTATTATTCGTTTTGTCTTAGATAAATCGATATTTATAATTTTATATTCGATTTTTCTTAGTTTAATTTTATTTGGTTTAGTTTTTCTGATTTAAACGATTATGATGAGAGGTGTGAAATGACTCGTTCGCGTAAAAATATTTTTTGGGTGCTGCTGGCGTTGGTGCTGGGTTTTTTTGCTCTGCCTTTCGGATCTTCGGAGGCGCATGAGGCGGACGGTAATCTGACAGCTTCGGAATGCGAACGCTTGGGCAGCTTGAGTTTGGATCAGATGGACGGCAGGCTGCTGGCTTTTGCCAAAGAATGCGATATGGTGGAAGCTACCCACGATTGGGAGCAACAGTACGGCAACTTGAATGAAGAAGAAATGCTTGCCGGCGTGGTGTATGAGTGATGTTTGTGAATGAATTGATAAAGGCCGTCTGAACGATCAAAGTTTCAGACGGCCTTGTGTTTTCAATAAGATGATATTAAGGCATCAATGGTGCATTAGTCAGGCCGGTGGTTTCGGGCAGGCCGAACATGATGTTCATATTCTGCACGGCTTGACCGGCTGCGCCTTTAACCAAGTTGTCGATGACGGAAAGAACAATCCACACATCGTCTTGATCGGGCGCTCTTTGAACGCTGATACGGCAAAGGTTGGCACCGCGCACGCTGCGGGTTTCAGGTGTCGAACCTGAAGGCAAAATATCGACAAAAGGACTGTCGTGGTAGTATTCGCGCAGTAAGGCTTCAGGGTCGGTATGTTCTTGCAGGTGCAGATACAGGGTGGCATGCATGCCTCGTATCATCGGAACAAGGTGTGGCACGAAAATCAGGCCGTCTGAAACATGGTCTTGCAGTCCGGACAGGGTTTGTCGGATTTCAGGCAGATGGCGGTGGCCGCCGACGCCATAGGCTTTGAAGTTGTCGCCTGCTTCGCACAATAGGGCATGGGTGCTGGCTTTGCGGCCTGCACCGGAAACACCGGATTTACAGTCGGCAATTAGCGGCGCGTTGGCTTTCAGACGGCCAGCCTGAAGCAGCGGCAATAAGGGCAGAGAAACGCAGGTAGGGTAGCAGCCCGGATTGGCCACCAGCATGGCTTTGGCGATGTCATCTTTGTAAAGTTCGCACAAGCCGTACACCGCTTGGGAAACGAGTTGTGGCGCTGCATGGGTCATTTTGTACCATTTTTCCCATGTGGGGATGTCGCGGATGCGGAAGTCAGCAGACAGGTCAATCACGCGTACGCCTTTTTCCACAAGGGTCGGTGCTTCTTTCATGGCCACGCCGTTGGGCGTGGCGAAGAACACGAGGTCGCAACGGTCAAGCCCGGCATCTTCGGGCGTTTGGAATGCAAGGTCGTAAATGCCGCGCAGGCTGGGAAAGTAGTCGGCAACCGCAATACCGGCTTCGCTTCGGCTGGTGACGGTAGTAACCTCTGCGTTGGGGTGGCTGCTGAGCAGGCGCAACAATTCAACGCCTGTGTAACCGGTTGCACCGACGATACCAATTTTAATTTTTGTGGTCATGGTGTGGCTCCTTTGTAGGGATAACGATGCGTTTGATTATATAGTAATTGATTGCCGTCGGTCAGCGGTGCTTGTGCCAAGCTTTGCAAGGGACGGTTAAACAGGCCGTCTGAAATATAGCATGAATAATATTCGAGAGCGGGTTTCAGACGGCCTGAGACCTTTGCAAAAAAGTCCTTCCCCCAACAGCCAAAATCCAAACACAGGTTTTCGGCTGTTCCTATTCCAAATCACTCCTGACTCTACTCAAATACCCCCTTAATCCTCCCC
>NZ_LAEI01000069.1:0-6771 GCF_001618065.1 Neisseria flavescens
ATCAGGTATCCAAGGGAGATTAAGGGGATATTTGAGTAGAATCGGTGGATATTTGAAACGAAAACAGCCGAAATCCTGTTTTGGGCTTCGGCTGTTGAGGAAAGGGCTATTTTGCAAAGGTCTCGGCAAGACTAAAAATACAATAAAGGGCGTCTGAAAAAGATTCAGACGGCCTTTAAAATTATAAATAGGATAGATTTTTTGACTATCCTATTTCGATAACATTTTAAGATTTTTCTGCACAAAAAAAGGAATACAGCAACTGTATCATCTCGGTTACCCTCGGGTCGGCAATGTAATATTGCCGTTCCCGATGGTTCACTTCAAACGATACCAAACCGGCTTCACGCAGTAGCGCTAATTGGCTGGACATTGCCGCTTGCGGGAGTCCGGATGATTCAGCCAACTCGGTTACATTGTGCGGTCTTTCATGTAGTTTGCACAATACGGCGAGGCGGTTGGGATTGGCCAGAAGTTTGAGAAAAGCGGTGGCTTCTTCGTAGGGTGGTTGATTGTCGGCAATGGTCATTTTTCACGCTTGTCGGCAAATGAGGAGGTCGAATTATCAGTCATAATGGCCTCAGCAGCAACTTTCAGACGGCCTTTGCTTAATGGTTCCATGGCATTTTGGCCCGTAGGCGCGCCATGCCGCAGAATCCGGTTAGTCCGGCAGTTAATAGGCCTGCACCGACCATCACGTCTATCAGATAAAACCAAGGCGATACCAGCCAACCTGCCAGCACGCCCAACAGAATCAAACTGCCCGCAATGGTTTGCACCTGCCGCATGATATCCGGTGCGGCATGGTCGGCAACAATAGGAAGCCCTGCAGCCTTCCATGCCTGTAAGCCGCCTTCCAGAATATAGCATTCTCGACCTTGGCCAAGCACTGACAATATTGTTTCTGCCCGTGTTGTACGTTTACCGCTCAGACAATAAAAAATCAGGCACTGGGTAGTATCATCGGGCAGTTTGTCTCGCTGCCGTTCAGGCGGAAGGGATAATGCGCCGCCAATATGCCCGCCCCGATATTCGGCTTGGCTTCGGATGTCCACTGCCAACGCGCCCTCACGGATTTTTGCCATTGCTTCGGAAGGCGTGATTCGCGGGAGTTGTCCGACCGTACTCATGTTTTGCCTTCGTTATTTTTTGTTGATGCGGCAGGTGTTGATACCCAATAAGCTGTACAGTGCGCAGTTGCCAATCAGTGCTGTGCCCAGGGGGATGATGCCCAGCCAACCCCACCAGCCAATTTGTCCGGTAGCGGCTGCAGCAATCAGTGCAACACCGATAACAATACGGATTACGCGATCCAAAGTACCCAAGTTTCGTTTCATTTTATTGCTCCTTGTTTCAGAATGAATTGTCTATAAATAAATATATATAACAAAAATCATATATGAGAAATATTATAGCTTTAAAAATGACTTTGTCAAATGGTTTACAGTAAAAGTGTAATGAATATTTGCATTGTATTTTTTAAACACACAAATAGAATCAATCTCCAACGGCATGGTTAAATGTAAAAATACAGCCTTATATTTTCAGACGGCACTGGAGATGATCTATATAATATTTTATTTATATTGGAAGAATTGGTAGTCAGTTTTCAGAAGGAGTCAAATCATGACCGATTCGGAAAAGAAGTCCAATGGAGACGATTTGAAGACTGGATAATCCGTTGTGTAACTAGCAAGGGGGAGGAAATACTTTTAAATCAAATTGTCTACGAATTATAAAAGGCCGTCTGAAAATTGAATCTCAGATGGCCTTTAATTTCTTTATAAGGTCGTTCGTATCATCAGAAACGATAGTTCACGCCCAAGGCAAACTCGCGGCCGCGTTCGTAGAAGGGCACGCGTCCGTTGCCGTCGGGGAAGCGTTGGCTGTGCGAACGGTATTGCTTGTTGCCGATGTTGTTGACAGCGAAGTTGACGTTCAGGTTGTCTTTTTTCAGCGGCTGCCAGTTGGCGTAGATGTCGTGTACGCCGTAACCGGCTTTCTTGCCGTGTATCGTGCCTTGTCCGCGGGCGACGTCGGTGTATTTCACGCTTTGGGCGTAGCGGCCGCGCCAGCCGATTTCGAGTTTGGGGTTTTCAAACTGGTAAGACAGACCGGTCAGCCATTGGCGGCCGGTGTTCCAGAAGGTGAACGAGCTTTCGTGGTCTTCTGCTTGAATCGGGCTTTCGCCGTAGTACATTTCTCCGTTCAGACGGGGTTTGACGTAGGACACGCCGGCGCGCGCGGTCAGGCCGCCCCAGCGATAGGATGCGTCAAGTTCGTAGCCGTAGGTTTTGAGCGTGCCGCCGTTGTAAATCTTGCCGCGTTCGGTGATGGAGGCGGTGTTGTTGTTGATTTTTGCCCAACGATAGACGATGAGGTCTTTGATGCGTTGGTGGAACACGCTGCCGCTGACGTTGAAATTGTCGTTGCGCCATTTGAAGCCGAGTTCAGCGCGACGGGCGGTTTCGGCTTTGAGGTTGCTGTCCAAATCGGCTGCAGCACCTGCGCGTTCGTTAGCCAACAGGGCTTCGTTCAGGCGGGGCGCACGGCTTGCCTGATTGAGGTTTGCCAAGAGGGAGAAGTTGTCGTTAATGTCCCAAATCGCGCTGATACTGGGGTTGAGCTGACCGTGCGACGCGCTTTGTTTGCTGGCGGCGTTGTATTTGAAATGGTCGTAACGCAGGCCGGTGGTCAGGGTAACGGGGTTCAAGTTCCAAATACCTTCCGCGTACACGCCGTATTCGGCTTTTTTCTCTTTGTCACGGTCATACAGGCCGAGAATCTTCAGCCACGCTCCTTTGTCGGACGGCTCGGAGGTTTCGTGGCGGTAGTTGACGCCGTATTTCACCATGTGTCCGTCGCCGAAAGAGCTGGCGAGGTTCAGATTCGCGCCGGTCGCTTTGATTTTGCTTAGTTCAAGCTGACCGATGGGAACGCCGCCTTGCGCCGTGCCGGAAGCTTGGGCTTTTGGAGAAGGGGCGCCTTTGGGCGGTTTGGTGTCGTCGGTATTGATTTGGAAGACGTTGGCGTCGATTTTGTCGATAAAGCCGACGTTGCGTCCACGGTATTCCAGATTGTAGGTTTGCTCTTTTTGATAAGTGCCGTCCACGCCGATGTAGCTGTCAACGTTTTGGAACTCGGCTTTGTCGGTGCGGTTGCCTTTTTGGTATTCCTGACGGTAGGTCAGGCGGATGCCGTGGTCGTCGTTGAAATCGTAGCCGAGTTTGGCGAGGTAGCTGTGCTGTTTCAGACGACTGCCGAGGTTGACATTGCCGTTGCCGTCTTTGTAGTCACGGTTGTTGAGGAAGTTGCCTGCAAACAGGGCATCGAAGCCGTTTTGATAGCCGTAAACCGCCGCGTTGCCGGTTGAACCTTTATTGCTGCTCAAGCCCGCGCCGAGTTTGAAACCGAAAGGTTTGCCGTCGGTCAGCAGGTCTTTTGCGTCGACCGTTGTTACGCGGATGGTACCGCCGACCGCACCCAAGCCCGCGCTTGCCGCGCCTGTGCCTTTTTCGACGTTGATGCTTTTCACCAAAGCAGGATCAAGCTGGAAGCGGCTTTGGTGGTGGAAGATTTTTGTGGATTGGCTGGTGTTGTCGACTTCTAGGTTAATTTTGTCTTCACCAACGCCGCGGATGCTGTAAAACTGTGCTACGCCGTTGCCGCCGCCGACGTCCATACCGATTTGATCTTTCATGACTTGTTTTAAATCAGTCGAAATTTCGCGGTCGAGCTGGTTGCGGGTTACACGAGTCGGTACGGCAGTACCGGTGACCTTAATTTCATTCAGCTCGGCAGTTTCTGCGGGTTGCAAATTTTCGGCATGAGCGAAGCTTGTTGATAATGCGAGTGTAATGATACTAAGGCGGAATACAGGAGAGGAGACCTTATTCATGAGTTTTCCTAAGTAAAAAATTGACTGTTTATTCTAATTGTTATAATAATGATTATCAAATTCTTAATAGATATTAATAAATATATTCTGTTTTATTCCAATCTAAAATTAATAGGATTTTTATAAAAATCAATTAGTTTATATTTTGGTTAAATTTAGTAAAGATTCTTTGACTGAGAAATGGGTTGAGTATTGCTTTTTCCGAGAGGGAGAGATGGGATAGCTTGAATATCTGTCAATAAAGAATTTTGTCTATCAGTGTTTTATTTAAAAGGCCATCTGAAAAGTACTTTTCAGACGGCCTAAATATTTATGTTTTACAGTAAAGGACTCATCAGGCGGACGGCATTTTCCACGAGGCCGCGGAGTTTGGAACGTTGTTGCCATGATTTAATGGCGATGTAGCTGCTGTTTTTAAGGTAGCTGCGCTGCAGGTGGCAGATTTGTTTAGTAGTGTCGCGATCGTAGATAGCAAGGCTGATTTCTAGGTTGAGGAAGAAGCTGCGCATATCCATGTTGACCGTACCGAAGAGGGAGTAGTCTTCGTCAATGGTCATGGTTTTGGCATGTAAGAGCCCACCTTCAAACATTGCGATTTTGACGCCGGCTTCCAGCAACATAGGGTAGTAGGCGCGTGAGGCGTAGCGTACCATCAGTGAATCGACTTTGGCAGGCAGTATCAGGGTCACTTTGACGCCGCGTTTGGCGGCAACGGTTAACGCCATGAGAAGCGGCTCGTCGGGGACAAAGTAGGGAGTAGTAATCGTGATTTGTTTGGTGGCGGCATAGATGGCGCTGATGATGGTTTCGTAGATAACGAAGCTGCTTTGCTCTGGGGCGGATGGAATGATTTGGGCAACAATATCGCCTTGCTGCATTTTTTCAGGAAGGATTTGGGGCAGCAGGCTTTGAGCTTGGTTGAGGTATGTTTGTACGTTTTGGAGGTTTTCATCGGTTTCGACGGCAAGGTCTGCGAAGAAGACGGCAGACAGTTCCAAAACCATAGGCCCTGTGCAGCGCATCATGACATCGACCCATTCTCCGACGCCGGAGTTTTGTTTGAAATAGCGGGGGTCGACAAGGTTGAAGCTGCCTGTGTAACCGATTTTGCTGTCGATAACGAGGATTTTGCGGTGGTTGCGCAGGTCGGTGCGCGTGAATAATGTACGCCAGATGCCGACAGGCAATGAGGTATGTACTTCAACGCCTGCTTGGCGCAGTTTCTCTACCCAATCGCTTTCAAGAAAACTCCTGCTGCCGACGGCATCGGCCAGTATGGCGCAGTCTACGCCTCTTGCTTTGGCAGCAAGGATTTCATTTAGAATTTCTTCGATGCGGCCTTTGGGTTCGATAATGTAAAAGGCCAGCAGGCAGGAATGGGTTGCGGCGCGTATGTCTGCAAGCATGCTGTCGATGATGGCATCGGTGGTGGAGAGCAGGCTCATGGCGTTGCCTTTGGTTGCGCCCAGCCCCGTTCCTTTTTCGGCAACTTTACTGATGCCGTGGTAACGTGATTTGACTTGGTCGGCAATGTCGAGATAGATATCGGCTAGATGGGTGGCGGCAAAGTTGCGGTAGAAGCGGTTCATTTCGCCGGTACGTTTGGCGCGGGCCGTGCCGAGACGAGGCTCGCCGATAAGGATGTAGGCGATGGTTCCGAATACGGGGAAAAGGAATAGGATAATCAGCCAAGCGAAGGTTGAGCCGATGTTTTTTTGTTTGTACAACACGCGCAGCATACAGACGAGTGCGGCGCAGGTGTGGGCGAAGATGAAAATTTCGGTCCAGGTGATGTCTTTTAAAAAATTCATATTCGGTAGCGGGAGTGGATGTGTTTTTAAGTTTGAAGGTGTCAGCTGCTAAGCTTCAGATATTAAGTATATAGAAAAACCGTCTGAAAACAAATTTACACGATAATTATGTTTTTGCTTTCAGACGGCCTTTTTGTGTAGATAGTCTTTTTACGTTAAACCACTAAAAGATAGAGCCAATAGGCAAATCCACCCAGTGCCGCACCGGCAGGCAAGTCAATCAGGTAATGCTGTTTGGTAAACACGCAGGATAGTGCGATAAGGATAGGGAAAAGGAATGCAACAACCCCCAAAGATGGCAATGCGTGCAATGCGGTCAGCGTGGCAACAGAAACATGCATGCTGGGGAAACAGTTACTGGCTTGGTCGAACTTTTGCACAAATTTTAAAAAACATTCGGATGGTGTTTTACCGGGATTGATGCTGCGCCAATGTGGTGGGGTAGAAACAGGGAATAGCCAGAAGAACAACATTTGCATAAACAGCAACATCAGAAAGCTGAATGCCATCATGTTGAAATGGCGGTGGTTGGTGGCGATAAGGTTGAGATAGAGGATAGCCGGGTAGTAAAGAAAACTATATACCCACGACCAACGCGGGCGGAATGGGATTTTTTCATCTATTGGAGAATTCCAAACAATCTCTTTGCGTAAAGGATGGCGTTGGGTATAAAAGTAAAACTGATAAGCGCCGATAATCATCACTCCGCTTAATATCAGATTGACCAAATAGTCTTGGAAGGTCATGGTGTATGTTCCTAAAAATAGATTTTATTTGAAATGAATGTATGAATTTAAAAGAACGACATCATACCCATCTTTTGAAATATGTAAAATAATTTTTTTGATTTCTAAAAAATATAGGGTCAATTAAAGAAGATTAGTTGTTTTGCGGTTAATTCTGGCTAAAAGGCCGTCTGAAACCTGTTTTAGGAATTTTCAGACGGCCTGAGACCTTTGCAAAATAGCCCTTTCCTCAACAGCCGAAGCCCAAAACAGGATTTCGGCTGTTTTCGTTTCAAATATCCACCGATTCTACTCAAATATCCCCTTAATCTCCCTT
>NZ_LAEI01000017.1:0-15586 GCF_001618065.1 Neisseria flavescens
TGATGTTGTCGTCGCCGGCAACGGTCACGGTGGAACCCAGTTTCTCGACATTGGTGCTGCCGCTGTCGCCGTTGAAGGTCAGGCCTTTGGTGTCAACGGTGGTTTTGGCATCTACGCCTTTTTGGATGTTATCTTTAGTGCTTTGAGCGAGATCGATGCTGTAATCAGTTGTGACTGCGCCATCGGATGCAGTTGTGGTATTAGAGTTCAATTTCAAAGCATTGGAAACTTGTACCGTTGCTTTATCTGCGCTGACGGTATAAGTGGTTTCTTTGCCTGAAGTTGTTTTATTAACGTGCGCGTTACTACCTGCCTCCACCTTGGTTGTGGTTTTGGCATTATTGATGGCATTGGCTACATCGCCGGCAGTCGCCACACCGGCAGTCGGTGCGGACACTGTGCCATTATTATCGACAGACAATGTGCCTTGAGTGACATTGATTTGAACTTTTGACGCATTCTCGCCATCAGTGACCGCAACGGTCGTCAAGTTGCCATCGGCGTAGTTGACTGTACCGTTGTTGTTGATACGGGATTTGTCTGTACCGTTTTGTTGGATATTGTGTCCAACATTGTTCATAACGGTGTACAGCTGGCTACCATTAACTGCATCGGTTGAAGTGGCGGAAATACGGCCTGCGGCAACATTTTGGATTTGGCGTTCATTGCCTGCACTGCCTACAGAAACCGCGCCTGTTTTAGCAGATGAAGAAGCTGCATAGCTGACATTAGTCGTCGTACCGCTATCGTTTTTGAATGTTGCATTTTTAGCTGTTGCATCAAAATTATTGGCAGTGCCAACAGCACCATTACCCAATGCAACAGAGCTACCGATCGTAGTTGTCGCGCCACTACCCAAAGCAACTGAATCGCTTCCAGTCGCTTTTGCATTATTACCGCCGGCAAAACTATTCTGCCCGGCAGCTTGGGCTGAGGAACCAATAGCGGTGGAATAAAGGCCTGAACTGTTTGCCTGTTTACCAATGGCAATAGAATAAGCTTGCGTTGTCTGCGCCTGATGACCGATTGCAACAGAATCATCACCGACTGCATTTGACAAATAGCCCATTGCCGTACCGTTATTTTGTGCTGCTGCCCTTGCACCGACAACAGTTGCATTTTCGTAGTTGGCTCTACTGTGTGCACCGACAACTATAGAGTAATTGCGATCATTCTCTGTATTCAAACCTATGGCGATAGAACCTGTACCGCGGGAATTGGCATTAGAGCCTAAGGCAACAGCGCCAACAGTTCCAGAAGTTACCGTTGCATTTGGACCAACAGCAACAGAAGATGAACCAAGTACGTTGGCATTATGACCCAAGGAAACACTACCCGTCGCACCAGTGCTTGTTGCCGCATTCGGTCCGATGGCAATCGAATTGGTTGCTTTTGCTCCGTCATTGTTCCAGTTTTTCGTACCGTCAGCTTTGCCTTCTTCTGACTTAACAGAGAAATAACGAATGCGTTCGAGCGCATTCAATACACCATAAAGTTGAGAGCCGTTGATCGCATCAGTGGAAGTAGCGGAAATATCGCCGGGGGATACATTGATGATTTGGCGTTCGTAACCTTTGGAACCGACAGACACAACATCACCGGCATCGGTAGTTTGACCGCCTGCCCAAGTGTAGGTTTCGCCCATGATTTCGCGTTGAACGTATGCCTTACCTTCTTTATCGGTTTTAGAAGCCGTACCCAAAGCTACAGAGTTCAGCAAAGTAGCCTTCGCACCTGTACCCAAAGCTACACCGCCAAAGGCAGTGGCCTGAGATTTGGTACCGATAGCCAGAGACAAATCGGCAGATGAATTAGACTGCACACCTAATGCAACAGAACCTTGACCGGCAATAGTATTACCATAAGAACCGCTATCCATCGTATCGCCGGTCATTTCTTTATAGATATCGCGTAGATCTTTACCACTTAGCGCATATTCACCAACTTTCGCACCTTGGGCATTGTATTTGATAAATTTGTCCGTTGCTTGACCAGCATATTTTGCGTTACCAACTTCATCTAAATCATCACCACCAATCGCAACAGATGAATTACCATTAGCCAAGACATTGCCGCCAACCGCAATAGATTGGTCTCCCTTTGCCCACGCGCCCTCAGGTCTACCCTGCTTATCAACACGGTTACCTGAACCAATAGCAATAGACTGAGTTATCTTAGAATTACTTGGATCGCCGACTCGAGCCGTATTACCAATAGCAATATTATTGTGCGTTACATTCACATTCATAATATTTTGCGAAAGAACCCCAGATGCACGTCCAATAGCAATCGTACCAAGTCCGGTTGCATTCGCGTCTGCACCAAGTGCAATAGCACTTGATGCTGCATTACCCGACCTTGGAGAATTTGCCACTGCATCTTTACCGATGGCAATGGTATTTCCAGTTTGAGCTCGGGTTGAATTACCTATAGCGATAGACTCACTTTCATAACCCACTGCATTGGTACCGATTGCAATGGCATTTTGCGCATTGGCTGCAGCCTGACTGCCGCTGCCAATTGCAATGCCGTTTTGACCTCTTGATGTGCTGGATTGGCCCAAAGCCATTGAGCCTATACCAAATGCTTGCGCCGAATTGCCTAATGCCGTTGTGTTCGTATTATTGGCAAGAGCATTCTTACCTACCGCTGTCGCTTGCGTACCATTTGCTTTGGAATCTGCACCCAATGCTGTTGAATCTACAGAAACAGCATTGGCACTTTTACCTATCGCTGTTGCATTTGAACTACTTGCACTTGTATCTGCACCCATCGCAACAGCATGATTTTGAGTAGCCTTGGCATTTGTACCAACAGCAAGGCTGTTATTATGTGTTGCATTTGCACTCGTACCTACCGCAACTGCACCATTAGCCGTAGCATTGGCTGATGCTCCTACTGACAGAGCACCAATACCGGTCGCTGTTGCACCACTAACCGCAGTCGCACTGGTTACAGCATCAAATTCAATTTTTCCTCGTGCTGCAGTTGCCGCATACGAATTACCCGCACCTAAAAGAGCTGCCGAAATCACTGTCAATCTGAAAACTGTCGCGATACCATTTTTACCGGATTCAGCAGATACATCTGTACTGTTTTGTTCTGCAGACGATTTCACTCGGCCTTTGGCCAATTCGGACGTTACAACGAAAGATTGAATCGTACGGTTCCAAACGACTTTAAATATCTTATTCATTAGTGTGTCTTTCTCTTTTTATGATGGATAAAAGCGTAGGCGTGAGCATGACGCTACTTTAAAAAATCATTGCGGAGGATTTCCCTGCAAAATGCTTGCTTCGAGCTGACGTTTATTGTCACTTTAAGACAAAATTTAGGTCTTTTACTATCTCGAAATGAAATAGTATTTCATACTTACTAAATATCCGCTAGTCAGAAATATCGACCGATTATCTTTAATTTCTAAATAAAATCACGGCTTTCTACCCAAAAAACCAATCATCAAAAGGGTTCCAGCCATGTTTCTATTAATAAGTGGTGTGTTGTATTCCATTGACAAGTCACAAGTAAACACAGTAATCATGCAACCCATATGCCAATTATTTGGAATATTATTTAAAATGAATTATTTATTAAAAAACGAAAGAGAAAGGCCGTCTGAAATGTTTCAGACGGCCTTTAATGAAATGATATTGAATATCTACTTGCTTAAATAATTTAGTTTTTAAGCTATCAATAAAATCGGCAATATGCGTTTAATACATAATAGGAAGGATACGCATATCCCTACTTATACAAACGCGGATAGTTTTACAAACCGAATACGGCAATATCACCCTTGCCTTGACGAATCAGCTCGGTGCCATCGGTCATATCGATAACCGTTGTCGGCTCAGTACCGCACCAGCCGCCATCAATAACCAAATCAACAGCATGCTCAAGACGATCTCGGATTTCATATGGATCGGTCAATGGCTCTTCGTCTTCCAGCAGCATGAGGGTGCAACTTAAAATAGGTTCGCCCAATTCTTGCAAAAGTGCCAAGGCAGTAGCGTTATCGGGAACACGCAGGCCGATGGTTTTACGTTTGGGGTGAAGCGTGCGATTGGGTACTTCTTTGGTTGCCTGTAGGATAAAGGTATAACTGCCGGGCGTAGCTGCTTTGAGCTGGCGAAATTGGGCATTATCTACTTTGGCATAAGTACCCAATTCGCTCAAATCGGCACACATCAGGGTAAGATGGTGTTTTTGATCGATTTTACGAATCGCGAGAATGCGCTCCATCGCATTTTTGTCGCCGAGTTTGCAGCCCAGCGCATAGCAGGAATCCGTAGGGTAAACGATAACACCGCCACTGCGGACAATGTCGGCGGCTTGCTTGATGAGGCGGTCTTGGGGATTATCGGGATGGATAGCGAAAAATTGTGCCATGTTTTTTTCCTTATCATTCTAATGGTTTGTTGTTTGACATTTTAAAACTTATTTGGCCGTCTGAATATTGGATTTCCACCACAATGAATGGATTTAGCCTCAGCTACAACTCGGCTGCACCCAGCGATACCTTATATATCATTTTGATTTACCGGCCTATATCGAAAGTCAATTTAATACACTATATAATGCGTTATTTTGTTTGAAAGTCATCTCAATGTCTGCTTCTTCCCTACCTTCCCGTCGCTTGTCTGTCGCACCTATGCTCGATTGGACAGACAGACACTATCGATTTATGGCGCGACAAATTACACGCAATGCTTGGCTTTATAGCGAAATGGTCAACTCAGGCGCGGTGGTTTACGGAGATAAAGACCGCTTTTTGAGTTTCAACGAAGGCGAGCAACCGGTAGCTTTACAGCTTGGCGGCTCAGATCCGCATGACTTAGCAATCGCTACCAAAGCGGCTGAAGCGTATGGCTATAATGAAGTCAACCTAAATTGCGGCTGCCCCAGCCCACGCGTTCAAAAAGGCGCTTTCGGCGCTTGCCTGATGAATGATGTAGATTTAGTGGCAGATTGTTTGAACGCGATGCAGGATGCAGTTGAAATTCCGGTGACGGTCAAACACCGCATCGGCATAGACAGACAGACAGAATATCAAGTCGTAGCAGATTTTGTGGGAACACTTCGCGAAAAAACAGCCTGCCGCACATTTATCGTCCATGCGCGTAATGCTTGGCTGGACGGTTTATCCCCAAAAGAAAACCGCGAAGTCCCGCCACTCAAATATGAATACGTCTACCGCTTGAAACAAGAGTTCCCCGACTTAGAAATTTTGATTAACGGCGGCATCACCACCAACGAAGAAATTGCCGAACATCTGAAATTTGTCGATGGCGTCATGATCGGGCGCGAGGCTTATCACAATCCAATGCTGATGCGTGATTGGGATGCACTGTTTTACAACGACGCACACGCACCAATCCAATACGCAGACTTAGCAGCTTGGCTATACGCATACAGCCGTGAACAAATCGCCTCAGGACGCGGCACCATCCTGCGCCATATCGTCCGCCATGCCCTAGGCCTGATGCACGGCCTAAAAAATGCCCGCACTTGGCGCCGTATACTCTCAGATGCTACTTTGCTGAAAGATAACGACGGCAGCCTGATTCTAGAAGCATGGAAAGAAGTCGAACGCGCAAATATTTGGGATTAATGCCATATAGTGCGAATAAATGAAAGGCCGTCTGAAACATCCATTTTCAGATGGCCTTCATCTTTTCACAATTACATAAAACAAATTCGCAACACTCCTTATAAGACAATTTGTCGCCCATCTGAACTCAATATATAATTTAACCATACAAGTCTTTATTTTTAAGCATTTTTCATTTTCAAAACATACATTGTCTACATTGGGAGAACCATCATGCCTCATCTAAACTTGGATAAAACTGATTTAAAGATTCTGCAGGTTTTGCAGGAAAATGGGCGGTTGAGCAATGTTGAGCTTTCTGAAAAGGTGGCGCTCTCCCCTTCTCCCTGCCTTCGCCGTCTCAAACAGCTTGAAGATGCGGGCATTATTCAAAAATACGCGGCCCAGCTTTCTCCCGTATCTTTGGGCTTAGGTTTGCAGGCTTTTATCCGTGTATCGATTAGCAAGGCAAAAGATGCGCGCGAGGATTTTTCCGAATCTGTCCGCGCTTGGCCGGAAGTATTGAGCTGCTTTGCGTTAACGGGCGAAACCGACTATCTGCTCCATGCCTTTTTTACCGATATGAACGCGTTTTCCCATTTTGTTTTGGACACGCTGCTTTCGCACCACGGCGTGCAAGATGCGCAATCGAGTTTTGTGTTGAAAGAAATTAAAAACACGACTGCTCTGCCTTTGGTTCATTTGGTTCAGGATTGATGATTTGAAACTGATGAAGGCCGTCTATTGTTCAGACGGCCTTTTAAATTTCTATGGTTTGCCTTAACGTCCATACACTTGTATACTTTTTAAGAATAATTCACATAAGCTTTTACCATGACTGACACCGCCCATCTCGATATCGATACTGTTTCAGAACATACCAAACAATGGCTGGAAAAAGCCGTTATCGGGCTGAATCTCTGCCCTTTTGCCAAAGCGCCGCACGTTAAAAACCTGGTTCGCATCGTTGTCAGCGAAGCCCGTCATTTGGACGGTTTCCTTGAAGACTTGGATCGTGAATTGCAGCTTTTGGGCAATACGCCCGCTTCGGAATTGGAAACCACTTTACTGGTTCATCCGACACTGTTCCCTGATTTTGAAACCTTCAACCAAATGCTGGAAATTGCGGATGATGCCGTTGTAGAAAACAAATTGGAAGGGATTATCCAAATTGCGCCGTTCCATCCCGATTTTCAATTTGAAGGCACGGAAGCCGACGACATCAGCAACTACACCAATCGCTCGCCCTACCCGACATTACACCTGATTCTTGAAGACAGTATTGCCAAAGCGGCTGAAGCATTTCCCGATGCCTCGGCAATTTTTGACCGCAATATCGCGCTGCTGGAAAAAATGGGACATGAGGGCTGGGATAAATTAGACATTCCGCGTTGTCCATTTCCACATCACAAGCCGTCTGAAAACAAATAATTGGTGATGGGAAGATGATTCGCTATTTATTGATTTTTTGCGGCGCATTGTCGCTCGTCTTGGGCATTATCGGCATTTTCCTGCCATTACTGCCGACTACGCCTTTCATTTTATTGACCGCCGCCTGCTGGGCAAAAGCTTCGCCGCGCTTTCACAATTGGCTCTATCATCACCGCCATTTCGGCCCGATCATACAAAACTGGGAAAACAACGGCGCCGTGCCGCGCAAAGCAAAGTTTTTCGCTATCGGTATGATGGCCCTTTCTTGCCTGTTTATGTTTTGGCAATTTCCGGAACGCTGGTGGATTGGTGCCGTATCATCAATCTTCTGTAGTTGCGTGGCTGTATGGATGTGGTTACGGCCGGAAGCATAAAATAAAACAGGTAGGCATTTTTGCTTACCTGTTTTTTTGTTTTTACACCCAATTTATCCATTAAAACAATCAGTAAGAACCAAAGCACCCTATTCAACCCTCATTTTTCAGACGGACTCCATTTATTCAAGTAAATGTAAATTTTAGCTAAAATTAATTCAAAGTATTTTTTCGATAGTATTATTTCCTAAATTTCAAACTACTGTTTCAAAATCATTTTTTTACTACTTCCAACTACTCCATTCATTTTGATTCCTTTATTTGTATCAACATTTCTTTTGATTCCAACACTCTAAACCGTCCCTTAACACTTGCTTTGCGTTATACTTTCCCCTGACACAACCGCACAGTTCGTCTGGACATTTTCAGACGGCCTGAATATTTCACCGCCGTGCTTTCTCAACGAAGTTTCTAACGGCGCAACAGAATAAAAAGGAAATACTATGCGCTCTCTCTCATTTTTACTGCTTCTTGCCGCCTTTCCTGCTGCGGCATCCGATTTTGACGGCTCATCCGCAAGCCTGCTTTGGGGTCTGCCGTTTGCACTGATCCTCTTGTCCATTGCACTCGGCCCTCTGTTTTTCTCCCGTATTTGGCACCACCACTTCGGCAAAATTACAGCGTTTTGGACACTGCTGTTTTTAACGCCGTTTATCGTAACCTTTGGTTTCGGAGCAGGCGTACATACCGTTGCCCATGCGTTGGTTGAAGAATACATCCCCTTTATCCTGCTGCTTTTGGCGCTCTATACCATTTCAGGCGGTATTTTTGTCAGCGGCGATTTGCACGGCTCGCCCAAATTGAACACAATCCTGTTGGCAGTCGGCACGGCTTTGTCGTCCATCATGGGGACGACAGGCGCGGCGATGCTGATGATTCGTCCGCTTTTGAAAGCCAACCATAAACGCCACTACCGCGTTCACATTGTGATTTTCTTCATTTTCTTGGTGGCAAATATTGGTGGCGGGCTGACTCCTTTAGGCGATCCTCCTCTGTTCTTAGGATTCCTGAAAGGCGTAGATTTCATGTGGACGGTCAAACATATGCTGATGCCTGTATTGATCAGTTCTGTGATTTTGCTGGCCGTTTTCTACATCATCGACAGCCGACACTTCAACCGTGAACAAAGCGAACACCTTGCTCCTGCTCCTTCCGATAAAGAAGAAAAAGTCAAAATCTACGGCAAATGGAATTTTCTGTTACTGGCCGGTGTTATCGGTGCGGTTTTGCTGTCCGGTTTGTGGAAACCAAATCATCCGGGCCTTGAAATCTTGGGCAGCCATTATGCCTTGCAAAACCTGATGCGCGATGGCATTTTGCTGGCTTTGACCGCCGTATCTTGGATTATTACGCCCAAACAGGTACGCGCAGGCAATGAGTTCAACTTCGAACCGATTACCGAAGTGGGCAAACTGTTTTTGGGTATTTTCATTACTATTTCCCCCGTCTTGGCAATTTTGAAAGCCGGCGAAACAGGTGCATTGGCTTCCGTTGTTTCTTTGGTTCACGACGCGGCAGGCAATCCGATTAATGTGATGTATTTCTGGATGAGCGGCATTTTGTCGGCATTCTTGGATAACGCGCCGACTTATTTGGTCTTCTTCAATATGGCCGGTGGCGATGCCCAAGCCTTGATGACAGGCCACCTGTTCCATTCGCTGCTGGCAGTATCCATGGGTTCCGTATTTATGGGCGCACTCACTTATATCGGTAATGCGCCGAATTTCATGGTCAAAGCCATTGCCGAACAACGTGGCGTGCCGATGCCTTCCTTCTTCGGCTATATGGCATGGTCGGTAATTGTATTGGTACCGCTGTTTGCCCTTCATACGATGATTTTCTTCGTTTGGCAGCTCTTTTAAACTTAGAGGCTGTCTGAAATTCAGACGGCCTTTTATTTTCAGCTATATCATCAAATATAGCGTTTAAATATCAATCAGTTAAAAATCATTCCCCTTAACACTCGATTACATATTCCTACTTTTTTCCCACTTTTCCCGTAAAAATAAGCGTAAAACTGACATAAAACAGCCTATACCTGATAAAATCTAAAGCTTTGTTGTTTGCGTTTATTCGTTGTTTTTATAGCAAACCTCTGCTTTTTTCAGACGGCCCATCCTTTGTTTCAAAGCATTACATGCCGTCTGAAAAAACAATCTGACATCCGAATCTCAACCCACCAAAAAGTAACGCATCCTTATGATTAAGATAAAAAAAGGCTTAGACCTGCCTATCGCAGGCAGACCGGAGCAAGTCATTTATGACGGCCCGGCCATTACCGAAGTCGCGTTGCTTGGCGAAGAATATGTCGGCATGCGCCCCTCGATGAAAATCAAGGAAGGCGAAGCCGTCAAAAAAGGCCAAGTGCTGTTTGAAGACAAAAAGAATCCGGGCGTAGTATTTACCGCTCCGGCTTCAGGCAAAATCGCCGCGATTCACCGTGGCGAAAAGCGCGTACTTCAGTCAGTCGTGATTGCCGTTGAAGGCAACGACGAAATCGAGTTCGAACGCTACGCACCTGAAGCGCTGGCAAAATTGAGCAGCGAAGAAGTGCGCCGCAACCTGATTCAATCCGGTTTGTGGACTGCGCTGCGCACCCGTCCGTTCAGCAAAATCCCTGCCGTCGATGCCGAGCCGTTCGCCATCTTCGTCAATGCGATGGACACCAATCCGCTGGCTGCCGACCCTACGGTCATTATCAAAGAAGCCGCCGAGGACTTCAAACGCGGCCTGTTGGTATTAAGCCGCCTGACCGAGCGTAAAATCCATGTGTGTAAAGCAGCCGGCGCAGATGTGCCGTCTGAAAACGCTGCCAACATCGAAACACATGAATTTGGCGGTCCGCACCCTGCCGGTTTGAGTGGCACGCACATTCATTTCATCGAGCCAGTCGGTGCGAACAAAACCGTTTGGACCATCAATTATCAAGATGTGATTGCCATTGGCCGTTTGTTTGCAACAGGCCGTCTGAACACCGAGCGCGTGATTGCCTTAGGTGGCTCTCAAGTCAACAAACCGCGCCTTTTGCGTACCGTTTTGGGTGCAAAAGTATCGCAAATTACCGCCGGCGAATTAGTTGAAGCAGACAACCGCGTGATTTCCGGCTCGGTATTGAACGGCGCGATTGCACAAGGCGCGCACGATTACCTCGGCCGCTACCACAATCAGATTTCCGTTATCGAAGAAGGCCGCAGCAAAGAGCTGTTCGGCTGGGTTGCGCCGCAGCCGGACAAATACTCCATCACGCGCACAACCCTCGGTCATTTCCTGAAAAACAAACTCTTCAAGTTCAACACAGCCGTCAACGGCGGCGACCGCGCCATGGTACCGATCGGCACTTACGAGCGCGTGATGCCCTTGGATATCCTGCCTACCCTGCTCTTGCGCGATTTAATCGTCGGCGATACCGACAGCGCTCAGGCACTGGGTTGCTTGGAATTGGACGAAGAAGACCTCGCTTTGTGCAGCTTCGTCTGCCCGGGTAAATACGAATACGGCCCGCTGTTGCGCAAGGTGCTGGAAACCATTGAGAAGGAAGGCTGATTATGGGCTTGAAACATTTTCTTGAAAAAATCGAACCGCACTTCCTGCCGGGCGGCAAACATGAAAAATGGTATGCCCTCTACGAAGCTGCGGCGACGATTTTCTATACATCCGGCGCGGTAACGCGCAAAGCGGCCCACGTCCGCGATGCGCTCGACTCCAAGCGCATGATGATTTTAGTGTGGCTGGCTTTGTTCCCTGCCATGTTCTACGGTATGTACAACGTCGGCGTACAGGCATTCGGTGCGTTAACGCCTGATTTGCTGCAACAAAATATCGCCAACGACTGGCATTACGCCCTTGCCAACGCTTTGGGCATCAATATGTCGTCTGAAGCGGGCGTGTTGGGCAAAATGCTGTTCGGCACGATTTTCTTCCTGCCGATTTACGCGACTGTATTTGTTGTGGGCGGCTTCTGGGAAGTCTTGTTCGCCACTGTACGCAAACATGAAATCAACGAAGGTTTCTTCGTGACCTCGATTCTGTTTGCTTTAATCGTTCCCCCTACCCTGCCTTTGTGGCAAGCGGCTTTGGGTATTTCTTTCGGCGTTGTGGTTGCGAAAGAAGTATTCGGTGGCACAGGTAAAAACTTCATGAACCCTGCTCTTGCAGGCCGTGCGTTCCTGTTCTTCGCCTACCCTGCCAATATTACCGGCGATACCATCTGGACTGCGGTTGACGGCTATTCCGGTGCTACTGCTTTGGCGCAATGGGCGGCACACGGTGCAGACGGCCTGAAAAACGCTGTAACCGGTCAAAACATTTCTTGGATGGACGCATTTATTGGTAACGTACCCGGCTCAATCGGCGAAGTATCCACTTTGGCGCTCTTAATCGGCGGCGCGTTTATCGTGTTCACCCGCATTGCCTCTTGGCGCATTATTGCCGGCGTGATGATCGGTATGATTGCCATGTCTTCACTGTTTAACTTCATCGGTTCGGACACCAACGCCATGTTCTCCATGCCTTGGTACTGGCACTTGGTAGTCGGCGGCTTCGCCATCGGTATGCTGTTTATGGCGACCGACCCGGTTTCCGCTTCCTTTACCAATGTCGGCAAATGGTGGTACGGCGCGCTTATCGGTGTAATGTGCGTATTGATCCGCGTGGTCAACCCTGCTTACCCCGAAGGCATGATGTTGGCGATTCTGTTTGCCAACCTGTTTGCCCCGATTTTCGACTATTTCGTCGCACAAGCGAACATCAAACGCAGAAAGGCGCGCAGCAATGGCTAAGAAATTCGATAAAGACAGCTTCAGCGGCACGCTGATTGTGGTATTGGTTGTCAGCCTGATTTGTTCCATCATCGTTGCCGGTGCGGTCGTCGGCTTGAAACCCATTCAAGAGAAACAAAAACTCCAAGACAAACAAGGCTATATCTTGAGCGTAGCCGGTTTGATGGATAAAAATACCGACATCAGCAAAACCTTTGCCGAGCGTATCGAGCAACGTGTCGTGGACTTGGCAACCGGCGAATACGTCGCCGATGCGCCTAAAGACTTCAGCGCACGCGTTGCCGGCAAAGACCCTGCCCAAAGCATCCAAATCAAACCTGAAGACGATTTGGCAGGCATCAAAAGCCGTGCCAAATACACTGAGGTTTACTTGGTAAAAGGCGAAGACGGCAAAGTCAGCCAAATCATCCTGCCTATGCACGGTAACGGCTTGTGGTCTGTCATGTACGGTTTTGTCGCCATCCAACCCGACGGCAACACCATCAACGGCATCACCTACTACGACCAAGGCGAAACCCCGGGCTTGGGCGGCGAAATCGGCAATCCGTTGTGGCAACAAAAATTCGTCGGCAAAAAACTGTTTGACGAACAAGGCAAACTCGCCCTGCATGTTGGCAAAGGCGCAAGTTCGGACAAAGAACACGGCGTAGATGCCCTCTCCGGCGCATCGCTGACATCTAAAGGCGTGCAAGGTTCGTTCGCCTACTGGTTCGGCGAAAACGGCTATATCCCCTACCTGAACAAATTAAAATCAGCAGGAGCACAATAATGGCTGACATGAAACGCTTGAAATATTTGATGTTTTCACCCTTTATCGACAATAACCCGATTGCCTTGCAGGTTTTGGGAATTTGTTCGGCTTTGGCGGTTACCACCAAACTTCAGACGGCCATCGTGATGGGTATTTCCGTGAGTTTGGTAACCGGTTTTTCCAGTTTCTTCATTTCTTTGGTACGCAACTACATCCCCAACAGCATCCGTATTATTGTGCAAATGGCAATTGTTGCTTCCTTGGTAACGCTGGTTGACCAACTGCTCCAAGCCTTTGCTTATGAGCTGTCCAAACAGCTCTCCGTATTCGTCGGCTTGATTATTACCAACTGTATCGTGATGGGCCGTGCTGAAGCATTCGCCATGAAAGAGCCTCCTTTGGAGAGCTTGGTTGACGGTATCGGCAACGGCGCAGGTTACGGCATGATGCTGATCATCATCGCAACCATCCGCGAACTGATCGGCTCAGGCAAGCTCTTTGGCTACACCATTTTCCAAACCGTACAAGATGGCGGCTGGTATCAAACCAACGGCTTGTTCCTGCTCGCCCCTAGCGCGTTCTTCATCATCGGCTTCTTGGTATGGGGCCTGCGCACTTGGAAACCTGAACAGGCGGAGAAATAACACATGGAACATTACTTAAGCCTCTTTGTAAAATCCGTCTTTCTGGAAAACATGGCACTTTCCTTCTTCTTGGGGATGTGTACATTTTTGGCGGTATCTAAAAAAGTATCCACCGCATTCGGTTTGGGCGTGGCTGTAACTTTCGTACTCGGCCTGTCCGTCCCAGCCAACCAACTTGTTTACTCGCTGTTGAAAGACGGCGCGCTGGTTGAAGGCGTGGACCTGACCTTCCTGAAATTCATCACCTTCATCGGTGTGATTGCCGCTTTGGTGCAGATTTTGGAAATGTTCTTGGACAAATTCGTCCCTGCCCTCTACAACGCATTGGGTATCTACCTGCCTCTGATTACCGTAAACTGCGCGATTTTCGGTGCCGTATCGTTTATGGCGCAACGCGAATACAACTTCGGCGAGTCCGTTGTATATGGTTTCGGTGCAGGTTTGGGCTGGCTTTTGGCTATTGTCGCTTTGGCGGGCATTACCGAAAAAATGAAATATTCGGATGTCCCTAAAGGCCTCAAAGGCTTGGGCATTACCTTTATCGCCGCTGGCCTGATGGCAATGGCGTTTATGTCGTTCTCCGGCATCCAGTTATAAGAAAGGAATCGGCATGGAGATTATTTTAGGTATCGTGATGTTTACCCTCATCGTCTTGGTTTTGGCACTGATGATTCTGTTTGCCAAATCCAAGTTGGTGAGTGAAGGCGACATCACCATCAAAGTCAATAACGAAAAGAGCTGACGATGCCTGCCGGCGGCAAACTGCTGGGTGCGCTTGCCAGCCAAGGCATCTTCGTTCCTTCCGCCTGCGGTGGCGGCGGTTCATGCGGTCAGTGCCGCGTTGTCGTGAAAAGCGGCGGTGGCGACATTCTGCCAACCGAGTTGTCCCACATCAGCAAACGCGAAGCGCGCGAAGGCTGCCGTCTGTCTTGTCAGGTCAACGTTAAAACCGACATGGACATCGAAGTACCAGAAGAAGTATTCGGCGTGAAAAAATGGGAATGTACCGTCATCTCGAATGACAACAAAGCAACGTTCATTAAAGAACTCAAGCTTGCCATTCCCGAAGGCGAAGAAGTTCCTTTCCGCGCCGGTGGCTACATCCAAATTGAAGCCCCTCCTCACACTGTTGCCTACAAAGACTTCGACATTCCTAAGGAATACCACGAAGACTGGGACAAATACAATCTGTGGCAATACGTTTCCAAAGTGGACGAGCCGATTTTGCGTGCCTACTCTATGGCTTCATACCCTGAAGAAAAAGGCATCATTATGCTGAACGTTCGTATCGCTACGCCTCCTCCTCGCGTACCTGATGCGCCTCCAGGACAAATGTCTTCTTACATCTGGTCGCTTAAAGCTGGTGATAAAGTAACGATTTCCGGCCCGTTCGGCGAATTCTTCGCCAAAGATACCGATGCCGAAATGGTATTCATCGGCGGTGGTGCGGGTATGGCGCCGATGCGCTCCCACATTTTCGACCAGCTGAAACGTTTGAACTCCAAACGTAAGATTACTTTCTGGTATGGTGCCCGTTCTAAACGCGAGATGTTCTATGTCGAAGACTTCGACCAACTCGCAGCAGAATTCCCGAACTTCACATGGCACGTCGCCCTGTCCGACCCATTGCCTGAAGACAACTGGGACGGTTACACAGGCTTCATTCACAACGTGGTTTACGAAAACCACCTGAAAAACCATGAAGCACCGGAAGACTGCGAATTCTACATGTGCGGCCCTCCGATCATGAACCAGTCCGTGATCAAAATGCTCAAAGATTTGGGCGTGGAAGACGAAAACATCCTCTTGGACGATTTCGGCGGCTAACAGACAAAAAGGAAGAAACCTCGGTTTCTTCCTTTTTTATTGCCAGGCCGTCTGAAAACCATACTTTCAGACGGCCTGAGACCTTTGCAAAATTCCCCAAAATCCCCTAAATTCCCACCAAGACATTTAGGGGATTTCTCATGAGCACCTTCTTCCAGCAAACCGCACAAGCCATGATCGCCAAACACATC
>NZ_LAEI01000059.1:0-54539 GCF_001618065.1 Neisseria flavescens
GTGGGAAACGGTCGATGTGTTTGGCGATCATGGCTTGGGCGGTTTGTTGAAAGAAGGTGGTCATGGAAAATCCCCTAAATGTCTTGGTGGGAATTTAGGGGATTTTGGGGAATTTTGCAAAGGTCTCTTGCCATATCATCTCGTGTTTAGAACCATAAGTAATCTTCTTGATATTGCTTTCAAGAGCAATTTCTTTATCTAATGTTCCTGAGTATTCCGAACCTGCTAATTTTTGAAATAAAGTAATATTCAGCTCATCGTTGCGGCTAGTTGTTTTGATATCTGAAATACCCATTGCACTATTGCCTAATAAGCCTGTCAAATGAACCTGTCTATTATCCTTAGCTTCATTGACAGTAATTTTAAAATTCCGAATATCTTCCAACTTAATTTCATCAGTGAAAAAGCAGCCGGATAATATCAAGCCTGTTACTCCCAGCATGCTGCCTTAATTTTCATCATCATTTCCTGATCAATTTATTAGCCGTAGAGTGGATTATTGAATCTGACAGTTTTGCTATTTTCAGACGACCTTTTTATACTGCTTCTGTATTCACACTTAAAGCATGCATGCGTGCCGCACACTCCCCTGTATGTAGGTTTGACGTGCACTATTTAAAAACATGATGAGCGGAGATATTTGGCTGCACAACGGCTGCCTGAAAATCAGCCCGAGTCGCCATGTCAAGCTGGAAGCGTGGGATGCCATTGATGCAGACGATGTAATTTTATCATTGGATAACAGCCCTGAAGAAATCGGAGCAGGTTTAAGGTTGGCATTGAGCCGCTGCCGATAATATTTGGCAAAAGGTCGTCTGAAAACTGGAAAAATGTTTCAGACGACCTTTTTTTACACTCAAAGCCCGCGTGCGTACCGTATACACCCTACCTGCAGGTTTAATGCGGGCTACGGCTTGTTAGGGCTTAAATATTTCTTCTCGATGCCACTTAAAGTATTTTTCGCTATCAGGGTGAATTTTTAATTTTGTATCAGTTGAGATGCCTAGTCGAAACAGGTTTTTTTCAGTAAGCCTTTTGCTAATACGGATTTTGCCATCTGGCTCAAACGTAATCAGCCCACTATCAAACAAGGCATCAATGTTTGGGGCGAGCATCAAGCCGTTGTATGGGTCAAGCCGTTGCCATTCTTCATCATCCTTGCAGTCGCGCCAAGGTTTGATATGGCTGGCAATCAGCAATTCAGGCATATCCACGCCGCAGATGGGGCATTGCGGATACCGTTCCAATACGCCGTTTCTGAATTCGCCTTGACCTATGCGGGCGTTAATCAGGCGCTGGATTTCGGTTTTGGCTTCTTCGGTTGTGGCGTTTTCTAAGCGTTGGTTAAGTTCATCTAAATCATTTTCCAAAGATTGTTGATAGGCTACCTGAAAAGTGGGTATTTCAATGTATTCGCTGGGGACGTAATCTTCCATACAATGTCCGCATCCGGTTAAATGTTTATTATATTTCTGCCGAGAATAAGCCTCTAATGCAGGAATGGAATTAGAACAAACTTTATAATAAGGGTTTGATTCAGTAGTGTAGTTACCATTCTCATTGCTGATACATGGTTTCCTCTTTATTCCTTGTACACGATGTATCATAGGATATTTAGAAATGGGTTTGCCTTCTTTGTTTATATTTAATATATAACCATCAGGGTTGTTCTCTCTCCATTTCAAATATTCGGCATCATTAGGCTCATCTTTAAAAATTTTGAGTTCGGGCATAATATTTCCTTTGAAAATAAACATACGCTGGATTATTAGAAATTTCACAGACCTGTAAAAAAATGAATGTTAGATTTTGTTCCAAACTACGTCAGAAATGCCCACAACGGTATTTCATTTGTTGCTTGCTGTTCCAATCGGCATCATAAATCTTTTGCCTACTACATGAAAAGTTTTTCCAAGCAGATGTAGGTCGGATTCTAGAATCCGACAGCTTAATACGGGAGATTTTGTCGGATACAAGTATCCGACCTACAAATTTTGGATAAGGAAAGGCCGTCTGAAAATTTTTCAGACGGCCTTTTTTTAACCTCTCTATTTCACCATCACCCTTTCTTTCAAAGTCTTCAATACGTTCTTCACTGTATTAATCCGCACTTCGATATTTTCCATCTCCGCGGTAAATCGCAGCTTATCCGCGCCGGCAAGGCGGTATTTTTTGTCGTTCTGAATCAGCAGGATAATTTCGGTTGGATCGACATTGTTGTTTTTGCCAAAGGTTACCGTTACCGCTTCGCTGGTCGCATCAATGGCGTCTATACCCAATTCTTTTGCCATAAGCCGTATGTGGTGGCTTTCGATGAGGGTTTTGACGGGTTGTTCGGGCAAGCCGAAGCGGTCGACCAGTTCTTCATGTATGGCGTTGATTTGTTGCACGGTTTCGCAGACGGCGAGGCGTTTGTAGAGGACGAGGCGCTCGTGGATGTCGGGGCAGTAGTCTTCAGGCAGTAATGCCGGGCTGTGCAGTTTGATTTCGGTGGTAATGCCCAATGGAGCGTCAAGGTCGGGCTGGCGGCCTTTTTTGAGGTCGCGCACGGCTTGTTTGAGCATTTCGGTGTAGAGCGTGAAGCCGACCTGTATCATTTCGCCGGATTGTCCTTCGCCAAGGATTTCGCCTGCGCCGCGGATTTCCAAATCCTGCATGGCGAGGGTGAAACCTGCGCCAAGTTCGTCTGCCGCGGCGATGGCGTCGAGGCGTTTTTCTGCGTCTTTGGTGATGTATTCGGGCGTGAGCAGGTAGGCGTAGGCTTGGTGGTGGCTGCGGCCGACGCGCCCGCGAAGTTGGTGCAGTTGTGCCAGTCCGAATTTGTCGGCGCGGTTGATGATGATGGTGTTGGCGTTGGGGATGTCGATGCCGGTTTCGATGATGGTGGAACAGAGCAACACGTTAAATCGTTGCTGTAAAAAGTCGCGCATGACTTGCTCCAGCTCGCGCTCGCGCAGTTGTCCATGCGCCACGCCGATGCGGGCTTCGGGCAACAGGGTTTCCAGCCGCTCACGCATATTTTCAATCGTATCCACTTCATTGTGCAGGAAAAACACTTGTCCACCGCGTTTGAGTTCGCGCAATACGGCTTCACGCACGCTGCCTTCGCTGAAGGGTTTGACAAAGGTTTTGACGGCGAGGCGGCGGCTGGGCGCGGTAGTAATCAGCGAGAAGTCGCGCAGACCTTCGAGCGCCATGCTGAGGGTGCGTGGAATCGGTGTGGCGGTCATGGTAAGGATATCGACATTGGCGCGCAGGCGTTTGAGCTGCTCTTTTTGGCGCACGCCGAAGCGGTGTTCTTCATCGATAATCACTAAACCTAAGTTTTTGAATTTAATATCATCCTGCACCAGTTTGTGCGTGCCGATAACGATATCGACCGTACCGTCCGCCATGCCTTCCAGCGCAGCTTTGGTGGCTTTGCTGTTGTTGAAACGCGAAAGGCTGGCGACTTTTACGGGGAAATCGGCGAAGCGGTCGGCGAAATTTTGCGCGTGCTGCTCCACCAGAAGCGTGGTCGGGGCAAGTACGGCAACTTGTTTGCCACCCATCACCGCCACAAACGCGGCGCGCAGGGCGACTTCGGTTTTGCCGAAACCGACATCGCCGCACACGAGGCGGTCCATAGGTTTCGCCTGCGTCAAATCTTTAATCACAGCGGCGATGGCAGCGGCCTGGTCTTCGGTTTCCTCGTAGCCGAAGCCGTCGGCAAACGCCTGATAGTCCATCTCGTTGATTTCAAACTTGTGTCCTGATTGGGCGGCGCGTTGGGCGTAAAGGTTGAGCAATTCGGCTGCGGTGTCGCGCGCTTTCTCAGCTGCTTTGCGCTTCGCCTTGTTCCACGCGCCGCTGCCGAGCTTGTGCAAAGTAACGTTTTCATGCGCCTGGCCAGAGTAGCGGCTGATTAAATGCAGTTGCGAAACAGGCACATAAAGCTGCGCTTCGCCTGCGTATTCGAGCAACATCATTTCGTTGGTTTCATCACCCAAGTCCATTGTGACCAAGCCCATATATCGGCCGATGCCGTGTTCTTCGTGAACGACAGGATCGCCGATATTGATTTCGGCCAGGTCGCGCAACAGGCCGTCTGAAACGGCGGCGTGTTTCTTACGATGATGTTTGCGCGAGCGGGCAACATATTGATAAAGATCGGATTCGGTAATGACCGCGATGTTTTGATCTTCTAATTTAAACCCGTAAGCCAACGGCGCCACTGTAATCATCAGCGGCTCGTGCGCCGATAAAAAGCCCTGCCAGTCGGACACAGGTTTGGCCTTCAAACCGTTTTGCTGCAAGAAGCCGAGCATGGTTTCGCGCCGTCCCAAACTTTCGGCGCACAGCAAGATCCGTCCATCAAAGGCCGTCTGAAAATCTTTCAGTGCCTGCAACGGTTCATCTGCTTGGCGGTTGACGGCCAAGTTTGGCAACGTATGTTCATCACCAAAAATATCCGGCAATACCTGACCATAATTTTTCAGACGGCCTGCAAAAATATCGGCAGAGAGATACAAATGCTGTGGAAGCAAAGGCGGATAGGTTTCGTCGCCCTGCGCCATGGCATAACGCGATTTAACGTCGCTCCAAAAACGGTTTGCCTCGGCATAAACGTCGCCCAAAGAGACAAACAGCGCATCTTCGCCGATATAGTCAAACAGCGTTTCCAGCTCGTTTTCAAAAAACAGCGGCAGGTAATATTCCACGCCCGCACCGAAATGGCCGTTGCTGACGGCTTTGTACACAGCGGCATCGTTCGGATTGCCATCGACTTCCTCGCGGAAGCGGCTGCGGAAGATTTTTTGCGCCTCGCTGTCGGTGGGGAACTCGTGCGCCGGCAGCAGGCGGATTTCGGAAACGGGGGAAATGGTACGCTGCGTTTCAGTGTCAAAGGTTTTGATACTGTCGATTTCATCGTCAAACAAATCGATGCGGTACGGCATCTCACTACCCATCGGGAACAAATCAACAATGCCGCCGCGCACGGCAAACTCTCCTGCCGCAACAACATGGGACACATGGTTATAACCTGCATCTACCAAATCACTTTTCAGACGGCCTATATCCAAAGTCTGCCCTGTTTTCAGCCAAAACGTGCGCCCCGCCAGAAACGGCACAGGCGGCAGCTTCTGCATTGCCGTGGCAACCGGTACGAACAACACATCCGCAGTGCCGTTTTTAATCTGCCACAATGCTGACAAGCGCTCCGACACCAAATCCTGATGCGGTGAAAAACGCTCGTAAGGCAGCGTTTCCCAGTCCGGCAGGAACACCGCCGTATCGTGCGGACGGAAAAACAGCCAGGCCGTCTGAAGGCGTAGCGCCTGTTCCGCATCTTGGGTCAAGACAACCTTGAGCTGCTTATGCGGCAGATAACGCGCCAAAGCCAAGGGCAGCGAGCCTTGAGACAGATTGAGCCAACGGGATTTTTCACAGGGTTTGGGAATCGGATAGGTCATGACAAAAAACAGTTTGTAATAAGTAAATACAAGCACCATAGGCCGTCTGAAAAGTTTTCAGACGGCCTTTAGCGATCAAATCAATTTTCAATTTTACTGGATACAGGTTTAAAAGAATATAAGGCCCTACATTCAGACGGCCACGCCTGCCAGTTTTCCAATAAATCCGGTTATCACCAATGCCGCAACGCCCCATATGCACACGCGCAAAACGGCAGGAACGACAGGCGCGCCGCCGAGTTTGGCGGAGGCATAGCCCAGTCCGGCCAGTCCGCACAAAGTGGAAACTGCCAAGGCCGGAACAATGGCGGTAGAAGCTGTCAACGCGACCAGTAAAGGCAAAATCGCGCCGGCACAAAATGAAGCGGCAGAAGCCAGCGCGGCCTGCATGGGTTGGGCAGCAGAGGTTTCGGTAATGCCGATTTCGTCGCGCGCGTGGGCGGCGAGTGCATCGTGTTCCATCAAGGCTTTAGCCACCTCTGCGGCGAGCGGGTCGGACAAACCGCGGCGGCGGTAAATTTCCGTTAGCTCTTCCAACTCCGCATCAGGATTATTTGCCAATTCGTAGCATTCTTTGTGTAAATCGGCTTTTTCCGTATCCGATTGGCTGGACACGGAAACGTACTCCCCCGCCGCCATTGACACCGCGCCCCCGATAAGCGCCGAAACGCCCGTCAACAGCAGGGTTTGGAAATCGGGTGCGGCTGCGGCTACGCGCGTCAATAGCGAGGCAGTGGAAATCAGGCCGTCATTGGCACCCAATACGCTTGCCCGAAGCCAGTTGTTGCGGTCGCTGAAATGGCGTTCGCTATGGTATGAATACATATATGCTCCGATAAATTGGCTGTTTCCAGATGATGATAACATTGTATTGTTTTTTGAAATCCATGTCAGTTTATCCCTTCAAATCAAGCATTCTTAAATCTTTCTGCGGCCATTTCAAACCATAAAACCAATATTCCTCTTTGGATTTTTCAGACGGCCTTAACGTTTTTACAAGCAAATTTATTGTTCCAAGTCATGGCATTATCACAAGGCAGTTTTGTGCTGCTTGGTTTATCGGCTTAAAGATGCTATCTTTATGAATCTTTCCACTCCTCAATCCATTGAAAGGATGTATCATGTCCGAAGAAAACAAAATCAAAGTAAACGATTTACCTGAAGATAAAAAAGAGCAAACCGAAGAAACCGAGCTGCCCGTTATCAACAACGAAGAAAAACGCGGCGGTCATGGCGAAGGCGGTTGCTGCGGCGCATGCGGCGGCTAAATCTTCCCGACAAAGCCTCCGAGGCCGTCTGAAAAGTCTTACTTTTCAGACGGCCTTTTCCTTTCTAAACAATTACAGGTAAATCAATGAAAGGATGCGGGAGAAGAATTTAAACCCAACCGCGTTTGTGCTACATTCACATCTTTACAAACCACAACAATCTGCACCCGCAGACACACAAGGAAGAAAAAATGTTTTGGTATATCGTTGGTTTTTTCGCCTTCATCGTTTCCCTGCTTTCCCTTTGGGTCAATGCCAGCGCATTCGGCATGGAAGAGGATGGCACGCCGCAATCCGAATATGAAAAAATGTTGGGACTGGGTGCGAAATTGAAAGATAAAGAGACAGCTGCGAAAGAGCGCGAAGCGGCACGTTTTCACCCTGACGATTAAGCCTTACCGACTGGACAATCTTGCCGAACTGGGCTAATGTTCCGAACGCATAATGCACACCAACACAACTATACGAGAAGGTAAGAGAAATGACTGTACGAATCGAACACGATTTATTGGGCGACCGCGAAATCCCCGCCGATGTTTATTGGGGTATCCACACGCTGCGCGCCATTGAAAACTTTAAAATTTCCACGCAAAAAATTTCCGACGTACCGCAATTTGTCCGCAGCATGGTGATGGTTAAAAAAGCCACCGCGCAAGCCAACGGCGCATTGGGTGCCATCAAGCCGGAAATCGCGGCCGCCATTGAAAAAGCCTGCGACGAAGTATTGGTCAAAGGCCGTTGCCTCGACCAATTCCCGTCCGACGTTTATCAAGGCGGCGCCGGTACTTCGGTCAACATGAACACCAACGAAGTCATTGCCAACCTTGCACTGGAAGTGTTGGGATACGAAAAAGGCCGCTACGACATCGTCAATCCGATGGACCATGTCAACGCCAGCCAATCCACCAACGATGCCTACCCTACCGGCTTCCGCCTTGCCGTGTATTACAGCATCGGCGAATTGCTCGACAAACTGGCCGTCCTGAAAAATGCCTTTGCCGCCAAAGCCGAAGAATTTAAAGACGTTTTGAAAATGGGCCGCACCCAGCTTCAAGATGCCGTGCCGATGACTGCCGGACAAGAATTCCAATCTTTCCAAGTGTTGTTGGAAGAAGAAATCCTCAACCTTGACCGTACCCGCTCCCTGCTGCTTGAAGTCAACCTCGGCGCCACCGCCATCGGTACCGGCGTGAATACGCCTAAAGGCTATGCGGCTTTGGTCGTTGAGAAACTCTCCGAAGTCAGCGGCCTACCTTGCAAACTGACTGAAAACCTGATCGAAGCGACCTCCGACTGCGGCGCATATGTGATGGTACACGGCGCATTGAAACGCACAGCCGTCAAACTCTCCAAAATCTGTAACGACTTGCGTCTGCTCTCTTCCGGTCCACGTGCCGGTTTGAAAGAAATCAACCTGCCTGAATTGCAGGCCGGTTCTTCCATCATGCCAGCCAAAGTCAATCCCGTGATTCCCGAAGTCGTCAACCAAGTCTGCTTCAAAGTCATCGGCAACGACACCACCATCACTTTCGCAGCCGAAGCAGGTCAGTTGCAGCTGAACGTTATGGAGCCGGTCATCGCCCAATGTATGTTTGAAACCATTTCCCTCTTGGGCAACGCCGCGGTCAACCTAGCCGACAAATGCGTCAAAGGCATTACGGTCAACCGCGAAATCTGCGAACGCTACGTTTTCAACTCCATCGGTTTGGTTACTTATTTGAATCCGTACATCGGCCACCACAACGGCGACTTGGTCGGCAAAATCTGCGCCCAAACCGGCAAAGGCGTGCGCGAAGTCGTACTGGAGCGCGGTTTGTTGAGCGAAGAAGAGCTCAACCGCATCCTCTCTCCTGAAAACCTGATTAATCCTCATCTGTAATCAGGATTTGAAATCAAAGGCCGTCTGAAACTTTAAACGTTTAAAGTTTCAGACGGCCTTTTCGTATTAATATTGATATTTATCGAATTTTTTTGCGAAATTCAGAATTAAAAGATAGCCTGACCGTCAGGTTTGATTTAACATGGTGTTGCCCCAGCCTGTTTCCTCATTAAGGTTATGCCGGTAATGATACCTCAAAAGGAACCGGATATTGGAATAACATCTTCATTTATTAGGAAAACCAGATGAATCAAATTACACGCGAACAAATGCTGCAAGTATTCGAAAATCGCTGTTCCACCCGTTATTACGATCCCAACAAAAAAATCAGCCAAGAAGATTTTGCAGCGATTTTAGAATTTGCCCGCCTCTCGCCCAGCTCTGTCGGCTCCGAGCCATGGAAATTCTTGGTGATTCAAAACAAAGCCCTGCGTGAGAAAATCAAGCCTTTCAGCTGGGGGATGCAATCCCAACTGGACGACTGCAGCCATCTGGTGATTATCCTTGCCAAGAAAAATGCCCGTTACGATACCCCGTTCTTCCGCAGTGTTGCCGAACGCAGAGGCCTGCAAGGAGAGCAGCTGGAAAAAGCGTTGGCAAGATACAAAAGCTTCCAAGAAACCGACATTAAAATTGCCGACGACCAACGCGCACTCTTTGACTGGAGCGGCAAGCAGACCTATATTGCTTTGGCCAATATGCTTACAGGTGCAGCGGCCATCGGCATCGATTCCTGCCCAATCGAAGGCTTCAACTACGACAAAATGAACGAAGTATTGGCAGCAGAAGGCCTGTTTGATGCCAACGAATGGGGCGTATCCGTAGCGGCAACATTCGGCTATCGCGCCAAAGAAATCACTAAAAAATCACGCAAACCGATTGAAGAAATGGTGACTTGGGTCGAATAAGCAGTTTGTATTCTCAGGGCGGCGAATGTCGCCCTTTTACTTTTTTAAAATAGTGAAGTAAATTCCGTAACAACAAATACTTCTAAATTTAAAAAATCAAAAGGCCGTCTGAAACCATGTGTCAGAAATCTTAGATTTCATTTCACACCGTTTCAGACAGCCTGATTTAATACGCTTCTACTTAAAACGATACTTTCAAACTGCCGTAGAAGGCACGGCCATGCTCGTTATAAGTTTGTGCGCCGGCAGTTGTACGGTACAGTTTTTTGTCAAACAGATTGCTGATACCGCCACGGACGGCCACGCGTTTGTTCCAGTTGTAGCCTGCATTGATGCCCCAAATGCCGTAAGAGCCGACTTGCGTTTGGTTATGTTCGGAAGTTAAAGGCGTGATACCTGCACGTGGATTACCGTCTCGTTCCAGTCTATTAATCGCTACGCCACGCGGCTTGGTGCGGCCGTAATGGGTAAAGGTCAGGTTGGCATCAAAACGTTCGTTCGGCGTCCAAGACAATGTGCTGTTGATGGTATGTTTCGGCACCAAAGACAATGGATTGCCTTGATAATCTTCAGATTTGTGCATATAAGTGAAATTGTTGCTCCACTTGAGTGTGTCATGCAACGGAATCACCAAGTTACCTTCGATACCCGAAATAGTCGCTTTCGGCGTATTTTCCCATTGCAAAAGCCAGTTGCCGATATCGCTGGTGGCAATGATATTTTCACCAATCACGATTTTGTTGCGGTACGCATTATGGAAATAAGTCGCGGAAGCCTGCCAGCCGTTTTTGTTGAACTCAAGACCAATCTCTTTATTGATACTGGTTTCAGATTTCAAATTGCTGTTGCCCATGTAATAGCAACGGACTTTGTTCGGCGCATTGAGCGGACAGCCCTGACCGCGTGTGTACAGGATAAAGTCAGGATTGGTTTGATACAGGTTTGGCGCTTTGTACGCACGGGCAATACCGCCTTTAACCAACCAGTTTTCGCCGATTTGATGCGAGAAGTTCAAAGCCGGACTCCAGTTGCTGCCGCTATCGCTGTTGTGGTCGAAGCGGATGGCCGGAATCAGATGGGTTTTGTCGGTCAACGAAATATTGTCTTCAACGTAGGCAGCCCAGTTGCGTTGCGAAGCCTTGCCGCCGCGCGTTGCGGAGATACCGTTAAACACATCGGTTTTACCTTGGTCTTCAAATCCCTGAGTATTGGAGGCAGGATCGTCCAATTTGCTGTCAGTAAATTCTGCACCGACCGTCAATACATTATCGACTCCAAGTTTAAACGGAATATTCGCTTCGCTGCTGAGGCGCAGGTTTTTCAGACGGCTTTGAACAAAATCCAAGCCTGTATAGCTGCCTTCCGGACCGCCGGCCAAACCTTCAGGCAAGTGGCTGTTGACTGTACGCTCATAACTGATCACGTTTTTGGTATCGCCCCATTCCCATGCGCCATCATGAGTAAGCGAGAAAGCAGAACGATATAAGCGGGCGGTTTCAGCCTTAGAGTTAACCAGACCATTATATAGCGCTACTTTATCGCGTACTGGCGGATTGCTGTTTTGCGTATCGCCGTTGTAGATATTGCCCTGACGGCTGTAACTGCTGTCCAAAATCAGCGTTTGCGCTGGGCTGATTTTCCATTGCAGACGGCCTGCAATGTCCTTATTGCGTACGCCTTCGACACCGGCCGCGCTGTCATTGCCGTGTCCAGTATTAATATCGGCAGCATCTGCATCCGTTTTATTCAAATTGCCGTAAATGCGGAAGCCCAAAGTATCTTGGATAATTGGACCGCTCAAATTGAATCCGATACGGCGGGTTGCGCCCTCTTTGCTGTCTTGCGGCTGATTGGCGTAAAGATTGACTTGGCCTTTAAATTCCTTAGACACTTTTTTGGTAACAATATTGACCACGCCGCCCATCGCGCCGGAGCCGTAACGGGTCGCCGCCGGACCGCGCAAAACGGTAATGGATTCGATTTCTTCAACCGGTACCCAGTTGCTATCGCCACGCGTATTGCGTTCACCGCGCATACTGATACGTTCGGACTGGCGCGAATTAACCGGCTTGCCGTCAATCAGAATCAATGTGTTTTCAGGGCCCATACCGCGCAAGTCGATTTGGCGTTTGTTGCCACGCTGACCTGTTGCTGTATTGCCGGTCAGGTTGACACCCGGCATGGTGCGGACAAATTCGGAAATATCGTTGACGGCCGGACGCTTGTCGATATCGTCTTTAGAAATACGCGATACGCCAAGCGACTGTTGCAGTTGCTTCTCAGCAGTAACGTAAACGGTATCGACTTCAGCCTGTTCAACTGCTTTCTCTTCAGCTGCGTGTGAGAATGCGCTGATTAACGCCAAAGGCAAAATGGCGAGTGTGAATGTTTTCATTGCATTGTTTCTCTTGGTTTTGTTTGTTTAAAATCAAAATAAAAATTATTCGAGATTTTAAATAAACTTAACAGAGTTTTCAATGCAATTAAGAGTGATTTACAATTATTCGTTAAATTAAGCTAATAAAAATAACCAAATGCCTAATAATTAAAAAGGCCGTCTGAACCGGCATGAAAGGGAATCTGAGATTTCCATCATACCGTTCAGACGGCCTTATTCAAATTTTAATTATTTGCCTGCTGCTTTTTGCAAAAGGGCATACAATTCGTCTTTGAGTTTGAGTTTGGCTTTTTTCAGCTCCTCGATTTCTTCGGCGCCGCTGGTTACCACGTTATTCACCAAACCGGTAATTTTATCGTCCAGCTCATTGTGCTCCTCAAACAAACGGGCAAAGTGTGCATCCTCTTGTTTCAGTTTAGAAATCAGATCGCGATATTCTGGAAACATTTTGTTTTCCTCTCTTGTTAATTAAATAAAAAAGTACTGCTGCCAAAAACTAGGACGAATTAATCTTTAGCTTCATTATAACAAACACGGGCGTTTTATCCAGTCTTTTTTAAGCCGAAACTGTTTTATGTCAAAATTAATAATATCACCATTAGCCATCATCCCAATGGAAAGAAACAGGTTTCTAGACGGTTTGCCGACTTGGGCATACAATCGGGCTTATGCGTTTACACAATGGCCGAACCACCCTATTCCGTCATATCAACGGCATGGACGGACAATTTATCCTGCTTGAAAACCATCCTTCATGGATGCCGGTCAATGATGCCGATTTCAACCATGCTGCCCCTTTGCCCGACGGTTTGGCCGTGCACGAAGAATCATTTTATCCATTTGAAAAAATAGATACCGCCGAATTGGCAGACAATATCAAAATCTTCAGCGAAGAAGCTCTACGGCTGGAGAAAGAACGATTAAATGCAGTAGCCTTAGTAGAACTGGCAAAAAATCTTAAGGCTGCCCAAGCAGAAGCCGACTTAGCCGCGCTTCTGGAAAAAATGGATTTTCATTTAAAACAAGATGATATTTTCAAATAAACCCTTCAATCTCAGGCCGTCTGAAACCAAACACCCGACACAATTGTTGACAATGCAAGAAAAATAGTTCATCTTGAACCAACTCGCAGCACTCCATCCTATATTTTTAGCCCATCACAAAGGAATCGAGAACATGTTTTCAAAAAGCGTTACCCTCGCACAATATGACCCCGATTTGGCAGCAGCCATCGCCCAAGAAGACAAGCGCCAGCAAGACCACGTCGAGCTGATCGCCTCTGAAAACTACGTCAGCTGCGCCGTAATGGAAGCCCAAGGTTCGCAATTGACCAACAAATACGCCGAAGGTTATCCGGGCAAACGCTACTACGGCGGCTGCGAATACGTTGATATTGTTGAACAATTGGCGATTGATCGCGCTAAAGAGTTGTTCGGTGCAGAATATGTCAATGTCCAACCGCACTCCGGCTCCCAAGCCAACCAAGCCGTGTACGCTTCTGTTTTGAAACCGGGCGACACCATTTTGGGCATGTCTCTGGCACACGGCGGCCACTTGACCCACGGCGCAAGCGTTAACATCTCCGGCAAACTCTACAACGCCATTACTTATGGTTTGGATGAAAACGAAGTTCTCGATTATGCCGAAGTAGAACGCTTGGCGCTTGAACACAAACCTAAAATGATTGTGGCCGGTGCGTCTGCCTACGCGTTGCAAATCGACTGGGCAAAATTCCGCGAAATCGCCGATAAAGTCGGCGCATACCTCTTTGTCGATATGGCGCACTATGCCGGACTGATTGCCGGTGGCGAATATCCTAACCCGGTGCCATTCTGCGACTTCGTAACCACCACCACCCACAAAACCCTGCGCGGTCCTCGCGGCGGTGTAATTTTGTGCCGTGACAATACCCACGAAAAAGCGTTGAATTCCGCCATCTTTCCAAGCCTGCAAGGTGGTCCGTTGATGCACGTTATCGCTGCCAAAGCCGTGGCGTTTAAAGAAGCGTTGCAACCTGAGTTCAAACAATACGCAAAACAAGTGAAAATCAATGCTGCCGCTATGGCGGAAGAGTTGGTTAAACGCGGTTTGCGCATCGTTTCCGGCCGTACTGAAAGCCACGTTTTCCTCGTTGACCTGCAACCGATGAAAATCACCGGCAAAGCTGCTGAAGCCGCTTTGGGCAAAGCACACATCACCGTCAACAAAAACGCCATCCCGAACGATCCGGAAAAACCATTTGTTACCTCCGGCATCCGCATCGGCTCCGCCGCCATGACCACACGCGGCTTTAACGAAGCCGACGCGCGCGTATTGGCGAACTTGGTTGCCGACGTATTGGCCAACCCTGAAGACGAAGCCAACCTCGCCAATGTCCGCGAACAAGTGACTGCTTTGTGCAATAAATATCCGGTTTACGGCGCATAAGCATTTCGCCTTGGATAAAATAACAGGCCGTCTGAAACTTCAGACGGCCTTTTTTTATTGCAACTTTTCTTTTAAATTTCAAAACTGTTTGTTTCGCTGACTTTGCGTATCATGCCTGCCGCGACGGTATGGTTGGTGGCTTCGTCAATCAAAATAAACGCACCTTGAGCATGGTTGTCTTCGTATGCGGCAGCGGCAAGCGGCTGCTGGGTTTTGAAGCTGACGCTGCCGATATCGTTGAGCTTGAGCGTTTCGGCTGATTCGACCCGGCTGAGGGTATTGACGTCCCAAACGTAGGCAATTTCGCTGATTTTTACGGGCGTGGTTTGGGTCGTGTGTTTCAGCAAATATTTGCGGCGCAGATTGAGCGGAATATCATCAAACCAGCAAAGCGCGGCTTGGAATTGTTGCTCGGGAACAATGGCGCTGTCGGCTGAAACAATGCTGTTACCGCGTGAAATATCGATGTCCGTATCCAAAACAACGGTCAACACTTCCCCTGCTTCGGCAGATTCGGTTTTACCGTTGGCATTGTAGATTTCGGCAACCTTGGCAACATGGCCGCTGGGCAGGACTTTGACTTCATCGCCCACTTTCAGACGGCCCGCTTCCAATCTGCCTTGATAACCGCGGAAGTCGTCGCTGCTGCTGCCGTCTTGGCGCGCCACGCGTTGTACGGGAAAATGCGCGGCTTGGTCGGCGGCGTTTTGACGGTTGACGGGCAGGCTTTCAAGCAAAGGCAGAAGCGGCAAACCTTGATACCACGGGGTTTGGCTGCTGGCATTGACGATGTTGTCGCCTTTTAATGCGCTGATGGGCAGGAAGTGGATTTGGGCTTGGAGGCCGATTTGCTCCGCCAGTTTGCGATAGGCCTCGGTAATGGCTTGATATTTGGCTTCGTCAAAGTCGAGCAGGTCGAGTTTGTTGACAGCGACGATAATGTTAGGGCAGCCCAAGAGCTTCAAAATTGCGCTGTGGCGTTTGGTTTGCGGCAGGAGGACAGGTTCGCTGCCGGAAAAATCGACGCGCGTGGCATCGACCAAAATAATGGCGGCATCGGCAGTCGATGCACCTGTAACCATATTGCGCGTGTATTGCTCGTGTCCCGGCGTGTCGGCAATAATGAATTTGCGTTTGGGCGTGGCAAAATAACGATAGGCCACGTCAATGGTAATGCCTTGTTCGCGCTCGGCGGCAAGGCCGTCTGTCAGGCTGGCGAAGTCGGGCGTTTCTCCGTTTTCGGCGGCGCGGTTGAGTTTGTCGAGCTGGTCTGTCAGCAGGGTTTTGCTGTCGTAGAGCAGGCGGCCGATGAGGGTGGATTTGCCGTCATCGACGCTGCCGGCGGTGATGAAGCGCAAAAGCGGGGCGGTAGTTGCGGTCATGGTTCTTTCCTATTTCTCGTGATTTCTCAAACTGGACTCTACTTTAAACAGGCCGTCTGAAAATGGGAAAGAATGTTTGGTTGTTAAAAAAGATATTTTTGTTATATCGATTTTCGGCGCGTAGCCAACCAGCAAACGACCGAACCTGCGCACACCATCCCTGCCCCCTGCCAAAACTGCACAGACAACGGCGCACTGATGACAAACGAAGATACCAGCGCGGAAAACACAGGGATAAAATAAGATGCGCCCGCCAATACCGTCATGTTCCCGCGCGAAATACCGATGTTCCAAACCGCATAGCCCAAACCCATGCAAGACGCGGCGGCCAGGGCATAGCCGACGGACTCCGCATCGAAATTCAGACTGTGTGTCCCGCCGATAAAATATTCCGCCCACAAAAGCAGCGACACCAGCATAAAGAAAAAGCCCACGCTGCTTCCTTCCGCCTTCACGCGCGCCGTCAGCGTGCAATATGCCGCCCAAAAAAGTGCATCGGCCAATGCCATCATATAACCGGCAGGATTGGTGCGGACATTGTGATAAATCCCCGAAAGCGACAATCCGCCGTCACCACCCAATACCGTGGCAATCCCGAAAAACGACAATACAAAGCCTATGCCTATCCACCATTTTGCCGGCTGCCCGTTGAAACAAACCGCGCCTAAAATAGTAAACGTCGGCCACAAATAATTGACCATGCCGATCTCAACCGTCTGTCGGGCATTTTGAGCAAAACCGACCGACAACGACAAACACAGTTCGCAACCGACAAAAAAAATGCTCGCCCAAAGCAAATAACCGCGGTTGTAATTACGCAAATGCGGCCTGCCGAAAATCAGCCAAATCAATACGGTGGACAGGGTGTACATCATTGCCGCGCCGCCCACTGCCCCCATATGCAGGCTCAAAGAGCGTATCAGAGAAATGACAAAGCTCCACAAAGCAACGGCAAGCAGCCCGATGGCAGTGGCTTGTTTGGAGGAGATGTTTTGAGATAAGAAATGAATCATGGCGTATGTGCTGAAGATGGTTTTATTAGGTTTATCGTAGTTTGAATATATCGTTTCTACATTAATTATTTTAACGGTTTCAAGGCCGTCTGAAAATGATTGTTTCAGACGGTCTTCTATTTGCAATTAGTCCTAAACATGACTATAATCCGCATTCAATTAGTCAATATTGAGACCAATTTATGAATCAGATCGACCAACTCGGTATGCGCATCAGCCACATAGACAGCGCATTTGACCAATGGGTTAAACAGCAAAACACCAACTACAATACCTTCGCCGTTCTCTATACCTTAGCCACCGAAGGCAGCCGCACTCAAAAATACATAGGCGAAGAATGGAGCCTGCCCAAGCAAACCGTTTCCAGCACATGCAAAACGCTGGCGGAACAAGGCTTGCTGACATTTCACGAAAGTGAACAAGACAAACGCGAACGTTTATTGTCGCTGACCGAGCAAGGCAAAGAATCCGCTGCACCATTGGTGCAAAACATGCAGGAATTCAGCAAACGAATTTTTACCGCCTTCGGTGAAAAACGTGCAGCCCGACTGTTTGCCGATTTGGACGCATTGGCCGAATTAATGGCGCAAACCCTCAATACTAAATAGGGAGGGCAACCATGTGGAAAATGTTGAAACACATCGGTCAAACACATCGCCGCAAACTCATCACAACCTTCTCTCTCGTCGGCTTGGATAATCTGCTCTTGCTGGTATATCCCGTGTTTGGCGGCGGGGCGATTAATGCCGTTATGGAAGGCAACGTCTGGCAGGCAATGTTGTATGGTGTGGTGGTTTTATTAATGTGGATAATCGGCGCCGCCCGAAGAATAGCTGATACGCGCACATTTACCAAAATCTATACTGAAATAGCCGTCCCGGTCGTTTTGGAACAGCGCAAACGAGAAGTACCGCATTCCGCCATTACCGCACGCGTCGCCCTATCGCGTGAGTTCGTCAGTTTTTTTGAAGAACACCTGCCCATCGCTGCTACTTCGCTGGTCTCCATCTTCGGTGCATGTATGATGTTGCTGATATTGGAATTTTGGGTGGGCGTATTGGCTGTCGCGATACTTGCCCTGTTTTTATGGTTGCTGCAGCGTTTTGCCGCCATCAGCGAAAACCTATATTTCCGTTTGAACAACCGGCTTGAACGCGACAACCACCTTATCCGCGACGGCAACGAGCATCAGCTCTACCGCCACTACGGCTGGGTTGCCAAACTACGCGTGCTGATTTCCAATCGCGAAGCCTTAGGCTATCTCAGTATCGGCATGGCGATGAGCGTATTGTTCGGCTTTGCCTTTATACACATGACGCTTAAAGGCTACGGAAGCGCCGGCCATATCTATTCCGTCAGCACTTATTTATGGATGTTTGCAATGAGCTTGGACGATGTACCGCGCTTGGTCGAACAATACTCCAATCTAAAAGACATCGGACAACGCGTTGAACTCTCGGAAGAAAACAATCTTTCCAAGGCCGTCTGAAACCTTAACACACTATCAGGACATATTATGAGTTGGTTTTATTTAATCTTAGCTGGTATGCTGGAAATCGGCTGGCCATTGGGCTTAAAGCTGGCACAACAGGAAGGCTACCGCTGGCATGGCTTTGCCGCCGCGCTTGCCTGCATCGTCGGCAGCGGATACTTCCTTTACCTTGCCCAAAAAAGTATTCCGATGGGTACAGCCTACGCCGTCTGGACAGGCATAGGCGCGGCAGGGGCTTTTTTGGTAGGCGTTGTATTTTTCAACGATGCCGCCAACTTCGGCCGCTGGCTCGGCGCATTTCTCATCATCTCCGGCGTCGTAGTGATGAAACTCTCCAGCGGAAACTGAAAATCTCGTTTCTATCCAATCCAAGGCCGTCTGAATGAGCATGTTCAGACGGCCTAATACCTTCCCGAATATAACGAAATCATCTTAAATTAAAACCAAGCATTCTTTCCTTTTTTCAGACGGCCTGTTTAAAGTGGCGACTGTCCATTATTCAAACAATCGGTTATAGCCGTCCAACAAAGGAATCCAAATGAGCCAAGCCAATCCGCTTCCACCCGAACTCTCCGTCCAACTCTCCACACTATCCCCCACCCAACTTGCCTGGCTCTCCGGCTATTGCTGGGCGCAAAGCCAAGGCGTATCCGGTGTAGTAGCCGAACCATCTGCCCTGCAAACAGCCGCTCCGACAGTCAGCCGCCGCGTATTAGTTCTCTCTGCTTCCCAAACCGGCAATGCCCGCAGCGTTGCCGAATCCCTACACGCCAAACTTCAAGCCGCCGGCGTAGAAGCCCGCCTCAGCAGCGCAGGCGATTTCAAAAGCAAAACCCTGCCCGACGAAGACATCGTGCTTTTAGTTACCTCCACCCAAGGCGAAGGCGAACCACCCGAAGAAGCCCTACCCCTGTACAAATTCATCTACGGCAAAAAGAAACCCGACCTCAGCAAACTGACCTTTGCCGTCTTGGGTCTTGGCGATTCCTCCTATCCCAACTTCTGCCAAGCAGGCAAAGACTTTGATGCCAAATTTGCCGAACTGGGCGCAGGCCGTCTGAACGACTTGGGCATTTGCGACTTAGAATTCCAAGCCGATGCCGACGCATGGATTGCCGCCATCGTACCCAAAGTAGCCGAATTGACTGCCCAAGCAGCAAGCCCAAGTACAACCGCTGCATCAAACGACCCAGCCATACCAAGTAGCGGCACCGTCTACACCAAAGAAAAACCCTACACAGCCACCCTCTCCGTGCGCCAAAAAATCACCTCGCGCGATGCAGAAAAAGACGTCGAACACATCGAAATCGACCTCAGCGGCTCAGGTTTGCATTATCAGGCAGGCGACGCGCTCGGCGTATGGCCGCTGAATGCCGCCGACCTCGTTCAAGAAATCCTCGACCTCAACCAACTGACTGGCAACGAAACCGTCCAACTTTCAGACGGCCGCGAAACCGACATCCGCACAGCCCTGACTGAATCCGCAGACATTACCCAAAACACACCCGCCTTCGTCCAACAATACGCCGAATTAACAAACAACGAAGAACTCAAAACCATAGCCGCAGATAAAGCCCAACTGGACGCCTACCTTGCCGCCACTCCGCCCGTCGGCGTATTCGCAGCCCATCTACACCCACTGGACGCACAAACCCTATACAGCCTCTTCCGCCCACAAACCCCACGTCTCTATTCCATCGCCTCCGCACAAGACGAAGTCGGCGAAGAAGTCCACCTCACCATCAGCGTCATCCGTTTCGACCACCACGACCACACCTACACCGGCGCAGCATCCGGCTACTTGGGTGAACGCCTCGAAGAAGGCAGCGAAGTCCGCGTCTTTGTCGAACCCAACCCCAACTTCCGCCTGCCGCAAAACAGCGATACACCCATCATCATGATCGGCGCAGGCACAGGCGTCGCCCCCTTCCGCTCCTTCATGCAACAACGCGCCGCCAATGGCGACAGCGGCAAAAACTGGCTCTTCTTCGGCAACCAACGCCTGGCTGACGACTTCCTCTACCAACTCGAATGGAGTGATTGGCGCAAAGACGGCCTCCTTACCCGCGCCGACCTCGCATGGAGCCGCCAAGGCGAACACAAAGTCTATGTCCAACACAAAATCACCGAACGCGCCGCCGAAGTTTGGAACTGGCTGCAACAAGGCGCACACATCTACGTCTGCGGCGACGCAGCACGCATGGCGCGCGATGTCGAAAACGCCCTGATCGAAGTCATCGAAACCCAAGGCAAACTCAGCCGCGACGAAGCCGAGGACTACCTCAACGACCTGCGCGAAGACAAACGCTACCAACGCGACGTTTATTGATTGGATAAACAAAAATAAAGGCCGTCTGAAAGCTGAATTTCAGACGGCCTTTTGATCTTTATCGTTTTCCCGAAAACATCTTCAACAAACCTGACAACATATTACCTTGTTTTAGTTCCAAATTTTGACTTCCGCATTTGCCACATTGTCTAGGCTTGGGCAACAACATATCCGATCCCTTAGATGCCTCACGCTGCCAACCGCAAGACACACAAGTCCAATAAACATCTTGACGGGGTTTAACTGCCATATCAATCCTCCTTCACAAACGGATAAAACGGCTTGCCCCAATCCTTATCGGCATTTTTCTGAATAATCGACAGCATTACCGGCAGGACACTGCCCAAAATCTTACAGGCATCCTTTAATTGTTCGCGATTGGCGCTACTATTATAAGTCGCACCGCCATGCACCATCTGATTACGCAAAGTGTAAAGCCTGTCAAACAACACAAACAAGACCGTTGACGTATCCTGCGCGGCCAAAGCCGCATTTACTTTACGCCGCTCTTTTTCAAAGCATTCCAAATAAGCGGCTTCAGAAATATAGCCGTTATGGAAATCCCAAAATTCCTGAAACACATAGCGATTGCCCAATAAAGATCGAATCGCACCCGAAAATTCCTTCCACACCAAAGCATAAATCTGCTTATCCGTATCCAGCGCACAGACCTTATTTAAAAAAGTCTGAAATTTGTTTCTATCCGCAGGCATGGTTCGTCCGTCCAGCTCATAAGCATAAGCCGCATTAAACGCAATCCACATAGACTGGAAGGCAAAATCCCAATCCTGTACCGACCATCTTTCCTCCGCCTTTTCCAACCAGCTCAAAGAACGGTGGATACGCAAGCGGAAGTGTTCCGAATAAGTATTTTTATGTTCTTGATAATATGTCTTGATTCCAGATAAATTCATTGCCATTCCCTTTTAGCGTATCGATCAATTCACTTCATATGCACGGAATATCCTACATGAAATGAAGCAAATCATAATACACCCTTCATAATATTTTCTTAAAAATGATATATTGCACTTACTGAGGCCGTCTGAATCTTCGGGCGGCCCAGGCCATTAATTAAATAAATGAATAATAATCATCCTTTTCTTTTCGGACAGCTCCCGCCTTGATCAATCTACCTAATGCTAAAGCAGAATGTTCCCCCTTATAGTGCTCTGTCCAATCCTCAAAATCAAAATAGTGCTGTGATTCTATCAAAGCTTTTATTGCCTCAAGTTGTTCATCCGACAGATTAATATTATTGTGCCGTTGCAAAAACTGATTAAAAATTTCTTTATCCGGTAAAACAAATCGGTATGTTTTAATTGGATTACTTCCTCCTAATAACATATTTCCAAGACTAAATTTATTTTTCTTGCTTCCATCATCAATACAACGGATTATTCCAGCTTCACAAAGTGAATTCAAATCATCATCACAGCTGTACTTTTTATGAGCAAGAGAAAAGTAATCATTATAAACATGAGGAAAGAAATTATTATAAACATCCTCCCATTCTGTAGATGTAAATACTTCTTTATTCTCGCTTAAAAGTGCACCTACAGTTAATTCTATTTTAGAATCACCTATTAGCCTATTTCCCCAATACCCCCAAAATCTAGCACTTAATTCTGTTGAATATGTTTTCTTCTCATTTGAAGGCTGCTCATCCATCAATTCATCAGGCATTTGCTCCTTTTGGGTCAACCGAACGAATTTTTCATCCAGCTCGATTTCATCCTGCGTCCAATTTTTACGTTAACCTTGCTTGGCTGACCAAATACCTGCTCAATTGCCGCCACAATCTTCATTGTGACTGTTTCCAATTGTTTCAGATGTTCTTCTTTTTGCTTGATGGTAAAGATAGAATTCATTTTGCCGAGTTTTTCATACAAATCCGAACTCAGGTCATCAAAGCCGTTTTCTAACAAATCCAATTTGAAGCCGCTTAAAGTCGCATTGATTTGCTTGTTTTCTTTGATGGTACGCAAAATAGCACGTTGATATTTTTCATCTACGGCAAACAATCTTTGCATAAGCAAGGCTTGCTTTTCAGACGGCTGATCCAGGCTGGCAAGAAAAGCATGCAGCGACTGTTTGTGATACAGATACTCTTCTTTAGTAATAGAACTGTATGCAGAAATACCGGCAATTTCGATATCGTAATCGTCCAAAGTATCGGCAATTTCTGCCATAATTTCTTCAAGTTGGTCATATGGGCGCAAATCTGCTTTATTTAGAACGATATAGAGCGGTTTTTGGCTGTATTGTCCTGCATGATCTAAAAAGTCCAAATCGCTTTTTGAAATCGTACCGTTGGAATCCAAACCAATCAGCCACAACAAAGCCTCGGAATTTTGGACAAACTCTTGCGCCGTTTTTACATCTTCCGCCGTATGTCCGTCTGCCACATCAGACGGGTTGTATCCCGGCGTATCGATAAAGCACAAATGCTCAAACTTCATCGGCGTAGTCATAAATACAAAAGGCATGATGGTTTTAAGGTTGAAACCAAATGACCGGATAAAATTATGAGACAATTTTTGTTGAAAATCAGGATCAATCTTCAGCAAATCAATCACACCACCGTTCTGACTGCAACCGATCACGCCGTTTTCCTGACCGTTTAAGGCATAAGTCGGAATGGCAGTAGTTGGTTCGATGCCGATGGGCAGGCGGATATTGGGATCCTCAAACAAACTGCTGATAAATTCGGATTTACCGGCGCTAAAACCTCCGGCAATGGCAATCGAGCGTTTTTTGTAAAATTCCGGGTAGGCGCCAATGACTTTTAATTCATCACCAATTGCCTGCAATTCTAAAAATGCCGCCGCTTCATCTTTCAAGGAGTCTTCCTGATTGGCAAACTCTAAAAAATCTCCTTTCAAAAGACAAAAATACTCTCGAACACCGGGATTCAGATTATTGGCCGATAAAAGATCTGCAATCAAAGTCTGACGCAATTCGCTTTCCGACAAATTTCTTTGTAATTGAGCTAATTTTTGTTGTGCCTGCTCAAGCTGTTTTTTCAATTCAGGCAGCTCTTGCTCTGCCTGATTCAATTGTTCTTGCATGATGTCTATGCTCTTAAGTTGCTGTTTGATTTGTTCAAGAATTTCCAAGGCTTGTTGTTTCTTACCAAACATCAAGCCCAAAGGAATGCTCGGACTGATCCATTCTTTCAATTGATCTACCGAATGATGAGGCATATTTATTCCTTGCAGGCCGTCTGAATTTTTCAGACGGCCTGATTGATTTTGATTAAGCGGCAGACTGCATCAAGCTTGCCAATCCTTTTTGAATACCTCGATAATGGAACAGGCTTGCCTCTTTGTTTTCAATTTCGTTCAAAAGCTGTTTCAGGCTGTTTTCCAAGTCGCCCATCAGCTCTTGAGGTAAATTTACTTTCTTTAGACCCCCTACTAGAGCGTCCATATATGCTGAAATCTGGTTGCGAACGGTATTGCGTAGGTTAGAAATATAATTATCAGCCTCCGCCATATAGCTTTCCATCTCACTGCCTTTAAGCTGGCCAGATTTCTTTAACTCGTTAGGCATATCATCAGCAAGGCAGAACGAGGCTTCAGGGATGCGAGCCAATACATTTTTAACTGCGCGTACGATGATGGTTACATCCAGCTCTTCATCCCCCATAGCTTCGCGCAATGCACCAACGACTTGGGAATAGATTTTTTTCTTCCAAGCCTGCGAATAACTTTCTGACAGATAGCACAATTCATCTTCCAAACTGGCGCGAACTTCTTCAATAGCACGGCGGATAGGAGTAGCCTGGAGAGTGGAGATCTCATAAGTCTCTGTTTTGTATTTTTTTTGAAGCCACAAAAAACCACCGCGTCCTACATAAACTTCCCTACTTTCAGTCGCAGTTCCCTGCGCTCCTTCAGAAGCAGTATCATATTTTTTCATTTCACTGCTCAATTTGTCTTTTAACTGTTTACTCAAATTCAGTTTGATATCCGAAATCAAATCATCATACACGCCGCCCACATTTACATCGATTGTGGCTTGCTGCTTTTTGAGTTCGGTTTCTTGCTTGCGCAATTCGCCCACATCGGCATGCTGAATCTGATGAATCTGCTCATTGATACGGTCGGCCCATGCTTTTAAATAGCCTTGTAATGCGGTACGTTTGCCATTTTCAAAATCAATGCGCCGTTGCGCCAAAATTTGTTCTTTATTGGCAGTTACTTCACTCACTATTTGATGTATCTGATGAATATTGGCCAATTGGTTTAATGCATTTTTAGCCAATTCTTCATGACTGAAAACATCAGGGAATTTTTGATTCAAATTGCGCCATACATGTTGCAAATTGGCATCCCATGTATGTTGTTCATCAAAACGCTGCTGCATTGAAAACGCCACGCTTGAAGAGCAAATTACGTTGTTTTTGCTCAACTTGTCCGCAGCCACTTTCATGGACGGATATTCTTGGACTTGTTTGGCCAAAACATTACGCGCATGCTTGGTCAAATTGTCAGAAATACGTTCCAAAACATGAATAGGATCGCTCAAGCCTTGACTTTCACTACCAAACAATTGGTTATCCACCTGGCTGGCGATAAGATAAGCTTGCTGCGTCCCCTCTTTGGTCGTTACCCGATGCATCAAATCGGTATCCTCGCTGCTGAGGAATTGGCCCGAAGGAGATACAATCAATACGACGTCGCAGTCTTGCAGTAATTGCTCGGTGCGTTCGCCACGAGATGTCACAGGGTCATTAATTCCCGGGGTATCAATGATTTGCAGGCCCTGCAAACCTTTTTCCGGAATATGCAATGTAACGGACTTGGTAAACGGCATGAACGCTCCGCTTGACCCAACAAATTGGTTCAATACGCCATTCATCAGCTCTTCCACACTACCAGCTGAAATCGTACGGTATTGCTCCAAATCACTTAATGATTTGCCTGATTCTTTAATACGGCGATATTGATCATATGAAGCAAAGGACGGATCATTTTTCATATCACGTTCTGCCTGAGATCTAGCTTTTTCGCAGCATTCCTGTTTTTCATTAGCAGACAAGGGAGCTAATTTATCCAATAAACTTTTTTTCTTTTTGATGCGTTCGATATTTTCCTGTTCTCTTTCTTTAATTTTTTTGTCCAGCTCTATCAAATAGGCATCGTGGTTCTTTTTAATTTGTTCAATGTCTTGTTGGGTAAAAAAGTCCACTTCTGCGCTGACATTTTCACTGTATTCCATAATGGTCAGCGCGGCAGTCATCGGTGTGGCGGCTTTAGGCAAAATGTCGTTACCATTGAAAAGCAAGGCATTGAGCATGGAGCTTTTCCCTGCCTTCACACGCCCGATAATACCGATACGCAACACACGGCCTTGTTCTGCAAAGCTATCTAAAACTCTCTGCCACTCTTCACTTTTCTGAATTGCATGTTCCTGCTTCAATGCCAAGGCATCATGACTTAAATCATATTTATTTACGAATTCTTCAATTTGGTTGTTGAGTTGGATAATGTCCATAGACTACTCCTTATTGATGGATTGGGCGGCAAGATTTGCCTGTCTGATTTGGTCAAAATGGCATTTGACAGTTTCTTCCCCGTATTTCTGCTCTAAGCGTTTGACGGTGAAATGCCCTTTTGCCATCTCTTGATAGAAACCGGTAAACATGACATTGATGGTTGCGCCGGCAGCCGCCCCGATACCAGGAACAAGTTGTGCGGCAACTTTTTCGGTCAGGGGAATACTTAAGCGCGATGCGATATTACTGATCAGCTGTGCTAATGCTTTACCGATAATGCTTGTATCGATGGTTTTTGCAGCTGCTCCTTGTGTTAGGACTGCCAATTCTTTTGCAGTTGCGCTCATGATTTGATTAAGGGCAATACGGCTGGCGTAGTATCCGCTTTCCGCACTGTCGTCCTGTTTGTCTTCGTTGGCAGTGAACCCGAATACGGAAAGGCATTCCAGTTTGGTTTTGGGTCGGTAATGTCAAAACCTTCGCTGCGGGCAACATCTAAAATAGAACGCATCATAATGGTTGTAGAGACGGGCAATTCGACCATTATGGCTGAGAAGCCGAAAAATCCGCCAATTGCCCCAGATAGACCTGCTCCAAATTTATGCCATTTATTTGATGCTTCTTTTTTTCATTTTGCATGGTATTGGCACTGACATCGAATACTTTGTGCAAAGAAGTTTCAATGACTTTTTGAATTTTGTCGGATGCATCTTTGGGCATTTTATCCATCAGGTATTCGATGGGAGAACCGACAATGGAAGTCAGTTTTGTGGTCAATGACGGGCTGGTCAGTAAAACAACGGCATTTTGCAAATCCTGCAAATCTTCAGGGGAGAGGCTGCCGGACGGGATTTCAATGGGCAAGTTTTCAATCATGGTATTGATTCTCGGGTTGTGCTCAGACGGCATAAACATACTGATGCCGTCTGAAAGGTTGTGTTATGCAAACAGGTAGCGGTTGGCAAGCGTGGAAAGCTGTTGCTTGCCGCTTTCCAACTCATTAATCGTGCTTTCCAACTCGGCGGCTTTTACTGCTTTTTCTGCCTCTGCTGCTTCAATCTCATTGCGTTTTTGTTGCAGCTGCTCCTCAAACTGTTCGCTGACTTGATTAATCAGGGCTGTAATATTCTGATTCATTAAATCAGGCAATACGGTATTAAGCTGCTGTTGAATTTGTGGAATGACATTATTGATAATTGCCTGTTCTACTTGTTCACGCTGTCTGCGCTCCTTCTCTCCTTTTGTGAATAAAGAAATAATTTCAGGCAGGAAGAGCAATACGGCACCTACAATACCAAATACCCCACCAAGCAATGCTTTCAATGTTGCCGAAGTTACATTACCTATAATTGCTTTAGATATTGATTTTAATGCTGTATTAGCTACTTTTCCGAAAGCGTCTGCCCCGCTATTGGCCAATACATCCATTGCAATGCCACCCAAACCGCCTTCCGGCAAAGTAGCTAATTGTGCATTGATACCATTGCCCATTTCTTCTATCAAATCTTGGCTAATGGCTCGGAAGCGAGTCTGAACGGCGGAAAGCAGTGCATTTTTTGTAATGTCATTCAGCTCGCGCTCAAATGCACCTTGGTTATTGATTGCCAAATCAACTAGTCGCATTTTTTGCTGCAAAATTGCAGATGTGACAGCCTGATTGATGACAGATACGCTATCTCGTGAATAACGCCGCTCGACATCATTGATTGCAGATTGTTTTTTGGCCTCAATACCTTGCAGGCTGTTTTGCAGGGCAGATAAAGTTTCTTCGATTTCTTTCCTATTTGATTTAAATGTAGAAATTTTGACGTTGATGCTTTGTATTAATCCTGTATAGTTTTCACGCAATTCATCAATAAACAAAAGTTTAAACAATTCATCAGGATTGACTGCAGTCAAAATATTTTTAAGGTTATTGCCGCCATCCATATCTAAAAGGGCAATTTGTCCCGTATAGTCAAAATCGTCTTCCAGTTGCTCGGCAATTTTTTGTTGTACTGCTTTAACATCATCAGGTGCGCGCAAATTTGTTTTGCTGATACAGAATGCAAAGCCTTTTCCAATTTGTTGGAGATTGTCAATTTCACGCTTCATGCTCAATGTAATGTTTCCGTCTTCGATGCTGGTTAGGAATACAAAGAAAACGCCACGCTCCAGGTAATTCAAAATAGCTTGGTTGTGGTTTTCAATCGGCGCATCAAATCCTGGCATATCAACCAATACCAAAGGTTGAATGGCTTTTAAATTTTCATTATTTAAATAAACACGCAAATTTTTGAAGTTTTGTGCATTATCTTTTAAGCGTGCAAAATCAGCCAATTGATGACGTTCAACCGCACCCGAAGCCGTTACTGCTTCAATATAGTTGCTATCGCTATAACGCAATTCTGTTGCTAATGCAGTTTCCGGAGTCACAGCAGTCGGCAAAATCTCATTGCCTAAAAAAGAATTGAGCAATGTACTTTTTCCCGCGCTAAATCCGCCAACCACCGGTACAATCAGCTCTGCATCCGTAATATTTCCTTGAATTTCCGATAATTTGTTATCTGAAATTTCCAAAGGGGAAATGATGTTCTTAACTTCACCGATATAATCTAAAAATTGCTGTTTGCTGTTCATAAAATAAATTTCTCCTGAATAAAAATTAAATGGAAATGACTACTTTCTGCTATTTGTGCCGATTAGGCCTTACTGAACGAACTCATTAGCAGACAAAAACCCATTAGACCAAAAATAAAACAAGAAATAAGTTCCAAGTTCCCCCTGTACGTTACGTTCCAATCAAGCCAAGATGTACTATACATATAGATTAGCCCTATAATTGCCCTAATTCCGCCTCTTTGCATAAACGCAACAGGCAACATGATGAATCCAAGTATGATTTGCCACATGTTATTAGCCCTCCGTATGGTTATTGATATAGTTTTTTAATTTGCCGATTATCTTTTCCTGCAACTCTTGCGGACTGACAATTCTTGAATGCGGTATCCAATATTGGACGATGGGGATAACTTCAATTTCGTTAACATTTTTGCAGGCAATCAACAGGCCACCGTTATCGAGGCGACGAATAACCTCCTGATTGGGTAACAGCTTGCGCCGCAAAAAGTAATGTGCAGCCTGTGGGCTGATTTGAATAATGATTTCACTGACTTGATTACCATACGAGATGCTGTCGGTATTTTGAATTTTCTCTACAAACCCTACATCTGGAACATATGTCTTTGAGGTTGTTTGCAGCTGGGATGTTTGAGTAAAGCAATAGGTCTTTTCTCGACCATTTTCGAGTCCGATAAGATACCAAATACCGCTTTTATTAATGAGCCGGTAAGGATCTAAAGTACGATGGCTTTTACTGCCATCGGCTTTGGTGTAATTAAAGCTAATGGTTTGCTTTGCTTCTATAGAATGTGTTACCAAATCAAAATCTGATTGGCGATGACGAATATTTTCGTATTGATGGCCTTTGATGATAATGCTTTGACGCAGGCTTTCTTGAAAAAAGCGGCGGTCCGCTTCAGGGAAAAGGTCTTGTAAGCCTGCAAAATGACAAATACGGCGGATTTCGTCTTTATTCAGACGGCCGTATTGGTTTTGATCCAGACGGTAATAACGTGTACCTGTAGTTTGCAATAAAGGGGCAAGACGATTGAGATCACGTTGGGCTGTACGCAATGAAATGCCATAGCGCTCGGGCAAACTTTGAATATCAATCGTTTCCCCTTGATTTAGACGTGTCAGAATATCTGCCAAACGGATGCCTAGTGCTTCCTGTGCTTTAGTACGCTGGCTCATAGTAGATAAATTTTCGTTTTCGTATGTAATGGCGGAATTTTATGTTGCAGTCACGACAGGTACTGTCGCTCTTTTTTGCTTTGCGTATTTTTATAATTCATTAATAAACTTTGGCAATTCTACCTTATTATTCGACATGGTAATTATTTAATTTACATTAAATTTACACTTTCTGTTTTTAATGATGTATTTATATCCTTTTTAATTTGCTGTTTCATTGACCGAATGCGATAACCCAAGGCCGTCTGACAGCTGAATTTCAGACGGCTTTTTTTAAGGACCTTGCTCGGATTGTTATCAATTTACCCGGTTTTGCATTATAATTGTGCAAATTTGACTCACTCGAAAGAAAATAAATTGGAAGGATTACAACAACTTGTAGATTTATTGGTGGGTTTTATCGATTGGATATTGAAATTACTGGCATTCTTGTTTTAAACTACGTTCCATTCTTTTATACATTAAAGACGTATTTTCATCATGCAAACCGCGCAACGCTCTACTACTTTCTTCTATTGGTACCACACAAACGTGCGGTACTTTTTTGCGCTTGTCTAAAACAGACCAAATTGAAAATACGCAAATTAGAGCCGCCTCATTTGAGCGGCTTTTTTTATACCCACCATGGCCGCTTAAATCCACCCATTTTTAAGAAATAAGGAATACAGCCATGACTGCCTCAACTAAAATCCACAGCCAAACACAAATGTTACACACCTGCCGCATGGTCGTTGACAGCAACAGCCACCACAGCATGCTCAACATGCACACTTTGCCTGATTCACCTGACAGCCTCATCAGCGAAGCCCTGATTCCGCAAGTACGCACCATCGCGACTTTAATTGCCGCAGAGCGCCACGACTTCAATCAAAGCAGCCCCAACGTTTTTACTGATGAAGCAGATTTCTTCGCAGCGCGTATTTTGGTTTTGGGCGTACGCCGTTTCCATTTAGACATTACCCTGCTGCCTATGCTCAAAACCGCCAACAAACGCGCCGAAGCTTTCGCCAAACGCCATCACATGCCCTTCTCTCCCGCTGAAATGCAAATGTCCCTGCACACACGCCGCCCTGCCAACCTGCTGATTATCGAAACCGAACACGAAATGCCTGCACTGGGCAATCTGGCTGCCAACAGCCGTGCATTTGCAGCGCAACTTTCCAATATTATTTTGTAAAACCACTTGAAAAACAGGGAAATGGTTTAATATTAGGCAAACACACTCCGCCGAAATCTCGGCAAAGACAAACTTCTCTCAGGAAAAATAATGAAAAAACTGATTGCCTTAGCCGCCCTTTCCACTTTTGCCCTCGCTGCCTGCAAAGACAATACCCAAGCGCAGCTTGAGCAGCAGCAAAAACAAATCGAAGCATTGCAACAACAGTTGGCACAACAAAACGGCCAACAAGAAGACAATACGGTTTACCAGCTCACGCCTGAAGCCGTGAAAGACACCATTCCTGCCGAGGCACAAGCCAACGGCAACAACGGCCAACCGGTAACCGGTACAGACGGCCAACAATACATCTACGACCAATCCACCGGCAGCTGGCTGCTGCAAAGCTTGGTGGGTACGGCAGCCGGTGCATTTATCGGCAACGCATTGGCCAACAAATTCACACAGGCAAGCAATCAAAACAGCCCGATTGCCCGTCAAGCCCGTACCAACTATTATCAAACCGCACGTCCAAACGGACGCACCAGCCAACAGCTGAATACGCGCACCCTGCGTGCCCAGCAACAAAACGCTCAACAGCAACAGCGTTACCGCGAAACCGCGCGTCAGCCTTCCAACTACCGCCGCCCCAGCATGGGTCGGGGCTTTGGCCGCCGTCGCTGATTCGGTTTATACCCCATCTTTGATATAAACTCGCACAATATAAAAGGCCGTCTGAAAATCAGATTTTCAGACGGCCTTTGGTTTTCTCTATTTTCTTATTGTAGACTTGTGGATCTGTCTGTATGCGTTATGCCCAGAAGTCTCGCGGAGCGTCCAATACAGGTTTGACGATGCCGGTACGGATGGCGAAATCGCCAAAACCTTCATCATCTAAACGGTTTCGAGACCAATCTTCCACCCAGCCTTCGACAATTTCAAGGATTTCAGGTTCGGTAATGTTTTCTTTAAACAAACGAGGAATGCGGGTGCCTTCACGGTTGCCGCCTGCGTAAAGGTTGTAGCGGCCGACCGCTTTACCGACCAAACCGATTTCTGCCAGCATGGCGCGGCCGCAACCGTTGGGGCAACCGGTTACGCGCAAAACGATGTATTCGTCTTCCAAGCCATATTTGGCGAACATTTCGTCAATTTTATCGGAGAATGTCGGCAGGAAACGTTCGGCCTCCGCCATTGCCAGCGGGCAAGTCGGCAAGGCAACGCAGGCCATCGAGTTCTCACGCTGGATAGTAATCGATTTGCTGATTAATCCATGATCTTTGGCGATTTTATCAATCGTATCTTTTAATTCCGGCGGCACATTGGCAACCACCAGATTTTGATTGGCCGTCAGACGGAAGTCGCCGGGATGGATTTTGGCAATTTCGCGGATACCTGTTTTCAACGGCCTGCCGGGATAGTCGAGCAGGCGGCCGTTTTCAATAAACAAAGTCAAATGCCAGTTGCCTTCATGTCCTTGTACCCAGCCGATATGGTCGCCGCGATGCGTAAATTCGTAAGGGCGGATAGGTTCAAATTTAATGCCCATGCGCCTTTCGACTTCTTCTTTGAACACATCTACGCCGACGCGTTGCAGCGTATAGCGTGTACGCGCTGCTTTGCGGTCACTGCGGTTGCCCCAGTCGCGCTGGGTACTGACGACGGCTTCGGCGGCGTTGAGGGTGTATTCGAGCGGTACGAAACCAAATTCGTAAGAAGTATTCGGATAAGTTTTGGTATTACCGTGTTCACTGGATAAACCGCCGCCGACCAATACATTGAAGCCCACCAACTTGCCATTTTCTGCAATCGCCACGAAACCCAAGTCATTGGAATGAATGTCCACATCATTATCGGGCGGAATTACGACGGCAGTTTTGAATTTGCGCGGCAAATAGGTTTTACCCAAAATCGGCTCTACGTCGTCGGCAATTTCTTTATTGCGCGGCTCGGTCGGCTCGGTCGAGAACACTTTTTCACCGTCCAGCCACACATCGGCATATGCCATCGTACGCGGCAGAAGGTGCATACTGATGCGCGCCGCCCATTCATAGGCTTCTTGATGCAACGTGCTTTGCACCGGATTGCTGGTACACAACACATTGCGGTTGACATCGCTGGCTGTGGCAATGGAATCCAAACCAAGTTTGTGCAATGCCTGATGTGCCTGTTTTAGATCGGTTTTTAAAATGCCGTGATATTGGAAAGTTTGACGGTTAGTCAGGCGGATGGAGCCGTAAATCGTATTTTCACCGGCAAATTTGTCGATACCCAGCCACTGCTTCGGCGTAATGATGCCGCCGGGCAGACGGCAACGCAACATCATGTTTTTTAAGGGTTCAAGTTTTTGTTCGGTACGCTCGGCACGGATATCGCGGTTGTCCTGTTCGTACATACCGTGGAAGCGGATAAGCTGAAAGTTATCGGCAGTAAAGCCACCGGTAAAGTCGTCTTTCAACTCCTCCTTAATCGTACCGTGCAGATAATCGCTGCGCTCTTTCAAGGCTTCGTTGCCGGACAAAGGCGTCTCAGGCAGCTTGGCGCGTGGGTCAGTTGTGGTAGCAGTCATTGAAGCACTCCTTATTTTTGGTATAGGCGTTACTTTAATGAGGCCGTCTGAAAATGAGAAAGAATGGTTTGTTTGTTTTAAAGACGATTTTGTTATATCGGTAAAATGCCGCACTTACCTATAGCTAATTTGAATTTACTATATTTATGTTCTGACTGATGAGCGTTGGCAGATTAGAAATAAATTGAACAGATGACTTACATCATTAGCCTGCATCAAGCCCGATTCTAATTAAACCCACTATAATCCATTATTTTCCACGGGCTTAAACCGTAAAAATACAGCAAGCAAACTTTATGTCTCACTCCCTTATACGCACCTTCGCTCAAACCTTTAGTTTTCCCTATACAGAAACGTTGCAGGAACTGTCCACACTGGAAGACAACCGTCATCTGCATTTGGGTGCATTGGCTGATTTCTACCGCCATATGGACGGCACATGGCATTCCGACAATCCACTTGCCGATTATTGGCTGGAGATGGAAACTCTATTTTTACAATGGGTGACTTATCCCAAGTTGCCCAACAGTTGGTACGATTGGGCCTTCGGCTGGGATAGGAAGACCAAGCAATATCTGCCTACACAAGGCTGGCGTGAAGAATGGGCGATATTTGGCATAATGTTCGACGATTCAATTCTTTTTGCCGATACTGCTGCCCCCGATAGTCCTGTTTATTGGCTGATAACAGGTTACGGTACGATAGAAAATCGCCGCCTTGTCGCACCTTCCATAGCAATACTAATGCAAACCTTATTGGCAATTTATGATTTTGAGTGCGAATGGCGGAAAGCAGGCGGAGAGTTTTACGATGAAGAAAGCTGCGACATACCTTCAGCACTATATTCTGCTCTGCATGATTTACTACAACGGGAATTGCCACCAGAATGCGCGGCAGGATTTGAAAAAGCGTTTTGGGGCTGATGCTGTAATTGCAATCTAGAAAACCTATTCTCTGGCCGTCTGAAATTTCGGCTTTAGGGAACAATTATTTAAAATAATATGATTGATTCGTTTGAAATATCAGTTTGAACATGCTTGAAGGATTGATAGGCTGCTGAGATATAAAAAGGCCGTCTGAAAATCTGATTTTCAGACGGCCTTGATATTGGATGGGACAAACCGATTAGGCTTGTTTGTTCCAACGTTCGATAGATTCTTTGATGACTTGTTTCGCTTCTTCTACATCGCCCCAAGATTCAACTTTAGTGGTACCTGCTTTTTTCAGGTCTTTGTAGTGGTTGAAGTGGAACTCGATTTGTTTGATCAGTTGTTGCGGCAAATCGGCCAAAGTTTTGTAGGCGTTGCCGTTGTTGCGGTCGTCGGCTGGAACGCAGACGATTTTGTCGTCCACTTCGCCGTCGTCAACGAATTTCATCACGCCAATAACGCGTGCTTCCAGGAAAATACCGGTTGCCAAAGGCTGCTCGGTCACCAGCAATACATCCAATTCGTCGCCGTCTTCGTCCAAAGTTTGCGGAATGAAGCCGTAGTTGGTCGGCTTGGCGAAAATTGCCGGTTCAACGCGGTCGAGTTGGAAAGCGGCCAGTTTGCGGTTCCATTCGATTTTGTGGTTGCTGCCCGCTGGGATTTCGTTGACAACGTTGATGATGCCGCCATCCACATCGCCCGGGGTCAGGATTTTGTTGAAGTCTGCCATGATGGTTTCCTTTGATTTTAAAGAGAGTCAAACGGCGAAAGTATAGCAAACCCAAGGCCGTCTGAAAATGTGAAACTGTCGTATTCAGACGGCCTTTTTGGCATTCAGCCTTTTGACCAGTTCTAAAATTGCGCGTTTATTGGAAGGCGAAAACACTTTTTCCGCCGCTTCTTCTGCGCCAAACCAACCGTAGGCAACGTGTTCGTCCGGTTGCAAGACGATGGGCGTATCGCGCGGAATTTGGGCGGAGAAGATGTGTTCGCGGTTTTCAAAAACACCTTTGGGATAGCGATGGCGCCAGTGATGATAGATTTCATAAACGGTGCTGTCATGCCAGTTTTCCAGCTGGCCGTCTGCAAGGCGGATACCGGTTTCTTCCCACACTTCGCGCCATGCAGTTTCTTCGATACGCTCACCCTCTTCCAAACTGCCGGTAACCGACTGCCAAAAACCTTGCGGCGCCGTACGTTCAATCAGCAGGATATTGCCGTCTTTATCATGCAAGACGACCAAAGCGGAAACAGGATACTTCAAAGGCTTACCGCTCATGACTTGTCCTTGCCGGTTTGGTTTGGGAGGCTGATTTTTTGTAGTAAGTAAGCCAAAAGGTTTTCCATGTATCACTCAAAAATGGGAAATTGATATTCAGACGGCCTTTGCCGTAAATCCGCAAAGGCCGTCTGAAATTATACCTGATTTAATTGCGCCAGTTTCCGAGACACCAGCTCTGCCGCTTCTTCCGGCGACTTGGCCTTCAACCCTGCTTCGCCAAAATACGAAATTTTAGGCAAATCACACAAAAACTTATCGACGTCTTGCGCCGTCAAAAAGCGGCCGTGCAAATCAAATCCGACATTTAAAGCACGCCCTTTGATTTCCGCCACCCTGTCATGCAAATGGCCGTATAAGTGATACCAACCCTGATAGCAGCCGTCCCATTCCTGAATCGGATAGTGAAAGAGAACCAGCGTATTCTTAATTTCCGGCGATTTGAGTTTCAAATACGACCGTATGGACGACAGCAGCGGATGACCGTCATGCTTGGTTTGGCTGCGGAAAAAATCAGCATGCTGCCGAATCACATGATCATGATTGCCGTAAATCAAGTGATGTTGCCCGTTCAAACGCGACAAAACGCGCTCTATCTGCTTATGGTCGTGGGCAAAGGAAAAATCGCCCAAGTTGTACACCGTATCTTCAGGCGTAACGGTTTCATTCCATGTCCGGATTAAAAATTCATCCATCTGCTCCACGTTATCGAACGGTCGAAATTGCGGGCAGAATTTGGCAATGTTTTTATGTGAGAAATGTAGGTCTGATGTGAAGTAGGTTTTGCTCATGCCGTGCTCTCTGCGTTGCAAGCTTGAATCGTATCACGCGCGGGCGTATGCTGAATAATGTTTATTGTGTGCTTCAAGGAGTTTTTATGCGTTTGGTTATTGCCGCGCCGGCCAACGGCGCAATATTGAAGGACGCGCTCAAAGCGTATCTTCAAAACGACCCCCGCGTCAGCAGCTTGGTCGATTTATCCTCGCCCGAAGGAAGCTATCCGCAACTCTCGTTTACCGCGGCCGAAGAAGTCGCGGCAGGACGCGCCGACCGTGCGCTGTTGATTTGCGGCACCGGCGTGGGCACGGCAATCGCCGCCAATAAAGTGCGCGGTATACGGGCGGCTACGGCGCACGATTTGCTCACGCTCCGCGGCTCGGTGGAAAACTATGATGCGCAAGTGTTGTGCATGGGTCAGAACGTCATTGCCGCGCCTGCCGCTTGGGCATTGGTCGATATTTGGTTGGATTTGCGCCACGACACAAGCAGCAGCTATGCACCTAAAGTCGGCGAAATTGAAGCATACGAGCGCGGAAAATAAATACGTGTTGCTCCATATATTTTCAGACGGCCTTGTTACGTTTCGCTTTAGCAAAACCGGTAAGGCCGTCTGAAAATATTTAAATGCTTATTTTCCTTTTTTATTGCAAGGATGTCCTGCGCTGTTGTCGCAGACGCGTAAATTGCGCAAATGCATGACGGCATTGGTCAACTCGGCCTTCGTCGGCTCGTAACGGAAAGCATATTGCTTCACGTACAAAGCTTCGTTGCCCTGTACGGCTTTTATCCAAGTAAATTCAGGTTTGCTGGTTTGCGGATTGTTGGCGCAAAACAACATCACCAAAGCGAATGGATAGCCGTTTTCTTCACCTGCCGTTATTGGGTTGACACTACTTTGCGGACAGGCATTCTGCCATGAGGCTGAAAGATTGCCGAAAAACTGCTCAACACCCGGTTTCATACCTGCCATGGATTGCAGCGTGACCATTTGCGTCCAGTCTTCCACAGTCTGTTTCTGTGGCACAAGTTCTATCAATGTCACACCATTTTGCGCGATTTGATAGCCGACTTTGAAGCCTTTAGGCGGAGCGCCGAAAGACCCAAATTCCTCAGCCTGCGCAGTTTGAGCAGCCAACGGAAGCATGGCGACGGCGAGCATCAGTTTCCTAACGATACTTGTTTTTTCATTGTTTTTCCTTATTCACTAAAAGTATGGCAGATGAAACACTCCATCCGCCAGCGCTATACTAACACAAGCATATAGCATTTTTCAGACGGCCTTACAACTGTCTCAAAAACGCCTGAATGAACGCAATCTTATCCAATTCCGGCATAGCGTTGAACGCTTCCTGATGCTCGTGGATGTAGTCGATTAAAGGATAAAATTCTTCATCAACATGGCGTTTGTCGAGTTTGCGGCCGATATTGCCTTCGTTGCTTCGTCCCAGAAACTTGGAAATCAGGTAATACGGCGATTTAAGTTTGAACAGCATTTCGCCGTTTTGCGCATCAAATACCATAAAGCCTTCGTGTTCCACATTTTTCAGACGGCCTTTCAGCTCGCCAAACGTGATGTTTTTCAGCGTTTCAGGACGGCGCACTCCGTATTGTTTGCCGATTTCGTCCAATTCCGATTCAGAAAATTGACGGCCGGTCGCCACGTCAATGCAGCCGATTAAGGTTTCGCCCAATTCTTCGCGGATGATGTGTACATCTTTCGCATCTGTGATTTCAAACAAAAAAGTATGGTTCGGATACGTGCGGAACAGGGTTTCGTATTGCGCGCAGTGTGCGGTAGTCATATCTGCAAACGCGCTATCAAGCGAACCGGTAGTCGAATACAGCACTTTGCCGTCAAACGTCGCGCCATGGGACGGATGGTCGTCTGAAAGCGAGACGAAAGTGCAGCAGCCGAGGAAGCCGTTTACTTTCACCACTGCGTTCACCAATCTCTCGTCGCCGATTCTGATCGGATAGCGGCTGCCTTTGGCAATACGTTCCGAATAATTGAACACTTTTTTAAACGGGCGCACGATGATTCGATTATGCGCGTCGATAATCAAACCGCGCATTTCCAGCAAAGCATCATCAAAGCGGTTGTTATAGAACACGCTGCGTGCGTATTTCAACACGCGCAATTCAGGATAACGCTTGGATGCTTTGGCGGTGAAGTTACGGCTGCCGTGTTGCAGATAATGATCGGTCACAAAGGTTTGCTGCGCTTCATCAAACACCAGCGGCTTATGCTTGACAGCCTGCATCTGTTCGATTTTTTCTAACTGCTCCGCATTTGCCGGTTGCACGGCCTCGATGTGGATTTCGTTTGCCACACGGTTTTGGTTCAGCTTGATATACGCCGCCAACACGTCATGCTCTTTCACGCTGTGCAGGTTGGGATAGAAATTGTGTAGTCGATAAACTTCTGTTTCAAAACCGCTTTTCTCTGCCTGATCCAATAAATGACGGCAACGCGAAGCTTTTTGGTTGGTATTGGAATTAATGATCAGAATATTTCGATTCGGATTTTGACGTCCAAGTCTCAAGGTTTTAGTCATCAAGGCATTGCCGCGTTTCTGCGCCTTATCCACTGCTTCACCCGACCAACGATATTCACCGTATTCATCGGTAATGAACAAATCGTTTTCAATACGGACAACTTCCGCATCTGGATACTGCGCTTTAAATTCGGCGGCTTTTTGTTCGGCAAACGTCGATTTTCCCGAACCTTGATGACCGCGGATTAAGATAAATTTTTGCATAGCGCTTGGTTTCCTTATTTGGGTTTTCAGACGACGTTTGGTGTTTGAGGTCGTCTGAAAATGATTTTCTTATGTCTTCATGATAATTGTTTGGTTGGCTTACCAGCGCTGGTATAGTTTGCTTGGTTTTTGTTGCTCAAAAATTTGCGCCCATTTTCGTTCGTAATTGACCATAAACCTTCTGATAGATTTACGGATTAGCGGCTTTCTTAATATTTCTACTTAAAATCTTGTTGACTTTTGATTTTTTTAAACTCTTTAGGGTATATATATAGCGTTTTTAATAAATCCTCCAAAATATTAAAGGCTAAGGTTAGTAATTCGATTGGTTGTGGTTCAATTTGATGTGCAGATTCATTTCAATAGTTCGTATAGCATGTAAAATATCTTTTGAGTCTTGTGATAAAATCCCTTCTTCAGCTAATAAATCAATTTTTTTGAAAAGGTTATCACTTTCAGAGGCATTAATTCCTTTTTTTCTAATTTGATCTAAGCAAATCGCTTCCGTTAAGATACGTAAACCAACAGCGCCGAGTAAATTAAATTTATGTTCTAAAGAAAAGTTAGTTTCTTTATAGATTTCTCTGCACTTATTAGGTATTAAGTGTAAATCATCCATATCGATTGGTTTGTGTTTGGTAGTGCGCTCGGGATAGATTTCTTCTCTTTCAAGATATACTATCTCTCCATCAATATTATATTCAAATTCCTCGCTATTAGAGAAAAGTTTTCTGAAGCTAATGTGATCACAGCCATCACATTTTATAATTTGAAAATTTGTGCAAGAACCATAGTCATCACTATTATAGGTTTCTTCATAGTCGATTTTTATAGAATGGTTAGTCGTATTATTACATCGTGAGCAAAATGTTTTGATCTTTTGGTTAATATCAGTATTCAAACTATAATTAAACATTATATTTCCTTTATAAGTTTAAAAAATTAAATATTTTTATATATAATCGATATTACTTATTGATTACATGAGTGAAAGAGGAGTCTAAAATATAATTCTAAAAGATTAAAAAGTCATATTTCAGATTTACTTTCAGACGACCCCTTGGTTAATTTACCGCCGCCAGCTCGGTTTTCTCAATCTCTTCTACCCAGAAATCTGTACCCATGCCTCGTTCGGCAAAGGAACCAATCAGGGAGAATACTTGGTCGGAGAAGCCGCCGATGTTCAAAATATCCTGACGGTTTCGTGCTTGAGCCTTGGTGTAGGGCTGGATATCCAGACAAACGAGTTTGGCTTCTGGGCAACGTCGTTTCAGAATATTCCACTCTTTCATCAGGCTGGTTGTTGCGCCCCATCCTTGGTTGTCATCTGCCCAACTTTCATTGTCTGACACGATGACGACCAAATCCACGTCGGCTTTTTCACGGTTCAGCATGGCAAGCGGTGCGCTGCATGCCGTTCCGCCGCCGCCGATATTGGCGAGTTTTTCGGCGTTGGTCATGATGCTGTCGCGCGGATTGAGCTGCACGTTTACCGTGATTTGTTCAAACGGTATCACACGGGCTTGCGGGTTGGTACGCAACATGGTGGCGGATACGAGTGCGGCAATGTCGATGCAGCGGGTTTTGCTGGTCGCGCTGCCGCGATAGCCGGTAACCGAGCTGTGCATAGAGCCGGAAACGTCCGGACAAACCACGACTTTGCCTTGGATGGCCGGTACGTTTTGTACGGCGGTTTCCATCGCATCTTGCAGGGCTTCGCGGATTTCAGACGGCATTTGATTAGATGTTGCCTGATACGCGGTCAGCAACTGATAAGGCAGGACGCGGGCGCGGGCAATGGCGGTTTCGTCACGCAGTTTTTCTGCCACCATTTTGATGTTTTTGCTTTTAGCAAAAACTTCGTGGCGCAGGAAAGTGTTCAGGTTTTGACGAACCTGCTGCCATGAGCCGTTTCGGGCGATTTGCGCCCAGTCGCCGCTGTTCAAGTCTAAAGCTGTAAGCATTTGGAAAGGAACATTGGGCAATTCGCCTTCTCGGCTTTGTTTGTAGTCTTCAAAAGCGCGGGTAATGGGCGGCAATGCTTCACGGTCGTAAGGTTTGCCGATCAGCCATGCAAACCATGCAGCACGCCATGCTTCACGCGGTTTGGGGTGCACCATTTTGACCACGTCTGCCAGCGACGGCGAATTACCGACGGCGGCGTTCAACAGTTGTTTTTCGGTGGCGGTCAAAAGCCAAGTCTGCATCAGTTTTTTCGGACGGTTGCCGAAAGATTTTCTGCCGACTGCGCCGCTGCGGATAATTTGTGCGAAGTTACGCAACATTTTACCGTTGTCCACTACTTGGTCGAATACGCGGGCGAGCATGTTCACGTCTTTTTGCGCCAACACGGCAAGCAACAGCGCAGGCATATCTTTCATAAAACCTTTTTGACGGGCATATACAGCAGTTTTGGGGATAAACTCGGCATCCAGGCTTTCTACCAATTTCAACACTTGGTCAAGCTGACTTTGGGCATCCGCATAGTAGGTATTGTTCAGACAACCGGTAGCGGCAAGCTGGGCCAGCTGTTGTTTGGGTGTCAGCGTGTAGGCGATGCCGCCGGCTTCATTATGGGTATCGGTTTTAGTAAAACGGTTTTTAATAGATTGAAACAAAGTAGTATTAGCCATTTTCATTTTCTTTCATATTGTTGGTTTGAGGCCGTCTGAACTTGTTTTAGCTTTGTTTTTCAGACGGCCTTGAATGGGTGGCAGTGTGGCGGCTAAAGATGAAGAGAAGCGTTTTTAACTGAAAGCTAATGTATTCTCTTCCGGGCATCCGCCTACTGCCGTAGGGCGACCAGTTTAATTAGGATCATTCAGGTTTGTAGCAAGAAAGGAATGTAATCCTAATGGCATTCGCCCATAAGGGGTGGCACATTGGGCAACAAAGAGTGGAGAAATTTTTACGCGCTCTATCCACTGAGCTACTCTGCCATAGTTGGCGGCAGAGACGGGATTCGAACCCGCGACCTCGAGCTTAGCAGGCTGTAATTCCTCCGGTATTTGCCAAATATACCGAAAACGGTTTTTATATCAGCCCGCCTGAATATTTCAGACGGCCTCGAATGGATGGCAACGTAGCGGATAAACATGAAAAGAACGGTTTAACGTGAAAGGTTAATGTACTCTCTTCAAGCATCCGCCTACTGCCGTAAAAGTAATATGGCATGCAACAAGTTTTTAAGGGAAACATGCCTTGGCTCTACCAACTGAGCTACTCTGCTATTTTGGATAACAGAGACAGGACTCGAACCTGCGACATAAGGGTATCCATGTTGTAGTTTCCCTAGGCATTTGCCTGCCATATTGAAAAGGTGGGCGACTAAATAAACAAGATGTTCAACGTCTATCAGACGAGACAGGATTCGAACCTGTTAATCCAAATGTAGTCTTGTTGGCATTCGCCCTGTAACCACGCAGCAGCTAAATTTACGGAAAATTTTTCTCCGGTAACTGTATTTCCCGAAGCATCTGCTGTATCGTTACATTCACAACATAGCCAACAGCGTGCCAAGAATGGAATTTTTATAAATATAATTTTTAATTGATTGAATATAAAGAAAATATATTTCAAAGTAGCTTTTATCGGTAAGAAGCGTAGAATACTAAAAAATATATTTATAGATAGTTATATAGAAAATAAGATATACAAGGATATATGATGCAATTCGATGATTTGGACAAACGCTTGCGACAATACGAAACTGCTTATGATTTTTGCGTACCACAGGAAAATTTTATTGTTGTACGCTTAGACGGGCGCGGTTTTACACGACTAACCAAGGAAATTTGGCAATTTGAAGCCCCGTTCGACATTCGTTTCCGCGACCTGATGGCGCACACCGTCCGTCATTTGATGAAATGCGGCTTCAATGTGGCGTACGGCTATTCGGAAAGCGATGAAATTTCACTATTGCTGCGTCGAGACGACGATACGTTCAAACGCAAAACGCGCAAAATCATTTCTGTATTGGCTGGTGAAGCCAGCGCTGCCTTTTCGGTGGCACACGGGCAACCTGCTGCTTTTGATGCACGGGTTTGCGTTTTGCCGAACGAAAAACTGGTGGTCGATTATTTCCGTTGGCGGCACGAAGACTCATACCGCAACGCGCTCAACGCCCACTGCTATTGGATGTTGCGCAAGAAAGGAGAAAGCGCGTCCCGCGCTACAGATGCCGTCAGCGACCTGACACGCGTGCAAAAGCACGATTTGTTATTTGAAAACAATATCAATTTTAACGAACTGCCTGCGTGGCAGAAACGTGGCCTCGGTGTGTATTTTCAGACGGCCTTAAAAGAAGGCTTTAATCCGAAAACTGACGAAACTGTACAAGTAAAACGCCAAGTCCTGCATACGGATTTCGAGCTACCGTTGGGCGATGATTACGGCGCGTTTGTCCTGGAAAGAATTGTTTAAATTGTTTAGAGGTCGTCTAAAAATGAATACTGCTACAAAAGGACAAATCCCCGCTGTTCTTATCATTGATTTGGAAGTCGATCCAAAAACCGACAAGCCGTTCAAAATCGGTGCATTCCGCCCCGACTCAGGTTTGTTTTTTGAAAAAGCTTTTCGTGGAGAAAAGGGTTTTCATACCGCCTTGTGTGAAATGGCTCATCTGACCAGTGGACTAAAGTGGCTGATGGGGCACAACATCCTCGGGCACGATTTAAAATATTTGAAGGCCGTAGTGCCCGAAGCCGCATGGCTTAAAGCGCCTGTTATCGATACGCTGTGGCTCTCGCCTTTGGCATTTCCGCAAAATCCGTATCACCGACTAATCAAAAACCATAAAATCATCTCTTCTGAAATTAATTCCCCACTTGCCGACTGTCACGCTTGCTGGCAGCTTTTTCAAGACCAATGCACTGCGTTCGGAAAAATCAAAGCCGAAAAGCCCAAGGAGTTTGCGCTGTGGACAGCCCTGTCTGATATACCCCTGCCGTATCGTCTTTCAGAAGACATTATGATTCCCGAGCATGATACATCGCCAGATGTCAAGAAACTGATCGACACTATTTGGTTGATGATGCAGGACAACAATGATCAAGGTCGTCTGAAAGTCTGCCGTACACGTTTTTTGGAGTTAATGAAAACTGACATCCGCAATCCTGCCATATATCCTTCCCTCAGTTATGCCTTATCTTGGTTAAATGTCTCTGGTGGTAATTCTGTGTTAGCTCCGTGGGTGAGGCACCAGTTTCCCGATACGGCTCGGCTGATTGCCGAATTGCGCGACCATGATTGCGGTAGTACGGAATGCCGTTATTGTCAGGATACGCTCAATCCTGAGGCGCAGTTACAGCGTTATTTCAAACTGCCTACTTTTCGCGATGTAAAAGGATTTGATGGTGGACAACGTGCTGTGGTGCAATCAGGTATGAAGGGGTTGCATACGCTGGCGGTGCTGCCCACGGGCGGCGGCAAATCCTTGTGTTATCAGTTGCCAGCACTCAACCGCTACTACCGCAACGGAGGCTTGACAATAGTTGTTTCACCTTTGCAATCGCTGATGAAAGATCAGTTGGACGGTTTGAAGAAAAAAGGAGCTACCTGCGCTGCTATGCTTAACGGCTTGGTTGAGGTGGTTGAACGCGCCCAAATTTTAGACAAAATAGCTTTGGGCGATATCGGCATTTTGTTTGTCGCACCTGAACAGTTCCGCAACACCAGTTTTATTAACGCTATTTCGCAACGCCAAATCAACGGCTGGGTATTCGATGAGGCACATTGCCTGTCTAAATGGGGCCATGATTTCCGTCCAGACTATCTATACGCAGTTAAATTTATCGCTGAACACAGCAAAAACAACGGTACGATGGCTCCAGTAAGTTGTTTTACTGCTACTGCCAAACCCGATGTCCTCGCCGACATCACTAACCATTTCCGTGTGGAGGCTGGTATTGAGTTCCGCCAATTTATTGGTGATAACGAGCGCGACAATCTGTTTTATGATGTGCTGGAAATTTCAGATGACCTTAAAAAGCAAAAAATCAACGAACTGTTGCATCGTGAACTTGATCATCAAAGCGGAGGTGCAGTGGTATTTGTCGGGCGGCGGAAAAGTGCGGAAACCTATTCGGATTATCTGAAAGAACAAGGCTGGGCATGTGAGCATTTCCACGCAGGCTTGGGGAATAACGAAAAAGCCGATATTCAAAACCAGTTTATTGGCGGTAATTTGCGCGTTATTGTCGCCACCAACGCCTTTGGTATGGGCGTGGATAAACCTGACGTACGCTTAGTTATTCACGCTGAAATCACCGGCTCGCTGGAAAATTATTTGCAGGAAGCGGGCAGAGCAGGGCGTGATCAGGCAGAGGCAAAATGCGTGTTGCTGTATGACGGCAAAGACGTGGACACACAGTTTTCCATCAGCAAAATGTCGCAAATCGAATTGCGCGATTTGAAATCAGTGTGGAAGAAAGTTGGTTGGCTGAATCAGGCGGCATACGGCAAAGACCATTGCGGTGAAATCGTGGCAACAGGTGGCGAAATTTTGCGCGACACCGAGGAGTACATGAGTTTTGACAGCGATGATAGACAGGCAGATACCAAAGTCAAAACCGTATTGGCATGGTTGGAACGTGCAGACTTATTGGAGCGTAAGGAAAATCAAACCCGTATTTTCCCCGCACGCTCAGGTCGTCTGAATCTAGATGAGGCGCTGGCGATTATTGAAAAAAACAAGTTCAGCAAGCGTATCTCGGAAATTTACCAAACCATTGCCGAAATTGTGTTTAAAGCGCCAGAGGACGCGCCTTTGAGTACCGATGATTTGGTGCAGGCAACAGCATGTAGTTTCACCGAATTGCGAGGTCATCTAAAAAAGCTGGAAGAATTGGGTATCCTTACCAACGATACGCATATGACCATCATTTTGCGTACCGATAACATAAAGCCTACCGACAAACGTCTGGCACAAGTTATCGCCTGTGAGGAAAAACTCTGGCAGATTTTAAAAAACGAAATTCCAGAAGCAGATCAAGGTATTTGGCAAAACCTCTCATTGAGCGCTGTCTGCCACCAAATGCATGAGGTAGGTTTAGAAACCAATCCTGCTGAAATCAAACTTCTGATGCAGTCGCTTGCCGATGATAAAGCAGCAGAGCGAACAAACAGCAGTGGAAGTTTCCAAATCCGTGATGTTGGCAACAACCTTTTGAAAATACGTTTCAAGAATCCCAAAAGCGACAGTTGGGAAAACCTACAAAACAATGCCGAACTTCGCCGTAATATCGGCCTGTGCCTTTTACCATTCCTGATGGCAAAAACCAATGGAGTGCGTCAAAAAGACGTAATGGTTGAAACCCGTATGGGTGAATTGGTGCAGCAGCTTGCCGACGATTTAGTATTATCGGTACAAATCCCGGTTGACCGTCGCGAGCTTCTGCTCAGGCAGACACTGCTGTTTATGCACAAACAAGGCATTATCAAACTCAACCACGGCATGACCATTCTGAGACATGCCATGACTATCACACCCAATCCCAAAGCACTCTCAGCTAAACGCCAGTATCTCGCGGAGGATTATAAACCGCTTTCCGTTTTTTACGGCGAAAAACGCTTTCAAATCCATGTGATGCAGGAATATGCCCTTCTAGCACTGAAAAATCTTACTGAAGGGTTGAATTTGGTGCGTGATTACTTTGGCTTGGAAGAAAAGAATTTTAAGAATAAATGGTTTAAAGGTCGTCTGAAAGAATTGGACGAGCCTGCATCGCCACAAACCCTGCGTGAAATTACAGACGGGCTGAATGAGATGCAGAAAGCCGTTGTTACCGACCAAAGCGGCAGCAACCGTCTTATTCTTGCCGGACCGGGTTCAGGAAAAACGCGAGTTATTGTACACCGTGTTGCCTACCTTTTACGGGTGCAACATGTTCCCGCATCCGCCATCATTGTATTGACTTTCAACCGTTTGGCGGCTCAGGAGGTCAAGCGCCGCCTGTTCGGACTGGTCGGCCCTCTTGCTGCTGCCGTTACGGTTATGACTTATGACGGTATGGCAATGCGGCTTTTGGGTGTGCGCTTTGACGGCAACAACCGAGAATACGGCAAAAGTCAATTTAAAGAATGGTGCAGGCAGGCTGCCGCTATGCTTTCAGACGACCTTGAAAACGATGATGGTAACGATGAAACACGCGAACGTATCATGGCAGGCTTCCGCTATATTCTGGTAGATGAATACCAAGACATCAGTGAAGAACACTACCGGCTTGTTTCTGCGCTTGCGGGTAGGAAGCGGGCTGAAGAAGACAAGCTGACCATTCTAGCGGTCGGCGACGATGACCAAAACATCTACGCCTTCAACGGTACCAGCAACGAGTACATCCACCGCTTCCAAAAAGACTACGACGTTGCCCAACCTGACTATTTGACCTACAACTACCGCAGTACGCAGCACATCATCAGCGCCGCCAACAGCGTGATAAACGGTATGAGAGGTCGTCTGAAAACACTGCATCCGATTGTTATCAACCCTGAACGTCAAACACAGCCCAACGGTGGCGGATGGGCTGCAACAGACAGCGTACGGCAGGGGCGTGTGCGCCACATCAGCCTGCCGTTCGGTAGCAGCAGCAACATACAGGCACAAGCGGTGATCACAGAAATAGGTCGTCTGAAAACCTTGGGCGCAGTCGCATGGAATGATATTGCAGTTTTATCCCGTCATAATGTCAGTCTCAAACCTCTACAAGCATGGTGTGAACAAAACGGCATACCTTATTTCTTGAGTGCCGACAAAAGCAGCAAAATCAAATTGCGCCACACCCGTGAGTTTGTCCGCCTGATTGATGGCGTGGAAAAACAACCAAAGGCCTTACATCACAAGCTTTTGCAGAACTTATTAGTGAACAAGTGAAAAAAAGTGGGGGTAATTGGTGCGTTTGGTTTAGGCAATTACAAACTGATTTCTTAAACGAATATCCACTGCAAGATGAGAAGCTACCTGAAAAGTTGGATAACCTTGCAGAGAGTCGTGAGGCAGAAATCCAAGCATCGCCCATAGAAGACAACGGGGCGTCTGAAAACGGTAGTGGCACTGTTAACCGATATTCGCCAGCCTTTCTGAAAAGCTGGCTCTACGAGTATGTAGGTGATGAACATGAAACCCGTTCGGAAGGTATATTTCTAGGCACGGCACATGCAGTCAAAGGATTGGAGTTTAAGCACGTCTTCATTTTAGACGGAGGTTGGCAGGGAGCTGACGAAGCAGAACAGAGGCTTTATTACGTTGCTATGACTCGTGCCATAGAAACATTGGCCCTACTGCAAACTACTCCAGAGCATCCTTGGATGGCAAAGCTACCTGATGATATTGAAAGAGTGGCTCAAATCTTTACCGAATTACCTGATTTAAATACCGAATACAGACGTTTGGCTGCTTATCGAAACACGGCAGCCGAGGGAAAAACCGACAGCAAAAGTGATTTGGATATCGACTTCATCGTTTGTCACAACAATGTCGAAACTGTGAGACAACGCCTGTTTACTGCTGCGAAGCTGAAAAAAGACGATCCACTGGAAATGAAACGGACGGAGGATGGCAGATATATTTTCCTTTCTGATAATATTGAAGTTGCCCGTACCGTTAAATTACCACCGTTGCCGACAAAAACTACCGCCTACGCCAACACTTTCAGAGTACGTTATTTAGACGAAGTAGGAGAATCATTTCGCCAACGTATCCCAGAAAAAATCGGTACTAAACAGCTGGAAAAATGGACGCTTGTTATTCCTATGTTAGTGATACCACCTGAGTAAAAAGAGTTTTTCAGGCCATCTCAAACATGAAGAAGGCAGCTTGAATACAAGGCTGTCTGAGACTCGAACGGAATAAACGGAATAAAAGATGAGTAACAAAAAACAAGTCGCCGTCAGCTTTCTCGGTACGGTATTGGACAGTGGTTTCGGTCAAGGGCGTTGGCAGAAGTGGCGACCGAATGTCGCCATGAATCAGCGTCAAGATTTTCATCTCGACCGCATGGAGCTGTTTTATGCGGAAAAATACCGCGAACTGGCGGATCATGTAAAAGCCGATATTCAGCAGGTGTCGCCGCACACAGTCGTCAATCTCGTGTCTATGGAGCTGGCAAATCCGTGGGATTTCTCCGAGGTTTATACTAAGCTGCACGATTGGGCGGCGAGTTATCCATTTGATACAGAAGAAGAAACCTATCTCACCCACATCACCACGGGTACGCACGTTGCCCAAATCTGTCTGTTTTTATTGGTGGAATCGCGTCAAATCCCCGGCGTACTGTTACAAACCGCTCCACCCAAAAACCAAAGACGCAGTATGGAGGACGGCAATGTCGGCAGTTATGAAATCATAGATTTGGACTTGGCTCGTTACGACGTACTGGCCGAACGCCTTGCCGCCGTACGCGATGACGCAGTGCGCTACCTGAAAAGCGGCATTTCCACCCAAAACGCCGCCTTCAACCGCATGATTGCCGAAATCGAACAAGTCGCGCTCAACTCCCCTTCCCCCATTCTGCTTTCCGGCCCGACAGGCGCAGGCAAATCCATGCTGGCACGCAGGATTTTTGAATTGAAAAAAGCGCGCCATCTGATTAAAGGCACGTTTGTCGATGTAAACTGCGCCACCCTTCGCGGCGACGGCGCAGCATCCGCCCTGTTCGGCCACAAAAAAGGCGCCTTTACCGGCGCCGCAGAAAAACGTGAAGGCTACCTAAAAACTGCCGATGGCGGCGTATTGTTTTTAGATGAAATCGGAGAGTTGGGCTTAGACGAGCAAGCCATGTTGCTCAAAGCCATTGAAGAAAAACACTTTTATCCCGTCGGCAGCGACAGCGAAGTCAAAAGCGACTTCCAACTCATCGCCGGCACCAATCGCGACCTGCGCCACGAAATTCGCGCCGGACGCTTCCGCGAAGACCTGTTCGCCCGCATCAACATCTGGAATTACCCACTGCCCGCACTCGCCAACCGCCGCGAAGACATCGAGCCCAACGTCGAACACCAGCTTGCCCTAGTCTCGCAAGAACTCGGCCGCACTACCCGCTTCAACAAAGAAGCCCTGGCCGCCTACCTCGACTTCGCTCACTCAGACCAAGCACCATGGCGCGGTAACTTCCGCGACCTCGCCGCCAGCATCATGCGCCTGGCCACACTCGCGCCGCAAGGCAGGATACAAGTAGAACAAGTCCAAGCCGAAATCGAACGCCTCAAATGGTTATGGTCGGAAGAACCCTTTTCAGACGGCCTCCTACATAACAGACCGTCTGAAAAAGCACAAGATTACCCCGATAAAATCGATTGGGACACATTGGATTTATTCGACAAACTACAACTGCAACACGTTATCGACGAATGCCGCAAACATCCCAACATGGCCGCTGCCGGCCGTGCATTGTTCAACGTCTCCCGAACAGAAAGGGCAAAAGTCAATGACAGCGACCGATTGAGGAAATATTTACAGCGATTTGGATTGGAATGGGGTGATATTTAAGTAGAGTGAGCAAGGAGGTTTTGCAAAGTCTTCCTTATGCCGATTCTAGTAAATATATAATTTTAATAGCACTTTTATTATTATTTATAAAAATAAAAGGCATCAATCTGATGCCTTTTATTTTCGTTAACATGAAAAATTAACGTTCATACCAACATTTGATCGATTCACGAATCACTTCCTTGATTTACTTCAAAAATGCCGCATGATAGGCAATATGCTCACCAATAAAACTGGCGATGAAGTAATAGCTATGATCGTAGCCTTTATGGAAGCGCACATCGATCGGTTGATTTGCCGCACGGCAGGTTTTGATAAAATCTTCGGTGCGTAATTGTGTTGGCAAAAACTCATCTTCCAAACCCTGATCAATGCGCATACCTTGCACTTTACAGCCTTGTTGGATGAGCGAGTTGGCATCATATTGCTGCCATTTTTCGCGATCTTTTCCTAAATAGGCAGAAAAGGCTTTTTCTCCCCAAGGCACGAGACTTGGCGACAAAATGGGCGAAAAGGCAGAAACACTTTGATAACGTTCCCGGTTTCGCAATGCCAATACCAATGCGCCATGTCCGCCCATTGAATGTCCCATAATCGAACGTTTGCCGTTGGTAGGAAAATTTTCCTCAATCAGACTAGGCAACTCATTCAAAATATAATCATACATTTGATAATTCGTCGCCCAAGGCTGCTCGGTCGCATTAAGATAGAAGCCCGCACCCTGCCCTAAATCGTAAGCAGCATCGTTCGGTACTTGCTCTCCGCGAGGGCTGGTATCAGGAGCAACCACAATCACCTGATGTTCTGCCGCGTAACGCTGAAAGCCTGATTTGGTAATGAAATTTTGTTCAGTGCAAGTTAAGCCGGAAAGCCAATAAATCACACCAAGCGGTCGATTCTCCTGATTATCCGGCAAATAGACGGCAAATTTCATTTCGCATTGAAGCGTTTGGGCATCATGTGCCCAAACTTGTTGTGAACCGCCAAAAATTTGATGTTGTTCAATCAGTTTCATCGCGTACCTTAGTAATGAATAACTGCGCGAATCGATTTACCTTCGTGCATTAACTCAAAGGCTTCATTGATTTGATCGAGCGTCATTGTGTGGGTTACAAATGGTTCCAACTGGATGTCGCCTTTCATTGAATCTTCCACCATTTTCGGAAGTTCAGAGCGGCCTTTCACGCCACCAAATGCCGTGCCTTTCCAAACACGACCTGTTACCAACTGGAACGGACGAGTTGAAATTTCTTGGCCTGCACCTGCTACGCCGATGATAATGGATTGTCCCCAACCACGATGTGCACTTTCTAATGCCTGACGCATAACGTTTACGTTGCCGATACATTCAAAGGTGTGGTCAATACCCCATTTATTGATGTCTAACAACACATCTTTGATCGGTTTATCGTAATCGTTCGGGTTTAAACAGTCAGTTGCACCGAACTGTTTTGCCAACTCGAATTTTGAGGGATTGGTATCAATGGCGATGATGCGACCGGCTTTGGCTTGACGCGCACCTTGCACCACAGCCAAACCAATCGCCCCTAAACCAAACACTGCAACAGAGTCGCCTTCTTGCACTTTTGCTGTGTTATGTACCGCACCAATACCTGTGGTAACGCCACAGCCGAGTAAACATACTTGTTCATGGTTCGCTTCTGGGTTGATTTTCGCCAGTGACACTTCGGCAACAACTGAGTATTCGCTGAAGGTCGAACAGCCCATATAGTGATAAATCGGCTGACCTTGATAAGAAAAACGCGTCGTGCCGTCCGGCATTAAACCTTTACCTTGTGTATCACGCACTGAGACGCATAAGTTGGTTTTACCTGAACGGCAAAACTCACATTCGCCACATTCTGCGGTGTAAAGCGGAATAACGTGATCACCCGGTTTTACGCTTGACACACCTTCGCCCACAGCAACAACCACACCCGCACCTTCGTGTCCAAGCACCACAGGGAATACACCTTCAGGATCGCTTCCTGATAACGTAAACGCATCAGTATGGCACACGCCAGTGTGGGTATTGCGGATTAACACCTCGCCTTTACGCGGCATTTCTACGTCGATTTCCACAATTTGTAAGGGTTGATTTGGGGCGAATGCCACCGCCGCACGAGATTTGATGGTCGAATTGGTTTGTTTAATTTCCATTATTTTTGCCTTTTAATTTATTAATAAAGTTATCTAGCCTAAGTAAGATAACCACAGTTTATACTTTGGAACCCACCCTGAAGCAAGCATTTTTGCAATTTTGACTACAACGGTAGCATGATCGACTGAAGGGCCCCATGCAATCGACGGTCAAATAGTTCTGAATATTTCCCTAAGTCATGAAGCTGTCCAGTATGGCAGGCACCGAATACCTGAGCAAACTCCACCGCCATTTCCCCAACATTTACCGAATGGCTTTGTAAGGTTTGCCAATGTTCGTAAGGCAAGAGATTACCGAGTTTGTCTTGGGCGGAATGGGCGTAGTAAATTAGGGGTTTCATATTGAAATTCTAAAAAATTCAAATTGATATAGATTCAATGATAATATGATATTAAATTTAATATGTAAATATAAAAAATGCCGTCTGAAACTTTTTCAGACGGCATTGTTATTAATTACCCTTTATAACTTGCTTCTAATATCCTCCACAGCTTTCACTAAAGCTTCGAAAAGCGAAGGATCAAAAGAAGAGCGGTCTGCTTGGACGATATTTGAACATACAGCCCCCTCTTCCCTACTCAGACATGAGATACGGTGGCAGAGTTTCAACACCCAGCCGGCTGGTTTAGACGACCTTGTGCCACTAAATGCCTTACTTTGTTTCAACACACTAGCCGCCCGAAGGCGGCTGGGCAGGCAGGCGCAAGGCATCAATGCCGATAATCGACGTTTCAACACACAACCGCCTGAAGGCGGCTGGTTCCTGCGATATAAGCTAGGTTCATTGCGTCCGAAGGTTTCAACACACAGTCGCCCGAAGGCGGCTGGCTGTTGGCGGCTCAAAACTATGCGCGCGAGCTGGTTTCAACACACAGCCGCCTGAAGGCGGCTGGATAAAACATCAGTTTTCCCAAACCACGGTAGTAAAGTTTCAACACACAGCCGCCCGAAGGCGGCTGTGGGAATACGCCAAATTTGACCCAGAGCTTGATAAGTTTCAACACACAGCCGCCCGAAGGCGGCTGTCAGGGTCTCCTGCTTTAACCGAGGTGACAACCGTTTCAACACACAGCCGCCCGAAGGCGGCTGATACCGCTATCCCTAAATTTTGAGGATGACGTAGCAGTTTCAACACACAGCCGCCCGAAGGCGGCTGCACATACTGCGAAGCGACATAAGGACGAGCTGACGGAGTTTCAACACACAGCCGCCCGAAGGCGGCTGGTCCGAAAACGGACGGCAAACACTCAACCCAAAGAGTTTCAACACACAGCCGCCCGAAGGCGGCTGCTGCTGAGCTGTAAGAATACGCTCTCCAGTCTTCAGTTTCAACACACAGCCGCCCGAAGGCGGCTGCTGCTGAGCTGTAAGAATACGCTCTCCAGTCTTCAGTTTCAACACACAGCCGCCCGAAGGCGGCTGCAGTTTGGCTGTTTCTATTCTTCAAGACTTGTCGTTTCAACACACAGCCGCCCGAAGCGGCTGCAAAATGGCTTATCTAGCGAATACAGCGAAGCAGTTTCAACACACAGCCGCCCGAAGGCGGCTGGATAGTGATGGTGGTGACGACTTGCTTA
>NZ_LAEI01000006.1:0-405 GCF_001618065.1 Neisseria flavescens
CGGTACGGGCGGCGGCGCTTTGCTGTTTCAGCTGGCTGTAGTTGACGGCGTCGGTGTCATCGGTACCGGCGGCAACATTGGTCACTTTGTTGCCGGCGGCATTGATGCCTGACTTGGTCACACTCGGACCGCCGGTAATGGTGAGGCCGTCTGTATTCAGTTTGCTGTCGCCTGCGGTGACGCTGTCAACGGTGATGTCTTTGGCCAGTTTCAGCTGTGCGCCACCGGCTACGGTTTCGCTGATGATGTTGCTGTCGCCTTTGACATTGATGGTGTCGCCCAATGCGTAGTTGTTGCTGCCGGTGGTACCGCCGAAGTTGATGCCTTTGGCGATATTGGCGGCGTTGTTGGCGACGTTTTGGTTGGTCGCAAACAGTTGGCTGCCGTTGACGGCGTCTTTGCTGT
>NZ_LAEI01000034.1:0-21150 GCF_001618065.1 Neisseria flavescens
TAATTGGGTTGGATGTATGCCAAGGACAAGGAGTTCGTCAGATGATAGGCAGGCAGTGCAGTGGTATCGTAAGGCGAGACGGAACAAGGGAGTAGCAAAGGCTACTAAGTTAAATTTGGGTGTGATGTATCGTTCAAGGGCAAGGAGTCCGTCAAGATGATAAGCAGGCAGTACATTGGTATCGCAAGGCGGCAGAACAAGGGTGGCCGAAGCTCAATATAATTGGGTTTAATGTACGCCAAGGGGCAAGGAGTCCGTCAAGATGATACACAGGTAGTGCAGTGGTATCGCAAGGCGGCAGAACAAGGGCTTGCTGAAGCTCAATATAATTTGGGGTTAATGTATTATCACGGACGAGGCATTCGTCAAAATCATAATCTTGCTAAGGAGTGGTTTGGTAAGGCATGTCAGAATGGATTGCAGCAAGGCTGCGAGGGGTATCGCCACTTGGATGATGCAGAATTTTGAATCAAAGGTCGTCTGAAACCCAAGGATAAAACAGAAACAATAATTTGAAAGAAATGAATTTTAGAATGAATAAATTATTAAAAAAATGATGGTAGTTCTACTGTCTTTGGACTTGGCGCAAGCGGTTTTAGCGGATGATGTGCCGGATTTTCAGGAAACGCTTCAAACTGCAGAACAAGGGTATGCTGCGGCCCAATATAATTTGGGTGTGATGTATGCTCATGGGCTAGGAGTTCGTCAACACGATGCACAGGCAGCGCAGTGGTTTCGTAAGGCTGCGGAACAAGGGGTTGCCAATGCCCAATATAATTTAGGTTTGATGTATGCCTATGGGCAAGGAGTCCGTCAAAACTATAAAAGTGCTAAAGAATGGCTTGGTAAGGCTTGTGATAACGGACTACAACAAAGTTGTGATGCTTATCGTGAATTGAATCAGGCAGGATATTGAATCCTTATTCAAAGGCCGTCTGAAAAAACTAGGACAAAACCAAAATGACTTTTCAAAACAAAAAAATCCTCGTCGCCGGACTTGGTGGTACGGGCATTTCCATGATTGCTTATCTGCGCAAAAACGGCGCGGAGGTGGCTGCGTATGATGCGGAGCTGAAAGCCGAGCGCGTGTCGCAAATCGGTAAGATGTTTGACGGGCTGGTGTTTTATACGGGCCGTCTGAAAGATGCGTTGGATAATGGTTTCGATATTCTGGCGCTCAGTCCCGGCATCAGCGAGCGGCAGCCGGATATCGAGGCCTTTAAGCGAAACGGCGGGCGCGTGTTGGGCGACATTGAATTGCTGGCGGATATTGTGAACCGCCGCGGCGACAAAGTGATTGCAATTACCGGCAGCAACGGCAAAACCACGGTAACGAGCTTGGTCGGCTATCTCTGCATCAAGTGCGGGCTAGGATACCGTTATCGCGGGCAATATCGGTACGCCGGTTTTGGAGGCGGAATTGCAGCGCGAAGGCAAAAAGGCTGACGTGTGGGTGTTGGAGCTTTCCAGCTTCCAACTGGAAAACACCGAAAGTCTGCGCCCGACTGCGGCGACGGTATTGAACATTTCCGAAGACCATCTCGACCGCTATGATGACTTGCTTGATTATGCGCATACCAAGGATAAGATTTTCCGTGGCGATGGCGTGCAGGTTTTGAATGCGGACGACGTGTTCTGTCGTGCGATGAAACGAGCAGGGCGCGAGGTGAAATGGTTTTCTTTGGAACACGAAGCCGATTTTTGGTTGGAACGTGAGACAGGCCGCCTGAAACAAGGCAATGAAGATTTGATTGCCACGCAAGACATCCCGCTGCAAGGCTTGCACAATGCCGCCAATGTTATGGCTGCCGTCGCCTTGTGCGAGGCCGTCGGTTTGCCGCGAAATGAGTTGCTCGAACACGTTAAAACCTTCCAAGGCCTGCCGCACCGCGTGGAAAAAATTGGCGAGAAAAACGGTGTGGTGTTTATCGACGACAGCAAAGGCACGAATGTCGGCGCGACCGCCGCCGCGATTGCCGGTTTGCAAAATCCGCTCTTCGTGATTTTGGGCGGTATGGGCAAAGGGCAGGACTTCACGCCCCTGCGCGATGCGCTTGTCGGCAAGGCAAAAGGCGTGTTCCTGATCGGCGTCGATGCGCCGCAAATCCGCCGCGATTTGGACGGCTGCGATCTGAATATGACCGACTGCGCCACTTTGGAAGAAGCGGTTCAGACGGCATATGCCCAAGCCGAAGCGGGCGATATCGTGTTGCTCAGCCCGGCTTGTGCAAGCTTTGATATGTTTAAAGGCTATGCGCACCGTTCGGAAGTGTTTATCGAAGCGTTCAAAGCTTTGTAAGGCCGTCTGAAAGATGAAAAGAGGGTTGGTTTTACCGTAAACCTTGTGTGTCATTGTCTCAAAGGTCGTCTGAAAACGTTAAGGCAGTTTCAGACGACCTTTTTGCAGCAACGGTAAACTTGTTCCTTGCCTTTATCCGGTGTTACTGTTTCTTAAAATTTGCCTATGCGGGCAAACGGCGAGGCGGCGGGCAACTATGCCTGACCGAAAAAACGTGTGTTCATCAATCCGAAAGGAAAACCCATGAATTTTCAAGACTACATCCGTTACGATGCCGTCGGTTTGGCAGAGCTGATCCGCAAAAAAGAAGTGTGTGCCGATGAAGTGTTGCAGGCTGCTTTAAACCGCTTGGACGAAGTCAATCCCAAGCTTAATCTGTTGGCGCACGATTTGCGCGAACGCGCGGCGGCGTGGCAGGGGTCGTCTGAAAATACCGATACGCCGCTGGCGGGCGTGCCGTTTTTGCTCAAAGACCTGCTGGCGGATTGGGAAGGCGCGCCGACATGGTCGGGTTCGCGCATGATGCAGCATTACATTGCCAAGCAAAACAGCGATTTGACCCAAGCCTATCTCGATGCGGGGCTGCGCGTGTTCGGCAAAACCACCACGCCCGAATGGGGCGCATATGCCGTTACCGAAACCGAAATCTACGGCATCACGCGCAATCCGTGGCATTTGGATTACACCGCGGGCGGCAGCAGCGGCGGTGCAGCGGCGGCAGTGGCTTCGGGCGTCGTACCCGCAGCGCACGGCAGCGACGGCGGCGGCTCCATCCGCTTACCCGCGCACAACTGCGGCGTGTTCGGGTTGAAACCCACGCGCGGCCGCAGTAGTTACGCGCCGAACGCATCGGAGGCATGGCAAGGTTTGGTATGCGACCATGTGTTGACCCGCAGCGTGCGCGACAGCGCGGTTTTGCTAGACATCGCCGCCCAAACCCAAGCCCGCGCCCTGTATGCCTGCCCGCCGCCGCCTGAAAACGGTTTTGCAGACAGCCTGAAACTAGAAACAGGTCGTCTGAAAATCGCTTTTTGGAAACAGACATGGTTTGGCGGCGGTAACGACGAAGGCACGGAAGCCGCGTTCGCCCATAGTTTGAAACTGATGCAAGACGCGGGACACGAATTGGAAGAGGCCACGCCCGATTTCGCGCCGCCCGAACAGCTCAACCGCGCCGCCCGCATCATCATCATGGGCGAAACGGCAAAACTGTTCTACCAATATCAATACGAAACCGGACAAAAACTGCCGCACTGCCTGCTTGAACCGACAACGTGGGCAATGATTGTGCAGGGGCGGCAAATCAGTGCGGGCGAAATGGCATGGGCGCGCGACGTGATGCTGGCGCAGGAACGTGCCGCCAAAGCATTTTTCACACGCTACGACGTGTTAATGACGCCCGTCTGCCCGCGCACCACGCCGAAAATCGGCGAGATGATGCCGCCGCCCGCCGCACAAAAAGCCATGCGCCTGCTGTTTGGCACGCTGCGCTTGGGTTTTCTGTTGAAAAACAACCCGTTTTTAGAAAAAGAAGCCGCCGCCGCGCTGCAATACGTCGGTTATACGTCGCCGCTGAACATGAGCGGCAACCCCGCCATGAGCGTGCCGCTTTACCGGCATAACGAGCTGCCCGTCGGTACTCAGTTTGCCGCCGCTCACGGACGCGAAGACACGCTGCTCCGCCTTGCAGCGCAGTTGGAACAGATACAGCCGTGGGTGGAAATACCGCAGTTGGCTTAGGGTTTGTATTGGATAAAAAGTAGCCTATTTTTCTGAAGAAAAAATTTATACAAGGCCGTCTGAGAACATAAAAGCGTTTTCAGACGGCCTTTTGCCGGTATCAAAGGGTAGGGGAGGGTGCAAAGAACGTCAGAATCCGGCATCTTTAAAGATTCTGAATTGTTGGTTTGGAAATAAACCTTTAAAATAACGTTAATTCATTTTTTCAGACGGCCTCTTGCCCATTAGCAGGCCGTCTGAATATTTTATTCAAGCCGTTACGGATGTTTTCATGATTAGTCTTTCCAAAATGCTTGACCGGCCGATTGCGCGCGATGGTCGGAAGTTTGATGTTTCTCTCTTGTGGATGGTCGTCTTAATGACGGTCTTCAGCCTGATTATGATTTATTCGGCTTCTATTGCGTATGCAGCATCGGAAGGGGGCAGCCAGTTTTCTTTTGTGTCCAAACAGGCAATGTTTATCCTGTTTACAGTGGCTATATGCTTGCCGCTTTTCCTGCTGAAGATGAGTTTCTGGCGGCGGATTATTCCGTTTTATTTTGCTGTTTCAGGTTTGCTGTTGTTGCTGGTTTTGTTTGTCGGCCGTGAGATTAATGGCGCGACGCGCTGGATTCATATCGGACCGCTCAACTTGCAACCGACTGAATTTTTCAAATTGGCGACGGTCTTGTATTTGTCCAGCCTGTTTACGCGCCGTGAAGAAATGTTGCGCGATTTGGATTCTTTGGGTTGGTCGTCTTTGTTTACCGGTATTGGCGATTTGGTGTGCAGCCCTTTTAAAAGTGAAGCTTGGGTAAGGGTAAAGGAACGCTTCCGCAAGTTTAAGACCTTGATTCTGCCGATTATGTTGGTGGCGGTCGGTTTAGTTTTGATTATGGGTCAGCCGGACTTTGGCTCGTTTGTCGTGATTGTCGTGATTACCATGGGTATGCTGTTTTTGGCAGGTTTTCCGTGGAAGTATTTTGCCGTATTGGTGGCGACCGTTGTGAGCGGTATGGGTTTGTTGATTTTAGCCGCACCTTACCGTATGGCGCGTGTAGCGGCGTTTTTGGACCCTTGGAGCGATCCTTTGGGTAAAGGCTATCAGCTGACACATTCCTTGATGGCGATTGCGCGCGGTGGCTGGTTTGGCGAGGGCTTGGGTGCGAGTTTGGAAAAACGTTTCTATCTGCCTGAAGCGCACACGGACTTTATTTTTGCCGTCATCGGCGAAGAATTCGGCTTTTTAGGGATGCTGGTTTTGGTGTTCTGCTACGGCTGGCTGGTGTGGCGTGCGTTTTCCATCGGCAAGCAGGCGCGTGATTCGGGCTTGATGTTCAGCGCGTATATTGCCAACGGTATCGGTATTTGGATTGGTATTCAAAGTTTCTTCAATATCGGTGTAAACATCGGTATCCTGCCCACTAAAGGCCTGACTTTGCCGTTTATGTCTTACGGCGGTTCGGCTGTCTTTATCATGCTGGTGTGCGTTACTTTGTTATTGCGCATTGATTATGAAAACCGCCAAAAAATGCGCGGTTATTCAGTGGAGTAAAACCATGAGCGGTAAAACTTTTATGCTGATGGCCGGCGGTACGGGCGGTCATATTTTCCCTGCATTGGCGGTTGCCGAGTCGCTGCAAAAGCGCGGCCATCATGTGATTTGGCTGGGCAGTCAGGATTCGATGGAAGAGCGTATCGTGCCGCAATACAGCATACGCTTGGAAACGCTGGCCATTAAAGGCATCCGCGGCAACGGCATCAAGCGCAAGCTGATGTTGCCGTTTACGTTGTATAAAACCGTCCGAGCCGCGCAGCAGATTATTAAGAAACACCGTGTCGAGTGCGTTATCGGTTTTGGTGGTTTCGTTACTTTCCCCGGCGGTTTGGCGGCAAAAATTTCCGGTGTGCCGATTGTGATTCACGAGCAAAACGCCATAGCCGGTTTGTCCAACCGCCAATTGTCGCGTTGGGCAAAACGTGTCTTGTACGCTTTCCCCAAAGCCTTTCAACATGAAGGGGGATTGGTGGGTAACCCTGTCCGTGCCGATATTGCGGCATTGCCTGTTCCTGAAGAACGCTTTGAAAACCGTCAAGGCCGTCTGAAAGTTTTGGTGGTGGGCGGCAGTTTGGGTGCGGATGTGTTGAACAAAACCGTCCCGCAAGCTTTGGCATTGTTGCCTGAGGAGGCTCGTCCGCAAATGTATCATCAGTCCGGCCGCAATAAATTGGGTAACCTACAGGCGGATTACGATGCATTAGGTGTGCAAGCCGAGTGCGTGGAATTTATTACCGATATGGTATCCGCCTACCGTGATGCCGATTTGGTGATTTGCCGTGCCGGCGCGCTGACGATTGCCGAGCTGACGGCTGCCGGTTTGGGTGCATTGCTGGTACCGTATCCGCACGCAGTGGACGATCACCAAACGGCCAATGCGCGCTTTATGGTACAAGCTGAAGCTGGTTTGCTGCTGCCACAAACTCAACTGACGGCAGAAAAACTGGCCGAAACCCTCGGCGGATTAAACCGTGAAAAATGCCTGAAATGGGCGAAAAATGCCCGTACCTTGGCGTTACCGCACAGTGCGGACGATGTGGCGGAAATTGCCATATCCTGCACTGAATAAGCAGGCAGACTTCGAGTAAAGGCCATCTGAAAAGTTGATTAAAGGCATTTCAGACGGCCTTTATTGCTTTTGTTAAAATTCCTTTACAATAAAAGCATAGCGCAGAAGCGGATAGCCCTTTAAAATAACGCCTTTACGCACTAAAAACCAACCGGAACGCAACGTTATGATGAAAAATCGAGTGACCAACATCCATTTTGTCGGAATCGGCGGCGTCGGCATGAGCGGTATTGCCGAAGTTTTACACAATTTGGGCTTTAAAGTTTCCGGTTCGGATCAGGCGCGTAATGCCGTTACTGAGCATTTGAGCGCTCTCGGCATCCAAGTTTACCCAGGTCATACTGCCGAACACGTCAATGGTGCCGACGTGGTCGTTACCTCTACTGCTGTCAAAAAAGACAATCCGGAAGTTGTTGCCGCGTTGGAACAGCAGATTCCCGTGATTCCGCGCGCATTGATGTTGGCAGAATTGATGCGCTTCCGCGATGGTATCGCCATTGCCGGTACGCACGGTAAAACCACGACCACCAGCCTGACCGCTTCTATTCTCGGCGCGGCAGGACTTGACCCGACTTTCGTTATCGGTGGCAAGCTCAATGCTGCTGGTACCAATGCCCGTTTGGGTAAAGGCGAATACATCGTTGCCGAAGCCGACGAATCCGATGCTTCTTTCCTGTATCTGACGCCGATTATGTCCGTCGTGACCAATATCGACGAAGACCATATGGACACTTACGGCCACAGCGTTGAGAAACTGCATCAGGCGTTTGTGGATTTCATCCACCGTATGCCGTTTTACGGTAAGGCATTCTTGTGTATTGACAGCGAACACGTCCGCGCGATTTTGCCCAAAGTGAGCAAGCCTTACGCCACTTACGGCTTGGACGATACTGCCGATATCTACGCAACCGATATTGAAAACATCGGCGCTCAAATGAAATTTACCGTTCATGTTCAAATGAAAGGACATGAGCAAGAGCCGTTTGAGGTTGTTTTGAATATGCCCGGCCGCCACAACGTCCTCAATGCGTTGGCGGCTATCGGCGTTGCGTTGGAAGTTGGTGCATCGGTTGAGGCCATTCAAAAAGGCTTGCTCGGCTTTGAAGGTGTCGGCCGCCGCTTCCAAAAATATGGCGACATTAAATTACCAAACGGCGGAACTGCTTTGCTGGTGGACGATTATGGCCACCATCCTGTTGAAATGGCAGCAACCCTTTCCGCCGCACGCGGTGCATACCCTGAAAAACGCTTGGTCTTGGCTTTCCAACCGCACCGCTATACCCGTACACGCGATTTGTTTGAAGACTTTACCAAAGTCCTCAATACCGTCGATGCGCTGGTGTTGACCGAAGTTTATGCCGCAGGCGAAGAGCCGATTGCCGCAGCCGATTCCCGCGCTCTGGCACGCGCCATCCGCGTATTGGGCAAACTTGAGCCGATTTACTGCGAAAATGTTGCCGACCTGCCGCAAATGCTGCTGAATGTTTTGCAGGACGGCGATGTTGTGTTGAATATGGGTGCCGGCAGTATCAACCGCGTTCCATCTGCATTGGTGGAATTGTCGAAACAATCATAATAAATAGGCATATTTGCCTTTGAGGACACATAGGTCGTCTGAACAATATTTCAGACGGCCTGTATCAGTATTTAAGAAAGTAGAAATTATGCAGAATTTTGGCAAAGTGGCCGTGTTGATGGGGGGGTTCTCCAGCGAGCGTGAAGTTTCGCTGGACAGCGGCGCCGCTATTTTGGCTGCCTTGAAAAGCAAAGGCATCGATGCCCATGCGTTCGATCCCAAAGAAACCCCGTTGTCTGAATTGAAAACACAAGGTTTTCAGACGGCCTTCAATATTCTGCACGGCACTTTCGGCGAAGATGGCGCGATTCAAGGCGCGTTGGAACTGATGGGTATTCCTTACACCGGCAGCGGTGTAGCCGCTTCTGCGCTGGGTATGGACAAATACCGCTGCAAATTGATTTGGCAGGCCGTGGGCTTGCCTGTCCCTGAATTTGCCGTATTGCATGACGACAGCGACTTTGATGCCGTTGAAGAAAAATTGGGTCTGCCGATGTTTGTGAAACCTGCCTCAGAAGGCAGCAGCGTCGGCGTGGTAAAAGTCAAAGAAAAAGGCCGTCTGAAAAGCGTTTACGAAGAATTGAAACACTTGCAGGGCGAAATCATTGCCGAACGCTTTATCGGCGGCGGCGAATATTCTTGCCCGGTATTGAACGGTAAAGGTCTGCCGAGCATTCATATTATTCCGGCTACCGAGTTTTACGACTACGAGGCTAAATACAACCGCGACGATACGGTTTATCAATGCCCATCGGAAGATTTGAGCGAGGCGGAGGAAAACCTGATGCGCGAACTGGCTGTGCGTGGCGCGCAGGCGATTGGTGCGGACGGCTGTTCGCGCGTGGACTTCCTGAAAGATACGGACGGTAAGCTGTATCTTTTGGAAATCAATACCTTGCCCGGCATGACCAGCCATAGTTTGGTGCCAAAATCTGCAGCCCATACCGGCGTAGATTTTGCTGATTTATGTATTGAGATTTTGAAGACCGCTCATGTGGGATGATGCAGGCGCACTGGGTCGGCTGACCCGCCGGCTATTGTTGCTGATGGCCTTTCTGCTGATAGGTTCGGGCATAGCTTGGCTTTACAATTCCAATTATTTCCCTGTGAAACAGATTGCCATTCAGGGCAAGCTGAAATATGCTTCCAGCAAAGAATTGCAAACCGTTGCACGAGAACATATCAGGGGTAATATGTTCCGCGCTGATATTGATTCGGCGCAGGCAGCTTTTCAGGAGTTGCCTTGGATTGACTCGGCAATGGTACGCCGCCGTTTTCCGGAAACCGTGGAAATTATCCTGACCGAGCGCGTGCCGGTTGCGCATTGGCGCGCAGGCGGCTTGGTGGACAGTAAGGGCAATGTGTTTGCCGCAAGCCTGAAACAGGACCTGCCTATATTTGAAGGGCAGCAGGGGACAGGCAAAGACATGGTCAAACATTATGCGGACTTTTCCGGTATTTTGAGTCCGTTGAAACTGACCATCAAAGAATTGATCTACACGCCGCGGTCGGCATGGCTGCTTGTATTGAACAACGGCATTACCGTGCGCTTGGGGCGTGAAAACGAAATCAAACGTTTGCAGCAGTTTGCCCAGATTTGGCCATCGCTGCTGCGTAAAAAACAAAGTCGTATCGAGTATGTCGATATGCGTTATAAGGATGGTTTTTCAGTCCGTTACAGGCCGTCTGAAAACCTTTCCGACAGTGAATAGCCGATTAGACGTGAAGCAATCTTGTTTCAAAAATAATCAAACCGTCAGTCAGACAACATAGCGAACGAGCAATTATGGAACAACAAAATAAATATATCAGTGCCTTAGACATTGGTACGTCCAAGGTCATCGCCTTAATCGGCGAGATTCGGGAAGATAACGAAATCCACATTGTTGGCTTGGGTCAAAGCCCTTCACGCGGCCTGCGTGCAGGTATGGTGACCAACATTGACGCCACTGCACAAGCCATTCGTCAGGCGGTAGAGGATGCCGAACTGATGGCAGATACCAAAATTTCCCACGTCGTCACCGGTATTGCCGGTAACCATATCCGCAGCCTGAATTCACAAGGCGTGGTCAAAATTAAAGATGGCGAAGTATCGCAAGCCGACATCGATCGTGCCATCGAAACGGCCAAAGCCATCAATATTCCGCCTGATCACAACATCTTGCATACTGTGGTTCAAGAGTACATCATCGACAACCAACCCGGTGTGAAAGAGCCTATCGGCATGAGCGGCGTGCGTTTGGATACTCGTGTACACATCATTACCGGTGCGAACACTGCTTTGCAAAATATCCAAAAATGTATCCAACGTTGCGGCCTGCAAATGGATCAAATCATGCTTCAGCCTTTGGCAAGTGGTCACGCCGTTTTGACTGAAGACGAAAAAGATTTGGGCGTGTGCGTCATTGATATCGGTGGCGGTACGACCGACATCGCGGTTTATACCAATGGTGCAATCCGCCATACTGCGGTTATTCCCGTTGCCGGCGATTTGATTACCAAAGACTTGGCACAAGCCTTGCGTACGCCGCACAGTGCAGCTGAGTACATCAAAATCCATTATGGTGCTGCTATTCCGACTATGGACGGCTTGGATGAAATGATTGAAGTTCCTAGTGTTGGCGACCGTCAATCACGTCAAATTTCACGCCGCGTATTGGCTGAAATCATCGGCCCGCGTGTAGAAGAAATTTTGGAGTTGACGCTGAACGAATTGCGCCGCTCCGGTTTCCCTGAAGAAGTGTTGACTTCCGGTATCGTTTTGACCGGTGGTGCTTCTATGTTGACCGGTATTGTTGAGTTGGCGGAAGAAGTCTTCAACCTGCCGGCGCGTATCGGTGTTCCACAAGAAATGGGCGGCGTATCCGAGCGTATCCGCAATCCACGCTATTCAACAGCGATTGGCCTGCTTCAGACGGCCTATGCTGCCGAAGAGGGTGAGCAAACCAGCCGAACCGGTGCGATTGCCCTGAATGATTCAGGAAAAAAAATGGGTCTGTGGGAAAAAATCCAAAGATTCTTCAGAGACAATTTCTGATAAAAGTTTTCAGGGCAGGCGGTGCAGCAACCGTTTGTCCTGAATATTTAAGTGGAATTAAACGGTTTTAAATAATTGCCAAGTGGATAATTTAAAACTTGTATATTTTCTGTTAAAAAATGTAGTAAAAATATAACGCCGACAGCCGAATGGTAAGAAGATTTTTGCCAGTATCTGGATACTTCTTATATAATACGGATAATGAGTTATTTTTGAACCGTCCTTATAAAGCGGGGCGCGGAGGATTATTGAATGGAATTTGTTTACGACGTAGCAGAATCAGCAACGAGCCCTGCTGTTATTAAAGTTATCGGTTTGGGCGGCGGCGGCTGTAATGCCATCAACAACATGGTTGCCAACACTATTCATGGTGTTGAGTTCATCAGTGCCAATACCGATGCGCAATCATTGGCTAAAAACAATGCGGCTAAACGCATTCAATTGGGTACAAACTTGACTCGCGGTTTAGGTGCCGGTGCAAATCCTGAAATTGGCCGCGCCGCTGCTCAAGAAGATCGTGAAGCCATTGAAGATGCCATCCGCGGTGCAAACATGCTGTTCATCACTACTGGTATGGGTGGTGGTACAGGTACCGGCTCTGCTCCCGTTGTGGCTGAAATCGCTAAAGAAATGGGTATCCTGACCGTTGCAGTTGTAACCCGTCCGTTTGCTTACGAAGGTAAACGCGTGCATATCGCTCAAGCAGGTTTGGATCAACTCAAAGAGCGCGTCGATTCCCTGATTATTATCCCGAACGATAAATTGATGACTGCCTTGGGCGAAGACGTGACCATGCGTGAAGCTTTCCGTGCGGCAGACAATGTACTGCGTGACGCGGTTGCCGGTATTTCCGAAGTGGTGACTTGCCCTAGCGACATGATCAACTTGGACTTTGCCGACGTGAAAACTGTGATGAGCAATCGCGGTATCGCTATGATGGGTTCAGGTTTCGCACAAGGTATCGACCGTGCCCGATTAGCTACCGATCAAGCTATCTCCAGCCCGCTCTTGGATAACGTTACTTTGGATGGTGCACGCGGTGTATTGGTAAACATTACCACTGCTCCTGGTTGCCTGAAAATGTCTGAGTTCAACGAGATTATGCGTATCGTCAACCAAAATGCACACCCTGAAGTGGAATGCAAATTTGGTGCTGCCGAAGACGAGAGCATGAGCGAAGACGCTATCCGTATTACCATCATTGCTACCGGCTTGAAAGAAAACGGTACTGACAACCAACTGCGTGCTGCTGCCCGTACCCAACAATTGGTACGTGGTGCGGAAGAAGCGCCTCAAGCTCAAAGCCAAAGCAGTGCTGAAAGCCTGGTTCGTACCAACCGCAATATCCGTTCTATGAATCTGACTGCGGCTGATTTCAGCAACCAGTCTGTACTGGATGACTTTGAAATTCCTGCTATCTTGCGCCGTCAGCAACATACTTCTGAGAAATAATCAGGATAATGTATGAAAAGACCTGCCTTTAAGGCAGGTCTTTTTATTAGTAAAATATACTTAAGGCCGTCTGAAAATTTTCAGACGGCCTTAAGTTCAAATAAAGCAAATAACAAACTTACCCTTTATTGAGAATTTGCTTGTTTTCACCCTCACGACGCAACTCTTTAGGCAAGACAAATACAATGCTTTCTTCTGCGCCTGCTCCTTCGCGTATGGTCTCATGTCCCCAGTCTTGAATGGTTTGTAAGACTTCTCGAACCAAGACTTCGGGTGCAGATGCACCGGCAGTGACACCGACCTTAGTTTTGTTTTCAAACCATTCTTTTTTCAGGTAGGAAGCATTATCGACCATATAGGCATCGACCCCGCGCAATGCGGCTACTTCACGCAAGCGGTTGCTGTTGGAAGAGTTGGGCGAGCCGACAACAATTACGAGATCGCATTCTTCGGCCAATTCTTTAACAGCGGTTTGGCGGTTGGTTGTGGCGTAGCAGATGTCTTCTTTGCGCGGATTGCGGATATTGGGGAAGCGTTGGTTTAAAGCTGCAATAATGTCTTTGGTTTCATCCACCGATAAAGTGGTTTGGCTGACGTAGGCAAGTTTGTCAGGATTCTTGACGTTCAGTCCGGCTACATCTTCCACTGTCTCAACCAGAAACATTTTACCCGGAGGTAATTGTCCCATCGTGCCTTCTACTTCGACGTGGCCTTTGTGGCCGATCATGATAATTTCGTAATCTTGCTCATCAAGGCGGGCTACTTCTTTATGGACTTTGGTTACCAAAGGGCAGGTGGCATCAAAAACTCGGAAACCACGTTGCACCGCTTCTTCCTGTACGGCTTTGGATACGCCGTGAGCAGAGTAAATCAGTGTGGCACCCTTTGGGACATCCGCCAAGTCATCAACAAAGACGGCACCTTTTGCCCGCAGATTGTCCACGACGAATTTGTTGTGAACGACCTCATGGCGGACGTAAATGGGCGCGCCGAATTCTTCGAGTGCACGTTCAACAATGCTGATGGCACGGTCAACACCGGCACAGAAGCCGCGGGGATTGGCAAGGATAATGGTTTTTTGAGTCATGTGTGTTCCGTTTTCAGACGGCCTTTGTGTCGTTTGAAGGTGTTTTTTTGTGCAGCAAACCGTCTATTACCAAGCAAACTGCGCCAACGCAGATAAAGCTGTCGGCAATGTTAAATGCGGGGTAGAACCAGTTTTGCCAATAGAAAAGCAGAAAATCGACAACGTGGCCATGAATCAGACGGTCAACCACATTGCCAATCGCGCCACCGATAATCATGGCTGCACCCAATTTGCCCCAGCGGCCAAACTCATCACGCAAAATGGCACGGGCTAAATACAGGCTGATAACGACTGCCAGACCTAAAAAGAAGAATTTTTGCCAGCCGCCTTGGTCGGCCAAAAAGCTGAATGCCGCGCCTGGATTATAGGCAAGGGTCAGGTCAAAAAAGTCTGGAATGATATTGAGGCGTTCGCCTTCGGTAAAGTGTTTCAAGATTTCCCATTTGCTCAGTTGGTCAAGAATGATGGCAACGAGGGAAAGTAAGAAAAAGGGCGTTTTTGCAGAAGAGGATGAACTCATGTTTTCAGACGGTTTATGTAATAAAGGGCTTATTTTACCTGAAAGCAGGCAGGAAGTGTTTGCGATGGCATCGACGTTAAGGCCGTCTGAAAATAGAAACGCCGCCACTTGAATGTATCAAAGGGCGGCGTGGTAAGCATGTGCGGGTTTATTGGTTTTTAAGCAATGGGAAGCCCAGTTTCTCGCGGCTTTCAACGAATTTTTGTGCAACGATACGGCTCAGTGCACGAATACGGCCGATGTAGGTTGCGCGTTCGGTAACAGAAATGGCGCCGCGTGCATCTAAGAGGTTGAACGTGTGGCCGGCTTTGAGTACAAGCTCGTAAGCAGGCAGGGCAAGACTGGTGTCTTCAACTGCAAGCAGGCGTTTGGCTTGTTCTTCATAGTCGTTGAATTGGCGCAAGAGCCAATCGGCATCGCTGTATTCGAAGTTGTAGGTTGATTGTTCGACTTCGTTTTGATGATAAACGTCGCCGTAAGTGACGATGTTGCCATCAAGGGTTTTTGCCCAAACGAGGTCGTACACGTTTTCCACGCCTTGCAGATACATGGCAAGACGCTCGATACCGTAGGTGATTTCACCAAGTACAGGGGAGCAGTCGATACCGCCGACTTGTTGGAAGTAGGTGAATTGGGTTACTTCCATGCCGTTGAGCCAAACTTCCCAACCCAAGCCCCAAGCGCCGAGAGTAGGGTTTTCCCAGTCGTCTTCGACAAAGCGGATGTCGTGTATTTTAGGGTCGATACCCAATTCGCGCAGGGAATCGAGGTATAGGTCTTGAATATTGGCTGGCGCAGGTTTGAGCGCAACTTGGAATTGATAGTAATGTTGCAGGCGGTTGGGGTTGTCGCCATAGCGGCCGTCTTTGGGGCGGCGGCTGGGTTGAACGTAAGCGGCAAACCAAGGCTCTGGGCCTAATGCGCGCAGGCAGGTGGCTGGATGCGAAGTACCAGCACCGACTTCCATATCGAAAGGTTGGATAACGGTGCAGCCTTTGTCTGCCCAGTAGTTTTGTAATTTGAAAATAATTTGTTGGAAGGTGAGCATGGTGGATGGAATAGATTGGAATAAAAAGGGTATTTTACTGTTTTGAGCCTGTTTTGGATAGGCTGAAGGAGGCGGCGCAGTTTATTTGCCGTCCAACAGGTCTGAAAAGGGATCGTCTTCCGAAGAAACGGTGTATTTTTCTTGTGCCCATTCGCCTAAATCAATGAGTTTGCACCGTTTGCTGCAGAAAGGGCGGTAGGGGCTGTCGATGTTCCAAACGACTTCTTTGTGGCAGGTCGGACATTTTACAACAGGAGCGGTCATGCAGTTTCTTTCAGAGTTTTTGCAATGGATTGATAGTATTGATGCAAGCGGGCAACCTTGATTTTTGCTTCTTCCAAGCTATGGGTATTGTCCAATACATCGTCGGCATGAAGCAGTCTGTCACATCGAGAAGCTTGGGTGACCATGATTTGGCGCGTTTGTTCTTCTGAAAAACCATTGCGTTGATGTACGCGTTCGATTTGGACGGACTCCGGAACATCTACAACCAAAATGCGGTCGGTCTCCGCTTTAAATGCCGGATTCTCAATCAAAAGCGGGACATCGATAATGCCGTAAGTAGAGGAGGCAAGTTCTTGTTTCTGCTGTTGGATTTTGTTTAAGATTAATGGCAGAAGCAGGTTTTCCAGTTGTTTTTTGGATTGAGGTCGTCTGAAAACTTCTTCTCGTAAAGCCATACGATTCAGACGGCCTTCACTGTCAAAAACCTCATCGCCGAAAAGTTGGCGGATGGCAGGAAGGGCTTCGCCGTTTTCAGCGGTCAGTGAGCGGCTGATGGCATCAGCATCGATAATGGGTACGCCAAGTTTGGCAAACATTTGGGCGATAGATGATTTGCCGCTACCAATACCGCCGGTCAAGCCTATCCATAATGTCATTATCGGAATCCTGATTGTACGAGCCACCATTGTACCAGTTGGGTAATAGGTGCATTGGCAACCAAAATAATCCATCCTGCCACAGCAAGGCTAGGACCAAAAGCAAAATATTGACCTTTACCGACGCGGGCAATGAGTGCGCCCACCAGTCCGACTAAGGCAGCCATGAATACCAGAACAGGCAAAATTCCTACGCCCAGCCATGCCCCTAGCGCGGCCAAAAGTTTGAAGTCGCCATTGCCCATGCCGATTTTACCGGTCAGAAGTTTATAGACGGCGCATAAAGTATAAAGGCTCATATAGCCTGCGATTGTGCCTAAAACGGCTGAATGCAGGGGAACGAATGTGTCATTCAGATTAAACAGCAGGCCGATCCAAATTAGGGGCTGAGTCAGGCTGTCGGGTAAATATTGAGTATCGGCATCGATAAAGGTCAGCGCAATCAATATGGCAGTTAGAATGAATCCGCCAATAGTCGCCCATGACCAGCCGTATTGCCACGCGACAATACCGAATAAGACACCTGTCAGTAGCTCAATCAGCGGATAGCGTATGCCGATCGCGGTTTTGCAGGAGTGGCATTTCCCGCCCAGGAAAACATAGCTGAGGATGGGTATATTTTGCCAAAATCTGATCGGACTTTTGCATTCAGGACAGCGTGAATCCGGTTTGCGCAGATTAAATAGCTGTTTTTCTTCTTCTGTCAGCTCGATGCCCAAATGCTCTTTAGAAAATTGTGTCCATTCGCGTTCCATCATTATCGGCGTGCGATAAATGACGACGTTCAGAAAGCTGCCAATCAGTAATCCTAAAATAACGGCTAAAGGAATAGTGAATGGCGCAAGAGCAGAGAGGGCATCGATGGTAGAGTAAATACTATCAAGCATATCAACCTACGACATTACCCAAGTTAAACAGCGGCAGATACATGGCAATCAGCAAAATACCGATGAGCGAACCCAATACCACCATGATGATAGGTTCCATCAAGGCAGATAAGCGGGAGACGGAGTTGTCTACTTCATCTTCGTAGAATTCGGCTGCTTTGTTCAGCATATCGTCCAAAGAGCCTGACTCTTCGCCGATGGCTGCCATTTGGATCACCATGTTGGGGAACATATCCGTACTTTGCATACTGGATGTCAGCGACAGACCTTGGGTTACCTTGGCTCGAATGTCTTGAGTGGCTTCTTCATAGAGAATATTGCCGGATGCGCCTGCAACTGAATCTAATACTTCCACCAAAGGAACGCCGGCTGCGAAGAGGGTGGAGGTCGTACGCGCCCAACGGGCGATAGTCGCTTTTCGGACGATGGTGCCAAAAACAGGCAGTCTCAAAATCAAAGCATCGATTCGTTTTTGGAAAGTAGGCGATTTTTCATGGAGTTTGTACAGACCGAAGGCGGAAACAATCAAAAGGATGATCATAATCCAGCCATAGTCGACGAATAAATCGGATAAGCTCATGACGAGTTGGGTAAGGCTTGGCAGCTCTGCACCCATATTGGCATAAACTTCTTTAAAGGCAGGCAGTACAAACATCATCATGATGAAGATAAGCGCAATCGCCACCACGATAATGGCAATTGGGTAGGTCAGTGCGGTTTTAACCTTTTTCTTAATGGCCTGGGTTTTTTCTTTATAGACAGCCAGTTTGTCCAATAGGCTTTCCAGTACGCCGCCGGATTCGCCTGCGCTGACCAGATTGCAATAGAAACGGTCGAAATATTTTGGATATTTGGAGAACGATTTGCCTAATGCGCTACCTTGTTCGACATCGGAGCGAACCTGCATCAGCATTTCGGTCATGCTCGGATTGGAGTGGCCGCGCGCAACGATTTCAAAAGCCTGCATCAGCGGTAAGCCTGCCTTCATCATTGTTGCCAGTTGGCGGGTGAACACTGTAATGTCTTCTTGGGTAATACGGCGTTTACGTGCGGTTTTGACTTTACTGATACGCAAAGGGCGAATGCCTCTGCGTTGGAGTTTTTTGCGTGCTTCTTCTTCGTCTTTGGCAACTACTTCGCCGCGGACAAGACGTTCGGTCTCGATGTTTTTTCCTTCAAATGTAAAACGCTTGCCTTTGCTTCTTGAGCCGAACAGACTTCTTTTTTGCTCTGCTTGAGCCATGAGTTATCCCTTGTTAGTAAGAAATAAAGCGGACTGTTTCCCCGTGCCGCTTTATTTTAATTTTCGAAAATATGGCAGTTTAGTCATTGGTATGAGCAGTCACTTCTTCCAACGAGGTCAGGCCTTGCATGACTTTCATGAGGCCGGCACGACGCAAATCTACCATGCCTTCCTGATAGGCCATGTTCATGATATCAACTTCTGTACCGTTGTTCATAATGACTTTTTGCATTTCATCGCTGACCGGCATGACTTCATAAATACCGACGCGGCCTTTAAAGCCTTTACCGCGGCAGCTGTCGCAACCAACCGGGCGGTAGAGCTTCCAATCTTGAGCCAAGTCCGCATCGGTAAAGCCGGCTTTTTTCAATGCCGGAACCGGAGGGCGTTCAACTTCGCGTTTGCAGTTTGGACACAGTCTGCGCAACAGCCTTTGCGCCATAATCAGGCTGACCGAGCTGGCGATGTTGAAAGGCTCGACACCCATGTTCAAAAGGCGGGACAGCGTGGCCGGTGCATTATTGGTATGCAGGGTCGAGAAAACCATGTGGCCGGTTTGGGCAGCTTTAATGGCGATGTCAGCGGTTTCCAAGTCTCGGATCTCACCAACCATAATAATATCAGGATCTTGACGCAAGAAGGATCGGAGTGCAGCGGCAAACGTCAGGCCTTGTTTTTCATTGACGTTGACTTGGTTAACGCCCGGCAGGTTAATCTCGGCCGGATCTTCTGCCGTCGAAATATTCACATCTTCCGTGTTCAAAATACTCAGGCAGGTATAGAGCGAAACAGTTTTGCCCGAACCTGTCGGACCGGTAACCAATACCATGCCGTAAGGGCGGTTGATGGCTTCTAACAGCATTTCTTTTTGGAAAGGCTCTAAACCGAGCTGGTCGATATTGAGCGATGTACCATCGGAATTTAGGATACGCATTACCACTTTTTCGCCGAACAATGTCGGCAAAGTGCTGACACGGAAGTCAATCGGACGGCCGTGTTTATGGAAGGCAATTTGAATTCTGCCGTCTTGCGGAATACGTTTTTCGGAAATATCCAAACGCGCCATCACTTTGATGCGCGATGCCAACTGGCCGCGCACGGCGACAGGTGGCTGTACGACTTCGCGCAATTGTCCGTCCACACGGAAACGGACGCGCGCCATTTGTTCGTAGAATTCAAAGTGGATGTCCGATGCGCCCGCGTTCAGGGCATCGGATAAGGTTTTGTGGATGAAGCGGGGGATAGGGCCGTCTTCAGCTTCTTCATTGTCGATATAAAGCGATTGCGATTGCTGCGTTGCTTCATGTTCGTCGTTGATTTCTTTCAGAATGGTGGTCGAACGTTGACCCAACCATTCCAGCAATGAGCTGAGCTGGTCGTCTGGAACCACTACCAAGTCGACACTTAAACCTGAAGCAAAAGCGATTTTTTGAAAGTTTTGGATTTGGGTCGGATCGGATACGGCGAAATAAACCTTGCGTCCGCGTTTGAAAATCGGAATGCAACGGTTTTGCACCATTTGCTCTTCCGTCAGAATGTCGCTGACTACATTATTGCGCGGATAGTAGTGCAAATCTAAAAGGGGGTAGCTGAATACGCGCGCGACTAATTCTCCTAAAGCTTTAGGGGAGATGATGCCGTCTGAAAACAGGTTGGGCAGGATTTCTTTGCCTGATTGTAAAAGGTTGTTGTAATGTTCCGCTTGTTGATTTGAGATGGTCTGGCTTTGAACCAAAACACGCAATAATCCGACACTCATTTTATTTTCCGTTTCTTGTGCAGTTTTCCCTTTAATTTAGAGGAAAGCCGTATTATTTTATCATCATTATGATTAAAGCATATATTTAATTATGCAAATCTGCTTAAGTTGCAAAGACATGCTTTTGCTTTAATTGTATTTTTATTTCAGACGGCCATTATAAAGCAAGGAGAATAGGCGTTAAACTCGATACTTTTGGATTATGATGAAAAAACAACAATTTTGTCGTATGAATCCAATCAATAACGAAATTATATTTCATGTTGCTATTGCTTGTTTGGAGATGGCAGAAAAGGTTGTTTTGATGGATAGACGGTTGGAATTTGAAATATGAAAAGGCCGTCTGAAAAGCGGAAACACATAATTTCAGACGGCCTCTGTTTTTGATTCTCTTATCCGTAAATCTTGATTCGGATTTCGACAAGGGCATTGATTGCCAAACTGCTGTTTACAGCTTCCGGTAGATCGGACTGGGCGAACAAATTTTCTACTTCGTTAATCAATGTTTCTGCACGCGCCAACAGTTCATCGTAAGGAAAAGAACCGCGCTTGATGGCCAGCAATTCGTCACGATTGGGACGGCGTGGACGGATTTCGCCATGAAGGGCAATATCGCGCGCGGTTTCAAGCAGGCGGAAAGTATGCATCATATTTTTGCATCGTAACCTTGACCGTGCGCCTGTGTGCCTTGATAGCGTGTTTCGTTGCGTTCTACCAGCCATTGTTGATAAGAGGCATATTCGCGGCAGTAGCTGCTGTATCCGTCTTGGTTGAAGGATAGATGGGCAAGCGGTGTTTCGCTTCTGGAATGGGGCTGAGTGAGAGCGTTGTGGCGTTTGGGTACAATACCGTGGTAGCCAAGCGTGCCGTCGGCAATCGTAAAACAGCGCATAAAGGTTCTCGGGCGTGGGGACTATTTTGGATTTAAGCCTTACACGCCTTTGCTCCAATTCCGCTTGTGCAAAGCCAGTACTGTAAACGGTCGTTTGCTTTGCCTTCTAATGATGTGGCAGTC
>NZ_LAEI01000015.1:0-37914 GCF_001618065.1 Neisseria flavescens
ATTAACTATCCCAAATTGCCAAGATTTTCCTAATTCATTGGCATCAATTTGGCCGGGAGCCGACGTTTTTCCTGCTGCACCAAAGGTAACAGCCGAGCCGAAAGTCGAACCGGCCAAGCGGCTGACGGCTCCGGTTTTACCCATGGACATAGTAATAATCGGGCAGTTTATACTTTGTGAAACATCATATGTTGCATGCAATAAAGTCAATACATCGTGCGGTGATTGCGGCATCGCGGCAATTTTGCAGATATCCGCGCCCCACTCGGCCATTGTTTTCAGACGGCCTGTAATGTCTGCCAAAGACGGCGTGGATTGGAAATCGTGATTACAAAGCAAGGCGGCAGTTTGATACTCATGCGCCAAAGCAATGGTTTGTTTTACGCCGCCTTCCTCAGCAAAAAGCTCGATGTCGATAATATCGGCTTGTTTGGAACGGATGATTTTTTCCAATAATTCAAAATAATAGTCGTCAGAACAAGGCGTATTACCGCCCTCTTGCGCCCTTCTAAACGTAAACAGTAAGGGCTTATCAGGAAAAGCCTGTCGGACAATGCCTAATTGCTCGGCAATAAAATCGGCATCAAGCGCTTCTTGGAAAAAATCTGCACGAAATTCAATAATGTCAAAAGCCGTATCTTTCAAAATACGCAAAGCCTGCTCCAATTCCTGCGTATTGGCGGCCACCAGCGGCACGGCAATTTTAGGCAGGCCTTTTCCGATCTCGATATTTTTGATGATGACAGGTTTCATATTGTTCCTTTATCTTATCTAATACTTTAAGCAGTATTAGCTTGAGGAAGAATAGTTCGTAAAAAATTTTTAGATTGTGTTGAATTATAAACGCCCTCCCATCGTACCGGTAGTTTTTAGGGCATTCTCCAAAATCCAGCCCTGTGTAGTAATACCAGTTCTGTTATTAATAAACATTGCATAGTCGTAATTTTTATAATTTTTATAAACAACAACATGATCCCCTTTAATAATAAAGGTTTCTTTTAATTTACAAGAAGAATGCGGGGCAGAATGAAAATATAGCCTACCTGGTTTGATAACAGTTTTACCAAGAACTGGAGCGTAAATTGCCCCCTTGGCTTCTGCTATTTTATTAAGTGAGTTGCAATTATTCTGTTCTGCTTGAGCAAATTGTGTTGCCATTAATATAAAAATATAAAAATAGTTTTTCATAATAATACCCTTATAAAGTTTTTTATTAAATATTTTAAATTTCTTATTTATTTTAGTTTAAATCTGATATTTTCTTAAGAGAGGAAAATCACAGTACTATATAGAATAAGATTTAAAAAAGGTTGTCTGAAAATATTTTCAGACAACCTTAACTAAAATAACTTAATCACAACTTTTACTAGAAATAATTTTTTGGTATTGCTTCCGAATACTTCTTCCATCATTAATGATGTCATTGATGACACAACGATTGCTGGTACAACTAATGTCGTATTTTAAGTTGTTTTTCAGTGAACCATCAGAAAAGGTAACTTGAACAAGATTACCAGATAAAGGGGTAATTTTCAGCTTACTGATTTTACTATCTCCATTACAAAAACCTTGATCGTAGTGCTCTGCCATATCGCAAGTATCGCCAGTTCTTCTTTCGATACCATCAATAATGCGGTAAGCCTGTTTTATGATATTTTTAAACTCAGGCGCAGCATATTTAGAATATGTTTCCCCATTAGCATAGCCTTGCTTATCAGTCTTATAGAGTTTTTTAACTAAATTGATTTTAGCAGCATCACTTCCGTCAGCAAATGAAAGCGATGGTACCATTAGTGTTGTTGCAAACAACAAGACCAAATATTTTTTCATAAACGTTCTCCTACAATTAAATAGATAGTTTGACTGCATTCATTACAATAGCGGATAGAATGCAAATGGGATTATATCCTTTTCAAAAACTAACGCAAAGTATTATCTGAATTAACCGGAATCCCTAGTTGAAATTAACACAATAAGGTAAAAGGTCGTCTGAAAATTTTTTAGATATCCTTTTTGTCTCATCGCTCAGTGCAGATGCTCATAAATGGTTTCCGCTAATGCTTTACTGATGCCTTCCACTTTTTCCAAGTCCTCGCGGCTGGCCGCAATCACGCCGCGCAGACCGCCGAATCGGGTAAGCAATGCTTGACGGCGTTTGCTGCCGATACCGGGGATTTCGCTGAGTGAGGAAGTAACGCGTGCTTTGTCGCGTTTTTTGCGGTGGCCTGTAATGGCAAAGCGGTGCGATTCATCGCGTACGGTTTGCAATAAATGCAAGGCCGGGCTGTTTGGCGGCAGGCGGAAGACTTCGTCGGTAAAAGGCAGAATGAGTTCTTCCATGCCGGCTTTGCGCTCGGGGCCTTTGGCGATACCGACCAAAGGAATGTGCAGCCCGAGCTCTTCCCATACCGATACGGCTACGCCGATTTGCCCTTTGCCGCCGTCAATCAACACGACATCCGGCCATTTGACACTTTCGCCGTTGGCTTCGGCTTCCTGCATTTTGCCGTAACGGCGCGTCAACACTTCGCGCATGGCGGCGTAGTCGTCGCCGGGTTTGGCGGTCGTGATGTTGTAGCGGCGGTATTGCGAAGGCTGGATGTTTTGCTCATCATACACAACGCAGGACGCAATAGTGGCCTCGCCTTGCGTGTGGCTGATATCGAAACATTCAAGGCGATTAAGGCCGTCTGAATCCATGCCGAGGATTTTGGCCAGTTCATCAATACGGTGTTGCTGGCTGCTTTGTTGCAGGCGGCGTTGTGCAATCGCCATTTGTGCGTTTTGCTCTGCCATTTTCAACCAGACTTTGCGTTCGCCTATGGTTTTGGTGACAAACTGCATCTGCTTGCCGTGTTCGCCTTCCAAAGCCTCTTTCAGCGCATCGGGAACGGGAAAGTTGCTGATGATGATGTCGGGTTTGCTTTTGCCTAGATAGTGTTGGGCGACAAAGGCTTCGGCGTAATCTTGTCCGTTTGGCTCGGGATCGTTTTTGGTGTCGGGGAAAAAGCTTTTATCGCCGACATGCCGTCCGCCGCGGATGCTGACCCAGTGTACGCAGACTAGGCCGTCTGAAACCGCCAGAGCGAGCAAATCGATATCGTTTGGATTGTTCGGATTTTTGCTGTCGATAAACTGATTACTCTGCATGATGCCGAGTGCTTGAATTTGATCGCGGTAACGGGCTGCTTCCTCAAATTGCAGATTGGCGGCGGCGGTTTGCATTTTGTGTTGCAAGGTGCGCGTCAGTTCGTCGGTTTTGCCATTGAGGAAAGTCGCGGCTTCACGTACGCTGTCGCGGTAATCTTCTTCGCTGATGTGGCCGACACAAGGCGCGGTACAGCGTTTGATTTGGTAAAGCAGACAAGGACGGTCGCGATGCTCGAATACGCTGTCTTCGCAGGTACGCAGCATAAAGACTTTTTGCAACACTTGAATGCTGTCGCGCACGGCGTTGCTGTTCGGATACGGGCCGAAATATTGATTAGGCTTTTTCAGTGTACCACGGTAATACGCCATTTGCGGATATTGATGGCCGCTGAGCATCAAATAAGGATAGCTTTTGTCATCGCGGAAAAGAATATTGTATTTCGGCGACAAGGCTTTGATGAAATTGTTTTCGAGAATCAGCGCTTCGGCTTCGGAACGCGTGATGGTGGTTTCAATATGATGAACCTGTTTTACCATCAATGCGATGCGCGGCGAATGGTCGTTTTTTTGGAAATAGCTGGAAACGCGCCGCTTGAGATTGACCGCTTTGCCGACATACAAAACATTATTGTCTTCGTCAAAAAAACGGTACACGCCCGGCAGATTGGGCAGATTTTTCAGAAAAAGAGGTAAATCGAATGGTTCGGTTGCGCTCACGGGATTTTCTTTTGGAATAAGTAGGCCGTCTGAAAACTTTTCAGACGGCCTTTTTCATTGAAGTTTAAGATTCTTGAGACGGAGTATCTTCAGCTTCTACCACTTGGTTTTCAGCTGCATCGCTTTCTAAAGCAGCTTCATCTTCAGCCTCTTCAGCCACTCGTTCCAAGCTGACCAAGGTTTCGCCTTCATCCAGATTAATCAGGCGGACACCTGCGGCAGCACGGCCGGTCTCGCGGATTTGCTCAACTTTGGTACGAATCAGGACGCCGCCGCTGGTAATCAGCATCAGGTCGTCGGTTTCGCTGACCAAAGTCGCGGCAACCAAATCGCCGTTGCGCTCGCCGGTATTGATGGCGATATTGCCTTGGCCGCCTTTGTTTTTACGGCTGTAATCGGCAATCGGAGTGCGTTTGCCATAGCCGTTGGCGGTAGCAGTCAATACTTGCAAATCGCTTTGCTCGGCTTCAGGGGCGAAGGTAATCAGGCTGACAATCTTGCCATCGGCCGGCAGGCGCATACCGCGCAAACCGCCGCTGCCGCGACCGGACGGACGGACACCGTGTTTGCCGCTTGGCAATGCGTTTTCGGCATTTTCATCATCCAGGCCGTCTGAATCTTCGTTTTCGATTTCAATATCGGCATCTTCTGCTTCATCGTTACCGGATTTTTCCCAATATTCGTTAAAGCGGATGGCTTTGCCCAAGTTGGAGAACAACATAATGTCGTCCGCACCGCCGGTTTGCGCTGCGCCGACCAAGTAATCACCTTCTTTAAGCGCAATGGCTTTGATGCCTTGGCTGCGAACGTTTTTAAATGCAGACAGCTGGACTTTTTTCACCATGCCTTGTGCGGTGGCAAAGAAGACGTATTGGTCTTCCGGAAACTCGCGGACGGCCAAGATGGCGCTGACTTTTTCGCCTTCTTCCAATTGGATAACATTGTTAATCGGACGACCGCGGCTGTTGCGGCCGCCTTCCGGCAGTTTGTACACTTTAATCCAATGGCACTTGCCCAAATTGGTGAAGCACATCAAATAATCATGCGTATTGGCAACAAATAGGGTTTCGATAAAGTCTTCGTCTTTGGTTGCCGCTGCCTGTTTGCCGCGACCGCCGCGACGTTGCGCCTGATAATCAGTAGTCGGCTGGGTTTTGATGTAGCCGCCATGAGTCAGGGTAACGACCATTTCGCGTTGCGGAATCAGGTCTTCATCGGCAATATCACCGCCAAACGGATTGATTTCGCTGCGACGCTCATCGCCGAAGTTAGCTTTAATGTCTGCCAATTCTTCGCGGATGATTTGGGTAACGCGTTCAGGTTTGGAAAGAATATCTACGAAATCAATGATTTTGCTCATCAGGTTTTTATATTCGCCGACAATTTCTTCCTGATCGAGGCTGGTCAGGTTACGCAAGCTCATGCGCAGGATGGCATCGGCTTGCAATTCGCTCAGATAATAGCCTTGGCTGTGCAGACCCAAATTCTCTGGCAAACCTTCAGGACGCATCATGTGCAAGTCTAAATCCGTGCGGCTGAGCATGTCTTCAACCAAGCTGCTGCGCCATGGACGGGACAGCAATTTTTCTTTGGCTTCCGGCGCATTAGCAGATTCTTTAATCAGACGGATGATTTCGTCGATGTTGGACAAGGCCACCGCCTTACCTTCGGCAATATGGCCTTCATGACGCGCTTTTTTCAGGCGGAATAAAGTACGGCGGGTAACAACTTCGCGACGGTGGCGCAGGAATTCAGACAGGATTTGTTTCAGGTTCAGCAAACGCGGCTGGCCGTCAACCAAGGCCACCATGTTGATACCGAAGCTGTCTTGCAGCTGGGTCAGTTTGTAAAGTTGGTTCAAAACGACTTCGGCATTTTCATTGCGTTTCAATTCGATCACGACACGCATACCAGATTTGTCGGACTCGTCGCGCAGGTCGGATACGCCTTCCAGCGTTTTTTCGCGTACCAACTCGCCGATTTTCTCAACCAGCTTGGCTTTGTTTACTTGATATGGGATTTCATCGATAACAATGGCTTCGCGTTCACCGTTTTTACCGATAGGCTCGATATGGGTTTTACCGCGCATCACTACACGGCCACGGCCGGTTTTATAGCCTTCGCGAACGCCACTTAAGCCGTAAATAGTTGCGCCGGTTGGGAAATCGGGCGCTTGGATAATGTTGATCAGCTCATCGATTTCAGTTTCAGGCTCATCCAACAAGCACAGGCAGGCATTGATGGTATCACCCAAATTGTGCGGAGGGATATTGGTTGCCATACCGACGGCAATACCGGACGAACCGTTTACCAACAGCGCAGGGAAACGGGTCGGCAACACCAGCGGCTCATGTTCGCTGCCGTCATAGTTGGGACCGAAATTGACGGTTTCTTCTTCAATATCCGCCAGCATTTCATGGGAAATTTTTTCCATGCGGATTTCGGTATAACGCATGGCTGCTGCGGCCAAGCCGTCAACGGAACCAAAGTTGCCCTGACCGTCAATCAGCACATAACGCATGGAGAAGTCTTGCGCCATACGGACGATGGTGTCGTAAACGGCTGTATCGCCGTGAGGGTGGTATTTACCAATAACGTCGCCGACGATACGCGCCGATTTTTTATAGGCGGAATTCCAGTTGTTTTTCAACTCGTGCATCGCGTACAACACGCGGCGGTGTACCGGCTTGAGACCGTCGCGGACATCCGGCAGGGCTCGTCCCACAATCACGCTCATGGCGTAATCGAGGTAGCTCTTGCGCATTTCGTCTTCAAGGCTGACAGGCAGGGTTTCAAGTGCAAATTTATGGTCGTTGCGGATGGTTGCGTCGGTCATGATTATCTGTAATTTCGTATGGCAAAAATCTTGTTGATTCTACCACAAAACAAGTAGTTTATGGCTTTTGCGTGAAGGCCGTCTGAAACAGGATTTCAGACGGCCTTCATTATTTAATAAATTCAATTTAATTGCAGCCAGAATCTTCGTTCGCAGCCTGCAGACTCAACTCTTTACGCTTTTTAGCCCTTTCATAACGGCAGCGTTGGCGCTGTGTATTGATTTCCAAAGGCGGCACAGGAACCGGCTTACCGTCTTCAACGGCAACCATGGTGAAGTAGCAGCTGTTGGTATGACGCACTTCGCCGGTGTGGATGTTTTGCGCCTCAACCCGAATACCGACTTCCATAGAAGTGCGGCCGGTGTAGTTGATACTGGCGTAAAAGGTTACCAACTCACCAACATGAATAGGCTCTTTAAACAATACTTTATCAACAGACAGAGTAACGCAATAGGTTCCGCTGTAACGGCAGGCGCAGGAATATGCCACTTGGTCGAGCAGGCGCAGAAGATCGCCGCCGTGAACATTGCCGCTGAAGTTTGCCGTATAAGGCATCATCAGCTCGGACATGATCAGTTCATGGGAAGGTAGTTGGCGTTCCGGTTTCATCGTTTATTCTCCTTTTGATATTTATTTTAAAATTGTCTGAAAACTTCAGACTGCACGTGTGTAAAATTATTCTACCGTTTTTAATCGTTGAATTTCAACCCATTGCCTTCCTGTTTACAGCCATTTTCTACGTGAGAAGAAAATCAGCAGTCCGATAATAATACACAGCATCACACCCAAAACCATGAAATAGCCGTAATGCCAATGCAGCTCAGGCATATTGTCGAAGTTCATGCCGTAGATGCCGGTGATGACAGTCAGCGGCATAAAGATGATGGTAATAACCGTCAACACGCGCATTTGCTGGTTCATGCGGTTGGACTGGAAGGAAAGGTAGATGTCCATCATGCTCAACACCATATCACGCGAGGCATCAAGCGATTCGATAAGCTGCATATTGTGATCGTACACATCGCGCAGATAAACAGTCGATTCGCCTTTGAAAATGGCAAAATCGCCGCGTACGGCCAGTTGGTAGAACACATCGCGCAATGGCAAAAGTGTACGGCGCAGACGGACGGCATCACGCTTGAGGCGGTGGATCTTACTGAGAATATCGCTGTTTTCATTTTTAAACAGGGACTTGTCTATTGTTTCGACACGGTTGTTGTACGACTCCAAAACAATGAAATAGTCGTCCACAATACGGTCGAGCAGGCAATAAGCAAGAAACGCCGTATTTTTGTTCAAAATATTGTGCGGATTTTCGTGCATCTGCCGGCGGAGATGGCTGAACAAGCCCAACGGTTTTTGTTGGAAAGACAACACAAAATCTTTGCCGATAATCACATACACTTGGTCAGAATGGAGCTTGCCCGTGGAGGTATAGTGGTAAACCTGTGCGGCAGTAAAAACATAGCTGCCGTAGTCTTCGATTTTCGGACGCTGTTTGCGGCTGAGAATATCTTCAATCACCAGCTCATGGATGCCGTAAGGCTCAAGCGCGTGTTTGAGCAAGGCAGCATCATTGATGCCGACAAAATGCAGCCAGTCGATTTGACCTTCTTGCGGGCGGGCAATATCGGGCAAGTTTTTTCCGGCAAGATAATCATGCTGAGCAAAGGTATCGGCGGAATACAAGGTTTGATGGATAGCAGAACGCGGCGCATTGTCGGTATTGCTGCGCTGTATGGTTTGGTCTGGCAGATTGTCGGTTATTTCAACTGGATTGGCTGGTTTGCTCATAAAAATAAATCATGTTTTTTTAGTTAGAATGAATTGTACAGACAGAAAAGGCCGTCTGAAAACTAATTTTCAGACGGCCTGACAATATCGATCAACGCTTTATTAGGCTTGGGGCGCGGTTTTCTCCAACTCCAATGCAGCGGCAAGCAAGGACAGGCGCGCCATTACGCCGTAAACGTAGAGGCGGTTGTGTTCGTTGTCGACGTCGCAGTCTTTTTCAGAGCGTGGCATGCCGAGCGAGTCCCATTGTTCAAATACGCGTTTGCACGCTTCAGGCGCTTCTTGGGAGTTGTCGCCGCTGCCGGTGGGGATGCTGTTGGACAGAGGGACGAATACCATGCCGCCGGCATTAAGGTTTTCGTCTGCGCCGCGCCCTTCGTGTACACGGAAGAAACCGCCGATAACGAAACGGTCCATCATATACACAACGGGTTCGCACACGGCGCCGTTCATGGTTTCGTAGGTATAAATACCTTCTTGGACAATGACTTCGCTAACTTCCAAACCCTCTTTGACTTTCGCCATTTTATTGCGGTTTTTACGGTTCAATCCACGCACTTCATCTGCAGATTTAACACTCATCACGCCCATGCCGTAAGTACCTGCATCAGCTTTCACAATAACGAAAGGCTGGTCGGTAATACCCAATTCATCGTATTTGGCTTGAATTTTCGCCAATACACGCTCTACCGCGCCTGCCAACGCATCCTCACCTTCACGCTCTTGGAAATCCAAACCGCTGATTTTTTCAAAATAAGGATTGATTTGCCATTCGTCGATGTCAATCAACTTGGCAAAGTCGGCAGCAACTTGGTTGTACGCGCCGAAGTGTTCGGTTTTACGGCGAGTCGTCCAGCCGCCGTGCAATGGAGGCAATACGGTTTGACTGATGTCTTTAAGGATTTCAGGAACACCCGCAGACAAGTCGTTATTCAACAAAACAACGCAAGGTGAGAAGCCGTCGGCAAGATGTACACGCTCACGGGTACGCAATAAAGGCTCAAGCAAAATTTTGTCGCCCAATGCGGTTTCAAACTCGGTTGGCTCGGTCACTTCAGGATTCAAGCTGCCCAAGCGCACTTCGTATCCTGCCGAACGCAAAATCTCGCTGAGGGCGTAAACGTTTTGCAGATAGAATGTGTTGCGCGTGTGGTTTTCAGGAATAATCAATACGGATTTTGCCGTTTCACATGCGCGCTGTACCGCATCTTGCGCGGCAACCGCCGCCAGCGGGATAAAGTTGGGATTCAAATTATTGAAGCCACCCGGAAACAGGTTCATATCGATAGATGAAATTTTGTAACCGGCATTACGGATGTCAACCGAACCATAAAATGGTGGACGGTGTTCGTTCCAATGCGAACGGAACCATGCTTCGATTTTGGCATGATTGGCAAGGACTTTTTTCTCAAATTCCCGTAATTGAGTCAGATGCTCAGGAGCCATTACCGGTAATTTCATTCTCTATACCTCTTGGTAAGTGTGGATGTTGAGTGAGAATGATAGAACTTTTTAGTGCATTTCGACAAGCATTCTTTCAGATAAGATGAATCTTTTTGTCAACAATTCTACAATTTGTCTAATTTTTGACAAGTGTTTTTGAAACTTTGCAACAAATTTTAAAAATTGGACAAATTTCTATTGCGCAGCCCCTATAAAAAGCCTAAAATCGGCCCATAAACGCAAACCATCATTCATACCTACCAATAGCAAAGAATACTCATCATGAGCGCACAAACCCTTTACGATAAACTTTGGAACAGCCACGTCGTCCGCGAAGAAGAAGACGGCACTGTCCTGCTTTACATCGACCGCCACCTGGTTCACGAAGTAACCAGCCCGCAAGCATTTGAAGGCTTGAAAATGGCCGGCCGCAAACTCTGGCGTATCGACAGCGTAGTCTCCACTGCCGACCACAATACCCCGACAGGCGACTGGGACAAAGGCATCCAAGACCCGATTTCCAAACTGCAAGTCGATACTTTGGACAAAAACATTAAAGAGTTTGGCGCACTCGCCTACTTCCCGTTCATGGATAAAGGTCAAGGCATTGTGCACGTTATGGGCCCGGAGCAAGGTGCTACCCTACCCGGCATGACCGTTGTCTGCGGCGACTCTCACACTTCTACCCACGGCGCATTCGGCGCATTAGCGCACGGTATCGGCACTTCCGAAGTCGAGCACACCATGGCAACCCAATGTATTACCGCAAAAAATCCAAATCCATGCTGATTTCCGTTGAAGGCCGTCTGAAACCCGGTGTTACCGCTAAAGACGTGGCACTTTATATCATCGGCCAAATCGGTACGGCCGGCGGTACAGGCTACGCCATCGAGTTTGGCGGCGAAGCCATCCGCAGCCTTTCTATGGAAGGCCGCATGACCTTGTGCAATATGGCGATTGAAGCCGGTGCGCGTTCAGGTATGGTTGCCGTCGACCAAACCACCATCGACTATGTAAAAGGCAAACCTTTCGCACCTAAAGGTGAAGCATGGGACAAAGCCGTCGAATACTGGCGCACGCTGGTGTCTGACGAAGGTGCCGTATTTGATAAAGAATACCACTTCAAAGCCGAAGACATCGAGCCTCAAGTAACTTGGGGCACCTCGCCTGAAATGGTTTTAGACATCAGCGGCAAAGTACCTAATCCTGCTGAAGAAACCGATCCGGTCAAACGCAGCGGCATGGAACGCGCCCTTGAATACATGGGCTTGGAAGCCGGTACGCCATTAAACGAAATCCCTGTCGATATCGTCTTTATCGGTTCTTGCACCAACAGCCGTATTGAAGACTTGCGCGAAGCCGCCGCTATCGCCAAAGGCCGCAAAAAAGCGGACAATGTACAACGCGTGTTGATTGTTCCAGGCTCCGGTTTGGTTAAAGAGCAGGCAGAAAAAGAAGGCTTGCACGAAGTATTTATCGAAGCCGGTTTTGAATGGCGCGAACCGGGCTGCTCTATGTGCCTCGCCATGAATGCCGACCGCCTGACCCCGGGACAACGTTGTGCCTCCACCTCCAACCGTAACTTTGAAGGCCGTCAAGGCAACGGCGGACGCACCCACCTCGTCAGCCCTGCCATGGCAGCCGCAGCCGCAGTGACCGGCCACTTTACCGACATCCGCACTATGGCTTAAAGTATTTTCAGACGGCCTTTATTGATCAGGTCGTCTGAAACAATACCTTGCTCAAGTAAGTTTTCCTATTGCGCAAAACGTCTGAAAACCTTCTTAATCATTGATAACTTGAAAGGAATCTAGTATGAAAAAACTGTTTGCATTAGCTGCCGCAGCCCTCATCCTGTCAGCTTGTTCCAGCACTTGGTCCGGCGCAAAAGACGATACCAACCGCAATTGGGACAAAACCAAAGAAACTGCAGAACGTGTAGCCGACAAAACCAAAGAAACCGCTGAACGCGTAGCCGATAAAACTGAAGAAGCCGTTAAAAAAGGCGGCAATGCAGTAGGCCGCGGCATGAGCCATGTTGGAGAAAAAATCGAAGCCGCTACCGAATAATTCGGTAAATCAGGCCGTCTGAAGCTCCTGACTCCGTTTCAGACGGCCTGATACCTTATTACTTGTTCAGACATTTTCACAATTCCAAGCAAAGGAAGAAACAATGAGTAATCCGTCAAGCTGGTTTGGTATTCACGCTCATGATTTGGATCGCGCCAAAGCCTTTTACGAATCCGTATTCGGCAAGCCCCTACAAGACGTTGGCGGCAACGGATTCCGTTTCATCATTTTTCCAGCCGATTACACGCAACACGGTACGGCAGGCATGATTTGGCACGACAGCAATGCCCAGCCCGGCCACGGCGGTACAACCATTTTCTTTAATTGCCCGGATTGCGCCGAAACAGCAGAAAAAGCCGTTGCAGCAGGCGGCAAACTGTTACAAGAGAAATTCCGCATTGCCAACGGCTTTGCAGCATTTATCGAAGACACAGAAGGCAACCGAATCGGTTTGCACAGCACACGCTAACCCGAATAGCCATAAAATTTCCCATTATTACTATAAGAATCTGACATGAAAGCCTTTACCAAAATCACCGCCATCGTCGCTCCGCTCGACCGCAGCAACGTCGATACCGACGCCATCATCCCCAAACAATTTTTAAAATCCATCAAACGAAGCGGCTTCGGTCCTAATGCCTTTGACGAATGGCGTTACCTCGACCACGGCGAACCAGGCATGGACAACAGCAAACGCCCGCTGAACCCCGATTTCTCGCTGAACCAGCCACGTTACCAAGGCGCGCAAATCCTGTTGACGCGCAAAAACTTCGGCTGCGGCTCCTCGCGCGAACACGCCCCTTGGGCATTGGACGACTACGGTTTCCGCGCCGTCATCGCCCCCAGCTTTGCCGACATCTTCTTCAACAACTGCTACAAAAACGGTCTCCTGCCCATCGTGTTGACCGAAGAACAAGTTGATCAGCTTTTCAAAGAAGTCGAAGCTAACGAAGGCTATCAACTCTCCATCGACCTTGCCGAGCAAACCCTGACCACGCCGAGCGGTGAAACGTTCAAGTTCGACATTACCGAACACCGCAAACACTGCCTCTTAAACGGTTTGGACGAAATCGGCTTAACCCTGCAACATGCCGATGAAATCCGCGATTTCGAAGAAAAACGCCGTCAAAGCCAGCCTTGGCTGTTTAACGGTTGATAAACGATCAGGTCGTCTGAAAAATTTAAGTGTTTCAGACGGCCTTTACTGAATGTTTTGGGATAGACCATGAGATCATTCGACGAATTAATCCAAACCCAAGACCCTGCGTGGCCATTGATTCAAGAGTGGCTTACAAAAGCGGTAAACAGCGTTGAAGTTCTGCCACGTACGCTTGAAAAGGCAAAGGAAGAACTTGTCAAAACCCAAGTAACGATACGTTCGTTTATGGGTGCTGTCGTTTATGAAACCGGCGGTATCCTTATCGATGACGGCTGGTTACGGATACTTGGTTCTGGCAGCGCGAAGCTACCTCGTGGTTTGGGAAGTTGGAATCTAAGCCGTACACAATCCGAGTCAGCAGGCCCTGCTCCCTATTATCTGTTTGCCGATGATGTTGCTGGAGGCTATTTTGCGATTAATGGCGGAGGATTGAATGGCAAAGTAGGTAATGTTTTCTACCTACCACCGGATACACTGGAATGGGAAGATTGCGGTAAAGGTTATGGCGACTTCTTAAATTGGGCATTGACCGGCGATTTACAGTTGTTTTACGAAAACCTGCGTTGGGAAAATTGGCGCGAAGAAATCCATGATTTGAATGGCGACAGCGTATACACGTTCTTTCCGTTTTTATGGACTGAAGAAGGCAGCGATATAAACCAAGTCAGCCGCAAGCGTATTCCTATCGCTGAACATTATGCTTCCACTTTGAATCTGCAAAACACAACTCCATAAAAAGCCCTTTCAGACGGCCTTGTTGTCATAATCCCAATAAAGCGTCTTTAAAACGTATTCTTCACATCCTGAAGTTTAATTTCTACCTAACCACACCATGATTACCGACACCATAAGCAATGCCACCCGCTACGCTGCCTTGCATCCCGACTTTGCCGAGGCCTTCCATCTGTTGCAGACTTTGGATTTTGCCAAGCTGCCGGACGGCCAAGTGCCGTGCGAGAATCCCAATATCCGTATTTTTATCGGCAGCGAGCCGATGAGGACTAAAGGCGAAGCCCAACCTGAAGCGCACTTAAAACATATTGATATTCAAACGCCGATTGATGGTAACGAAATATATGGCTGGATAGATAGAGGCCGTCTGAAAAACGGTTTAGGCTACAACGAAAAGCGCGATATCGAGTTTTTCGACTGCGAGCCGGAAACCTGGTTAACCTTGAAGCCCGGCGAATTTGCGCTATTTTTCCCGAATGATGCGCATGCCCCATTGGTCGGCGACAGGGCGAACATACGCAAAGTCGTTTTTAAAATCCGTGTTGAAACCGAACGTCTATAATATTTCAGACGGCCTTATCCCCTCATTCAGGACACAATATGTCTTTTTTCAGCAGGTTGTTCCGCTCTAAACCTAAATTAATGACTTGGCAGGAATTTGTCGAATACTTTGCCCATCGCATCCAAGAAGAATTGGATCTTGAGGCGAAAATCGACTGGGGCGAAAATATTGCTTCTTCGCCTATCATCGTCCAGTTTTCCGAAGACGATGAAGCATCGTTCAGCACATATTTGAGCAACCATTACACAAGTTATCTGCAAAATCCCGAGGCTTTGGAGGCTATTGTTGCTACCAATTTAGCGGTTATCGATAAGATTCAGGACGCTGATGCCAGTGTTTCAGCACAACAAATTCTTCCGACAATTAAAAATACGATTTATCTGGAAAACGCCAAACTGATTACAAATACGGACGAAGCCGAACCTGCTGATTACTTGGTATACAAACCGATTGCGGGCGATATCATGTTGCTTTATATGGTGGATACGGAAGAATCCATGCATACGCTCAACCGTGAGCATATGAAAGAAGCCAGTATTGAAGATGAAGACGCCTTGTATCGTACCGCCATGGATAATTTGCGCCAACGGATGAATGGACGTGTCCAAATTCATCATGCCGAAGGTTGGTCATTGGCTCAAATCCATTTGGACAACGACTATGATGCTTCCCTGATTTTGCTTTTGGACGAAGTACTTAAAGACGATCCTATGCTGCCGGCCAACCCCGTTTTTGCAGTCCCGGCGCGCAACGCCCTGCTCGTTTGCAGCCCATCCGATGAAGAGGCTTTGCAGGCGATGGCGAATATTGCCCTGCAGGCATTTGAAGAATCTGCCTACGCGATTTCTAGCCAGCTTTACCAGTACCATAATGGTACAATCAGCGTTTTCAGAGCAAATTGATTTAAGGCCGTCTGAAAAACAGGCGACCTGCCCTTTACCTAAAACCTTCCCATAAGGAAACCCGAAATGACCAAACATATCGCTATCTTGCGCGGCGACGGCATCGGCCCTGAAATCGTTGCAGAAACCGTCCGTGTACTCGACAAACTTATCGAACAAGGTTTGGATGTCAGCTACGAATACGCGCCTTTGGGTGGCGAAGCCTATGACGAATACGGCCATCCTTATCCAGAATTCACGCAAAACCTTTGCCGTAAAGCCGATGCGGTCCTGCTTGGTGCAGTCGGTTCTCCTCAATACGATAATCTCGACCGTCCGCTGCGCCCTGAGCGCGGCTTGTTGGCTATCCGTAAAGACTTGAATCTGTTTGCCAATTTACGCCCTGCCATTTTGTATAAAGAGCTGGCCAATGCTTCCACTCTGAAACCGGAAATCGTAGCCGGCCTCGACATCCTTATCGTACGCGAACTGACCGGTGATATTTACTTTGGCGAACCGCGCGGCATCCGTGTGTTAGAAAACGGCGAACGCGAAGGCTACAACACCATGAAATACAGCGAAAGCGAAATTCGCCGCATCGCCCACGTTGCCTTTCAATCTGCTCAAAAACGCAGCAAAAAAGTCTGCTCCGTAGGCAAGGCCAACGTTTTGGAAACCACCGAACTGTGGCGCGAAATCTTTGAAGAAATCGGCAAAGAATACCCTGATGTCGAGCTTTCCCATATGTACGTCGACAACGCTGCCATGCAGTTGGTACGCGCGCCCAAACAATTTGACGTGATTGCTACCGGCAACATCTTCGGCGATATCCTCTCCGACGAAGCCTCCATGCTGACCGGTTCCATCGGTATGCTGCCTTCTGCTTCTTTGGACGAAAACGGCAAAGGCCTGTACGAACCGTCCCACGGCTCAGCTCCCGACATTGCCGGTCAAAACAAAGCCAATCCGCTGGCGACCGTATTGTCTCTTGCCATGTTGCTTCGTTACAGCCTGAACGACGAAGCACGCGCGCAACAAGTTGAAAACGCCGTACAAAAAGTACTGCAACAAGGCTTGCGTACCGGCGATATTTACGAAGAAGGTACCAAACTGGTTTCCTGCTCCGAAATGGGCGATGCCGTATTGGCTGCTTTGTAAAAGGCCGTCTGAAAAAGCGTGGGATCAATCCCGCGCTTTTTTATATGCGAAAACTCGAAACCATAAAAAAGGACGTGTCTTCACACGCCCTTATGTCTTTTTCAGACGACCTTAAGATTGAAGCAATCAACCTCTTTTGTGTTTACCGCCAAAGCTGTCGTTAGACTTGCGCTTGCCTTTAAAGCCTTCGCCGCCTTTTTTGAAACCCTCAGACTTCTTGAAACCGTCTTTTTTATGGCCTTCGCCGCGTGATTTGCCGCCAAAGCCTTCTTTAGCCGGTTTCTTATCGCCGCGCCAACCGCCGGATTTACGATCACCCCAGCCGCCTTTACCTTTCGGTTTGCCGCCGGCAGATTTGCGTTTGCGTGTCGGCTCCATGCCTTCGATGGTCAGCTCAGGCAATTTGCGGCCGATGTATTTTTCAATTTTGTGTACTTTGACGTATTCGTTCACTTCGGCAAAAGTAATCGCAATACCGGTACGGCCTGCGCGGCCGGTACGGCCGATGCGGTGAACGTAATCTTCAGCCTGTTTCGGCAAGTCGTAGTTGATAACGTGGGTAATGGTTGGTACGTCGATACCGCGTGCGGCAACGTCGGTGGCAACCAAAATTTTGCAGCGGCCTTTGCGCAAGTCCATCAGCGTGCGGTTACGCCAGCCTTGCGGCATATCGCCGTGCAGGCAGTTGGCGGCAAAACCTTTTTCGTACAACTCATCCGCAATGACTTCGGTCATGGCTTTGGTGGACGTGAAAATTACGCATTGGTCGATATTGGCATCGCGCAAGATGTGGTCGAGCAGGCGGTTTTTATGGCGCATATCGTCGCAGTACAACAGCTGCTCTTCGATTTTGCCTTGATCATCCACACGCTCAACTTCAATGGTTTCAGGGTCTTTGGTCAATTTGCGCGCCAGTTTGCCCACTGCGCCGTCCCAAGTGGCAGAGAACAACAAAGTCTGACGGTCGCTCGGCGTTGCTTCCACGATGGTTTCGATGTCGTCGATAAAGCCCATGTCCAACATACGGTCGGCTTCGTCCAGAATCAGCACTTCCAAACGTTCAAAATCAACTTTGCCGCTCTGCATCAAGTCCATCAGACGGCCCGGAGTGGCGACAATCAGGTCAACCGGTTTGCTCAGAGCACGGGTTTGATAGCCGAAAGATGCACCGCCAACAATGCTGACAGTACGGAACCAACGCATATTTTTAGCATACGCCAGCGCGTTTTTTTCCACTTGAGCCGCCAGTTCGCGGGTCGGGGTCAATACCAAAGCGCGCGGGCCTTTGCCCGGTTTTTCGCTGCGCTTGGTCAGTTTTTGCAAAGTCGGCAGCAGGAAGGCTGCGGTTTTTCCTGAACCGGTTTGTGCCGAAGCCATAATGTCGCGGCCGTCCAAAGCAAACGGAATCGCTTGCGCCTGAATCGGGGTCGGGCTTTCATAACCCTCGCTGCTTACGGCAGACAAAATGTTTTTATCAAGGTTCAAATCGGCAAATTTAATAGACATATCTATCCTAAGAGACAACAACGCGCACGCCTGAACAATTTCAGACGACCTGAAGCAAAGGAAAGTAACGATACGGGAAATGTGAAGTTACAGGGTTGTCGCAAGCATCTTGCTTGTGGTTAACATCGACGACAACCTGCACAGAAAAGGCTTTGCAAATATGCAAGCAATAAAAGAAACGCGCCCGAAACGGCGGTTTAGGTTGGATGACGATGGCTTCGTATCAAAAGGCGAATGGCGGATAATAAAGGAGAAAACTGCCCAGGTCAAGCAAAACAGGCTGCAACTGCAAAATCAAGCTATAATGCCGTTTTATTGAATCAGCACGGATGAAGCCGACATGAAGTTTTTCAAAATTGCCGCCTTATTACCTGCACTTGTCGTTGCCCTGTTGCTCGGCGCGTGCAGCGGATCGGAAAGTTATCGCGGCGAATGGAAGGCCGTTGCATCCAACGGCAGCAAAGCCGAAATCACTTTTGCCGCAAAAAGCTTTACCGTCAAAGACGAAAAAGGCAAAGAAACCGTTTACGAATATACTCAAAACCAATACAAATTAGAAAGCGGCAGAACCAGCTACGGTATCGACATCAAAAACGCCTCGGAAGCACGAATCGTGTTCCCGTTTAAAGGCAAGACCGACCGCGCCACCATAGTTGCGCCTGACGATACAATTCTCTATATGCTTGACCGCCACGCCTACGTCCCTGCTGATCAATTTTGGAAACTTCCCCAATAAGGCCGTCTGAAACCATGACCGACATTACCCCCTTTGCCAACCGCTTGGGCAAAAACATCAAACATCTTATGAAATGGGCCAAACGCAACGATATCGAAGCCTGGCGCATTTACGACCGCGATATTCCCCAATTTCCCTTTGCCGTCGATGTTTACGGTGACCAAATCCATCTTCAGGAATACGATACCGGCTGGCTGATGCAGCCCGAAGAATACGAAGCATGGCTTGCAGATGTATTGGAAGCCATCGGTTTTGTGACCGGTTTTGCGCCCGAACAAATCCACCTCAAACGCCGCGAACGCCAAAAAGGTTTACAGCAATACGAAAAAACTGGCAAAACCGGCGACGATTTCGTCATTACTGAAAACGGCCGCAAGTTTTGGGTCAACCTCGACAAATACCTCGACACCGGCCTCTTCCTCGACCACCGCAACACGCGCAAAAAAGTCGGCGACACCGCAGCGGGCAAACGCTTCCTCAACCTGTTTTCCTACACAGGCAGCTTTACCGTCTATGCCGCAACCGGCGGCGCAGTATCCAGCGAAACCGTCGATTTATCCAACACTTATCTCGAGTGGGCAAAACGCAATTTCGAACTCAACGGCATCGACCCCGAACAACATAAAATCGTCCGTGCCGATGTGTTCCAATACCTGCAAAACGCCGCAGACGAAGGTAAAAAGTTCGACCTGATCGTCATGGATCCGCCCAGCTTTTCCAACAGCAAAAAGATGCTCGACATCCTCGACATCCAGCGCGACCATAAAAAGCTAATTGACGGTGCAATGAGCCTGCTCGCTTCAGACGGCATTCTGTATTTCTCCAACAACCTGCGCAGTTTTGTGTTAGACGATTCTGTATCGGAACAATACGCTGTCAAAGACATTTCCAAGCAGTCCGTTCCCGACGATTTCCGCAACAAAAAAATCCATCAATGCTGGGAAATCAAGCATAAATAAACATCAGGCCGTCTGAAAGCCAGTTTTCAGACGGCCTGATTGCCATATTGAATCTCTGAATTAATAGGCGCATAATTCAAGAGATTGTTGACAATATCAAAAGGAAAAGAAAATGCAAAACTACCTGACGCCCAATTTCTCATTCGCCCCCATGATTCCGGAACGCGCGCTCGGCAACCGGGTTTGGGATACCGAAGGACGAGAATACATTGACCTGTCAGGCGGTATTGCTGTGAATGCGCTGGGTCATTGTCATCCCGATTTGGTCGCAACCTTGGCCGAACAATCGCAAAAACTCTGGCACATTTCTAATATCTACACTACCCAACCGGCGCAAGAATTGGCCAAAAAACTGGTCGAAAACACCTTTGCCGACAAAGTGTTTTTCTGCAATTCCGGCGCAGAAGCCAATGAAGCCGCGCTGAAACTGGCGCGCAAATACGGTCGCGATCATTTTGAAGAACACAAAACTGAAATCATCTCCTGCCTCAACAGCTTCCACGGCCGCACCCTGTTTACCGTATCCGTCGGCGGCCAGCCCAAATACAGCAAAGACTACGCGCCGCTGCCGTCAGATATTACCCATGTTCCATTTAATGATATTGCCGCATTGGAAGCCGCCGTCGGCGACAAAACCTGTGCCGTAATTATCGAGCCGATTCAAGGTGAAAGTGGCATCCTGCCTGCCACCCAAGAATACCTGCAAGCCGCACGCCGTTTATGTGACAAACACGGCGCCTTGCTCATTTTGGACGAAGTGCAAACCGGCATGGGCCATACAGGCAAACTGTTTGCCTACGAGCATTACGGCATTACACCCGACATCATCAGCTCCGCCAAAGCCTTGGGTTGTGGTTTCCCGATTGGCGCGATACTGACTACCGATAAAATCGCCCCAACCTTCGGCCCCGGAACACATGGCTCGACCTTCGGCGGCAATCCGATGGCGTGCGCGGTCGGCAGCCGTGCGTTTGACATCATCAATACGCCCGAAACATTGGCACACGTTAAACAACAAGGCCAAAAACTTCAGACGGCCTTGTGTGAATTGGGTGAAAAGACCGGCGTATTTAAAGAAGTCCGCGGCATGGGCTTGCTGCTCGGCTGCGTGTTGGCAGACAAATACGCAGGCAAGGCATCTGAAATCACCGCCGCCGCTTTGAAACACGGCCTGATGGTACTGGTTGCCGGCACCAATGTGGTGCGCTTCGCCCCCAGCCTGCTGCTGAACGATGAAGATATGGCCGAAGGCTTGAAACGTTTTGAAGCAGCGTTAAAAGAGTGGACAGCCTAATTAAGAGCTAAGGTTATTGGATTCAGATTTCAAGTACAACATTAGGAACAGATTCAGGAATAAAACACTTGGTGTTTTGTAGCCAAGTGTTTTTCTTGGCCGGTGATTCGACTCATCTTGAACCCTACGTATTTCCCGATCACTGGTGTTGCGAAAATTGGTTTGTTTAGAGAAATATGGTTGGATGAGTCTGTTGGTGTTTTCATTCAGTCCTTTTTTCCCAAGAATGGTAAAGGTGGCAAAAATAGGTTTCTTCCACACAGATATTGGAGGTGGCATCGTTTATCTTAGGTCAGTTGTATGTTCTTTCTTAAAGAACAGGCTGTATGCTATACCGCATACTGGCCTTTTCCGTTAGGGAAAATTGTACTTCAAATCCCAATCCGCTGACCTTTCTTATTCATAAAAGTGTTCAAACTCTTGGATTCTTGCCTGAGACCAGTATGAAAACAGGCATATAAAAGATTCAAAATAAAACTTATTATTAACTTCGAAAATATCAGCCATAATACAAAACTTATTAATTTTTCACACATTTTTTCTTTGTTTGTTATAATGTGAAATATATGCAATGTCGCATATTTTCAAAGTTAGGATTGATAAATGAAAATGAAATGGCTTGCCCTCGTAAGCGCTGCTGCATTGAGTTTGACTGCTTGTGGTGATAAAAACAAACAGGCTTCCGATGAGCCTGTAAAAGCTGCTGCAGGTAATACGGCAGAAGCCCCTAAAGATGCTGAAAAACCTGCTGAAGAAGCAAAACCTGAGGTAAAACCTGTGGTTTCTTCAGGCAATTTCTTGGCGGATGCAACCGCTTTGCAAGCTGCTGAAGATGCGCTGAAAGCACTGCCGCAATTCGGTGGCAAACCACTCAATATTTTCCAAAACATCCATTTCTACGGCGGCAAACGTCCGCGCATTACCGTGGAAATTCAAGACCCTAACAAACCCGAAAATATCGACCACTACGAATTTGAAGACGGTAAATGGAGCGAGCCTCAGCCTGTCCGCATTTCCGGCAACGGAAATATGAAAGACAACGTTTTCCCGTTGGATGAAATCAAATTTGCCGATATCGCGAAAATCGCTCAAGCCTACGGCGAAAAAGCCAAAGAAGTAGAAGCCAAAGAAACAGACTTGCCTCACGTGTATTACTCCTTGTTCGTATCGACCGGTAAGAAAGAGTGGATCACCGGTTTCCTCAAAACCGATCGTGCGGAATACGAATTTGAATTTAACAATGACGGTACTCTGAAAAGCTTCAAAAAACGTTGATAGCTTGGTCAGTTGGAAACTAATGGCCGACTGACTTTATTTGATTGAGACAGCCATGTTTGTCTTGATAGAGGTCGTCTGAAAAACATTTAGGTTTTAACTTTGTTGAAACCTTGCTTTCAGACGACCTTTTTACGTCTTTACTTTATTCTATAAAACAACATATTCCTACATTCCCTGTCATTTGATGTTTGTTAAAAATCGTGCTGCCTCTTCGTGTTACGCTTGGCAAACAATTTGATTTTGCGAAGAAAAGGAGCAGGAGATGGTATCATTGGAAACACAAATCGCCGGTTTTTCTTTTGACAACTGTCTGATGAACGCAGCAGGTGTGTCGTGTATGACTGTTGAGGAATTGGAAGCGGTCAGACAGTCTTCGGCAGGCACTTTCATTACCAAGACCGCAACGCTTACCCCGCGTCAAGGCAACCCCGAGCCGCGTTATCGGGACGTGCCTCTCGGCAGCATCAATTCAATGGGCTTGCCGAATCAAGGCATTGATTACTATCTGGATTATCTGCTTACCCTTCAAGAGTCTCAGCCGGAACGGACATTTTTCCTATCACTGGTCGGCCTGTCGCCCGGTGAAACACATATCCTGTTGGAAAAGGTGCAAAATAGTGGGTTTAACGGCATTACCGAACTCAACCTATCCTGCCCAAACGTCGCCGGCAAACCGCAAATCGCCTACGACTTTGAAACCACCGAGCGTATTTTGGGCGAAGCCTTCAGCTACTTCGATAAACCTTTAGGCATCAAACTACCGCCGTATTTCGATATTGCCCATTTCGATCATGCCGCGAAAGTATTCAACCGCTATCCCCTAAAATTCGTCAACTGTGTCAACTCCATCGGCAACGGTATGTATATCGAAGACGAATCCGTCGTCATCCGCCCGAAAAACGGCTTCGGCGGCATAGGCGGCCAATACATCAAACCAACTGCGCTCGCCAATGTCCACGCGTTCTATCAAAGATTAGATCCGTCTATCCAAGTCATCGGAACAGGCGGCGTTTACAGCGGCCGCGATGCGTTTGAACACATCTTGTGCGGCGCAAGCATGGTGCAGATCGGCACGGCGCTACACCAGCAAGGCGTCGGTATTTTCGAACGGGTTTCCCTTGAATTAAAAGCCATCATGGCGCAAAAAGGCTATGAGAAGCTGGAAGACTTCAAAGGCAAATTGAAATATTTTGCATAAGCTTTACGCTAAAAAACACCCAAGGCCGTCTGAAAATTTCAGACGGCCTTGTTGTATAATTACTCCCCACATTACCCGTCTTCCCCTTCAATGAAACTCAACCCCCAACAGCAAGCTGCAGTCAAATATCTAGGTGGCCCCCTGCTCGTCCTTGCCGGTGCAGGTAGCGGCAAAACCGGCGTGATTACGCAAAAAATCAAGCATTTGATCGTCAATGTCGGCTATCTGCCGCATACCGTCGCCGCGATTACCTTTACCAATAAAGCCGCCACGGAAATGCAGGAGCGCGTCTCTAAAATGCTGCCCAAGTCGCAAACGCGCGGGCTGACGATTTGCACCTTCCACTCTTTGGGCATGAAGATTTTGCGCGAAGAAGCCAATCAAATCGGTTACAAAAAAAACTTTTCCAATCCTCGACTCTACCGACAGCGCGAAAATCATCGGCGAACTCTTGGGCGGTACGGGTAAAGAAGCCATATTCAAAGCGCAGCATCAAATTTCCCTTTGGAAAAACGATTTAAAAACGCCTGAAGAAGCAGTTCAGACGGCCTCTAATGTGTGGGAACAACAAACAGCGCGCGTCTATGCAAGTTATCAGGAAACCCTGCAAAGCTATCAGGCAGTAGACTTCGACGACTTAATCCGCCTGCCTGCCGTACTGTTGCAGCAAAACAGCGAAGTGCGCAACAAATGGCAGCGGCGGCTGCGTTATCTGTTGGTTGACGAATGTCAGGACACCAATACCTGCCAATTCACCCTGATGAAGCTTCTGACCGGTGCGGAAGGCATGTTTACTGCCGTCGGCGACGACGACCAGTCCATCTACGCATGGCGCGGTGCAAACATGGAAAACCTGCGCAAAATGCAGGAAGACTATCCGCAGATGAAAGTCATCAAACTGGAACAAAACTACCGCTCCACCGCTCGGATTCTCAAAATCGCCAACAAAGTCATCGAAAACAATCCCAAACTCTTTACCAAAAAACTTTGGTCGCAGTTCGGCGAAGGAGAAATCGTCAAGGTCGTTGCCTGTCAAAGCGAGCAGCATGAAGCCGACTGGGTTGTCAGCCAAATCGTCAAGCAGAAGCTGGTCGGCGGCGACAAAACCCAATACGCCGATTTCGCCGTGTTATACCGCGGCAACCATCAGGCGCGGATTTTTGAAGAAGCCTTGCGCAGCGCGCGCGTTCCCTACCAACTCTCCGGCGGACAAAGCTTTTTCGACAAAGCCGAAATCAAAGATGTGTTGTCCTATTTGCGCCTGCTTGCCAATCCCAACGACGATCCTGCCTTCCTGCGCGCCGTAACCACGCCCAAACGTGGCATCGGCGACGTGACGCTGGGCAAACTCAATACCTTCGCACACGAACACGAATGCAGCCTATATGAAGCCGCGCAAACCGAAGAAGCGCTTGCCCTGTTGAACCATACCAACCGCCAACACCTGCAAGCCTTCATGGATATGATTGAAAACTACCGCACCAAAGCTGAAACCAGCGAAGCAGGCGAGCTTATTCATAACCTGCTGAAAGAAATCGACTACGAAAACCACCTGTTGGCCAACGAAGAAGGCAAAGCAGGCGAAATCAAATGGCGCAACGTTACCGACCTGACCGGCTGGCTGGAACGCAAAGGCGAGCAGGATGGCAAAAACATCATCGAGCTTGCACAAACCATCGCCCTGATGACGCTTTTGGAGGGCAAAAGCGAAGAAGAAGTCGATGCCGTCAAACTCTCCACCCTACACGCTTCCAAAGGCTTGGAATACCCCTACGTTTTCCTTGTCGGTTGCGAAGAAGGTATCTTGCCGCATAATGACAGCATCGAAGAAGACAATGTTGAAGAAGAACGCCGCCTGATGTATGTCGGCATTACCCGCGCCAAACGCCAGCTTACACTGACCCACTGCCTCAAACGCAAAAAGCAAGGCACATGGCAATTCCCCGAGCCGAGCCGCTTCATAGACGAAATGCCGCAGGAAGACATCAAAATCCTAGGCCGCAAAGGCGGCGAGCCGATTGTGAGTAAGGAAGAAGGAAAAAGCAATCTGGCAGGATTGCTGGACATGTTGGGAAACAAAAGAAAAGGATAAAGCAAGGCCGTCTGAAAGTAAGGTTTCAGACGGCCTTATTGTCAGCAAAATATCAAAGACAACAATTAAATAATTTTTACTTTATACCTTTATGCCCATCTATTCCCATTCCTCCCGATTCTTCAAAAATAACAAAAATAATCGAATAATCAGGTACAAATAAAAAGCAGGTGACATGATCGCCTCATTCCCCTTCAATTTACAAGCAAAAATTGTCAACACTTGAAGTATAAATTCACAAGCAAAATTGCATTTTTCAGGTATAATAATGGATTCCCCAACTGCATTTTGTGAGCTGAATCCATGTCTGTTGTTCTGCCCTTGCGCGGTGTAACCGCCCTTTCCGATTTCCGTGTTGAAAAACTCTTCCAAAAAGCAGCCGCCCTCGGCCTGCCCGAAGTCAAATTAAGCAGCGAATTTTGGTATTTTGTCGGTAGCGAAAAAACACTTGATGCCGCGACAGTCGAAAAACTGCAAGCCTTACTGGCAGCGCAAAGCGTTGAACAAACGCCCAAAGCGCGCGAGGGCTTGCATTTATTTTGGTAACGCCCCGTTTGGGCACCATTTCACCTTGGGCTTCCAAAGCAACCAATATCGCCGAAAACTGCGGTTTGGAAGGCATTGAACGTATCGAACGCGGCATGGCCGTATGGTTGGAAGGTGCGCTTACCGACGGGCAAAAACAACAATGGGCAGCCCTGTTGCACGACCGCATGACCGAAAGCGTGTTGACCGACATCGATGCAGCGGCGCAACTGTTCCACCACATCCAATCGGAAACCTTCTCCAGCGTAGATGTATTGGGCGGCGGTAAAGAGGCATTGGTCAAAGCCAATACCGAAATGGGTTTGGCGCTTTCAGCCGACGAAATCGATTATCTGGTTGAAAACTATCAGGCTTTAAACCGCAATCCGTCCGATGTTGAATTGATGATGTTCGCTCAGGCAAACAGCGAACACTGCCGCCACAAAATCTTCAACGCCGACTTCATCCTCAACGGCGAAAAACAACCGAAATCCCTTTTCGGCATGATTCGCGATACACACAACGCACATCCCGAAGGCACAGTCGTTGCCTATAAAGACAATTCGTCCGTAATCGAAGGCGCAAAAGTTGAGCGTTTCTATCCGAATGCGGCGGAAAACCAAGGCTACCGTTTCCACGAAGAAGACACCCATATCATCATGAAAGTGGAAACGCACAACCATCCGACCGCCATCGCGCCGTTTGCAGGCGCGGCAACGGGTGCGGGCGGCGAAATCCGCGACGAAGGCGCAACGGGCAAAGGCTCACGTCCGAAAGCGGGCTTGACCGGTTTTACCGTCTCCAACCTGAATATCCCTGGCTTGGAGCAGCCTTGGGAACAAGCCTATGGCAAACCCGGCCATATTGCTTCCCCTTTAGACATCATGATTGAAGGCCCGATCGGCGGCGCAGCGTTCAACAACGAATTCGGCCGTCCGAACCTCTTGGGCTACTTCCGCACCTTTGAAGAAAAATTTGACGGTCAAGTCCGCGGCTATCACAAACCGATTATGATTGCCGGCGGCTTGGGCAGCATTCAGGCACAACAAACACACAAAGACGAAATCCCCGAAGGCGCGTTGCTGATCCAACTGGGTGGCCCGGGCATGCTTATCGGTTTAGGCGGTGGCGCGGCTTCTTCCATGAATACCGGCACGAACGACGCCTCTTTGGACTTCAACTCCGTACAACGCGGCAACCCTGAAATCGAACGCCGCGCGCAGGAAGTGATCGACCGCTGCTGGCAGCTTGGCAACAAAACCCGATTATCTCCATCCACGACGTCGGCGCGGGCGGCCTTTCCAACGCCTTCCCCGAACTCGTCAACGATGCCGGACGCGGCGCGGTATTCAAACTGCGCGAAGTGCCGCTGGAAGAACACGGACTCAACCCGCTGCAAATCTGGTGCAACGAATCGCAAGAACGTTATGTGTTGTCGATTTTGGAAAAAGATTTGGAGACCTTCCGCGCCATCTGCGAACGCGAACGCTGCCCATTTGCCGTAGTCGGTACAGCAACCGACGACGGCCATTTGAAAGTACGCGACGACTTGTTCTCCAACAACCCTGTCGATTTGCCGCTGAACGTTTTGCTCGGCAAACCGCCTAAAACCACGCGTACCGACAAAACAGTTACGCCATCTGAAAAACCGTTTAACGCCGGCGATATCGACATTACCGAAGCCGCCTACCGTGTTCTGCGTCTGCCTACAGTAGCCGCCAAGAACTTCCTGATTACCATCGGCGACCGCAGTGTCGGCGGCATGACCCACCGCGACCAAATGGTCGGCAAATACCAAACCCCCGTAGCCGACTGCGCCGTTACCATGATGGGCTTCAATACCTATCGTGGCGAAGCGATGTCTATGGGAGAAAAACCGACTGTCGCCCTGTTTGACGCGCCTGCTTCGGGCAGAATGTGCGTCGGCGAAGCCATTACCAACATCGCTGCGGTCAATATCGGCGACATCGGCAACATCAAACTCTCCGCCAACTGGATGGCGGCATGCGGCAACGAGGGCGAAGATGAAAAACTCTACCGCACTGTCGAAGCCGTTTCTAAAGCCTGTCAGGCATTGGATTTGAGCATTCCCGTGGGCAAAGACAGCCTGTCGATGAAAACCGTATGGCAGGAGAATGGCGAACAAAAATCCGTGGTTTCGCCGTTGAGCCTGATTATCTCTGCGTTCGCGCCAGTCCAAGACGTGCGCAAAACCGTTACGCCCGTATTAAAAGACAATGCCAATTCGTTCGCTATTCTGCTGATGATTGACTTAGGCAACAACAAGTGCCGTATGGGTGGTTCTGCACTGGCTCAAGTGTATAACCGAAGCGGCGGCGAAGCACCTGATATTGATTCAGGCCGTCTGAAAGCGTTTTATCAGTTAATTCAGCAACTCGTTCAAGAAGATAAGTTGCTGGCCTACCACGACCGCAGCGACGGCGGTTTGTTTGTGACTCTGGCAGAAATGGCATTTGCTTCTCGCCGTGGCATGAATCTCGACCTGCTGACAATGGTAAGTAAAAATATTAACGTTCAAAACGAGTATTACTCGCCTCAAGAATGGCAAAAATTTGTCCTAACTACCCTGTTTAACGAAGAATTAGGAGCCGTTATTGCTGTTCACGCTGCCGACCACGAATATATTTTCAATTTGTGCGAAAAACTGAATCTCACGCTGCACCATTTGGGAGAGTTTGCCGATAGCGGTCATATGGTCATCAATGCAGGAGAAGAAATTTTTAATCAATCCCTTACCGACCTGCAACGCGCATGGCAGGAAACCAGCCACGCCATCCAACGCCTGCGCGACAACCCTGCCTGCGCCGACAGCGAGTTCGCCCTGATTGGCGACAACGAACGCAGCGCATTGTTTGCCGACGTGAAATTTGACGTGAATGAAGACATCGCCGCGCCATTCATCAACAGCGGCGCGAAACCCAAAATCGCCATCCTGCGCGAACAGGGCGTGAACGGGCAAATCGAAATGGCCGCCGCCTTCACCCGCGCCGGATTCGATGCTTACGACGTGCATATGTCCGACCTGATGGCAGGCCGCGTCCACCTTGCCGACTTCAAAATGCTGGCGGCGTGCGGCGGCTTCAGCTACGGCGACGTACTCGGTGCAGGCGAAGGCTGGGCGAAATCGATTCTGTTCCACCCTGCTCTGCGCGACCAATTTGCCGCCTTCTTCGCCGACCCGAACACGCTGACATTGGGCGTGTGCAACGGCTGTCAAATGGTCAGCAACCTTGCCGAGATTATCCCGGGCGCAGAAGCATGGCCTAAATTCAAACGCAACTTGAGCGAGCAATTTGAAGCGCGCCTGAGCATGGTTCATGTTCCGAAATCCGCATCGCTGATTCTGAACGAAATGCAAGGCTCCAGCCTGCCTGTCGTGGTCAGCCACGGCGAAGGCCGCGCCGACTTCGCGCTTCACGACGGCAATATTTCCACCGATTTGGGCATTGCGCTGCAATATGTGGACGGTCAAAACCAAGTGACCCAAACTTATCCGCTCAACCCTAATGGCTCGCCGCAAGGTATTGCCGGCGTGGCCAACGCCGACGGCCGCGTGACCATCATGATGCCCCACCCCGAACGCGTGTACCGCGCCGCACAAATGAGCTGGAAACCGGAAGACTGGACGGAACTGTCCGGCTGGTACCGCCTCTTCGCCGGAGCGAGGAAGGCTTTGGGTTAACCGGCAGGCTGATTTGATTCGGCTTTAAAGAAAAGGTCGTCTGAAAACGATTTAGCGGATTCCGCTATATCTGTTTTCAGACGACCTTTATATGTTCTTTTGCGTATGAAGACCGAACCGACCGCCGTCATTCCCGCGCAGGCGGGAATCCAGACCTCTGCATTTCAGAAATACTCAAAGACTACTGTAAATCCAAGCTTCTGGATTCCCGCCTGCGCGGGAATGACGGCCTAGATTTTTTTATCCCGAACCTATATATACAAACAAACTTAATTGAATTTATAGAAAAGATTTGGAGAGGCTTATGTCTGACATAGTAATTTTTAAAAACATGCCGAATGATGATGAATTTATTGAATGGATTGATGAAAACCCAAATGGATTTATATTAAATATACTTCGACCTAAAATCCCTTCTAATATTTCTAAAGAACATCCCAAAATACATTTTGCTAATTGTAGCGGACTAAAGAAGAGTCTGGGGAGCAGCAGCACAACCAAAAAATATTTCAAAGTTTGCTCAAACTCAATCGAAGAACTTGAACAATGGAGCTTGAACACATACAACAAAGAACTAACTCCATGCGGAAACTGTAAGAAAAAAGGATTACTAGTGACATGGTGCGCAGAAATACCAAATTTTCAGGCCGCTTCTGCCCTATCCTTAAAATCTGATATAGACGAACTCGAAAAATGTTTATCATCCAAGACTGACCCAGAAAAGCGAACTGAAATCGAAACCTTAATAAAAGCTCGTCAAGGGCAAGGCAGATTCCGGCAAAAACTACTCGAACAGTATCCGAGCTGCCCACTGACAGGTCTAGATATCCAGCCTTTACTCATTGCCAGCCATATCAAACCTTGGAGCAAGTGCAATAATGAAGAGAGGTTAGATCCCTTCAATGGTCTGATGCTCGCACCCAATATCGACGCATTATTCGATAGCGGTCTGATTACGTTTGAGACCGACGGTACGATAAAAATCAGTCCGAAAATCGATCTGGAAAATCAAAAGCGGCTTGGAATTTTTTCCGATATGAAATTAAAAATTCGACCAAAAAGCAAAAAATATTTCGAGTATCACCGCAACCATGTCTTCCAAAAAGAAGAATAAATAGTGTTGAACAGTCCGTTGATTTAAGGTTGTCTGAAAACGATTTAGCGAACCTCGCTATATCCGTTTTCAGACGACCTTTTTGCGTCCTTTTGCGTATAAAGACCAAACCCGTCGCCGTCCTTCTGTATAATTCCCACTTTTAAACTATAATCAACATATTCAGACGGCCTTTCCCGACATTATGACTCGACAAGCCTTTATCCTCAGCGATTGCGAATTTTCCGAATGCGGAGAAAAGCCTTACGCCCTGTTGACCGCAAATCCGACGAAGGAACACCACTTCATCGCTCAAACCGAGCAGCGACAGCATGCGCATAATCCGCAGGTCAGCCCGCAAAATCAAAACGTTTACCGCCTGCCCTTGTCAATGTTCCATACTGGCGAAAAAGCCCGCGGCAAAGAACAAAACCGCTGCGAAGCGATAAGCGTCAACATCATCGGTAACTTGGCGGCGAAAAACCTCTATACGCTGACCTTTGTCGAAGACTCCGCCAACCAATACAATCTAGAAAGCTGGTTCAACCGTCATGAAAGCGGCTACGAAGATGCCTGCAACCATCTGCGCACCTTACCTGCAGGCCGTCTGAAAACACCTACGGCAAATGCCGACACCGTCAAAGTACCGGATGCCTTGTGGCGGATATTGCGGCTAAAATTCCTCGGTATTCTGCGCAATCCGCACAACCATAAAAACCTGTTTGCCCACCGCCTGCATCAAACGCTTCGGGCGCGGCTGCCGGAAGTCGGTTTTGAATTTGTCCGCTTGATCAGCAAACGCGACCCCAAGCGCATCGAAGCCATTATGCAGGACTACCGTTTTTCTTTTCTCAGCTATGTCGATTGGCTGGGCGGGCTTTACGGTATGTTGAGCGAAGGCGTGGCACAGCCGTCGTTGTTTGAACGGCTGTTTTGTAATATCTTTGCCGAACCCGAAGCAGTGAAAATCGAATTGTTCCGCTATCCGGAAAACACGGGGCTTTGCCTGTTTGGCGACAGCAGTTTCTGCCTGCAAGCCTCGGCCAAACTATTCAGCGTCGGCGTTAATATCTCGCACGATATGTTTGCCATCATCCATCTGCAAACCGACCGTTGGCACGCGTTTAAAAACACCTTTCATCACGACGCGCCCAAACTGCAAGGCCAAGTGCGGATTATCGACGGCGACCAAACCCAAAGATTGCTGTTCAACCGACTGTGCATCCATCAAGCCCATGAAGCCGTGTTCGGCCAAAGCCCGAATATCAAAGATTATCTAGAGGCCGTCTGAAACCCCTAACCAGAAGAAAGCATATGAAAATCACGCCAATCCAAGCCCTAAACGACAACTACATCTGGATGATTCAAGAAGGCAACCATGCCGCCTGCGTCGATCCGTCCGATGCCACGCCCGTTTTGAAATTCCTCGTCCACAACCATCTGATGCTGGCGCAAACATGGATTACCCATCCGCACCCCGACCATACCGGCGGCGCAAAAAGCCTGTTCCACGGCTTTTTAGAATCCCCGATCTATGGCGAAAGCGACATCGACGTAGCAACGCATACCGTCACCGCAGGTACGCAGTTCCCGTTTGGCGAAGGCTTGGTTACCGTTTGGGCAACCCCCGGCCATACCGACCGCCACATCAGCTATCTGCTGGAAAATTCAGACGGCCTGCACGTTTTCTGCGGCGATACCTTGTTCTCCGCCGGTTGCGGCCGCGTATTTACCGGCACAATCGAGCAGCTTTACGACAGCTTCCTCCGATTCAACCAACTGCCCGAAGAAACGCTGTTTTATCCGGCACATGAATACACCGCCTCCAATCTGCGCTTTGCCCAGTATATCGAGCCGGACAATGCCGACATTCAGACAGCCTTGGCCGCAGCCGAACACACGCCGACACTGCCTGTCAGCCTGGCGCACGAACGCAAAGTCAATACGTTTTTCCGCGTACATCTGCCCCAAGTTCAGGCACGCGCCGAAGAATTGAGCGGACGAAAATTAAACAGCGAACTCGAAGTCTTCGCCGCTTTGCGTGAATTAAAAAATCAATTTTAATTGGGCTTAGTTCCCAAAGAATAAGGCCGTCTGAACAATATCTGTTCAGACGGCCTTTATTATTTAGGGATTATTCCCATTCAATCGTGGCAGGCGGTTTGCCGCTGACATCGTAAACCACACGGTTAATGCCTTTGACTTCGTTGATGATGCGGTTGGACACGCGGCCAAGCAGCGAGTAAGGCAACTCAGCCCAGTGGGCAGTCATAAAGTCGCTAGTAATCACGGCACGCAAGGCTACGACGTAATCGTAAGTACGGCCGTCGCCCATTACGCCGACGGATTTCACAGGCAGGAATACGGCAAAGGCTTGGCTGGTCAGGTCGTACCAAGATGTACCGTTTTCATCGGTAGTATTGCGCAATTCTTGAATGAAAATATCGTCTGCTTGACGGAGCAAGTCGGCATATTCTTTTTTCACTTCGCCCAAGATACGCACGCCCAAACCTGGGCCCGGGAACGGATGACGGTACACCATTTCGCGCGGCAGGCCCAAAGCGACGCCCAGTTCGCGCACTTCGTCTTTGAACAAGTCGCGCAACGGTTCAAGCAATTTGAGCTTCATGTTCTCAGGCAAGCCGCCGACGTTGTGGTGGGATTTGATGGCGTGGGCTTTTTGGTTTTGCACCTGCAGATTCGATTACGTCAGGGTAAATCGTACCTTGTGCCAACCATTTGGCGTTGGTGAGTTTTTTCTCTTCAGCATCAAATACTTCGATAAATTCCGCACCGATGATTTTGCGTTTTTTCTCCGGATCGGTCACGCCGGCAAGTTTCGCTAAAAACTGCTCTTCGGCATCAACGTGAATTACGCGTACGCCCAAGTTGCGGGCAAACATGTCCATTACCATTTTGCCTTCGTTCAAACGCAACAAACCGTGGTCAACAAACACGCAGGTCAGTTGGTCGCCGATGGCGCGGTGAATCAGCGCGGCGGCTACGGAAGAGTCCACGCCGCCAGACAAACCTAAAATCACTTCGTCGCTACCGACTTGTTCGCGGATTTTGGCAACGGCTTCTTCGATGTAGTTCGGCATGGTCCAGCTTGGTTTTGAGCCGCAAATATCCAAGACAAAGCGGTTTAACAACGCGCGGCCTTGTTTGGTGTGGGTCACTTCAGGGTGGAATTGGATGCCGTAGAATTGTTTCTCAGCGTTTTCCATCATGGCAATCGGGCAAGACGGGGTGTCGCCGATGACAGAGAAGCCGGTAGGCAGTTTGGAAACCTTATCGCCATGGCTCATCCAGACGTCGAGCGTGTTTGGCGCATCGTCTTGAATGCCGCGTGTCAGCTCGCTGTCGATGGTTTTAACTTGCGCATACCCGAATTCGCGTTGGTTGCCCGGGCTAACTTCGCCGCCCAAGTGGTGCGCCATAAATTGCATGCCGTAACAGATGCCCAAAACCGGAATACCCAAATCAAAAATACCGGTATCGGCTTGATAATCGGATTCGTAAACGGAATTGGGGCCGCCGGAGAGGATGATGCCTTTCGGGTTGAAGGCTTTGATTTCTTCCAAAGGCATGTCGAAAGAATGCAGTTCGCAGTAAACGTGGGCTTCACGCACGCGGCGGGCGATCAGCTGGGTAACTTGCGAGCCGAAGTCGAGAATAAGAATTTTATCTTGAGTCATGGCGGAAACTTTGCAAAATGTAAGAAAACGGTGCAGCCGTGAGGGTAAATTTCAAATTTAAACCACAATAAAAAAGGCCGTCTGAATCGGCGGATTATACCATTGTTCAGACGGCCTTTATAGGGCAAAACCCAAATCTCTCATCTTTCTATTTTGTGTGTTTCTCAGGAATCATATCGCTGCGTGAGAGCAACAGCAGGCAACCCAACACAACCATGCCGACGGCCAGCAGCGGCGAGAGGTAAATCCAGTAGCTCATGTGCAGATAAATGGCTGTACCGATATAAACCAGCATCGGGCCGGAAACAATGGACTGTTTGTTGATGCCGTCCATAATCAACACGGCAAAGCCCAAAATAATTAATGCACCGGCAATCATGGTCGATGTCGCAGGCAAAATATCCGTAGCGCGCAAAAACCAAATCGCGCCAAAGATAATTAAAAACAAAGGCAGAAAAAGTGAGGGGCGGGACATAACAACGCTCCGTAAAGGTTTCAGACGGCCTGTATTATTGGGTGCGCCGGCCATGCAGGCAAGATATAAAAATGCAATCTTGTGTGTAATTATGCAAAGGTTGGCACAACAAAAAGGCCGTCTGAACAGCGGCAAATCAAAATCAAATATTTCAATTTTTCCTGTTACAGACAGCCTTTTAAATCATCATGCTTTGCCGGTGCTGCCGAATCCGCCTTCACCGCGCTCGCTGGCGGCAAACTCGTCCACAACCTTAAACGCGGCTTGGACAACCGGCACAATCACCATTTGCGCGATACGCTCCATCGGCTCGATGGTAAACGCTTCTTTACCACGGTTCCATAAAGAAACCTTCAATTCGCCTTGATAATCCGAGTCAATCAAACCGACCAAATTGCCCAAAACAATACCGTGTTTATGACCCAAGCCGGAACGCGGCAACAAAACGGCTGCATACGCAGGGTTGGCCAAATGCACCGCCAAACCGGTCGGCACGAGATACACATCGCCCGGCTGCAATACAACAGCTTCATCCAAGCAGGCACGCAAGTCCAAACCGGCAGAACCGGGCGTTGCATAAGCAGGCAGGGAATCGGCCATTTTCGGATTTAAGATTTTCAGTTCGACTTCGGTTTGCATGACGGGACTCCGTATTGTTCCATATTAGAAAGGGCTACGATTATACACAAATGCCCTTAAGGCCGTCTGAAAAAACGGAGTATGATTCAGTCAGACCTAAGGAGAAAATCATGGATCTGCACAATATCCGCGAAGATTACAGCAAGCGCGAGCTGTCGGAAGCCGAATGCCACGCCGACCCGATTGTCCAATTCGAGCAATGGCTGAACGAAGCCATTCACGCCGAAGTCAACGAACCGACCGCGGTCAACGTTGCCGCCGTGGGCGAAGACGGCAGGCCCAACAGCCGCATGGTACTGCTGAAAGAAGTCAACCCCAAAGGCTTTGTTTTCTTTACCAATTACCACAGCCGCAAAGGCCGCTCCTATACGGCACACCCCTTTGCCGCCATGACTTTTTTCTGGCCGGAACTCGAACGCCAAGTGCGCGTTGAAGGACGCATTGAAAAACTTGATGCCGCCGCTTCGGACGAATATTTTGAAAGCCGCCCGTATACCAGCCGTATCGGCGCATGGGCGAGCGCGCAAAGCGAAGTGATTTCCAGCAAAGCCGTATTGGTGGCCAAAGCCGCGGCCGTCGGTGTCAAACATCCCCTGCATGTTCCCCGTCCGCCGCATTGGGGCGGATACCTCGTTATTCCCGACCGTATCGAATTTTGGCAAGGCCGCCCCAGTCGCCTGCACGACCGCATCCAATACCGTCTGGTTGACGGCAACTGGGTACGCGAACGCCTTTCGCCATAATTTTCGGATTTTCAAACAAAAATTTACTGGTTGAGTTACAATACAGCCTTTCATCGGCAGGCCGTCTGAATCTGATTTTCAGACGGCCTTTTCCCCCAATCCAACCCCTGCCGCAACCGCCGCAGAAGAACCGCTTTTCAAGCGAGTTAGGAAAAATCATGTCCAAACAGCCTTCCAGCAAACGCCAATGGCGCGACGGCGTATCGTCTACCGCCAAAAAACCTTCCAAACCGGCCAAATCCTTTGCCAATAAAAAACGTCCCGACGACGAGCGAAAAACATCAGGCAAACCTTACGGCCAAAAAGTTTCAGACGGCCCCAAAGCTCAAAATACCGCCCCAAAACAACGTGCCGCCAAAGCCAAAAAACTGGTTGTCCGCAATCCCAACCAAAAAATCATGGAACACGCCCGCGATTTGAAAGAACGCCGCAGCGACCTTTCCCGCTTCGAACCCGAGCGCCTGCAAAAAGTCCTGGCCGCTTCCGGCGTCGGCTCACGCCGCGAAATGGAAGAATGGATTAGCAACGGCTGGGTAACAGTCAACGGACGCGTAGCCCAACTGGGTGAAAAAGTCACGCCCGACGATCATGTTACCGTCAAAGGCAGCATCATCAAACTCAAATGGGCAGACCGCCTACCACGCATCATCCTCTACTACAAACAAGAAGGCGAAATCGTTTCCCGCGACGACCCGCAAGGCCGCGTCAGCATTTTCGACCGCCTGCCGCAAGCAGCCAGCAGCCGCTGGGTAGCCATCGGCCGTTTGGACATCAATACCAGCGGCCTTTTGATCCTGACCACTTCAGGCGAACTCGTTCAACGCTTTGCCCACCCCAGCTTTGAAGTCGAACGCGAATACGCCGTGCGCGTATTGGGCGAGTTGACCACCGAACAAATGCGCGTCCTGACCGAAGAAGGCGTGATGCTCGAAGACGGTCTAGCAAAAGTCGAACGTATCTACGAACAAGGCGGCGAAGGCGCGAACAAATGGTACAACGTCGTCATCAAAGAAGGTCGCAACCGCGAAGTACGCCGCATTTTTGAAAGCCAAGGTCTCACCGTCAGCCGTCTCGTCCGTGTAGGCTTCGGCCCCATCGGCCTGCCAAACCGCCTCAAACGCGGCCAGTTCTACGAACTCAATCCTGCAGAAGTCGCCAACATTATCAAATGGGCAGATATGCTGCTGCCGGGCGAACGTCGCCGGAAGAAAAGTTAATGTAAGATAAATCAGGGCTGAGACTTTTGCAAAATCGTCTCAGCCTTATAACATCGTGCTTTAGCCATAAAATCAAGAGAATTAAAACACTTAATACTCAAATATCTTAGCACAAAACATATCATTACAAATCTATTCCATTAATTTTAATTATTTGAATTATTTATAGTTTTTCTATTTTATTATTAAAATATAAGCAGAGCTGCTCCAACCTTCACAAAGCTGTACTTAATAATAATAGCCTATCCCTCCATA
>NZ_LAEI01000057.1:0-634 GCF_001618065.1 Neisseria flavescens
ACCTCGGCCATATCGTCGACTCAAATCGTGATAAACGCGGAGAGAACGGCGAAGGCTTCGAACTCAGAACCGACGGTTGGGGCGCGGTAAGGGCGGGTAAAGGCATACTCGTCAGCGCACAAAACCAGGACGCCAATGGCAAAGTGCTGAATATGGACGATGCCATCTCCCAACTCGAACAAGCACTCTCCCTGGCCAAAAGCCTGAACAAAGCCGCTCAAACCGCCAACAACCATAACACCGATGAAGAAACCCAAAGAGGCCGTCTGAAAGACGCCCTTAAAGACCTGAAAGAGGCCGGCTTAATCCAAACCGCTCCGGCCGGTATCGCTACCGCAACCGAGCAAAGCCAACTGCACACCGCCAATGAAAACATCCACCTGATCAGCGGCAATCATACCGACATTACCGCCGGTCAAAGCCTGACCGCCCATGCGGCAGAGAGCGTTAACCTGTTTGCCCAAAGCAGCGGCATCAAGATGCAGGCCAATCAGGGCAAAGTAGAAGTGCAGGCACAGAATGACGAGTTGCAGCTGAATGCACTGAAGGACGCAACGTTAACCAGCAGCGCGGGGAAAATCACCATAGCGGCGAAGGAAGAGATTCTGATTACCTGCAAAGGGGCGTATATCAA
>NZ_LAEI01000025.1:0-18494 GCF_001618065.1 Neisseria flavescens
GTATCCAAGGGAGATTAAGGGGATATTTGAGTAGAATCGGTGGATATTTGAAACGAAAACAGCCGAAATCCTGTTTTGGGCTTCGGCTGTTGAGGAAAGGGCTATTTTGCAAAGGTCTCGGCCTTTTAACTTCTTTAAATATGTCTAACTTTTTGCTGCTTTAACTTTTTCTGCAAACCACAGCGCCGCAGCCGTACCTGCCATATCGGCAATACCGTCTGCAATCGAACCTTGGCGCGTAGTAGTCAGAAATGCTTGAGCCAGCTCGCTGCCTACTGCAAACAATAAAGCAGCAAACAGAATGCCTTTATAGGGAATAGTCCTATTGTCTTGAATAAATATTTTTGCGCACAGCCATGCCTGTCCGAAAAACAGTCCGAAATGGCCGACTTTATCAAAATGGGGAAATGGGGGAGCGCTATTGCCGCCCTCTTTGAAAAGTAAGGCATAAATGGCGGCGGCAAACCAAATACAAGCAGCGGCAGTAAATTTGTTTAATGGTAAGGCTTTCATTTGTCGGCCTCTTCATCCAACCATGTTTGGCAGATATCTGCCAAGCGGACAAATTTCCCACCCCGCGCCTCCAAAATATCACGCCATTGTGCCACTTCTTCTGCATCCGGGGCATCTTCAATACTGCATTCGTAAAGGCAGAAGTCTAATGTTTCGCCAACAATGCCTGGGGCTTCGGTCTGCATAAGGCTGGTCAGTTCATTCATATTTACTGTTTCTTTAATTGGTTTATCGCTAGCCAGACTGCGCCATCTATTTTCAGGCCGTCTGAACATGATGTGCAAGGCTACCCGTTTGATTTGGGCACGCTTACTTACTGTGTAAAAAACGTGTTGCCTCTTCCCATTCGCCATTCAACACGGCCGGCAATCCTTGCAGGGATTTAGCAATGGAGTCATCAATTTGCTGTCTGTGTTCTGCTGACGGTTTATTCAACACATAACCGACAACCAGATTACGGTCGCCAGGATGATCAATACCTAAGCGTAGACGGTAGAAATTAGGCGTACCCAAACGAGCCTGAATGTCTTTGAGGCCGTTGTGTCCGCCGTTGCCGCCGCCAAGTTTGAATTTGATACGGCCGCATGGAATATCCAGCTCGTCATGAACCACCAAGATTTCCTCCGGTTTAATCTTGTAAAACTGAGCCAAAGCGGCTACTGCCTGACCGGAGCGGTTCATAAAGGTCATGGGTTTGAGCAGCCAAACATCGCCATCCGGCGTAGTGGCGCGCGCTACTTCACCGTAAAATTTCTTCTCATCTTTAAAATTGACTTTCCATTTCCATGCCAGTTCGTCCAACAGCCAAAAGCCGACATTGTGGCGCGTTTGTTCGTATTCTTGGCCTGGATTACCCAAACCGACGATTAATTTAATTTTCAAGCTCATTACTGTTCTTTCAGTTTGACAGGCCGTCTGAAAAAGTTTCAGACGGCCTTCGATTTATTCTTGCCCGGCGCGTTTACGTCGCGCTTCTTTCGGATCAATCAACAATGGACGATAGACCTCAATCCGATCGCCATCGCGCAACACAGTTTCGTCTTTCACAGCCTTGCCGAAAATACCCAAAGGCGCTTGCTGTAAATCCAACTCTGGGAATTCCACCTCCAAACCGCTTTGCAGGGCAGCTTCGCGTATGGTTGTACCTTCGGCAACGGTCATGCTCTTCAACACTTGCCTATCGGCCAGCCCGTAAACAATTTCAATCTCAAGCATAGCGGTGGTCGGCCTCTTTAATAAAAGCATCCACCAGCGTACCGGCAAGATGGCCGAACACCGGGGAAATCATGGCAGAAAGTACGGCATTGGAGAAATCGTATTCTAATCTGAATTCAACTTTGCACATATCATCGCCCAAATCAATAAATTTCCAAGTGCCGCGCAGGGTTTTAAACGGCCCTTCGAGCAAATCTATGCGGATTTCCTGCCCCGGTATATTGTGGTTGTGCGTCGCAAACGACTGCTTGACGCGCATATAGTCCATAAACAGGCGCGCTTTTAGCTCATTGTCTTTGCGTTCGATGACTTCGGTCTTGCTGTACCATGGTAAAAATCTTGGATAGTCCTCAACTTTGTCCACCAGCTCAAACATTTCCTTAGCGCTATGCAGCACCAATACGTTTTTCTCGACTTTTTTCATGTTGGTTGTAGACCTTTTTTTTGAATATTCGGGATTCAGACGGCATGATTTAGAAAAATATCTGCCCTACTTTGGGACAAAATTCCTAATTTAAACCGCTTCGCCATTTTGTTTCGCTTCCAGCCATTCCCAGCGTTCCAGCTTTTCCAAAAGCAGCATTTCAATTTCTTCAGCCCTGCTTTGCAATGCACCTGCTTTTTCGTAATCTTTGAAAATTTCAGGATCGGAAAGCTGGGTATTGATTTCAGCCTGTTCGGTTTCCAAAGCGGCGATTTCATCAGGCAGGGCGTCGAGTTCGCGCTGTTCTTTGTAGGAAAGTTTGACCGTGCGGTTGGCTTTGGGTTTGACTTTTTCAGGCTCGGCAGCCGCTTTAGGCGCAGAGGCCGTCTGAATTTTATCTTCCCGCGATTTTGCGTCAATATAGTCCTGATAGCCGCCGATGTATTCTTTCAGACGGCCTTGTCCTTCAAAAACAATGCTTTGGGTAATCACGTTATCCAAGAACATACGGTCATGCGAGACAAAGGAATACCGTGCCTTGATAATCACGCAGCAAATCTTCGAGCAGCTCTTGGGTGTCGATGTCCAAGTCATTGGTCGGTTCGTCCAAGACCAAAATATTGGCAGGACGGGTAAAGAGTTTTGCCAGCAAAAGGCGGTTGCGTTCGCCGCCGGAGAGCGATGAAACAGGACTTTGTGCGCGGGCTGGATGGAACAGGAAATCTTCCAAATAGCTCATCACATGCTTTTTCTTACCGCCGACTTCAACGTAATCATTGCCCTGTCCGAGCGTGTAAAACACGGTGTCGTTTTCATTCAACGCGCTGCGGAACTGGTCAAAATAGGCAACTTCCTGCTTGCTGCCGATGCGGATTCTGCCGTAGGTCGGCTGCAATTCGCCCAAAATCAGCTTGAGGAAGGTGGTTTTACCGATACCGTTTGGACCGATTAAGCCGATTTTGTCGCCGCGCTGCAAAATGGCGGAGAATTTGTCCATGATGACTTTGTCACCGTAGGCAAACGAGGCGTGTTCCAATTCAGCGATGATTTTGCCGCTTTTCTCGCCGCTGTCGAGCTTGAAGTTGACCTGCCCTTGTACATTGCGGCGCTCGGCACGCTGGCGGCGCAATTCTTCCAAACGGCGCACGCGGCCTTCGTTGCGGGTGCGGCGCGCTTCGATGCCTTTGCGTATCCATGCTTCTTCCTGAGCATGGAATTTATCAAACAAGCGGTTATGTTCCGCTTCCACTACCAACTCTTGCGCTTTTTTCTCGCTGTATTTGGAGAACGAGCCGGGATAGGAGCGCAGAATGCCGCGGTCTAGTTCGACGATGCGCGTGGCGATGTTGTCCAAAAAACGGCGGTCGTGGGTAATCACAACCAAGCTGCCTTCAAACGCTTTGAGCAGGTTTTCCAGCCAGATAATCGCGTCGATATCCAAATGGTTGGTCGGTTCGTCCAGCAGCAATACGTCGGGCTTTTGCACCCAAGCCTGCGCCAAGGCGACGCGCTTTTTCTGACCGCCGGAGAGGTTGCCGATTTTTTCGTTTTCCGGTAAACCCAGTTCCCCCAAAGTCTGCTTGACTGCCGCATCCAGCTTCCAGCCGTCCTTCGCTTCGATTTCAAGTTGAAATTCATTGAGTTCTTTCAACAAAGCCTCACTCGAACCATTTTCCAACTCATGGCTGACATGATGATAACGGCGCAATAAATCGCGAATTTCGCCCAAACCTTCAGCAACGGTATCAAATACGGTTGCGTCCTTATCAAAAAAGGATTCCTGCGGTACATAAACGATTTTAAGGTTGTTTTGAACAATAATCTGCCCATCATCGAGCTTTTGTACGCCTGCAAGGATTTTTAAAAACGAAGACTTACCCGCGCCATTACGACCGATTAAACCGATTTTCTCGCCGCTGTCGAGTTGAAAAGAAGTTTTGTCGAGCAAGGCAACATGGCCGACGGCAAAAGAAGCATTTTCTACGGATAAGATATTCATGGGGAAACTTCAAAAAAGAAAAGGGGGACATTTTAACCGATTATCGGCAGATATTTACCGACAATCATATGAAATTGAAAGTATCAGGCCGTCTGAAAGCGGTTTTCAGACGGCCTTCATTATTATTCTTGAACCTTCAAGTCAAAATGCAGATAGGCTCGTTCGGTTGCTACGCGTCCGCGCGGTGTACGCTGCAAAAAGCCCTGCTGAATCAGATATGGTTCAATCACATCTTCGATGGTATCGGTTGATTCGCCAATCGCAGCAGCCACGTTTTCCAAACCGACTGGACCGCCGCTGAATTTGTGCAGAATCGCCTCAAGGAATTTTCTGTCCATCACATCCAAACCCTGACCGTCCACGTCCAGCATACTCAAAGCCGCATCAGCAATTTCTGCATCAATGATACCGTTGTTTTTCACATCGGCATAATCACGCACACGTCGCAAAAGGCGGTTGGCAATACGCGGCGTACCGCGGCTGCGCTTGGCCACTTCCATCGCGCCCTCGTCGCCCATATCCAACTGCAATAGTTGAGCAGAACGGGCAACAATAGTCGCTAAATCTTTATTCTGATAAAACTCTAATCGGGATACGATACCGAAACGGTCGCGCAAAGGATTGGTCAGCATACCGGCGCGGGTCGTCGCGCCTACCAATGTAAACGGCGGCAAATCTATTTTGACCGAACGCGCGGCCGGTCCTTCGCCTATCATGATGTCCAACTGATAATCTTCAAGCGCAGGATAAAGGATTTCTTCAACCACGGGGCTTAAACGGTGGATTTCATCAATAAACAGCACATCATGAGGCTCGAGGTTGGTCAACAAGGCTGCAAGGTCGCCGGCACGTTCCAAAACCGGGCCGCTGGTTTGACGCAAATTAACGCCTAACTCTTTGGCGATAATGTGTGCCAAAGTAGTTTTACCCAAACCCGGAGGGCCAAACAGCAAAGTGTGGTCAAGCGCTTCGCCACGTTTTTTCGCCGCCTGAATAAAAATGGCCAACTGCTCTTTTGCTTTATCCTGCCCGATATAGTCGTCTAAAGTTTTCGGACGTAAAGCGCGTTCAAGCAATTCTTCCTGAGCGGAAATATTTTGAGCAGTGATAATGCGCTGAGGTTGTGCAGAAGTAAGATTATCGGTTTGTAACATAATGTTTCTAAATTCTAAGACCGTTCCCGACCCGTTATTTCAGACGGCCCGAACAATCAGATAAAACGGTTAAATTATGATTTTGGCCATTATACCCGATAAGGCCGAGCCGCTTTCCCCTCAAATCTAAATCCCACGAAAATTTTCGTTTTCAGACAGCCAAAGCAACGTATAATAAACGGTTAATTCAAATACCTATCGCATTCAGGAGAACACATGAGCCTCAAGCAAAAAGTCATCGCCATCGACGGCCCCAGCGCATCCGGTAAAGGGACGGTTGCCTCACGCGTAGCCGAAGCCTTGGGTTTTCTTTACCTCGACTCCGGTGCGCTTTACCGCCTGACTGCACTTTACGCACAAAAACAAAATGTTGCCTGGACAGATGAAGATGTCGTCAGCACACTGGCAGAAACTTTACCCGTACAATTTGAAGGCAGCGTCGTATTATTGAACGGCGAAGATGTATCCGAGCAAATCCGTACCGAAGCGATTGGCATGGGCGCATCTGCCGTCGCACAGTTGCCTAAAGTGCGTACCGCCCTTTTGCAACGCCAACGCGACTTCCTAACCGAAAAAGGCTTGGTCGCCGACGGCCGCGATATCGGCTCGGTTATTTTCCCTGATGCCGCATTAAAAATTTTCCTGACCGCAAGTGCCAATGTCCGCGCCCAACGTCGTGCCAAACAACTCGGTATCCCATGCGAAGGCGTTGCATTCGAGCGTATTTTGTCGGACATTGAAGCGCGCGACGAAGCAGACCGCCGCCGCCCTGTTGCTCCGTTGAAACAGCTGCCCGATGCCCTGCTTTTAGATACTGATAACCTTTCTATCGAAGAAGCTGTAAAAAAAGTGCTTGATTGGTATCATAAAGTTTAAAATTTGGAGTATAATCGCGAAGTTTTCATTTCAGACGGCCTGTTAACCCTATAACAAGGCCGTCTGAAAACATTTCCCAACCTGCCGCGCCAAGGACGGCAGGTCATTTCAAACCTAACCCGCACCCCTTGGCGGTGTACCGAAAAGAGTATATATGACTATGGAAAATTTTGCCCAGCTGCTGGAAGAAAGCTTTACCCTGCAAGAGATGAACCCAGGTGAAGTGATTACTGCCGAAGTAGTCGGCATCGATCAAAACTTCGTTACCGTTAACGCAGGTCTGAAATCAGAATCTCTGATTGATGTTGCTGAATTCAAAAACGCTCAGGGCGAGATTGAAGTTAAAGTTGGCGATTTCGTTACCGTTACCATCGAATCTGTTGAAAACGGCTTCGGCGAAACCAAACTGTCCCGCGAAAAAGCCAAACGTGCTGCCGACTGGATCGCTTTGGAAGAAGCTATGGAAAACGGCGACATCCTGTCCGGCGTTATCAATGGCAAAGTCAAAGGTGGTCTGACTGTTATGATCAACAGCATCCGTGCATTCCTGCCGGGTTCTTTGGTTGACGTACGTCCTGTAAAAGACACTTCTCACTTCGAAGGCAAAGAAATTGAATTCAAAGTGATCAAACTGGACAAAAAACGCAACAACGTTGTTGTGTCCCGCCGCGCTGTTCTGGAAGCCACTTTGGGCGAAGAACGCAAAGCCTTGCTGGAAAACCTGCAAGAAGGTTCAGTTATCAAAGGTATCGTTAAAAATATCACCGACTACGGTGCATTCGTTGACTTGGGCGGCATCGACGGTCTGTTGCACATCACCGACTTGGCATGGCGCCGTGTGAAACACCCAAGCGAAGTTTTGGAAGTTGGTCAAGAAGTAGAAGCTAAAGTCCTGAAATTCGACCAAGACAAACAACGCGTTTCTCTGGGTATGAAACAACTGGGCGAAGATCCTTGGAGCGGCCTGACCCGTCGTTACCCACAAGGTACCCGCCTGTTCGGTAAAGTATCCAACCTGACCGACTACGGTGCGTTCGTTGAAATCGAACAAGGCATCGAAGGTTTGGTACACGTTTCCGAAATGGATTGGACCAACAAAAACGTACACCCAAGCAAAGTTGTTCAACTGGGTGACGAAGTTGAAGTAATGATCCTGGAAATCGACGAAGACCGCCGCCGTATCTCTTTGGGTATGAAACAATGCCAAGCTAACCCTTGGGAAGAGTTTGCCGCCAACCACAATAAAGGCGACAAAATCTCCGGCGCAGTTAAATCTATCACTGACTTCGGCGTATTCGTAGGCCTGCCTGGCGGCATCGACGGTCTAGTTCACTTGTCTGACCTGTCTTGGACTGAAGCCGGCGAAGAAGCTGTACGCAAATACAAAAAAGGCGAAGAAGTTGAAGCTGTTGTATTGGCAATCGATGTTGAAAAAGAACGCATCTCTTTGGGTATCAAACAACTGGAAGGTGATCCGTTCGGCAACTTCATCAGCGTAAACGACAAAGGTTCTTTGGTTAAAGGTTCTGTGAAATCTGTTGACGCCAAAGGTGCCGTAGTCGCTCTGTCTGAAGAAGTTGAAGGCTACCTGCCTGCTTCTGAATTCGCTGCTGACCGCGTTGAAGACCTGACTACCAAACTGAAAGAAGGCGACGAAGTTGAAGCCGTTATCGTTACCGTTGACCGCAAAAACCGCAGCATCCGTCTGTCTGTTAAAGCGAAAGACGCTAAAGAAAACCGCGAAGCGCTGAATTCAGTTAACGCCGCTGCAACTGCCAATGCCGGTACTACCAGCTTGGGCGACTTGCTGAAAGCCAAACTGTCCGGCGACCAAGAATAAGGTTGCAGACATGACGAAGTCTGAATTGATGGTTCGCCTTGCAGAAGTGTTTGCCGAAAAAAATGGCAACCAACTGCTGGCTAAAGATGTCGAATACAGTGTAAAAGTCTTGGTTGATACCATGACCCGTTCACTGGCTCGTGGACAACGTATCGAAATCCGCGGCTTCGGCAGCTTCGACTTGAACCACCGCCCTGCCCGTATCGGGCGCAACCCAAAAACCGGCGAACGCGTGGAAGTGCCAGAAAAGCATGTTCCTCACTTCAAACCGGGTAAAGAGTTGCGTGAGCGTGTAGACTTGGCATTGCAAGAAAGTGCTCATTAATACTTAGTAGCAAAACGCCGCAGAAATGCGGCGTTTTTTTTGTTTTCACAAGAAATACCAAAGCCGGCTCTTTTCACGCATACCTTAATCGCACACTATTTCAACTATATCTACTACAATGCTTTTACAAAAAACTCAGGCCGTCTGAAATCATTTATAATAGACCGACTATTCTGTAATGAAAACATCATTCCAACTACCGTCCAAACTATTGCGAATGATGTTTCAACTATCGCCAGTAAAGCATAATAAAGGTTACACATGAGCAATAGAGACCAACTATTCACACCACCTCCATTTGAAAACCACAGCCCATTGACTTGGTATCAAGCTGCAGCTGAGCAGCCCAACTTCATCCGCGATGAAGCCCAAGCGCGAGCCATTGAATATTTGGATCGTTTATGGACCGAGCTGATGATGTTCAAACGCAAACGCAACCGTTTTCTCGGCCGTAGCTTGCGTTCCCCCCAAGTACCTAAAGGACTCTATTTTTATGGCGGCGTAGGACGCGGTAAAAGCTTTTTGATGGATGCTTTTTTCGGCTGCCTCCCTTATCGTCGTAAGCGTCGCGTGCATTTCCATGCCTTCATGGCCGAAATCCATCAACGCCTTAAAGTCCTGAAAAGCGAAGCCAATCCCTTAAAAGCCGTTGCAACAGAAATTGCCAAAGAAACGCGCGTATTATGTTTTGACGAGTTCCACGTCAGCGATATTGCCGATGCCATGATTTTGGGCCGTTTACTGGAAAACCTGTTGAGTGAAGGTGTAGTCTTGGTAGCCACTTCCAACTACGCCCCATCCGAACTCTATCCTCAAGGCCAAAACCGCAGCAGCTTTCTCCCAACCATCGCCCTTATCGAGTCCAACCTGACCGTTTTAAATGTGGATGGCGGCGAAGATTACCGCTTGCGTACGCTGCGTCCTGCCGAAATTTTCTTTGTCCCCAATAATGAAGAAAATGAGCAAAAACTGGCTGCTTTATTTAAGGAAATGAGCGGAATCTCTGAATTAAACCCAGGCATTAGCATTATTCATGGACGGGAAATTCCTCATAAAGCCCAGTCAGAACACGCCATCTGGTTTGATTTTCGCGCATTATGTTTTGGCCCGCGTTCACAAGCTGACTACCTGTACTTGGCCGAACATTATGAGATGGTTTTCCTTTCAGGATTAGAACGTCTAACCTCGCAAGAAAAAGCAGAAGCACGCCGTCTGACATGGTTAATTGACGTTTTATATGATTTCCGTGTGAAATTGTGCGCCACCAGTGCAGTTGGCGTAAACGATATTTATGTCGAAGGCGATTTCGCCGAGGAATTTACCCGTACAGCCAGCCGTATGATCGAAATGCAATCCGAAGTCTATTTGGAACAACCACACCTGACTTTAAGCAAATAATGCCTTTCCCAAAAAGAGGCGAAATTTGGTAGAATACACTTCCCTCGCCTCTTGGCTACGGCAACTTACCTATTAATAAAAACAAGGACATAACATGGCCATCGAACGTACGATTTCCATCATCAAACCCGATGCAGTAGAAAAAACGTCATCGGCAAGATTTACAGCCGCTTTGAAGAAAACGGCTTGCGCATTATTGCGGCGAAAATGAAACATCTCTCTGAGCGTGAAGCAAAAGAGTTTTATGCTGTACACAAAGACCGCCCTTTTTATGAAGACTTGGTTAAATTCATGACTCGCAATCCTGTTATGATTCAAGTATTGGAAGGTGAAAACGCCGTTGCCAAAAATCGTGAATTGATGGGCGCAACCAACCCAGCCGATGCAGCTCCGGGCACAATCCGTGCCGACTTTGCAGAATCTGTCAGTGTTAATGCCGTACATGGTTCTGACAGCGTTGAAAATGCTGCAATTGAAATTGCTTACTTCTTCAGCCAAAGCGAAATCTGCCCTCGCTAAGAGTAAAAGCCTGTAGCCGCTCTACGGCCGTCCGATTCATATCGGACGGCAAAACTGCTTTGTATGTCCTACAAATTAAAGGCCGTCTGAAAACATAAAGGCTTTTAAAGCAAAGCTGCCCAATAAGCCCCTTTGCTTTAAAAGCTTTACTGAGAAACATAAAAATACATGAAAACCAATCTACTGAATTACGATTTAAACGGACTGACGCAACACTTTGCCGAAATGGGTGAAAAGCCTTTTCGAGCCAAGCAGGTAATGCGTTGGATGCATCAAGTGGGTGCACAAAACTTTGAAGAAATGACTGACTTGGCCAAATCATTGCGCGCCAAACTGAATGAACAAGCCACAATCGAAGTGCCTAAATTAATGATGGCACAAGAATCTACGGACGGTACACGCAAATGGTTGCTGGATGTCGGCACGGGCAACGGTGTAGAAACCGTTTTCATTCCCGAAGCTGAACGCGGTACTTTGTGCATCTCTTCCCAAGTAGGTTGTGCATTGGAATGCACCTTCTGCTCTACCGGTCGACAAGGTTTCAACCGCAACCTGACTGCCGCTGAAATTATCGGTCAGCTTTGGTGGGCCAATAAAGCCATGGGTGTTACCCCTAAAAACGAACGCGTTATCTCCAACGTGGTGATGATGGGTATGGGCGAGCCTATGGCAAACTTTGACAATGTTGTTACTGCTTTGAGCATTATGTTGGATGATCATGGCTACGGCTTGAGCCGCCGTCGCGTGACCGTTTCCACTTCGGGTATGGTTCCACAAATGGATAGACTGCGTGATGCAATGCCTGTTGCTTTGGCTGTATCTTTACACGCATCCAACGATGAAGTGCGCGATCAGATTGTTCCCCTCAACAAAAAATACCCGCTTAAAGAATTGATGGCGGCCTGTCAACGTTATCTGGTCAAAGCCCCTCGCGACTTTATTACCTTTGAATACGTTATGCTCGACGGTATCAACGATAAAGCGCAACATGCGCGCGAATTGATTGAATTGGTTAAAGACGTACCATGCAAATTCAATCTAATTCCGTTCAATCCTTTCCCAAATTCCGGCTACGAACGTTCTACCAATGAAAATATCCGTGTCTTCCGCGATATTCTGCAACAAGCCGGCTTTGTCGTTACTGTCCGCAAAACCCGAGGCGACGATATCGATGCCGCTTGCGGACAACTGGCCGGACAAGTACAAGATAAAACACGCCGCCAACAAAAATGGCAACAAATTTTGGTCGAACAATAAGGTTAATTATGAAAATCAAGTTCGGATTCGCTTTACTTACCACACTGACTCTTTCTGCCTGCGCATCCTCTTCCGGACCAAGCCCCAAAGAACGTGCCATTCAGGTTTCCAATATCAAAACCCAGCTTGCCGTAGAATATATGCGCGGCCAAAACTACCGCCAAGCTACCGAAAGTATCGAAGAGGCGCTTAAATTCAATTCAAAAAACGATATTGCTTGGTTGGTACGCGCTGAAATTTATCAGTATCTGAAAGTCCGCGATAAAGCTCAAGAAAGCTTTCTTAAAGCATTATCTTTAAAACCGGATAGTGCTGAAGTTAACAACAATTACGGTTGGTTCTTATGCAATCAAATGAATGCACCTGCAGAATCTATGGCTTATTTTGATAAGGCACTGGCCGACCCGACCTACCCGAGCCCCTTTATTGCTAATATGAATAAAGGTATTTGCAGCGCAAGGTTAGGCCAATACTCTTTGGCTCAAGCCTATTTGGAAAGGTCTTTGGCGGCCAATCCACAATTCTTCCCTGCTTTCAAAGAGCTTGCCCGAACCAAAATGATGGCAGGCAATCTGAACGATGCCGACTATTATTTCCGCCAATACCAAAGTAAAGTCGATGTCCTGCAGGCTGACGATTTACTTTTAGGCTGGCGCTTGGCCACTGCCTTGGGCAATAAACACGCCGCATACGAATACGAAGCCCAACTTAGGGCAAACTTCCCTTATTCAGACGAACTGCAAACTGTCACAACAGGCCACTAAATGGAAAATAACGATAAAATCAACTACGACACACAAGCCGCCAAAACATTGGGGGATGAATTACGCAAACACAGAACTGATGCCAAAATCGATATTCAAGATGTCGCCTCACGTTTGAAACTGTCTGCCGAACAAATTGATGCTTTGGAAAAAGGGGAATACTCAGGCTTTCCCGGTTTAGTCTTTGTTTCAGGCTATCTGCGCTCATATGCACGATTTCTGAAAATCGATGAACAAACCATCGCCAAACATTTACTCTCCATTACTCCGCAACTTGAAGACCATGTATACGCGGTAACACGCAGTGCCAACACAGGCTTAAGCTACAAAGACACTGAAAAGCAAGGCTTCCCAAAATGGATATTGGGAGTAGCCGCATTGGCTTTAGCAATAGGCAGTGTTTACTTTTGGCAAAGCAAATCCAGTTTTGAAAACGAGCAGGCAAATATTCAAAACAGCAAAGATGTTGCTGATACGATGAAAACGCCTGCCTTAAAAACGGATAATGTTGCCGTTAGCGAAATGACGGAAGACGGCAAAAAAGAAATCACCAATAAGCCTGAAGTGGCCAATGATCAAGCAGCCTCAGCAGCTTCCGCTGCCGTACAAGAAGAGAAACCTGCCGTCAAAGTTGAGAAAGACGAACTTTGGATTAAAGTCCAATACCGAAGCAATCTGATTATTGCAGACAAAGATGGAAAAGTAGTATTCAGCCGTATTGTTCCGGCCGGAAGCGAACAACGTCTGAGAGGCGGCGCGCCCTACAATGTTTGGATCGGTATTGCAGCCGGCTCGGAAGCCAATTACGGCGGCACACCTATCGAACCTTTGAAATACCGTGTTACCGGTGAAAAATCCGCCTCTTTTGTTGCAGGAAAAAACTAAAATGACCACACCTAAACGCCGTCAGACACATCAAGTCAAAATTGACCACCTCATCGTCGGTTCGGATGCGCCCGTTGTTGTGCAATCTATGACCAATACCGATACCGCAGATGCAGAAGCAACCGCCCGACAGGTCAAAGAGTTGAGCGATGCCGGCTCGGAAATGGTTCGCATCACGGTCAATACTCCGGAAGCGGCTTCCAAAGTAGCCGAAATCCGCAGCCGCTTAGACGATATGGGCTACACCACGCCTTTGATTGGTGATTTCCATTTTAATGGCGAACGCTTATTGGCCGAATTTCCTGAGTGCGGCAAGGCCCTGTCTAAATACCGCATCAACCCTGGCAATGTCGGCAAAGGTGCAAAAGGCGATGAAAAATTTGCCTTTATGATTCGTACTGCCGCAGAAAACAATAAAGCCGTACGCATCGGTGTGAACTGGGGTTCGCTTGATCAAAGCCTTGCCAAACGTATGATGGATGCCAACCTAGCTTCTGCTACACCGAAGCCGCCTGAAGAAATCATGAAAGAGGCTTTGATTGTTTCGGCGCTGGAATCGGCAGAAAAAGCCGTGGCTTTGGGCTTGCCCGAAGACAAAATCATTTTGTCGTGCAAGGTCAGCGCCGTACAAGACTTGATTCAGGTTTACCGCGAATTAGGCAGCCGTTGCCGTTACCCACTCCATCTCGGTCTGACTGAGGCTGGCATGGGCAGCAAGGGCATTGTGGCTTCCACCGCAGCTTTGGCCGTATTGTTGCAAGAAGGTATCGGCGACACCATTCGAATTTCCCTTACGCCCGAACCTGGCTCCCCGCGTACACAAGAAGTCATTGTCGGTCAGGAAATCCTGCAAACCATGGGCTTGCGCTCCTTTACACCAATGGTTACAGCCTGCCCGGGTTGCGGCCGTACCACCAGTACCGTATTCCAAGAGTTGGCTCAAGACGTACAAAACTATTTACGCCAAAAAATGACTATTTGGCGCACTAAGTATCCAGGCGTTGAATCATTGAACGTCGCCGTAATGGGGTGCGTGGTAAATGGTCCGGGTGAAAGCAAGCTTGCCGACATCGGTATCAGCCTGCCCGGTACAGGCGAAACTCCGGTTGCGCCGGTTTATGTAGACGGCGAACGGAAAGTTACCCTCAAAGGCGATAATATCGCTGCCGAGTTTTTACAAATCGTTGAAGATTATGTCAAAACCAACTACTGCGAAGGTGGTGCAAAACGTAAGCAAAACCGTATCATTCCGATTCAATCTGCCTAAAACATTTTCAAGATAAAGAGGCCGTCTGAAAATATGTTGGGCAAACTGGATACTTGGCTGACTGAGCATCCCAAACGCAAAGATTTGCATGGTTGGCGACGCTTTATCGTTGAATTTTGGTTTTTTGGTTTGAAAGAAGCACGAGCCTGCTTATTTGCAGGCTTGTTTTTCATTGCCATGTTTCTTATTCCGAAAACAGGTTGGCTGGGAATTTCGCGCTATGACCTCCTGCTGATTTTTGCCGTCTCCGTGCAAGCAGCCATGCTGTATTTCAAGCTGGAAACTTGGGATGAAGTAAAATCGATTACGTTGTTTCACTTGGTCGGCTTTGCTTTAGAGTGGTTCAAGACATCAGGCGGTATCCAATCCTGGAGCTATCCGGAAGAAGCATATACCAAAATCGGCGGCATACCGCTGTTTGCGGGCTTTATGTATGCCGCGGTCGGCAGCTATATTATCCAAGCATGGCGGCTGTTTGACCTCAAAATCAAAAGCCATCCGCCATATTGGTTGGGCACTTTGTGCGCGCTGGCGATTTATATCAATTTTTTCACCCATCACTATATCGGCGACTATCGCTGGTATCTCGCAGCCTTTGCCCTCGGCCTATACGCCCGGACGACAGTCTTGTACACGCCCTATGACACCACTCGCAAAATGCCGCTCCTGCTCGCTTTTGTCCTGATTGGATTTTTCATTTGGCTGGCGGAAAATTTAGGAACTTTATTCGGCGTTTGGCGCTATCCCAACCAAATCGGCGCGTGGGCATCAGTACACATCAGCAAATGGAGCTCATGGGCTTTATTGGTGATGATGACTTTTACCATCGTTGCGAATTTAAAACACATCAAACATACCATCAGCGTATCGAAAGATTAGTTGCTTAATATTTTTAAAGGCCGTCTGAAACTTTCAGACGGCCTCTAATTTTCAGTAATCAATTAAACAAACTTAAGGCTTTAACAAACACCATAATGACGCCATAGCCCAAAGGAATGCAAACCAAAGCCCAGCGCCACCATACGCCGATACCACCTGCTGATACTTTCTTGCTGATCAGATAAGCATCGGATACAGCGGTTTCATCATCGGGGTTACCACTATGTGCCGCGACCTTAATGTCTTTTTCGTGATGCTTTTCATGAACCGAACGGACACTCAAATTACACAGTAAACCGACAATCAACAAACCCGCCATAATATACATGGTAATGCTATAAGCTTCAGCAGCCGGAACACCGCTTTCAATTTGACTTTGGCGGATATAGTTAACCAACACCGGGCCAATAACGGCCGCAGTTGACCATGCCAGCAAAATCCTGCCGTGGATTGCACCGACTTGATAAGTACCGAACAAATCCTTCAGATACGCTGGAATCGCTGCAAAACCGCCGCCATACATGGAAATGATGACGCAGAAACCAATAACAAACAAAGCCTTGTTACCGCTATCGCCAATAGACGGAATGGCAAAATACAACAGCGAGCCGAGTACAAAGAAAATAGTATAAGTATTTTTACGGCCAATTTTGTCGGACACGCTGGACCACAAAAAACGGCCGCCCATATTAAACAGGCTCAACAGACTCACAAAACCTGCCGCCGCACCCGCGCCAATGGCAGCCTGTTTACCGACAGAAGTTTCAGAAAACAGCTCCTGAATCATGACGGAAGCCTGTCCCAACACACCAATACCGGCCGTTACATTCAAACACAACACCCAAAACAAGAGCCAAAATTGTGGTGTCTTCATGGCTTCGGAAACATTGACGTGATTACTGCTGACCAATTTTCTTTTGATTTTCGGCGTAACATAACCTTTAGGTTTCCAGCCATCGGCAGGTATGCGGATGGTAAACGCGCCAAACATCATCAACACCAAATAAAACAACCCTAAAACCACAAAAGTCTGCGCTACGCCAACCGAAGTTTCACTGGAGAAAAAACTCATCAGCGATACCGACAAAGGTGAGGCCAACATCGCGCCGCCGCCAAAACCCATAATCGCCAAACCTGTAGCCATGCCTGGTTTATCGGGAAACCATTTCATCAAAGTCGATACAGGCCCGATATAGCCCAAGCCCAAGCCAACACCGCCAATCACACCATTGCCCAAATAAAGCAAAAACAGATTGTGCGTATGAACGCCGATCGCCGACACAAAAAAGCCCAAGCTAAAGCAGCAGGCGGCAACAAACATTGCCTTACGCGGCCCAACGCGTTCCATCCATGTACCGAACATGGCCGCTGACGCGCCCAACATCGCCAAGGCAATACTGAAAATCCAACCCACCGTGGTCAGCTTCCAATCTCCTGCAGCCGACTCAGTGATACCGATAAGCTTGGTCAGCGGCGCATTGAACACGGAATAAGCGTATATCTGCCCGATGGCAAGATGCACGGCCAAAGCGGCAGGCGGTACCAGCCAACGATTAAAGCCTAGTTTGGCAATGGTCGCCTCACGGTCTAGAAATTTCATAAAATCCTCTTGTCTATGTGTGTCAAACGCTGATTCCATATCATGTGGAATCAGAAAATTGTTGACAATATTTTAGCATAATCTCCCGTTTATCCTTTTTCTGCTCCATGATAATTTTGCGTATCAGACAGAAAAACATTCATCTAAACCATTTCTTCACGCCAATATCGACAAAAAGGCCGAGACCTTTGCAAAAGTCTCAAGTTGACCGTATTGGCGGAAAAAATTCAAACGCGTAGTAAGGGCATTTTCAGGGAGTTGTTGAACAGTATGCATAAAATTCGGCAAATAATCGCAGTTCGGGGCAAGGATATTTGGGTGGCGCACCAAAATTACTACAAAATGACTTGCGTCTATTGGTAGGTGAATGCACTTTTATAAGAAATTTCCCCATCATAATAAATAATCCATGTAGAAATAAAATTTAAAGATTCTGGCTCATGCATAGATGTAATAAGTACTGAATGTTGCTTTTTTTCTATCCCATCAGCTATAGATGTAGCCCAGCTATTTTTATATTCTTCAATACCCCAATAGTCTATTGGAATATGTAATTCTTCTACATATTCACCTAAAGAGATTGAAGCCAAAATATGCATCCCATATCCATTATCAAAAGATGTACCTTTATCTTTAAAGAAAATACCAAACATTATTAATCCTTAATTCTTTTTAAATCCTTGTCATAAATAAATAGTTCCAATCTTATTCATATTTTTCACGGCGCTTATATACACATATATGATTATCAAAAGATAAATATTTAGGGTAATCAATCCTAACTAAATTCTCATCAATAGTATAATCCTCACCAAAATTAGAAATAATATCTGTACCAATTTCATAAATCTCTTCATTCCAATAGGTAGAGATATCTCCATCAATAACGATATAAATACTTATACAATTTTCATTGATTCTTACATAAACACCTCTAACCTCTTTGGTAATTTTACCTATCAAGGCATTTTGGGTAACAATTCTTAATCTTATAATGTCATTATTCATAGACTATTATTCCTTTGGTTTAGCCGGAACTACATGATATCCATTTTTACTATAATGAATAATCCCCATAGTTGTTGGGGTTTGATTTCCTGTAACAGGATCGATATAAATACCGATATTTTTATTGAAGTTCACCCTTTCTTTAGAACCAGGAAGCCCAATTTCAGTTTTTCCCACCTGCTGTCCAGTTCCTACATAACCTTTTAAAGAATCTAAACTTACAGTGATAAAGATGCAGTAAAAAGGCATAATGATAGCCCCATTTTTATAATTATTTATTTTAGGGGCAAAAAGATGAATATTTTATTACTAGACGGTAGAAAAGAGTTTGGTCATTCGCATGGTGAGTTGAACCATACGCTTCACAAAAAAGCGAAAGAAGTTTTGACCGCACTTGGACACAATGTACAAGAAACCGTGATTAATGCGGGCTATGATGTTGAAGCAGAAATCGAAAAATTCTTGTGGATGGATGCCGTGATTTGGCAGATGCCTGTTTGGTGGATGCACGAGCCTTGGACAGTGAAGAAATACATAGACGAAGTATTTATCGCTGGACACGGCAAGCTTT
>NZ_LAEI01000033.1:0-30081 GCF_001618065.1 Neisseria flavescens
CCCCCGGGTTTTTTACCGGGGTACCGTTTACCGGGGTCCCGTTAACGGGTTTTAACCCCGTTTTTAACGGGTTTAGGGACCCGTAACGGAAACCCGTACGGGTAAAAAAAAACCGTTAACCCGGGGTACTTAACCCCGGGGTTACCCCGTAAAAAATTTTACGGTAAAGTTACGGTACCGTAAAACGTTAGGTAAAAATTTAACGGTAAAAAAGTACCTTTAGGGTCCGTAAATTTTTAGGGTATACGTTTTAAATTATTTAATACGTTCTAAAGGTCCGTACTGTAAAAATATTTACCTAGTACGGTACCTAGATTTTTAAATTTATTCTTTAATTTAATAAAACCTGTAACAATAGGGTTCCTATTTAATAACCAGAGGAGAAATAAAATGACTACGTACTAAAGAAAACCTGGCGAATTCCAGGTCCTAGTTAGGTCCTTGTGTTAGGCTTTAGACATTGACAACTTGGTTGCTCAGTCTGATTAACGGCGGCTTTTTTACTGCTCAAGAGGGTGTCGGCTTAGTTTTGGCATGGCTCTCGCCTTTGGTGGTATCGCCCAAGTTATTGCTGGTATGTTTGAGTTCAAGAAAGGCAATACGTTTGGCTTTACCGCTTTTATCAGCTATGGCGCATTCTGGTGGACATGGGCTTTGTTTACCATCTTTTTCAAAGGTGAAACCGCTCCGGCATTTATCGGCTGGTATCTTTGCGCATGGGGTATGTTTTCGCTGATGATGTTTGTGGCTACCTTGACCAAGCCTAAAGTATTGAGCGGTATTTTCTTTTGCTTGACACTGACTTTCTTTGCACTGGGTATTGGCGATGGCATGGAAAATCATAGCATCGTCCATATCGGCGGTTGCTTAGGCTTGGTAACTGCACTTGGTGCGTTCTACTTGGCAGCGGCAGAGGTCATCAACGAATCTTTCGGCCGTACTGTTTTGCCGGTTGGTGAGCGTAAATAAGCTTAACCATACAAAATGCCGTCTGAACGGTGGAAATGAAATCAAAGATTTCGACCGCAATGTTCAGACGGCATTTTTTATTTATCTTCAAATAAATCGACATCAAATAAATCCGGCTCTTTGATACGCTCCCGACAATCAAGCTTGATGTCTTCAGTAACCTGGCAGCAGCACGGCAAAATTTCTCCAGGCGCTATAAAAGCGAGCGGAAAATTATCATAAGACACTTTCCCATCCAAGATTTTGACCCGGCATGAACCGCAATAGCCGCTGCGACATTGGTATTCAACCTCGTGTCCGGTGCGCTCTAAGCCCTCCAATAAGGTTTCACCTTGTTGGAGTTGGAAGGTTTTGTCGTGTGTGCTAATGAGTGCCATATGATTTGTTTGGATTGGAAAGGCCGTCTGAAACGGTGTAAAGACGAAATCAAAGATTTCTGCCACACCGTTCAGACGGCCTTGATCATAAAACCGAATGTTCGATTACAGCTCGAAATCGCCCAAATCGTCGGCATTGACTTCCGAATCAATCTGACCAATCAGGTAAGAGGAAATTTCCACTTCCTGCGGCGCAACCTGTACATTGTCAGAAGACAGCCATGCGTTGATCCAAGGAATCGGATTTTGGGTCGCACCTTCAAATCCGGCAGGAAGGCCAACCGCCTGCATACGCAGATTGGTAATGTATTCAACGTATTGAGCCAAAATTTCTTTGTTCAGGCCAATCATTGAGCCGTCTTTAAACAGATAGGCCGCCCATTCTTTTTCCTGCTCAGCTGCTTTTTTGAAGAGGTTGAAACACTCGTCCTGCAATTCATTCGCAATTTCAGCCATTTCAGGATCATCGGCACCGGCACGCATCAGGTTGAGCATATGCTGGGTGCTGGTTAAATGCAGGGCTTCGTCACGGGCAATCAGCTTGATGATTTTGGCGTTGCCTTCCATCAATTCGCGCTCGGCAAAGGCGAACGAACAGGCGAATGAAACGTAAAAGCGGATGGCTTCCAATACATTGACGCACATCAGGCAGAGATAGAGCTTTTTCTTCAACTCGCGCAAAGACACGGTAACAAGCTTGCCACCAACATTGTGCGAACCTTCACCCAACAGATTGTAATACTGAGTGTATTCAATCAAATCATCGTAATAGCAGGCAATGTCTTCAGCACGGGCGATGATGTATTTGTTTTGCACAATATCATCGAACACGACTGAAGGATCATTCACGATATTACGGATGATATGAGTGTAGCTGCGTGAGTGGATGGTTTCGCTGAAGCTCCACGTTTCAATCCACGTTTCCAGCTCGGGAATAGACACCAAAGGCAAGAACGCAACATTCGGGCTGCGGCCTTGGATCGAATCGAGCAGGGTTTGGTATTTCAGATTGCTGATGAAAATATGTTTTTCGTGTTCGGGCAGATTGGCGTAGTCGATACGGTCGCGCGACACGTCGATTTCTTCCGGACGCCAGAAGAAAGATAATTGTTTTTCGATCAGTTTTTCAAATACTTCGTATTTCTGCTGGTCATAACGGGCGACATTTACCGGCTGACCAAAAAACATCGGCTCTTTCAGCGCGTCGTTTTTGGTTTTGGAAAAGGTACTGTATGACATAGTTAAATGTTCACAAGACATTTATTCTGAATCCTTGTCTTTAAAGGTTTTGACAGTTTGTAGGAAATTTTTATTACACAAAATATTTTTGACCTGTTTAACCGAATAAATTAATACAGTCGCAATTAAAAATGTTACGTCTTTATTACGCCTTAGACTATCAATAATCGAAGGAATATCCATAAAACTCATATGCTTATAATGAAGAATATCCTCCCCAAGAAGCCTAAACTTTAATTACAGACTTCTTGAAGAAGTTCTGTTAATAAAAATCCAGGTCCTTAAATCTTACAAGCCCCGCCCACGCAACCATCATCTTGAATATCGGTTTGAGTATCGTCCGCACCATCGCGGGTGTTATGGTAGTACAGGGTTTTGACACCGTATTTATAGGCGGTAAGTAGGTCTTTCAGCATTTGTTTCATGGAAACTTTGCTGCCTTCAAATTTGTTCGGGTCGTAGGCGGTATTGGCAGAAATCGATTGATCGACGAATTTTTGCATTACGCCGACAAGTTTCAGGTAGCCTTCGTTGCCGGGAAGCTGCCACAGGGTTTCGTAGGCATCTTTCAGGGTTTCAAATTCCGGTACGACTTGTTTCAAAATACCGTCTTTCGATGCTTTAACCGTTACCAATCCGCGTGGCGGCTCGATGCCGTTGGTGGCGTTGGCAATTTGCGAGCTGGTTTCAGACGGCATGAGTGCGGTCAGGGTAGAGTTGCGCAGGCCGTATTTGACGATGTCGGCGCGCAGGCTTTCCCAGTCGTAATGCAAAGGCTCGTTGCACACGGCGTCCAAGTCTTTTTTGTAGGTGTCGATAGGCAGTTTGCCTTGCGAGTAAACGGTTTGGTTGAACAGCGGGCATGCGCCGTATTCTTTGGCAAGGTTTACCGATGCTTTGAGCAGGTAATACTGCATGGCTTCAAAGGTGCGGTGAGTCAGGCCGAGGGCGGAGTCGTCGCTATAACGTACGCCGTTTTTCGCCAGATAGTAGGCGTAGTTGATGACGCCGATGCCGAGTGTGCGGCGGTTCATGGTTGCGGTGCGTGCGGCTGCAACCGGATAGTCTTGATAATCCAACAGGGCATCAAGTGCGCGTACGGTCAAATCGGCAAGCTCTTCCAGTTCGTCCAAGTTGTTCAATGCGCCCAAGTTGAAGGCGGACAAGGTACACAAGGCAATTTCGCCGTTCGGATCGTTGATGTTGTCCAAAGGTTTGGTCGGCAGGGCGATTTCCATGCACAAGTTGGACTGATGAACAGGCGCAACGCGTGGATCAAACGGGCTGTGCGTGTTGCAGTGGTCAACGTTTTGGATGTAGATACGACCGGTACCGGCGCGTTCCTGCATCAGAGTGGAGAACAATTCTGTTGCCGGCAAAGTACGTTTGCGGATGTTTGGATCTTGCTCGTATTGAGTGTAGAGGCGTTCGAATTCGTCTTGGTCGGCGAAGAAGGCATCATACAAACCCGGAACTTCATTCGGCGAGAACAGGGTAATGTTGCCGCCTTTAATCAAACGGGTGTACAGCAGGCGGTTGATTTGTACGCCGTAGTCCAGTTGGCGGATACGGTTGTCTTCTACGCCGCGGTTGTTTTTCAATACCAACAGGCTTTCGGCTTCAATGTGCCACAATGGGTAGAACAAGGTTGCCGCGCCGCCGCGTACGCCGCCTTGCGAGCAGGATTTAACGGCCGCTTGGAACATTTTGAAGAATGGGATACAGCCGGTGTGTTGTGCTTCGCCGCCACGGATTTCGCTGCCCAAGCCACGGATACGGCCGGCATTGATGCCGATGCCTGCGCGTTGGGAAACGTATTTTACAATCGCGCTGGTGGTGGCATTGATGGAGTCGAGGCTGTCGTCGCATTCAATCAATACGCAGCTTGAGAATTGACGGGTAGGCGTACGCACGCCGCTCATGATAGGTGTAGGCAGCGATACTTTGAATGTGGAAACGGCATCGTAAAAGCGTTTGACGTAATCCAAACGGGTCTCTTTCGGATATTTGCTGAAGAGACACATGGCCACCAAAATATATAAGAACTGAGGTGTTTCATAAATTTGGCGGGTAACGCGGTTTTGAACCAGATATTTGCCTTCCAGCTGTTTTACGGCTGCATAAGAGAAGGTCATATCGCGGCTGTGGTCGATATAGGCATTCAGCTCGTCGAATTCTTCGCGGCTGTAATCTGCGATGATGTGGCGGTCGTATTTACCTGCTTCGGTCAGTTTTTTAACGTGATCGTAGAGGTGGGGCGGTTCGAATTCGCCATAAGCGATTTTACGCAGATGGAAAATGGCGAGGCGGGCGGCCAGATATTGATAATCAGGCGTATCTTGTGAGATCAGGTCGGCCGCGGCCTTGATGATGGTTTCATGGATGTCGTCGGTACGGATACCGTTGTAAAACTGAATATGTGATTTGAGCTCGACTTGCGATACGGAGACGTTTTGTAAGCCTTCCGCCGCCCAAGTAACAACACGGTGGATTTTGTCTAAATTGATATCTTCCAAGCGTCCGTCGCGTTTGGTTACTTTAATATTCGTTGCTGCATTCATTGTTCAGTCTTCCCATTAAAAAACACAAGATACGGTATGTGATTGCTTTGAACGGCACAATATAATGTATTTTTCTTTATTTAACTAGACTTGACAATGCGCTTTTTTCGGGGTGTGGATTAGGGGATGGGAGGCTTAAACTAGATTTTATGTGGCTTTGTGGCGATTTGGCATTATTTTGCGTTTGCATCATATTTTGCCAGACATTGGCTAGAGGCTTATGAAATAAAGAAATTTATATTCAGGTTTCGTCTAAATGGAAGGAGTGTTAAATTTTGCAAAGCAAGTAGTATGATGTAGTAATTAACCACATTTTTGTCATGTAAAAAATGGGCGTTTTGCCGGTGCCCTGGCGAAACATATAATGGAAAAACTATTTAGGAGGCGAATCATGTTAATGTTGAAAAATTTAGGTTCCGCACTGACGGCGGTTGCCGTATTGAGCTTGGGTGCTTATTCTGCCGAAGCGGCGGCCAAACCGCATGGCCATCATGTGAGCAAACACCAGTATGTGAAGAAAAACAAATTGCATCCTGCTTGTAAGAGATACCTTGAGCGCCGTGCCACTTGGTATCGCTACAAAGGCAACAAGGCCGAATTGAGGGAAAACCGTAAAGCGGCAAAAGCGTTCCGCGGTTTGCCTTATGCCGAGCAAAAAATTCAATGCCAAGCTGCTTATCAGGCATTTGATGATTTTGACCACGGCAAATTCCGCCGCCGTTAATCGTCTGATTTGAACAAAGGCCGTCTGAATGTTTCAGACGGCCTTTGATATTTATTTCTCAACAATGATTTTGTTTTCGGCTTGAGGCTCGTATTGGGTGGATTCATCACCGTAATACAATACGCCCAGCTTGATGGGGATGCGGCCTTGCGATTTGCGGTGGGCATTGGAATCGCGCAGGGAGTAGGCGCAACCGCAGTATTCTTGTTGGTAGAAATGCTCGCGTTTGCTGATTTCAATCATGCGTGCGCTGCCACCGCCTTTGCGCCAGTTGAAATCCCAATAAACCAAGTCATCGTACGGTTCGGCAGCGCGATGGCCGCAGCCGTTGATCTGTTTCATGTCTTTCCAGCGCGAAATGCCCAGTGAGCTGGTGAAGACATGGAAGCCGTTTTCATGGGCATATTGAGCCGCTTTTTCAAAACGCATATCGAAACACATGGTGCAGCGGATACCGCGTTCGGGTTCGAATTCCATGCCTTTGGCTTTGGCGAACCATTCTTTACGGTCGTTTTCGTAGTCGTCGTCTTTATCGACAAAAGGAATGCCGAATTTGTCCGCAAAGCGCATGTTTTCTTCTTTGCGCAACATGTATTCTTTGAGCGGATGGATGTTGGGGTTGTAGAAGTAGATGGTGTAGTCGATGCCGCTGGCGAGCATGGCTTCCATGACTTCGCCGCTGCAAGGGGCGCAGCAGGAATGCAGCAGGACTTTTTTATGGCCGCCGGGCGGAACGAGAATAGGGCGGTCAATATCGGTAACGATGGGAGTTTTTAATTCGGTCATGGTTGGATTCTATTTATTGTTAAGTGTTTCAGACGGCCTTGGGTATCGGGTCCGTCTGAAATATAAAATGAAGCATATATTTTAACAGAGCTGCACTTTATGGAACAGTTTGCTACTGCTTTTCTTTTTCGTTCAATGGCTTGAATTCTTGCGCATCAGGAGGCGGGGCTGCGAAGATGATGTCTGGATTGGGGTGCGCCGCAAACTCTGCCAGCAGGTTGCGATAGTCCAGCGACTGTTTCATCAGCTCGGCGGCGGCGGTGCGCAGATTGTCCACGTCTTCCGGCGGTAGATAGAAACTGGTCGGGATATTCAATACCTTGTCCCTCAGCTGGGATGGCGGAAGGTCTTTGAGATTCAGGCTGACGAAAGAGAAATAGATGTTTTCATTCTGCTTGTCTTTATTCCATTGGTCGACAAAAGCCCTGAAGCGGCGCAAAGATTCTTGCGAATGTTGGTCGATCGGGATATTTACGATGGCGGAAACGACATCGCGGAAGCCGGGTACGGCCGCGCTTTTATCCAAATCGCTGCTGACTTCGTTTTGGGCATTGACGTTGATAACGACAATATGGCGGATTTTGTTTTGTTTGATTTTATGCGTCAGAATTTTTTCCGGATACATCTCCGTCATGTCCAAAAGGCTGCGCATGCCCAGATTGTCGGTCAAGCCGCCGTCGATAAGGTGGATGTAGGGACGGTTTTTACTGTCGCTGTATTTTTGGAAACGCTCGAAAAATTCTTTTCGGGTTTGCAGTTGTTTTTTACCGGATTCGCTGTCGGAGACAAGTTGCAACGGCGGCGTGTATTGGCAATGACCGCCGTTGTTATTGAGCGTAATCGGTGCAAACACCATAGGCACGGAGCTTGAAGCTGCGACGGCGCGGGCAAGTCGCAAGTCGCCCAAGTCGATACACATCGGGTCGAAATATTCCTGCGTGAAATTGAAACGCTCGCCTATGCCCATATCGGTGGCGGAAATGATGGCAAACGGGCCCTTGGCATTTTTTTCCAAATCGCGGAAAGTGGTTTTGCCGAAAAGGTAGTTTTCAAACTGCTCCTGCAACAGATCGCCGCGTCCGTATTCAGGCGAGGCCAGTCGGGGCAGGTTGGACATGGAGAATGCCTGTTTGACGACTTGGCGTTGGAAGTTTTGGTGTAGGAAACGTTTATAAAACAAGGGAATGGTTTCTTCGCCCTTGAGTGCAAAATAAGCCGCTAAAACCGAGCCGCCGGATACGCCGACCACCACATCGACATTCGACATCAGAGATTGTTTTTTGCCGCCTATGGTAATCTGTTGCTTATGAAGCTGCTCCAACACGCCATAACCCAAGGCCGCCGCGCGCGTACCGCCGCCGGAGAACATCAATACAATAAGCGTATCGTCTTCGTCGTTGTGCTGAAGCCGGCTGGTTTCAAAGCGGTAGCCACGTTGCAGGTTGACCGTATCAATACCGGCAAGAGGCTGATATTTCACCAGCGAGCAGGCGGATAATAGGGCTGCGGAGAGCAGGGAAAGGGCAGATTTAAAAGGGAATTTCGGCATAAACACAGGAAAGTCGGTTGTTCATTCAAAACGGATTATAAAGGTTTTCAGACGGCCTTTATAGAAGGTAGACTTTCAGACAGCCTTTTTGTGTCGATTTTCCGTTATAATCGACACAATCTTTATCTTTCCAAACCCTTATGGCGCAACCAAACCGCATCAACCACGAACCTATCTTTCTGCTTGCCTCCGCCCCGTGGCGCGAGAGCAGCTTGTGGGTGGAGGCTTTCAGCCGCCGTTATGGGCGGGTGGCTTTGTTGGCCAGAAGCGCGCGCAAACGGCAGAGCGAATTGCGCGGCGTGTTGGTGCCGTTTGTACCGGTGAGCGCATCTTGGTATGGCTCGCAAGAGTTGAAGACCCTGCATCGCGCCGAATGGATAGGCGGTTGGCCGCAGCCGCAGGGCAGGGCTTTGTTCAGCGGATTGTATGTGAACGAGCTGATGCTGAAGTTGACCGTCCGTGAAGACCCGTTGCCTGAGCTATACGATGTTTTAGCAGAAACCATGAAAACCATTTGTTGCGAGGCCAACCATATTGCCGCTTTGCGCCGTTTTGAATGGACGTTGTTGACACGCTTGGGTTTTGCCCCCGATTTGTTTCATGATGGCAACGGCAATGAAATCAACGGCGAAGAAACATATTGGCTCACGCCTGAAGAGGCCGTGGTGCCTTTGGTCGAGGCCGACCGTTTCCATGCGCTCAATAAGGGCGTGGCCGTATTGGGCGCGACTTTAATCGATTTGAGGGAAGGCAGTTTCGTTCATCAGGAAAGCCTCGGTCAGGCTTTGAAAGTGACACGGCTTTTGATTGACAACCTTCTACCCGAGGGCATCAAGTCTCGGCAGGTTTTGCAGCAGTTGCAGCAGTTTGGCTTAGGCAGTTGAACTTTTTCAGACGGCCTTTGATAGGTAATGACTCAGGCCGTCTGAAACCTTAAAGAAAGGACATTATTATGTTGTTAGGCGTAAACATCGACCATATTGCCACCGTCCGCAATGCGCGCGGTACGATTTATCCCAGCCCTGTCGAAGCGGCGCTGATTGCAGAAACCCACGGTGCTGATTTGATTACCATGCACTTGCGTGAAGACCGCCGCCATATTAAAGATGCGGACGTGTTTGCCGTTAAAAACGCCATCCGCACGCGCCTGAATTTGGAAATGGCGCTGACGGAAGAAATGCTGGAAAACGCGCTCAACGTCATGCCGGAAGATGTGTGCCTCGTGCCTGAAAAACGTCAAGAAGTGACCACCGAAGGCGGTTTGGACGTATTGGCGCAACAGGATAAAGTAGCCGAGTTCACTAAAATCCTGACCGACGCAGGCATCCGCGTGTCCTTGTTTATCGATGCCGACAACGCGCAAATCCAGGCCGCTTATGATGTCGGCGCGCCCGTTATCGAATTGCACACCGGTGCATATGCCGATGCGCACAGCCACGCCGAGCAAATGAAACAATTCGAGCGCATTCAAAACGGTGCGCATTACGCCAGCGATTTGGGTTTGGTCGTCAACGCCGGACACGGCCTGACCATTCACAATGTTACGCCGATCGCTCAAATTCTCGCCATCCGCGAGTTGAACATCGGCCATTCGCTGATTTCCCAAGCACTCTTCCTCGGCCTGCCTGAAGCTGTCCGTCAGATGAAGGAAGTCATGTTCAGAGCAAGAATGCTGCCTTAACGGCATCAGCCATACAGGCTAAAGCGGTTTGCTTTGGCCGGTATCCACACTTTCAGACGGCCTGACTATTTTTAAACAAGGAGCAGACCCATGATTTACGGAATAGGTACAGACATTGTTTCCCTCAAACGCATTATCCGCCTGAACAAAAAATTCGGACTGGCATTTGCGCAACGCATTCTCAGCCCGGAAGAGCTGTTGGAGTTTCCGCAGGCAGGCAAACCGGTCAACTATCTTGCCAAACGCTTTGCCGCCAAAGAGGCTTTTGCCAAAGCCGTCGGTACGGGCATACGCGGAGTGGTGTCTTTCCGCAATATCGGTGTCGGACATGACGCATTGGGCAAACCTGAATTGTTTTTTGCGCCGGTTTTGACCAAATGGCTGGAAGAACAGGGCATCCGAAGCTGCCATCTCAGTATGAGCGATGAAGAGGATACCGTTATGGCTTTTGTCATTGCGGAAAAATAAGGCCGGATTTAAGTATTCTGAAAGATAAAATCCTTTTCAGACGACCTGAAGGGTTAGATATTTGTTGAAAGTCGGGCGTATGGGCCCGACATCGTTTTTTTACGCATAAATCGGCAGGTGTCGCCGCCTGCCGCGTATAAGAATAAGCTCATGATGACTGAAGACACACGTCCATTGGTACAAGTGGTTGCCGGAATTTTGCTCGACAAAAACGGCCACTACCTGCTCAGTTCGCGCCCGGAGGGCAAACCGTATGCCGGCTATTGGGAATTTGCCGGCGGCAAGGTTGAGGCAGGCGAAAGCGATTTTCAAGCCTTGCAGCGCGAGTTTGAAGAAGAACTCGGCATCCGTATCCTTGCCGCTACGCCGTGGCTGACCAAAGTCCATTCCTACGAACACGCACATGTACGCCTGCATTTTTTATGGGTGGAAGCCGACCAATGGACGGGAGAAATCCAATCGAGGGAAGGGCAGAAATGGGCATGGCAAAAGGCAGGGGATTTTACCGTTGCGCCGATGTTGCCTGCCAATAGCGCATTATTACGTTCCCTCTCTATTCCGCGCCAGCTTCAAGGCCGTCTGAAAAGCGGCTTGAGCGGTCAAAACAGCATGGGCGAATATCATGTTGTGCCGTATCTGTCGGCTCAGCATCAAACCGCATCTGCCGTATTGCTGGATTTTGCCGATTGGCAACAAGGCAAGCCGATAGAAGCATCCAGCGTGTGGCCAATCATTGAAAATGCCGAACAATGGCAGCAGGTGCAAAATGCGGATGCTGTAGTATGGAAAGTAGCGAATGAAGCGGCTGCCGGGCAAGTTATGGATATTTTGGCACAAGGCGTGGCGATGCCGCTGATTGTGGCAGCTCCGGAAAGTATGGTTTCCATTTATCGCGAACAGTGGCGGAGCATGGGTGCGCACGCCGTTTTGACCGATAATGACATTAAGGCCGTCTGAAATGAGTAAAAATCAAAAGCTTCTGATTGCCGCTGTTTTACTGATTGTGTTCGCGGCGGCCAAACTGCTGCTCTTGGATTGGTGGCAGCGGCAACAGACAAAAGCGAATGTAGTCGAATGTAGTCTAACACAAGGCTGCGTCCTGCCTGACGGTTCAAAAGTGCGAGCGACCTCCATCAATACACACGAACCTTTCGATATTGTGGTTGAGAATGTGCCGAAGAATACGGGCGCGGTCAGTATCAGTTTCAGTATGAAAAACATGGATATGGGCTTCAATCGCTACAACCTGACGCAACAATCGCCACAAAGTTGGCAGGCTGCGCAAATCCGCTTGCCGTTTTGCGTCGAAGGCCGCCATGATTACACTGCCGACATTACCATTGGCAAACAGACTTTTCAGACGGCATTTAGTGCAGAGTAGTCATCATGCAAAGGCCGTCTGAAAATTTAAAGGCAAAAATTTTAATTTTTTTAGACGGCATATTTAAAAGTTCTTTATAAATGAATCAATTATAAATTATTTTTAGACAGATTGTTTACAATTATTCTGACTATCAGCCAAAAACACAAAACGGACAGAAGCTAGGCCACACAAGGGTTTGATGTGGTACAGCCTGTCCGTTTTTTACATTTGTTGTGAAAAAATCGTTTATTAATAACTGAATTTTTTATAATTTTTTTGAAAAAAGTGTTTGACAAGACCGGTTTTATTTTTTAAATTTGTTTCCATAAATAAAAACTACATCGCACTACAAAGGAACATCATCATGAATCTGTATCAAACCACTCTCTCTTGTTATAGATTTTCTCCCGTCTCTGCCGCTCCCGTCGTCGCCAGCTTATTGGCAGTCCCGACGGTCTGAAGGCTCTCGACCCGAATCCAGTTTCCGTATTCCTACAAACGCTTCGGGTTTTAAAATATCTGTATCCCCAACAGCCATTCATATATTGATTAATAAAATTAAAAAACGTACGCCTCCGCTTCAGCCTTATTGTATTTATTGGTTTTGATAACTATTTGTATTTATTGATTTTAAATTTTCAGATGGTTGATGATTGAAATTTTACAGGCCGTCTGAAAACAGTTTTTAGAACGATTGTTTCTTTTTAAACGGGTCGTTTCAAGTTGTAAAAAAACGAGCCGTCCGATTAATACTGAAAAAAAGTCTATAAAGGAGAAATATGATGAGTCAACACTCTGCCGGAGCACGTTTCCGCCAAGCCGTGAAAGAATCAAACCCTCTTGCCGTCGTCGGTTGCGTCAATGCTTACTTTGCACGATTGGCCACCCAAAGCGGTTTCAAAGCAATCTATCTGTCTGGCGGCGGCGTGGCAGCCTGCTCTTGCGGTATCCCTGATTTGGGCATCACCACAATGGAAGATGTGCTGATCGACGCGCGACGCATTACGGACAACGTAGATACCCCTTTGCTGGTGGACATCGATGTAGGTTGGGGCGGTGCATTCAATATTGCCCGTGCTATTCGTAACTTTGAACGCGCTGGTGTTGCAGCGGTTCATATCGAAGATCAGGTAGCGCAAAAACGCTGCGGCCACCGTCCGAACAAAGCCATCGTTTCTAAAGATGAAATGGTCGACCGTATCAAAGCTGCCGTAGATGCACGCGTTGATGAAAACTTTGTGATTATGGCGCGTACCGATGCGCTGGCGGTAGAAGGTTTGGATGCCGCTATCGAACGCGCTCAGGCTTGTGTCGAAGCCGGTGCAGACATGATTTTCCCTGAAGCCATGACCGATTTGAAAATGTACCGCCAATTTGCAGATGCAGTGAAAGTACCTGTATTGGCCAACATTACCGAGTTTGGTTCCACTCCGCTTTATACCCAAAGCGAGCTGGCTGAAAACGGCGTGTCGCTGGTTCTGTATCCGCTGTCATCGTTCCGCGCAGCAAGCAAAGCCGCTCTGAATGTTTATGAAGCGATTATGCGCGATGGCACTCAGGCCGCAGTGGTTGACACTATGCAAACCCGTGCCGAGCTGTACGAGCATCTGAACTATCATGCCTTCGAGCAAAAACTGGATAAATTGTTTCAAAAATAAGTAACCGCTTTCAGACGGCCTTTCAACAAATCCGCATCGGCCGTCTGAAAAATAAATCCCATAAAAATACAAAGGAGAAATACCATGACTGAAACTACTCAAACCCCGACTTTCAAACCTAAAAAATCCGTTGCGCTTTCTGGAGTTGCGGCCGGTAATACCGAATTGTGTACCGTTGGCCGTACCGGCAACGATTTGAGCTATCGCGGTTACGACATTCTGGATTTGGCACAAAAATGCGAGTTTGAAGAAGTCGCCCACCTGCTGATTCACGGCCATCTGCCCAATAAATTCGAGCTGGCTGCTTATAAAACCAAACTCAAATCCATGCGCGGTCTGCCTATCCGTGTGATCAAAGTTTTGGAAAGCCTGCCTGCACATACCCATCCGATGGACGTGATGCGTACCGGCGTATCCATGCTGGGCTGCGTTCATCCCGAACGTGAAAGCCATCCGGAAAGTGAAGCGCGCGACATCGCCGACAAACTGATCGCCAGCCTCGGCAGCATCCTGCTGTACTGGTATCAATATTCGCACAACGGCAAACGCATTGAAGTTGAAAGCGACGAAGAGACCATCGGCGGTCATTTCCTGCACCTGTTGCACGGCAAACGTCCAAGCGAATCACACATCAAAGCCATGCACGTTTCACTGATTCTGTATGCGGAACATGAATTCAACGCCTCCACCTTCACCGCCCGCGTGATTGCCGGTACGGGTTCGGATATGTATTCCTGCATCACCGGCGCCATCGGCGCGTTGAAAGGTCCGAAACACGGCGGCGCAAACGAAGTGGCTTACGATATTCAAAAACGCTACCGCAATGCCGACGAAGCCGAAGCCGACATCCGCGAACGCATCGGTCGCAAAGAAATCGTGATCGGTTTCGGTCATCCGGTGTACACCATCTCCGACCCTCGCAACGTTGTCATTAAAGAAGTGGCACGCGGTTTGAGCAAAGAAACCGGCGATATGCGCCTCTTTGACATTGCCGAACGCTTGGAAAGCGTGATGTGGGAAGAGAAAAAAATGTTCCCGAATCTGGACTGGTTCTCCGCTGTTTCCTACCAAAAATTGGGCGTACCGACCGCTATGTTCACACCGCTGTTCGTAATTTCCCGTACAACCGGTTGGAGCGCACACGTTCTCGAGCAACGCAAAGACGGCAAAATCATCCGTCCGAGCGCAAACTACACAGGCCCTGAAGATTTGGCATTCGTGGAGATTGAAAACCGCTAATACGCGTAACAGCAGGGTGGGCCGCCAGCCCGCCCCATCTCGAAATGCCGTTTGAAAACAATGAATAAATTAAGTTTTCGTTTTTCGACGGCCTAGTGCAGTATGCGAGAGAGAGAGAGCCGGCCGTTTGGAAAACATGCTGCTCTGCTGTCGTCATTCCCATACAGGCAGAAATTCAAAAGTTGAAATGTTCTGCTGTAAAGAGTACTGAAAGATTTAAGTTTGGATTTCCGTCTATACGGGAATGATGGTAGCGGAGCAGCAATTTTTTTTCATACCGCGAATAGATTTCAGACAACAAGCAATAAAACAGAATTTATGGTTTCAGACGGCCTTAAGGTCCGAATCAACAGGCCGTCTGAAACCCCAAAACCAAAAAAGAATAGATTTTAGGAGAACCGACATGACTGCCAACCAACGCTACCGCAAAGCTTTGCCCGGTACGGATTTGGAATATTACGACGCGCGTCAAGCGTGTGAAGACATCAAACCAGGCTCTTACGACAAGCTGCCGTATACAAGCCGTATCTTGGCTGAGAACTTGGTCAACCGCGCAGACAAAGTCGACCTGCCTACGCTGCAAAGCTGGTTGGGCCAACTGATTGAGGGAAAACAGGAAATCGACTTTCCTTGGTATCCAGCGCGCGTGGTGTGTCACGATATTCTGGGTCAGACAGCGTTGGTGGATTTGGCGGGCCTGCGCGATGCGATTGCCGAAAAAGGCGGCGATCCCTCCAAAGTCAATCCTGTGGTGCAAACCCAGCTCATTGTCGACCACTCTTTAGCCGTTGAATGCGGCGGTTACGATCCTGACGCCTTTCGCAAAAACCGCGAAATAGAAGATCGACGCAACGAAGACCGTTTCCACTTCATCAACTGGACAAAAACCGCATTTGAAAATGTGGACGTGATTCCGGCGGGCAACGGCATTATGCACCAAATCAACTTGGAAAAAATGTCGCCGGTTGTCCAAGTCAAAAACGGCGTGGCATTCCCTGATACCTGCGTCGGTACTGACTCACATACGCCGCACGTCGATTCATTGGGCGTGATTTCCGTAGGCGTGGGCGGTTTGGAGGCCGAAACCGTGATGTTGGGCCGTGCCTCCATGATGCGTCTGCCTGATATTGTCGGCGTTGAGCTGACAGGCAAACGCCAGCCGGGCATTACTGCTACTGACATCGTGTTGGCACTGACCGAATTCTTGCGTAAAGAGCGCGTGGTTGGCGCATTTGTCGAGTTTTTCGGCGAGGGTGCAAGAAGCCTGTCTATCGGCGACCGTGCCACCATTTCCAATATGACCCCTGAGTTCGGCGCGACTGCTGCGATGTTCGCTATTGATGAGCAAACCATTGATTATTTGAAACTGACCGGTCGCGATGATGAGCAGGTGAAATTGGTGGAAACCTACGCCAAAACCGCAGGCTTGTGGGCAGATGCCTTGAAAACCGCCGTTTATCCTCGCGTATTGAAATTTGATTTGAGCAGCGTAACGCGCAACATGGCAGGTCCAAGTAACCCGCATGCCCGTTTTGCGACCGCCGATTTGGCCAGCAAAGGCTTGGCAAAACCTTACGAAGAGCCTTCAGACGGCCAAATGCCTGACGGTGCAGTGATTATTGCCGCGATTACTTCGTGTACCAATACTTCCAATCCGCGCAACGTTGTCGCCGCCGCACTGTTGGCACGCAATGCCAACCGCCTCGGCTTGAAACGCAAACCTTGGGTGAAATCTTCGTTTGCCCCGGGTTCAAAAGTAGCCGAAATCTATTTGAAAGAAGCAGGCCTGCTGCCTGAAATGGAAAAACTCGGTTTCGGTATCGTTGCCTTCGCATGTACCACCTGTAACGGCATGAGCGGCGCGCTGGATCCGAAAATCCAGAAAGAAATCATCGACCACGATTTGTACGCCACCGCCGTATTGTCCGGCAACCGCAACTTCGACGGCCGTATCCATCCGTATGCGAAACAGGCTTTCCTCGCTTCGCCTCCGTTGGTCGTTGCCTACGCGCTGGCAGGCAGCATCCGTTTCGATATTGAAAACGACGTACTCGGCGTTGCAGACGGCCGCGAAATCCGCCTGAAAGATATCTGGCCGACCGATGAAGAAATCGATGCCATCGTTGCCGAATATGTGAAACCTCAACAATTCCGCGACGTTTATATCCCGATGTTCGATACCGGCACAGCACAAAAAGCACCAAGCCCGCTGTACGACTGGCGTCCAATGTCCACCTATATCCGCCGCCCACCTTACTGGGAAGGCGCACTGGCAGGGGAACGTACATTGAGCGGTATGCGTCCGCTGGCAATTTTGCCCGACAACATCACCACCGACCACCTCTCGCCGTCCAATGCAATTTTGGCCAGCAGTGCCGCAGGCGAATATTTGGCAAAAATGGGTTTGCCTGAAGAAGACTTCAACTCTTACGCAACCCACCGCGGCGACCACTTGACCGCCCAACGTGCCACTTTCGCCAATCCGAAACTGTTTAACGAAATGGTGAGAAATGAAGACGGCAGCGTACGCCAAGGTTCTCTGGCACGCGTTGAACCTGAAGGCAAAACCATGCGTATGTGGGAAGCCATCGAAACCTATATGAACCGCAAACAGCCGCTCATCATCATTGCTGGTGCGGATTACGGTCAAGGCTCAAGCCGCGACTGGGCTGCAAAAGGCGTACGCCTCGCCGGCGTGGAAGCGATTGTTGCCGAAGGCTTCGAGCGTATCCACCGCACCAACTTGATCGGTATGGGCGTGTTGCCGCTGCAGTTCAAACCGGGTACCAACCGCCACACCCTGCAACTGGACGGTACGGAAACCTACGATGTTGTCGGCGAACGCACGCCGCGCTGCGACCTGACCCTCGTGATTCACCGTAAAAACGGCGAAACCGTCGAAGTTCCGGTTACCTGCCGCCTCGATACCGCAGAAGAAGTGTTGGTATATGAAGCCGGTGGCGTATTGCAACGTTTCGCACAAGACTTCTTAGAAGGAAATGCAGCGTAAGGTAAATCAGGCATAGTTAAAATGCCCGGGCTACGCTCAAAAAGGTTTTCAGACGGCCTCGAATGTTTGAGAGGCCGTCTGAAAAAACCATACGAGAAATACAAAGGAGAACTCGAAATGCCGCAAATTAAAATTCCAGCCGTTTACTACCGCGGCGGTACATCTAAAGGCATTTTCTTCAAACGCACCGATCTGCCGGCCGCTGCGCAGGAAGCAGGCGAGGCACGCGACAAAATCCTCTTGCGCGTACTCGGCAGCCCCGACCCTTACGGCAAACAGATTGACGGTTTGGGTAATGCCAGTTCGTCCACCAGCAAAGCCGTGATTTTGGACAAATCCGAACGTACCGATCACGATGTCGATTACTTGTTCGGACAAGTTTCCATCGACAAACCTTTTGTCGATTGGAGCGGCAACTGCGGTAATCTGACCGCCGCCGTGGGCGCATTTGCCATCGAGCAAGGCTTGGTCGATAAATCCAAAATCCCTTCAGACGGCCTGTGTACCGTCAAAATCTGGCAGAAAAACATCGGCAAAACCATTATTGCCCATGTACCGATGCAAAACGGCGCAGTGTTGGAAACAGGTGATTTTGAGCTTGACGGCGTAACGTTTCCGGCAGCCGAAGTACAAATCGAATTTTTAGATCCGGCCGACGGCGAAGGCAGTATGTTCCCAACCGGCAATTTGGTCGATGAAATTGATGTGCCGAATATAGGCCGTCTGAAAGCCACGCTTATCAATGCCGGTATTCCAACCATTTTCCTGAATGCCGCAGATTTGGGCTACACAGGCAAAGAGTTGCAAGACGACATCAACAACGATGCCGCGGCTCTGGAAAAATTTGAAACCATCCGTGCGTATGGTGCACTGAAAATGGGCTTGATCAGTGATGTATCCGAGGCCGCCACCCGCGCCCATACTCCGAAAGTCGCTTTTGTCGCCCCTGTGGCCGATTACACCGCTTCAAGCGGCAAAACCGTCAAAGCTGCCGACATCGACTTATTGGTACGCGCGTTGAGCATGGGCAAATTGCACCATGCCATGATGGGCACCGCTTCAGTTGCCATCGCTACCGCCGCCGCCGTGCCCGGAACGCTGGTCAACCTTGCAGCCGGAGGCGGAGCGCGTAAAGAAGTCCGCTTCGGCCATCCGTCAGGCACACTGCGTGTCGGTGCTGCCGCCGAATGTCAGGACGGACAATGGACGGCCACCAAAGCGGTCATGAGCCGTAGCGCACGCGTGATTATGGAAGGACAAGTCCGAGTGCCGGAAGATTGCTTTTAAGTTTTCAGACGGCCACGCCATTAAACAAGGCCGTCTGAAAACCAAATAAGCAGATTTTAGTCAGGTAAGCGATACCTGCAATGGAGATTAGGGTTGGGCATAAAGCCTGACTAAACACCAAACCAAAGGCAATCTGAAAAGCTCTCAAATGTTTTTGCTCTTTTCAGACGGCCTGAAGCCAAAAAAACAATCAAAAATTCAAAGGAGAAACACCATGTCCAACCAACTCATTCTTGTTCTGAACTGCGGCAGCTCTTCACTCAAAGGTGCCGTTATCGACCGTAAAAACGGTAAAGTTCTCTTAAGCTGTCTCGGCGAACGTTTGGGTACGCCCGAAGCAGTCATTACGTTCAGCAAAGACGGCAAAAAATGCCAAACAGCTTTGACCGGCCGTAACGATCATGCCGGTGCCGTAGGTATGCTGTTGAAAGAGCTTGAAAAACACGGCCTGCACGACCGCATTAAAGCCATCGGCCACCGCATCGCTCACGGCGGCGAAAAATACAGCGAATCTGTTTTGATCGACCAAGCAGTAATGGACGAACTCAATGCCTGCATTCCGCTCGCTCCGCTGCACAACCCTGCCAATATCAACGGCATTTTGGCTGCGCAAGAGCATTTCCCGGGCCTGCCCAATGTCGGCGTGATGGATACTTCGTTCCACCAAACCATGCCGGAGCGTGCCTACACTTATGCCGTTCCGCGCGAATTGCGTAAAAAATACGCTTTCCGCCGCTACGGTTTCCACGGTACCAGTATGCGTTACGTTGCCCCTGAAGCCGCACGCATCTTGGGCAAACCGTTGGAAGACATCCGCATGATTATTGCCCACTTAGGCAATGGCGCATCCATTACCGCGATCAAAAACGGCAAATCCGTTGACACCAGTATGGGCTTCACGCCGATCGAAGGCTTGGTAATGGGTACGCGCTGCGGCGACATCGACCCGGGCGTATACAGCTACCTGACTTCACACGCCGGTTTGGATGTTGCACAAGTTAATGAAATGCTGAACAAAAAATCAGGCTTGCTCGGTATTTCCGAACTCTCCAACGACTGCCGTTCTTTGGAAATTGCTGCGGATGAAGGCCATGAAGGCGCACGCTTGGCTCTGGAAGTGATGACTTACCGCCTTGCCAAATACATTGCTTCGATGGCAGTAGCTTGTGGCGGCATTGATGCACTCGTGTTTACCGGCGGTATCGGCGAAAACTCGCGTAATATCCGCGCTAAAACTGTTTCCTACTTGGATTTCTTAGGTCTGCACATCGACACCAAAGCCAATATGGACAAACGCTACGGCAACTCCGGTATCATCAGCCCGACAGGTTCTATGCCGGCTGTTTTGGTTGTTCCAACCAATGAAGAGCTGATGATTGCCCACGATACGGCGCAGTTGGCTGGCTTTTTGGAAGAAGTAGGTTAGGGTGAAGATTTTCCTAGACCATAAACAATAAAAAGTGCGGATTCATCATCCGCACTTTTTTAATTACATCTCAATCAAGCCACTTGGGTTTGATGTTCGTCGCCGTTTCGCTCACGAACTGCGCCCAAACGGTAAACGGTTTCGCCTTGTTCGCTCAAGAATGCTTGTACCGCATCGGCATCTTCTTTAGCAATGATAACGACCATGCCGATACCGCAGTTGAAGGTACGGTACATTTCTTGGGTTTCCACATTGCCTGCTTTTTGCAGCCATTGGAACAGTTTAGGCAATTCCCACGCTTTGGCATCGATTTGTGCGACGGTATTTTCAGGCAAAACGCGAGGTACGTTTTCGGTAATGCCGCCGCCAGTAATGTGGGCCATGCCTTTAATGGTGAATTTTTCCAAAGCGGCAAGGATAGGTTTCACATACAGGCGGGTAGGGGCGATGATGGCTTCGCGCAAGGTTTTGCCGTTGTCAAATTCCGCATCCAAATCAGGATTGTCGCGCTCGATGATTTTGCGTACCAAAGAGTAGCCGTTGGAGTGTGCGCCGTTGGAAGCCAAGCCCAAAACAACGTCTCCGGCCTGAATGCTGCGGCCGTTAATCACGCGTTCTTTTTCAACCACGCCGACGGCAAAACCGGCCAAGTCGTATTCGCCTTCGGGATACATGCCCGGCATTTCGGCAGTTTCACCGCCAATCAAAGCGCAACCGGATTCTTCGCAACCTTGGGCAATGCCTTTAATCACATCAGTCGCGCGGGCAACATCCAGCTTGCCGCAAGCGAAATAGTCCAAGAAGAACAAAGGTTCTGCACCTTGAACCAAAATATCGTTGACGCTCATGGCAACCAAATCGATGCCGACGGTATCGTGTTTGTCCCAGTCGAATGCCAGTTTCAGCTTGGTGCCGACGCCGTCCGTACCGGAAACCAATACCGGATTTTTATATTTTTTGCCGATTTCGACCAAAGCGCCGAAACCGCCCAAATCACCCAACACTTCAGGGCGCATAGTACGCTTGGCAAAAGGTTTGATGTTTTCGACCAGTTGATCGCCTGCGTCGATATCCACGCCTGCGTCACGATAGCTCAAAGAAGTGCTCATTGGATTTCCTTATTAGGGTATGGGTAGATTGTCGGAGCGTATTTTATCTTAAATTGGAGGATTCATGCTGAATTTTTTGGCATTATTGTCAACAATTTTTATTTTATCTTAATAGTCGTCGCGCGTTCAGACGGCCTTTGTGAATCTGTTATACTGCTTATTTATTTTGAAGACCTTAAGCATCAACTGGGGAACACCTTTTTATGTATCAAAAGAAAGCGCGCGGCGCAAAACCGTGGATTATTATGGCTTGCGTCATCGCAGCCTTTATTTGGCTTTTATATGCCTTGGGCGATGTTTTGACGCCGTTTATTGTGGCTGCCGTTTTGGCCTATGTTTTGAATCCCTTGGTCGAGTGGCTTCAATTGAAGCGTATCCGCCGCGCGCCGGCCTCTATGATTATTATGGCACTGGCTTTGCTGATATTGCTGTCGTTGGTGCTGATTATCGTGCCTATGTTGTTGAACCAGTTTAATAATCTGGCCGAACGCCTGCCGCAAATCGTGGGCTTTGTTCAAAACAAACTGCTGCCGTGGCTCAACAGCGTCAGCGGGGATTATATTCAAATCGATCAAGAATCAATCATCGCATGGTTGCAGTCGCATACGGATGAGTTGAGCAATACGCTCAAAGAATGGATTCCGACCTTGATGCGTCAAAGCGGCAACGTGATCAGCGGCGTCAGCAATTTGGTGTTGTTGCCTTTGCTGCTGTATTACTTCTTGTTGGATTGGAAACGCTGGTCTTCCGGAATCAGCAAATTGGTTCCGCGCCGTTTTATCGAAACTTACACGCGTATCAGCGGCAATATGGATGAAGTTTTGGGCGAATTTCTGCGCGGCCAGCTGATGGTGATGATGATTATGGGCTTGGTCTATGGCTTGGGCTTGATGCTGGTCGGTTTGGATTCCGGCTTTGCCATCGGTATGATTGCCGGTATTTTGGTATTTATTCCGTATTTGGGTGCATTTACCGGCCTTTTGCTGGCAACAGTTGCCGCGCTTTTGCAATATGGCTCATGGCAGGGTTTATTGATGGTCTGGGCTGTATTTGGTGTCGGACAATTCTTGGAAAGCTTTTTCATTACGCCTAAAATCGTCGGCGACCGCATTGGTTTGTCTCCGTTCTGGGTGATTTTCTCGTTGATGGCTTTCGGACAACTGATGGGTTTTGTCGGTATGCTTGCCGGTCTGCCACTTGCCGCCGTCACGTTGGTTTTATTACGTGAAGGTGCATCTGCCTATTTCGGCAGCCATTTCTACAAACATAAATAAATCGATAATATTAAGGCCGTCTGAAATCCAAGTTTCAGACGGCCATTGATAACAAAGGAAGTCTATATGTTAGCCATTATCGGCGGCAGCGGTTTGACCAAACTGCCGGAACTCGAAATTACCGAGCGAAAAATCGTACGCACTCCATACGGCTTAACCAGCAGCCCTATTTTGTTCGGTAGGTTGGGGCGCTTGGATATTGTTTTCCTCGCCCGACACGGCTTCAGCCATACCATCGCGCCGCATGAAATCAACTATCGCGCCAATATCTGGGCGTTGCACTCTTTAGGCGTTGAAAACATCATTGCCATTTCTTCAGTCGTCGGTATCAATCCTGATTTTGAAAACGGCAGCTTGGTGTTGCCGGACGATTTGATCGACTATACCTATGGCCGTAAAGATACTTTTTTTGAAGGCCAAGAATGCCCTGTCGTCCATACCGATTTTTTCAACCCTTATTGCAATGAATTGCGACAAAAGTTATTAAATATCACGAAAGCGCACAATGTGCCGATTTACGACTCCGCCGTTTATGGTTGCCTGCAAGGCCCGCGCCGTCCGACCCGCGCAGAAATCGCTCGTTATCGCCGTGATGGGGTAGATGTACTCGGTATGACTGGTATGCCTGAAGCCGTTTTGGCCAGGGAGTTGAAAATGGCCTATGCCCACTTTTGCAGTGTCAGCAGTATTGATTGCTTTGATAGCGGAGTAGGGACTGAGGGCTGTGATGAACAGACTTCTATGGCGATGACGAAAATCCGACAATTATTGAATGGTTTGTAACTAATAATGCCGTCTGAAATAATGTTTTCAGACGGCATTGTTTTATTTAAGAAGCCGTTTCACGCGCCCAATGAGGCAGGGAGGCTTTTTGTTTGCGGAACGAGGCAAGTTTCATACCCTGACATTTTTCAAAAATCAATTCAACCCCGCTTTGCAACTGCAAAATTAAATTGGTATGCGTTTCCGTTTTAATAAAGTCAATATTGCGTTGCACCAAGCGCTGAATGACGGCATAAACATCGAGGCAGCCATTTGCAAAAAACCACGGATTTAACTTTACCCAACGGCCGCCGCTTAATGCAGCATTAGGCTGAAAATCAGCACGAATCTGTGTCAGCCGATTGTCGGAGAAATGCAGTTCGATATCGCCATAAAGCCAAATATTCCAGCCTTTTTGTACCAACAAGCCTTTAGGGACGCAATCAGGCGCAGGAAACATCTGCAAAATAGACTCTGCCGATTGTCCGATTTCCAGATAGTCAAATCGGCCGGTATACAAAAAATCATAAATATCAACGGCAATAGGAAAGTGGTAGCGCATGGTAACAACCATAGAAAAGCAATTAACCAAGCTATCTTAAACTTTAAATATGATGAAATCAATTCTTATTTCTATTTATTTAATATAAGAAAGGCCGTCTGTTATTCAGACGGCCTTGTAGGCTTTGATTTAAATCGGTATTGGTTTAATCAGCCTTTAAATCAGCTACGCATTGCTTATCGCGTGCCTCAAAAGCTTCTGCGCCACCCAAGAGCTTGAGTTGCTCCTCAGGACTGATTTTGCCGAAGTTTCGGATTTGCTCGTCAGAGAGTTTGCTCAAAGGCTGATCCCACATGCAGACACAATAGTCTTGAGCCAATTTCTCGTTTTGCGCATCCAAACCTTTTGCCTTCAAATCAGCTTGCCATTTTTCAGCAAAAGGAATGTTTTTCACGCAAGATTCCACCACATTTTGCTTCATCTGCGGCTTGTTCATCGCGCATTGTGAGAGCAGGGCGGTCAGCGCCAGCAACGATAAAATAATCCATGCCCAAATGCGGATGGTGCGGATTTTTGCCTTGGCTTTTTTTCTGGCTGCCAGTTGCTCTTCAGATGGCCTTTCCGTTTGTTGCTCAGTCATGCAGGCTTTCCATGCGGATCATGGTGATCGGAGCATCCACGCAGCTCAGAGCTTCAATCGCTGCGATAGCGCGTTTGACATTGTGTTCCACTGTGGTGTGAGTCAGAATCACGATTTCAGCAGTACTCTGATTAATCACGCCTTTTTGAATCAAAGCCTCGATAGAGACATTTTCTTTGGCCAAGAGTGCGGCAATTTGACCCAAAGTGCCCGGTTCATCAGTTGCTTGAACACGCAGATAGTAGCTGCTGGTAATTTCATCCATAGGAAGAATATTTTGCACTTGAACTTGCGAAGGTTGGAATGCCAAGTGAGGGACACGATGGTCAGTTTCCGCTTCAATCAGGCGGGCAATATCAATAATATCGGCAACTACGGCAGAAGCAGTCGGCAATGCACCGGCTCCTGCACCGTAATACAAGGTTTCACCAACCATATCGGCATTGACACGGACAGCATTCATCACGCCGTTAACGTTAGCCAGCAGACGGCTTTCAGGAATCAGAGTAGGGTGTACGCGCAACTCGATGCCTTTGTCGGTTTTACGGGTAATACCCAACAATTTGATACGATAGCCAAGCTCTTCAGCGTATTTGATATCGCGGCTGTCGAGTTTGCTGATGCCTTCCAAATAGCAGGCAGAAAAGTTCATCGGCGTACCAAATGCCAATGCGCTCATAATGGTAATTTTATGGCCGGCATCATGACCTTCGATATCAAAAGTAGGGTCAGCTTCTGCATAGCCTAAAGCCTGAGCTTCTTTCAATACGTCTGCAAACGCGCTGCCTTTTTCACGCATTTCAGTAAGAATGAAGTTGCTGGTACCATTAATAATGCCGGCGATGCTGCGGATTTGGTTTGCAGCTAAGCCTTCACGCAAAGCCTTGATAATAGGGATACCGCCGGCAACAGCAGCTTCAAACTGTACCATGACATTTTTTTCTTCCGCCAAAGGGAAAATTTCATTGCCGTATTCAGCCAGCAGTTTTTTATTGGCAGTAACAATGTGTTTGCCGTTTTCAATCGCTTTTAATACCGCATCTTTGGCAATACCGGTGCCGCCAAACAATTCAACAACAACATCAACATCTTGATGTTGAACCAGCTCAAACGGATCTTTGATAAAAGCAGCATTCGGGCAAATTTGTTTGGCTTTTTCTTCGCTCAAATCACAAACAGCAGAAATACGGACTTCACGTCCCAAGCGGCGGCTGATTTCCGCAGCGTTGTCCTGCAATACAGTGGCCGTACCGCCACCGACTGTACCCAAACCTAAAAGACCGATATTTACTGGCTTCATTGTGTCTCCTTTTGAGCCGATACTTTAAAATAATCACGAAAAACCAAGGCTTGTTATAATCGCTTGCAATCGTAAATTCAGAGCAAAGCATCAATGCACAAGGTCAAACGTTGAATCCTACCTGATATTGCTTGATTTTGCACCTTTTTTTGCAAGTTTCCCAAGGCCGTCTGAAAAATCGTTCTACCATAAAAACAGGAATTGCCATGAAAATCACAGAAAACCATATCGATGAAGCCACATCATTTTTTTCATCCTCACAAAGCATATTGCAAATCGGAGAACAAACATATTCAGAACCCATTTGCTGGCAAGATGGCAAAGTGAGCATCATTCCTCAAACAACCATCGGAGAATTAAACGAACAAATTTTTATATCAGCAATTGAAACAGCAGAAAACCGCCCTGAAGTCATTATTATAGGTACAGGAGAAAAACAAAAATTTCTGCATCCCAAAATTACTGCAGCCTTATCAGCCTACGGAATCGGCTTCGAATGCATGAACACAACCTCAGCTTGCCGAACTTTAGTTTTATTGCAAGGCGAAGGCCGAAGCACATGGGCTTGGTTGTGGCCATAATTTCATAATTTGTAGAAAAGACTTTAGCATCATACCAGCCTAAGTTCGCATAATTTATATTATGTTAAATTCATAACTCTACTATTTTAGTCTGCTAACTCCTGTTTCGCTCAGTAGTTCAATCACATACAGAATTCAAAAACAAAAAGGCCGTCTGAAAGGTTTTTCAGACGGCCTTTTATCAATTGCCCCAGCTTTTTCTCAATAAATCCCTTGTTGTTAAAGTCTCCGATTATTTCAATAAGTAATTTGTCCAAGACTTTATTCAGGGATTGCTTCGGTGTTATTTTTTAGACCCACCTGCCGACAGATTGTTTATGGCCTGGCTTTACCATATAGGTTTTCTACGCAACGGCTCGTCATGGTCTCCTTTGACAAGTTCCCAAATCGTCAGACCCATTTGGGGGCCGAGAAGTGCTTTTTGCGTTCTCTCACCCTCTCCTTCGGGGAAGATTTCGCCTTTATTGAAATGACGGGTTTCGCCGTTAAAGCTAGTAATTTTCCATATGCCCGAAATTGGAACAGGCTCTTCCTCGACACCGATGATTTCCTGTGGTGCTTGGGTGTAGATCTTCTTGCCGTCTTTTTCTTCCACTTCCCAACCGTCCCATCTTCTCGACCAATAATACATCTGTTCGCGGGTAATGCCGCCCATATTTTCACGGGGGTATTTTTCACGTATCGGTTCTAAAGCGCGGTTTAGCGCAATGTAGTCCAAGGGTAAATCTTCGTGGATATCTCCGGTTTCAGGCAAGTTGCCAATTTTGAAAACTTTGATACCTGCTATATCACGCATCTTAATATCGGGATGATTTGCCAAAACAGGCTCTATCCTGCCTGCCGGTAGCTGTCCGTAAAGTTCCCTGCCAACCAATGTATACCAACTGATACTGCGTATGTTGTATCTATAAAACGTTGACAGATAATCAGTCGTAACCGGAATCAGACCGAAATTCTCGCGACACACCCCGTATTCGTACGGTGCACCGTCGTAATAGTTATGCGGTGGAATTGCTGCCAGACCGATATAGCCGTGGAACACATCCAGCTTCTCTGCAATCTTGTCGACAAACTCATCCAGTTTTGCCAAATCTTTGGGGGAAGACAAAATTTCCAGTGGCAGGTTAAAAAGTAGGGTGCCTAGCGGCATATGGGCTTCATTAACTAAACCTGCGGCAATAGAGGTAATGTCGAAATAATAGGATGCGCTGGTATCTGCATGCTCACTTTGCATTCCCCACATCACCTCTGGCGGATTTTCCTCCCGATTGTCCAACCACCGGTAGATTGTATCCCGTTCTTTCAGATATGATTTTTCGGTCAGTTTGACTTTTTTAATATCCCTATGGCCTCTTTCGTGCCTAGCTATTGTCAGCTTGTCTTTCGTCCATTCGTAATAGAAATCCATCAGAGCGGTTAAGGCATCTGCGACATCATCGCGGGTATTAAAATAGATTGCGCCACGTATACCCAGTTTCAACAGGGTAAAGCCATGTTCGTTGTTGCGTTTGGTGCGGTCGGCGGTATAGTGGATGGCGATGAGTTTCTTTTCGGTATCATTCATGGATTATCCTTTCTTGATTAAAATAAAATCTTACGTTCGGCGGCGCAGCTGTTGCGGGCTTCTTCTTTGCTGGTGATAATTTCTCCATCACAACCTACTATGGTTACATGAGGACTGGCATCATACTCTTCTTTGCTTGCATCTCTGATATATGCAACTTGATCAATGGTATAAGTATTTCCTTCTACAACAGGTATTCCTTCTTTGAAATGAAATAAGGTATAGCCCAAGTCAAATTGATGAAGGAGCTCTATTTTCTTCTCAACAGCCTCTTCTATTTCTTCATCGGTAAAATCAATAGTCTCAGCATTTGCACTGCTCCATAGGCCTAATCCAGCTGCCACAACGGAGCCGCTTCTCACAATATTTAATCCTAGTTGTGGTGCGCGGGCAGCCATCGCTAAAAGCGACAGAACGGCAGGAAGCATTTCCACAATAATAGGTGCTAAAAAGACAAACACAGTGCCCACAATGGCAATTTCTATAATCAACATCAAAACATCTTCACCACGAATAAGAACCTTTGTTTCGATTTTTTCGGCAGATACCAAAGTCAATGCATCAAGATCAGATTCTTGCTGAAGGTATTTTAATGCCTTCAGCATGCTCTGCTTGTCAGCTAACGGCTTTGATGTGTCATTGTCTTCATTTTGCCAGAAAAGTATATCCTGTGTTGCGTGGAAACACCTTTTTTGTCCATTTAGCCAAGGGATATCTTGGAATAGCTTTAAGGTTTCAGGGCTATACTCCAATTGTGATTGTTTTTGAGGAGAAAGAAGAGGGGTCAAATTCTGATCTCCTGCTTTGGAAGTTGCAGGAGCATTTGCCCATTTCTCCCATCTAAATGCTCCATTGCGATTTGGTTCTTGAGTAAATACCGGAGCTAGTTCGGTTGCAGTTTCATGAGTCTTTCTCCCTTCAGACGAACTAATATGCAACAACGTCAGGCCTAAATCCTTCGCATTCATACGGATAAGATTTTTTGATTTACCTCTCAAGATTCTCAAATAATTTCTTTCTTGTGATTTCCCCCATTCATCACTTTTGCCATTTTCATACTGGAATTTGATTTCGACAATGCGTAATAAATTGTCTGGGAAATCTTGCATGTACCATTTGTTTTTTTTATGATTCGGAGTTCGAAAAATGGGATCGTCGGCTGTCAAACTGCTGCCATCCCATTTTTTACCTATCCACATCAGATTTTTATCTTTCAGGATAACAAGGTCGGTACGTACAAAAGATGAGTTTTTTAATACACCTTTCGATCTAATTCCATAATAAACCGATCGATGCTGTCCATCTGTTTTACTGGAAGATAGAACGGGAATGGGCATTGCTAGATCATCTTTGGGAATTTCCCATTTAGATTCTGCCTTATACTCCCATTTATGGGAATTAAGGTACTCATCCGCACGAATCAAAGCAGAAAAGCGACTTTGATATTCTTTGCCTCGTCTGGATTGTTTAACCGTCTTCATGGTTATGTCCGCTTTGATATAAATATACCCATAGTTCAAGCGGCTTGGTAGTTTTGCGTATTTTTCATTCTCGTTAACGGTGGTAATCAGTGTCATTATTGAGCCCCTTCATTTTCAGTCCATTCAAGATATAAATCCATTGACTCCACCCCAGCGAAATATAGAGTTCTCTTACGTTCGGAAGAGTGTTTCTGTATGTCGATTTTTACTTTTTCAGGTTTATCTGTAAACGCCATGATGGTTTTCCCCTCCATATTGGTTATACCTTTAAGTTTTTCGTTATTTTCTGTCGTCAATTCATATGGCAAATTTGTAATAGGAAGGCCTGTTTTTTCATCATAGATAATGTATCCGCCACTATAATTTTGTTTAAAATCAGATATCTTATGTTTTATTCCGTTGGCCCCATTCACCACCAACGGCGCCCTCACCCGCACCACCTTCGGACTCCCGATCTCCACTTCCCCGTTGCTCAGCTTGATATACGCCCCCTTGCAGGTAATCAGAATCTCTTCCTTCGCCGCAATGGTG
>NZ_LAEI01000038.1:0-13005 GCF_001618065.1 Neisseria flavescens
GATGTGTTTGGCGATCATGGCTTGGGCGGTTTGTTGAAAGAAGGTGGTCATGGAAAATCCCCTAAATGTCTTGGTGGGAATTTAGGGGATTTTGGGGAATTTTGCAAAGGTCTCAGGCCGTCTGAAATCCTGAGAAACAGGTTTCAGACGGCCTTTTGTTACTTGATATTTGAAGCAATGATTGCTTCATGACAAGAATTAGAATGTTACGCGTACACCGGCAGATACTTCGTGAGTATGGAGCTTAACGTTATTGATCTTGCTCCAGTGGTTATAGCGATAGCCTGCATCCAATGCTACATTTTGAGTTACATCGTAACTTACACCAGCCATTGCACCTACGCCAATTTTAGTATCTTTACGTTCAGCTGTTTGTCCGGCTGTTTGATATTTATGAGTAGAGTGGTTAAGGCCCAGGCGAGCACCTACATAAGGTTTTACAGGGGCTTGCAGGTCAAAATCATAAATAGCAGATACACCGTCACTGTGATATTTAGCCTCAGCATATACCGAAGGTACATTAATCTTTGCAGATTTATAATGCGTATAGTCGGCGGCAACACGGAAATCGCCGAAATCATAGCCTACAGAAATACGAGGGCTAAAGCCTTTAATTGATGCGCCACCCAGTTTTACAGTAGCATGACCAGCATCAGCTTGAACATAAAAACCTTTGGTTGCATCAGCCAATGCAAATGTAGGCAGGGAAAGAGCAATCAGTGTTACCAGAACTTTTTTCATTGTTTTGTCCTTAATGTAGGATTAGAAGTAGTGGATAATCGCCGGGGTTGGTCGTTCCCAACAATTATTCTGATTGTATTTTCTTGTGGAAAATTAAGCAAATCTAAAAACGTTTTAGCTGTTGTAAATGAAGCGCGCCGAGATAAATCAGACGATTTTTTGAGAAAAATAAAATGCTCTTTTATTTCATAATGTGAAAGCTATTTTCAAATCCTGCCGATCTTAGGCAGGATTTTTTCTATAACGCGACGACACCGTCGCTTTTTACCAATTGCAGATAACTAGCTCTCCACTTGTTTTTTGTGTTTTATCTCGACTAATAGAATATACCAGATTCAGTTCGGTAATTCGGAAGCCTTTAAACAATTCACGGATATCTGGATGGTCGTTGATAGAGAGCATGACTTTACCCTTGCATTCGCGCATCATTTTGGCCAGCAGCTCATACTGAGACCAATCAAATGAACGATCATAACCTGTAGTTTGCCAATACGGTGGGTCTGCGTAGAAAAATCTATGCTCTCGGTCGTACCGTTGAAAACAACGCTCCCATGATTCATTTTCCACATATACGCCACTCAACCGACAATCTCACCTTAAACAAGTGCGTGTCGCCGCGATAGAGGGTAAAGTTTTGTGTTTTAGGAGCCATTGCTGACAGCCTTATCGATTTTCCCAAGCCGATGTATTGTATTTACGACGGGCGTATTCAAGTAATAAGTCACTAATGTATTGGCTGTCTTCGATATAGCCGTTAAAGACCATTACATGCCCGATATAGCCTTTCCAGCCAATAGCTACTTCTGGGTTTGCACTCTCTGGCCATTTGCCAATATAAATTGGTTCTGTTTTAAGTGTTCGTGGAGCCAGATTAGATTGCTGCACAACAGATTCCTCAGAACGAATAGTGCTGCGATTCTCCGTTAAATTGGTCGAAGCAATCACAGAAATTGGCTTCCCTGGCAAATTGCCGCCACCGTTTAAAAAGAGATTTGCAGAGTTGATCCCAATATTACTGTTATTAGCGTAAAGCGTTACAGTTGCATTAGTTTTACCGGCAACCAAAACAGTGTTGATCGGATTGGTGATTTCGCTTTTTACCGCAAAAACAACAAAAGTAACCTTATCCCAAGCCGCATTAAAAACATTACCCTCAGATACCATACCTACCGAGCCATCAAAATAAGCAGATGACAACCCACCTAAAACACTGCCATCTACGACGGGTGCTGAAGAATGGTCTGCGACAAGATGGTTGGCGGCGGCCGATTTATCCAGAATCTTAGTGATTTTACCGCCACTCACAGTACGTGACGCAGTGTCACTCATATCCCAAAATCCACGTAAATTAGGCAAAGACAGAATCTCTGACTCCAGTGCCGAAATATCGCGGTCAATAATTACTGGCAATTTCTTATTACCGAAGACTGTATTTAAACGAACCAATTGTCCCATGACTTACTCCTGGTTGATGGGCAGTTCAAAAGTGAAAGCCCAGTTATATAAATTAAATTTCCCATCCAACGACATCGCTGGGTCAGAATCCCGTAAATTTCCACGGGCACCTTCAGTTTTGCCACTTTTACCGCCAATACCATTGTCAAAAGCATAGGTAATTGTGGCAGTCGGTGGTAGTTCATCCGTGGCTACAATGCGTACTTTATTTTGGTCGGGCAAGAGTTCAACCGATGAAATGGCTACTTCTCCTGCGTTATAAAGCGAGAAGCCGTAGTTACCAGGATTACTAACCAAAGACTCATCGAAAACCAATGGAGCGACCGGTACTTCAAATTCGATTTCGACGGTGCATGCATCAATCTTTCTTAAAGCCTTCGGACGTAACCCAAGCCAATCACGCCCCTCATCAATTACAATTTTCTTCACTTTGGCGTAATATTCACCGAGCCATTTAGTATCATTTGCCAAAATGTGCGCATAATCTTTGTAGCTAAACTGGTATTTCGGACAAACAAGAAAAATACGAGGATGCTCAGCCGAGGCTTTTAACTGCAAAAGAGGCGTAGTGAATTGGTGTCGTGTAGGTGCAGTCTTCTTATAACCAGCAGCACTACTAGTTTGGCAGGTCAACATAACTGGCTGTTCTTTTTCGGCTCTCTTACACCGGTTTGCTTCTTAGCCAGCTTTTCGGCCAGCTCGTCAACCTTCTTGTTCTTGTCGGCAATGACTTTGTCTTTCGCTTCAGCCGTTTCGCGGCTCTCGCGCAAGGCCACGCGCAGCTCCTTAACAGTCATGCGGTCGACATCATCAAGCGTATTGCCGTTGATTTCGCCGCCTTCGGCAAACTCCAGCAAGGTGTCGTCATCTTCCACCAGCAGCTCCAGCAGTTTGGACTTTCCAAGTTTCATCAGCTGTGGCTGCGCCTGTTTCATTTTTGGGTCAATAAAGCGCAACGTGGCATTCATTAAGCGTTGCGATTCACGGCGACCTAAGCCAAACTCTTTCTCAGCAATCTCAGCAAAACGGCCATGCGGCGTATGCTCTTTGATGATGATGAGTGCGCGACCCAGCTCAAACATACCTTCCATTGTTTGGCGTACCGCAAAACGTCCCCGTTCAATCCAAACAGCCTCGTTGTAAGCCTCGCCATTTGAAAAACGATCCATAACCGCCATGCTGTGTATTGCCAGTTCGTTTGCCGTTGCGCCAACCGCGTGTCCTAATACTTCCATTTTTATCTCCTGCAAATGCGACGACGTCGTCGCATTTAATAAACTCGTTGTTCAATTTCCTGCAAACGTGCAGTCAAACGTTCTTGTTGCTGTCTGAAACGTTCCGCGATTTGCAAGGTTTTAATGCTGTACGCAAAATTGCCGTTATCCAGCTTGACCACCAACCCCTCCGCAATCAAGTCTTCCAAGTCCCGGCTGACATGTACCGGCGAAATACCGAGGCCGTCTGAAATTTCCTTGTTGCTGATACCTATAATCGGATGGGCTTCCAATGCCTTAAAGACTTTTAAAAGTCGTACGCCTTTGGCACTCATCACGCACTCCGTTTCACATCGCCCGATTGCTGCTTGATGCCCAGCTCTACCGCAATTTCATGCGCTTTGCCGCGATTGGCTTTAATCGTGCCGTTCAAAATCCGCGACACATACGTCGGGTCGTAGCCGCGTTCGTCGCACCAAGATTTAATGGTCTCCCCACGCTTACGGAAACCTTCTTTTACTTTTTCTGCATTCACGGAATATCTCCTATTTCATCTCGTGATAGAATGTTAAATATTTAAAGATTTAAACAATCTTGCTTAAATGTTGGATAAATAATAACTGGAATATTTCTATTAAGCAAGATTATTTCTAGGATATTTTCAGAATTAATTCTATGAGTTTGATTTTTACAAGAAATATTCGTGAGTTATTGAGTGAAAAAGACCTCACTATTGCAGAATTTGCGGATGCTATCGGCGAAAAAGTGTCCCGAATAAATGATGTTTTGAGTGGGAAGCAACGTCCCCCATTTGATATAGTAGAAAAAATCCTGACAACTTTTGATGTTGATGCGCGTTGGCTGATTACAGGTAAGAATAATTCCAGAATTGAGCCGGCTGACATCAGGAATTATTCTGAATCACTCGACTACGACTACGTTCCAATGTTTGATGTGGAAGTATCCGCAGGCAACGGCGCGGCTGCCTATGGCGTGACCGACCCGGCCATGCACTTGGCCTTTAGAAAAGACTGGCTCAAATCACGCGGCCTGTTTGCCAAAGACCTCAACTGCGTGGTGGCACGAGGCGACAGCATGGAGCCCACCATCAACAGCAAAGACACGCTGCTGGTCGACACCAGTAAAAACAACCCGCGCGATGGCCAAATTTATGTGATTCGCTCCGGCGACACGCTGTGGGTAAAGCGTATTCAAAAGCAGCTTGACGGCAGCCTGCTGCTGATTTCCGATAACGACACCTACCCGCCGATGTCACTGACCTTGGCAGACCACCCCGATATTCAGGTGATTGGACAGGTGGTTCAAATCTCAAAAGATCTGAGCTAAACCAACAAGGAGAGCACATGAAAAAGTCTTATTTAACCGCTTTGTTACCGGCTTTGCTGTTGCTGGCACCATCTGTGGCTACAGCCAAAAGCTGCAAGGATTTCCCAACCCATCAGGCCGCACAGAAGTATTTCCAAGCGAAAAAGCCAGGCTGGAAGCAATTGGATAGAGATGGAGACGGCCGTGCTTGCGACTGCAACCCGGGAGGCAATGGCAAGAAATGTCCTAAAAAAGGTAAAAAATAAACTGGGGGAGTACATACGATGAAAACCACGACATTTTTAGCCATGTTGATGCTCGCTTTATCAGCATCAGTAAATGCAAAAGGCGTGATTAAAACCGGTGGAATGATCGGACCACACCCACAGACTTTCTCTGACCGGTTTAATGGCATGAAAAGTGATATTCCCGGACTATTCCCAAGAATTTCCATCACAACAGGCAAAATCAACCAAATACAAAATCTTGGCAATGGGGTAACACTAACTGCCAAGCTGGTATCGGCAGCTGATGCTTTTGAAACAGTGGGAATGACATGCAATACACAAACGAGCACTAAGCGAATTACTGCCTGTATGTTGGGAATGTATTATGCGGCAACCGCCCTTGATACAAGCATTAACCAAACCCGATTCATGGATAACATCAAGGCCGCAACAAATACTGGTTTTTCCATTTATAATCAAAATGGTATTGATTATGCAATTACTGTGAATCGTAAAAAGAAAAGTGTTGCTATGATTGCTAAATCTGATACACCTATGCAAATTGAGCAAATGGAGGATATTGACGAAGAACACATGAAAAGCAGCAAATGTAATCCGATGGTGGAACTTTGCATCAAAGCTAAATAGTCATTTGTTTTTAACCCGCACTAAAAGCCCATTCAGACGGCCTTTTCTAAAATCCCTGTATTGATTTCAACCTCAATACAGGGATTTTTTCATGTCCACCAAATTCAATCAATTCATTGAGCGCGTCCTCTCCCACGAGGGCGGCTACGTCAATCATCCCAAAGACCCCGGCGGTGAAACCAACTGGGGCATTACCAAGCGTACCGCACAGGCAAACGGCTACAACGGCTCCATGCGCGCCATGACACGCGAACAAGCGATCGGCATTTACCGTCAAGCATTTTGGGAACGCTATCACGCCGATCAAATGCCGGAAGCGGTTGCGTTCCAATTCTTCGATGCCTGCATCAACCACGGCCATGGTAATGCTGCCCGTATGCTGCAACGCGCCGCAGGCGTGCCGGACGACGGCGTTATCGGAGCAGTCAGCCTCAAAGCCATCAATTCACTTCCTGAAAATGATCTCCTGCTCCGTTTTAACGCCGAGCGTCTAGTCTTTTATACCAAGCTGGGTACGTTCGGATCTTTTGGCAAAGGCTGGATTCGTCGCGTGGCACAAAACCTGATTCATGCGTCTGCAGATAACACCGATTAAAGGGAGACAAACCATGTCAAAAAAGTCACTCATCGCCCTAATGACCGCAGCCATGCTGCCCGATTTCAGCCACAGCGACCTGGGCATTCGCTACGCCATGCCGACTCAGGGGTGCTGGATGCAAGCCCACCGCAAGAGCGGGGTAGCCGCCGCGAAACGCGCGGCCAAAAAAAAGCGTCGCAAATAACCGCCTTTTTCAAATGGTTGGGCGGCTTGGTATCTAATCCGGCCACAGGGAAAATCAGCCATACCAAACTATGGGCAAACGTGGCAGCCGCCTCTATGACCTATAAGTTCTCGCAAACAGCGGATGCGCCGGAATGGCTCTGGTGGGCTTATGGCGCATTGGTCGGCGGGTATGCATTAATCAAACGCGGCATCGCGGCGATTCCGCAGGTCGCTGAAATCCATAAAGGAAAAGACGATGTGGAAAACGCTTAACCCTATTTGGCAGACCCTGATTCTGATTTTGCTGATAGCAGGTGCAGTACCAACGATTTATTTCTGCGGCTATAAGTCCTCAGCAAAGAAGGCGGAAGCTGAAAAAGCCAAAGTCATTGCTACTTATCAGGCTTCAGCCTTGGTCGCCGAGCAGCTCTATACCGAAAAGCTCAAAGCGGCTAATGAAGAAAAACAGCGTTGGTTTGATTTCGCACAAGCACAAAGCCGCGATTTGGCAACCGCCTATCAACAAATCGGCCGCCAAGCGGCTCAATTGGAGAAGCAGATTGATGAAACTGTACAAAAAGACGGCAACCGTTTTAACGGCCTTGGCACTAACAGCGTGCAACTCTACAACCGTGCCCTCGGCCACGATTAAAACCGTTACCGTAGCGGAAATCCCCCCCGTCTCTTCCGAGCTGCTGCTCGTTCACGAACGCCCCGAGCGTCTGAGTGGCGGCTCTCCCGAACAACTTTTAAACCACGCCGTCCGCTATGGCGAATACTGCCAAAAACTGGAAAAACAAATTTCTGGCTGGCAGACATGGTACAAGAAAGGCCGTCTGAAAAATGACTGATTTTGCCGACCGCGCATCCGAACGCGAAGCCATCTTTCTCGCAGCATCACTGGCAAAGCATCAACCGCCGTCTGAAACCACCGCCAGCCTCAGTCATTGTGAAGATTGCGGTGCGCCGATACCAAAAGCAAGACAACAGGCAGTCAAAGGCTGTACGCGCTGCGTTGTCTGCCAAGAATATTTTGAACACGGATGGCCATAAAAATGGAAAAAACCTTTATTCACATCGAGTTTTGGCAACTTGTCGGCTTTTTACTCTCATTCCTCGGCATCTGTTTCACCTTCGGCAAAATGCTGCTGACTCAATTCCGCGAGCAGCAGGACGAACGCCAAAAACAGCAGGAACGCCTACAGGGTAAAGTCGAAATCATGGAAAACAAACTGGCGGAATTCAATGCCGGCCTGCCGCTCACATACGTCCTGCGTGAAGACTACATCCGTAATCAAGTCGTCCTCGAAGCCAAACTCGACAACGTCGCAGAAAAACTCACTGAAATCTACAAAATGGAAAGCGTAAAAAAATGATTAGCCAGGAACTGATCGCCAAACAACGGCGCGAGGGTATGCGTTGGAACATTATCAACACCCTTAATAAAGCCCGACCGCACACGACAAGCGAAACCTTCTTGTTGGATATCATGAACGCGATTTATCCGCAAACCACCGCATTGGAGCTACGCCAACAACTTGATTATCTGGCTGACCGCAAAATGGTAGACCTCAATAAAGCCCCGCACGGCCTGTGGTTTGCCGACTTGACCAGTTTAGGTGTCGATATTGCCGAATATACGGTGGAGTGCCGTGCCGGTATTGCACGGCCTGAGAAAGTATGGAGCTAGGCATGGCGCAACGCAGCAGCATTGAAAAACTCCCCGAAGCCGTCCGACATGAATTTGAACGGAAGCTGGTAGAAAACGGTTTTTCAGACTACCAAGCCATTGCTGAATGGCTGCAAGACCAAGGCTATGAAATCAGCCGCTCAGCCGCCCACCGCTACGGCCAAAAAGTGCAACGTCGTTTCGCCGCCATCAAATCCAGCACCGAAGCCGCGCGACTGATTGCCGAAGGCGCAGCCGATGAAGGCGATACCCGTAGCGAAGCATTGGTTGCAATGGTGCAGTCCGAATTATTTGAAGCCATGTTGGAAATTGGTGAAATGGAAGACTTATCGGCTGTAGACAGGTTTAGCATGGTTGCGAAAGCGGCCAAAAATATCGCGACTCTAACATCAGCCAGCACACGCCTGAAAGAGTATCAGGCCAAGGTCAAAGCCAAAGTGGCCGCTGCTGCCGATGATGTAGCCAAACAGGCTAGAAAAGGTGGTTTGTCCGACGAAGCGGCCGAAGCCATCCGTAAACAGATCTTGGGGATTGCGTCATGATTACCTGTATCAGACTTAAAAACAAACTTCCTCCCAGTCGTGGCAGACGCCATCCTTTGAGTAGGAATATCAAAATTTCCCAATCAACATGCCGAATGATTAGAAAGCAAATTCTAGGTATCGATGATGTCGCCTGAAAATAAAATCGAAGACCGCACCCCGATGGCGCTGCTGCCTTATCAGCAGCGCTGGTGCGCCGATACTTCGCCGGTCAAGCTGTGCGAAAAATCGCGCCGTATCGGTTTGAGCTGGGGCGAGGCTGCCGACACCGCGCTGCTGGCCGCCTCGGCAAACGGCATGGACAGTTGGTACATCGGCTATAACAAAGACATGGCCTTGGAGTTTATCCGCGACTGTGCAGGCTGGGCGAAGCATTATCAGCTGGCGGCAGGCGAAATCGAAGAAACCGAGGAAGTGTTTGTCGAAGGCGACGACCGCCAGTCGGTGCTGGCGTTTGTCATCCGTTTTGCCTCGGGCTACCGCATTACAGCCTTATCTAGCCGGCCTTCCAACCTACGCGGTAAACAAGGCCGCGTGATTATTGATGAGGCGGCGTTCCACGAGCAGCTTGGCGAGTTGCTTAAAGCGGCAATGGCCTTGCTGATGTGGGGCGGCCAGGTGCATATCATCTCTACGCATGACGGCGTAGACAACCCGTTCAACGAGTTGATTAACGATGTACGTGCAGGGAAAAAACCTTATTCCGTCCACCGCATTACCTTTGACGAAGCGGTCGAACAAGGCTTGTACCGCCGCATCTGTCTGCGTTTGGGCAAGGATTGGACACCCCAAGGCGAAGCCTCGTGGTGTAAGGAAATCCGCGATTTCTACGGTGAAGATGCCAGCGAAGAGTTGGACTGTATCCCGAAAAACGGCGGCGGCAAATGGCTGAACCGTGCCTTAATCGAAAGCCGTATGACCCCATACACGCCGGTTATCCGCTACGACCAGACCGACGACTTCGGCCTGCTGCCCGAACCGCGCCGTGCTGCCGAAGTGGCGGACTGGATAGCCGATACCCTGCAGCCGCTGCTCGACGGTTTGGACAAAACCTGTGTTTCTTTTGTAGGCGAAGACTTTGCCCGCTCGGGCGACCGCACCGTGATTGTGCCGCTCTTACAAAGCAAAGACCTGATTTTAAAACCGCCGTTTGTTTTGGAGCTGGGCAATATGCCGTTTGCCCAGCAGGAGCAAATTATGCAGCACCTGTTGGCCAAGCTACCCAATCTGCGCGGCGCGGCCTTGGATGCGCGAGGCAACGGTCAATCTTTGGCCGAAGCCATGCGCGATGCGTTCGGCGCAGAAGTGGTGGAAGCCGTGATGCTGTCGGAAAACTGGTACCGCACCCATACCGCTCCGTTCAAAGCCGCCCTCGAAGACGGCACACTCGACGGCCTGCCGCGAGATGAAGACATCCTCACCGATTTACGTGCGTTCGAATTAGTCAAAGGCGTGCCTCGTATTCCGGACACCCGAACCAAAGGTCAAGACGGTAAAAAACGCCACGGCGACGCAGCGATTGCCTTTGTCCTTGCCCATTACGCCAGCCGCGAACTCAATGCCGGACCGGTACGCGTGGCCAGCCGCCGCGTGCGTCGAATTAGCAGAACAACGCATGGCTTTTAGGCCGTCTGAAAAGAGAATCCCATGAAAAAACCGCATTTCAAACTCAAAACCAATCATGGCAACATCACCTTCAAACCCGATGACCTGACCGGCCATATCGCCGTCTCACGCCAATTTTTAGGCGGTTTCGGCGGTTGGTTGCCTAATCCTGACCCGATTCTGCGCAAGATGGGCAAGCAAATCCATGTTTACCGCGAATTGTTGCGCGACGAGCTGGTCGGCAGCTTCGTGCGCCGCCGCAAAGCCGCTGTGGCACGGCTGGATTGGAAACTCAGCGGCGATGAGGTCGAAGATCGTGTATTGGATTTTGTCGAAAATTGGCTGGCCGCTGATGTCGATGTTTATAAGATCTGCAAAGACATCATGAATGCCTCATTTTTCGGCTATCAGCCTATCGAAATTATCTGGCAAAAAGGCAGTCAATGGCTGCCGTCTGAAATTGTGGCCAAGCCGCAGGAATGGTTCGGATTCAATGATGAGCGTGAGTTGGTTTTTACCGAAAACGGCTTGAGCCAAGAGCCGCTACCGCCTTATAAATTTCTGTGTCCGCGCCATGAGGACGACTATCTTAACCCTTATGGCCTAGGTGATTTGGGTTTGGTGTTTTGGCTGGTAACTTTCAAACGCGGCGGCATGAAATTTTGGGTAAGTTTCACCGAAAAATACGGCGCACCTTGGCTCATTGGCAAAGAGCCACGCTCCAATACCCATAGCGACACTGAAAAGCTGCTCGACGCATTAGAAGCCTTAATAAGCAATTCGGTCGGCACGATTCCGAATGATTCCAGCGTCGAAATCCACGAAGCCAGCGGAAAGTCATCATCAGTAGATGCATTCGACAAGCTGCTGAAAGAGTGTAAGTCCGGCATCAACATTGCCTTACTTGGCCAAGACCAAACCACCGACAAAGAAACCAACCATGCCAGTGCCAGCGCGGGCTTGGAAATTGCCGACGATATCCGTGACGGCGACCGCCGTATTGTTGAAGCAGCGTTTAACGAATTGATTGAATGGGTGGTGGAACTGAATTTCGGCGATGTGGCTTGTTCGAAATTCGAGCTGTTTGAAAACGAGGAGGCAGGCACGAAAGAGCGTGCCGAGCGCGACAGTATGCTGTCCGGCGCGGGTGTGAAATTCACTCCGCAATATTGGAAACGTACTTATGGCTTAGAGGATGGCGACATCATCGAAACGGCTGAAATCCTGACCATGCCGTCTGAAAACGAACGCAGTGAGTTTCTGAGCAGCAAAAATCGGCCGGTCGATTTCGCAGAAAGCCGAGACGAAAATGATGCCGGTTTAATTATCGACACACTTACCCCCGATGCAGGCCGTCTGAATGAGCAAGGCAAAGCACTGACGGTCGCACTGGTGGCCGAAATCAAAAAAGGAGAAACGCAAGACAATATTCTTGACCGATTGGCCGAAGCCTTCCCCAATATGGACGACAGCATCTTGCAAGAAGAGCTGGCACGAGTGATTTTTTTGTCGGATTTGGTCGGTCGTATTGAAGCGCGTGGAGAGTTGGCATGAATCCCGAAGACATCAAAGCCATTTTCGGCATGAAGCCCGAAGCGGCAGTCGAATACCTGAAGCAAAAAGGCGTGGCTGTTTCGTGGGACTGGCAGGACATGCTGGACGATGCCCACGCCACCGCCTTTACCGTGGCCAAAACCGCAGGTATGGACGTGGCCAACGACATTTATCACGCAGTCGTCAAAGCTGCAGAGACCGGCCAAACACTGGAGCAGTTTCAGAAAACACTTACACCGGTATTGCAAAGCAAAGGTTGGTGGGGACGCACCCCAACAACCAATCCGGACACCGGCGAAGCCCAAACTGCACCGCCTGGAAACCATCTACCTGACCAATATGCAGTCAGCCTACATGGCCGGACGCTACGCTGAAATGATGGATTCTGTCGACACCCACCCGTATTGGCAATACGTCGCAATAAACGACAGCCGCACCCGTGACAGCCACCGTAGAATGCACGGCCGTGTCTATGCAGCAGCCGACCCGGTTTGGGACACCATGTATCCGCCGTTGGATTTCCGCTGCCGCTGCCGCGTGCGTCCATTATCACGCGCCGCAGGAGAAAGCCGTGCCTTACCCAGTCCGACACTTGAGACTCAAACCGTCGACATCGGTAGCAACGAATACACCGGAGAAGCCCGCTACGCCCAACGCACCGGCTTGCGGATTGACGGAAAGTTTGTTGCCCCAAGCGCAGGCTTCAATGCCAACCAAGGAAAAGCCATGCTCTCGCGAATGGCTTCCGTAGCCGTCCAAAAAGCACAATCCGTTCATCCCGATATTGCACGCGTAGCCTTAAAAACCATGATGACCAACAGCAAATTCAAATCCTCATTATCTGCTGTCGATTTGGCATGGGTATTAAAATTAATCAAAGGTTAGATATGCTTGAAATTAATCTTGATACTTCATCACTAGATCGCGGCTTGAGCCAGCTTCTACAAAACGTAAGCCATCCGCGCAAAATGATGAAAGCCATCGCGACCGAAATGACTTCATTAACCGAAGAAAACTTCGAAAGCGAAAGTTTCGGTGGTAACAGATGGAAACAAAGCCAACGCGCAGCTCAAGGCGGGCAGACTCTGCAACTGACCGGCCAACTTGCAGCCAGAGACCTTTGCAAAATAGCCCTTTCCTCAACAGCCGAAGCCCAAAACAGGATTTCGGCTGTTTTCGTTTCAAATATCCACCGATTCTACTCAAATATCCCCTTAATCTCCCTTGGATACCTGATTAA
>NZ_LAEI01000010.1:0-25157 GCF_001618065.1 Neisseria flavescens
GTTTCTTCTGCCGCGCCTAAGGCCGCGCAGCCTGCCGTGAAAAAATAAGCCTGACGGTTAACTGCCGTATATGCCGCCCCGAGGCCGAACCGCTGCCGGTTCGGGCTGACGGGCGGCTTTGTTTGGGCAGTGGCAATGAGAGTTTGGACCAGTGGGGGATTTCAGTGGGTAATAACTGAAAACAGCCGAATCCCTGTGCTTGGATCTCAGCTGTTGAGTACCGAGGGTTATTTTGCAAAGGTATAGGCCGTCTGAAAACTTGAAGGAAGCGGCCGTCTGTTAAATATGAGATAATGCGGGGGATTTCATGGGTGTGGTAGAAACATGGTTGAGACTGTCCGGTGGGAATCATGCCGGACAACGATGGAATCGGTTTGCTTGAAACGCCCGCCTGTTGCGGGCTTTTTTATGGGAAGGAACGGTCATGCCTAATCCGCTTTATCGGCAACATATTATTTCAATTTCAGATTTGACGACGGAGCAGCTCGAATTACTGCTTCAGACGGCCTTGAAGTTGAAAAAGCAGCCTCGTGAAGATTTGCTTGAAGGCAAATTGATTGGTTCGTGCTTTTTTGAACCGTCCACCCGTACGCGTTTGTCTTTTGAAACGGCGGTACAGCGTTTGGGTGGAAAAGTTATCGGTTTTTCCGATGGTGCCAATACCAGCGCGAAAAAGGGTGAAACGCTTGCAGATACTGCGAGGATTATTTCCAGCTATACGGATGCGATTATTCAGCGACACCCTAAAGACGGTGCGGCCCGTGTGGCGGCCGAGTTTTCGAGCGTACCTGTGATTAATGCCGGCGATGGTACCAACCAACATCCGAGCCAGACGCTTTTGGATTTGGTAACGATTTATGAAACACAAGGTAGTTTGAGCAATTTGAAGATTGCGATGGCCGGTGATTTGAAATATGGCCGTACGGTACACTCATTGTGTCAGGCATTGAAGCGTTGGGGTTGTGAGTTTGCATTTGTATCCCCTCCCAGCTTGGCGATGCCGGACTATATTATTGAAGAGCTGGAGGAGGCCGGTTGCCCTTACCAAGTTTTGTCCAGTTTGGAAGAAGCGGTCGAATGGGCGGATATTTTGTACATGACCCGCGTTCAGCGCGAACGTTTTGATGAGCAGGAATTTGCCAAAATCCAGGGTAAATTCAATCTTGATGCGTCAATGCTGGCAAATGCCAAACCCAATTTGCGCGTCTTGCATCCTTTACCGAGGGTAGATGAAATTCATCCAGATGTAGATAAAACACCTCATGCCTATTATTTTGAACAGGCAACCAACGGCGTGTATGCACGGATGGCGATTTTGTCTTTGGTATTGAACGAAGAAGTTTAAGGAGCGAAAGATGGAAAACTCAAAACTCAGCGTTGAAGCGATCGAACAAGGTACGGTGATTGATCATATTCCTGCCGGTAAAGGCTTGGCCATTTTAAGGCAGTTTAAGCTGCTGCATTATGGCAGTGCGGTTACGGTCGGCTTTAATTTGCCTAGCAAAACGCAGGGAAGCAAAGATATTATCAAAGTCAGCGGCGTATGGTTGGATGCCAACGCGGCCAACCGTTTGGCTTTATTTGCCCCTGAAGCGGTGGTAAACAAAATTGATCAGTTTAAAGTAATCGACAAACAGCATTTGTCATTGCCGGACGAAATCTCGGAAGTGTTCCGCTGCCCGAATACCAATTGTGCCAGTCATGGAGAGCCGGTCATCAGCCGTTTTTATGTCCGTTCACATAATGGTCAGACGCGGTTGAAATGCCATTATTGCGAAAAAACCTTCTCGCGCGATTCGGTTGCCGAAGCCTGATAAAAATCTCAGGCCGTCTGAAAATACGGCTATACGGTTTGAGTTGTCTGCTTGATACATCAGTTCCATAAAAAGCAAGATATTAAGCAAATTGCGTTAAAATTACGTTAAAATAATGCCTTCTGAGTTGATGACATCATTTACTCAAAAGGCATTATTTTTTATAACACGACACGAAATGTAGGAAAACTTATGCACTCATCCATACAAAGCCGGTTTGCCCCAATTTTATACGTTTTGATTTTCTTTGCCGGATTTTTGGCAGCACAAGTTTGGTTTAATCAGCAAGCCTATTTGACCAACCTTCCCCTCTTGGTCACTGCCATTTCTGCTGTTGCATTTGTTTGGTTGATTTGGGCTGTCGTCTCTGCGCGATCCAAAGCAAAAAGCAAGATGTTGCACCGTGAGCAGCTGATTCAAAAAGAGAGCATTCATCCCGTTTTGCATGCTACGTTGCAACGTTCTGACGGACAGACGGATTTATTGGTTTTGGTTGTCCGCAATAGCGGTAAGGGCTTGGCGAAGAATGTGCATTTCGAGGCAGAGGCTTTGCCGGATCACTTGCCGAGCAAGCTGGTTGCCGATGCAGTGATGCGCTTGGAGATGTTTTCCGGCGGTGTGGATATGCTGGCATCGGGCGAATTGTATGGCGGCGTGTTTGCAAGCATGTTGGCGCTTGCTGCCGAATTGCCGGATCAGACATTTGGCGGCGTGTTGAAACTGAAGGCCACTTATGAAAATGCCTTTGGCGATCAATGCACTTCTGAAAGCGTCTTGGATTTGAGCATATTGAATTTCAATTTGTCAGAAATTAAATCCAATGGTGAGCAAAAGCCCCGCAAGAAATTGTTGTATTGATATTCAAAATATGCAGGCTGTCTGAAACCGAAATACTTGTTTTCAGACGGCCTGTTGTTATTTTTCAAATGATTTTTGAAGAAAAAGAGGCGTATCGGGTATAATAATCAAAGAATTCGAAACGGATTGTCAGGATCGGCAAGCCGTCTCATCATTGTCGTATTTCAAAACCTTACTGATATTTTTTCAATAATCTGTTGCTATGTATCGGAACTTTTTCTGATGTTGGCACTGGCGAAATATTCCTTCAGCCATTTACTCTTAGGAAGCTGCTTATGTTAGTGTGTAATCCTTATGAAGTTGTGATCCATGGTACGACCAGCAAAGGCAAGATTTTCCGACCAAGCGACTGGGCGGAGCGCCTGTGCGGTATTTTGTCTTCCTTCACCAAAGACAACCGCCTTTCCTATTCGAATTGGGTGCGCCCGATTTTGGTGGACAATGTCCGTTGTGTGGCAGTCGATAAAAAACTGGAAGAAGACAATCCGCAAATGTTCCGTTTCTTGATGGATTTTGCAGCGGATAACGATTTGCGCGTGATTGACTGCAAAGCCTTACTCAAAGAGCAGGAAAGCAAGCAGCAGGGCGAAGTGCCGGTCGAGCGCGTTTTGTTGGCGCAGGCGATTGAAGAAAAACACGCCGCCGAGTGTGCGGAAGCGGCCAATGCGCAGCCTGAGCCTCAAGCTGCCGCGCCTGTGGTCGGCGTATTGCGTGAAATTCCACCGGAAGAAACTGCAACCGCTTTTGCGGCACTGAGCATTTTGCGTTCATCGTTGACCGATATTCATCGTTTTGTCGAACAAATCAACGAGCATCAGCGCAAAACCGGTTACCGCCTGTTGGGTATTTTTGAAGAAGGTAAACAAAATGCCGTGGCCGTATGCGGTTTCCATACTGCACATAACTTGGCCAGTGGTTACCATATCCATATTGATGATCTCGTAACCATGCCGCAATGCCGCCAAAAAGGCTATGCTTCACGCTTGTTGGAAGAAGTACGCAAAATCGGTGCGGAAACCGGCGCGACCAAAATCCATCTGAATGTCCATGTTAACCATGACCGTGCAGGTGCGCATCGTCTCTACTTTAAAAACGGATTTGAAATTTGCGCTTACCATTTCCGTTGCGATCCGAAATAATTTTTGTAGAAAGAGGGAATCCCATGTTGAAGATTTTGACTGCGACTGTTTTGGCACTGAGTTTGGCGGCCTGCGCATCAGGCAGCGGGCAAGGCAGCTCGCAAATGTATGGTGAGATTAAGGCCGGTGTAGAAACCAGCCATCAACGTTGAGATATATAATGACAAGGCCGTCTGAAATAGGTTTTCCTGTTTCAGACGGTCTTTTTGCAGCTTGATTAGAGGGTCGTGGAGGTGTCGTCAGCGGCAACAGTCCGATGCAGGCGATACCAATTGTACAGGCGCAAGATGCACAAGAAAGCGATGATGGGCATGCAGGCTGCGGTAACCAGATAACGCGGGTTGCTGAAGTTTAAAACGTTGTGCCCGGAAAGCAGCAACAAAGCGGCATGCAACCATTCCCACAAAGACGAAATGCTGAATGCCAAAACAGCCAACAGGCCGAGGGTTCGGAAAATACCAATGGGCAGGATTTGTCGGCGTAATACGGCGCGGTTGAGTTGGAACAAAACAATCAAACCGAAGCCGATAATGCAGACCATGCCGCCGTTAGCGACGATTTGCAGGCTGTTGAAGGCGATGTCGGGCGTAACGGAAATTGTACCGGACTGGTTGGCTGCGGTTTGTTGCAAATTTAAGCCTTGCATGACATTCAGGACGAAACCGTAGATCAGGTCAGCCAAAACGATGCCGATGGGTAGTGGAGTCAAAAAACGTTTCATGGATCAGTTGAGTATTCTATTAGTATGAGGGAGGCCGTCTGAAAATCAAAAATGACGACGTGAGAGTGTATTGTATCCGATAGGAAAGTAGGTTAATGCAAAAATAAATTTAGTTTAAGTCAGAAAATGATGTAATTTTACGCCAACATTATTGCATTAAGAGTACAATCTTCTCCATTATCAAACGTGAAATCAACAGGAAAGGACGTTTACATGAGCCAATTGCAACGTGATTTAACCCGTATCAGCCACAATACCAAAATTGTCGCCACATTGGGTCCGGGCAGCAACAATGTACAATTGTTGGAAGACATGATCCGTGTCGGCGGCCTTAATGTCGTCCGTTTCAATTTCAGCCACGGTACGCCGGAGTTTCATGAAGAAAATGCCCGTATCGTACGCGAAGCCGCGAAACGTGCGGGTCAGGAAATCGCCATTCTTGCCGACTTGCAAGGGCCTAAAATCCGCGTCGGCAAAATTGCCGGCGGCAGCATCGAGCTGAATAAAGATGAAACCTTGATTTTGGATGCCGCACTTGAAGGCGAAGGCACACGCGAAGCGGTGGGTTTGGACTACCGCGATTTGCCGAATGACGTCGTTGCCGGCGATGTTTTGTGGCTGGACGACGGCCTGTTGACTTTGACCGTTGAAGCGGTTGAAGGAAGTAAGATTATTACAAGGGTAGAAAATAGCCATGTGCTGAAAAGTAACAAAGGTATCAATAAACGCGGCGGCGGCCTGTCTGCCGGTGCGTTGACTGAAAAAGACTTTCGTGACCTGAAAACGGCGATTGCCATCGGTTGCGACTACCTCGCCATCAGCTTTGTAAAATCCGCCGAAGATTTGCACACTGCACGCGCCAAAGTCGAAGAAGAAATGAAAGGCAGTACAGCCGTACGCCCCGGTTTGGTTTCCAAAATTGAGCGCGTAGAAGCCATTGAAAATCTGGACGAAATCATCCTCGCCAGCGACGGTATTATGGTTGCCCGCGGCGACTTGGCAGTGGAAGTCGGCCATGCCGCCGTACCCGCACTGCAAAAACGCATGATCCGCCGCGCCCGTGAGTTGCGCCGCTTCAGTATTACGGCAACTCAAATGATGGAATCGATGATTACCAACCCCGTACCGACCCGCGCCGAAGTCAGTGACGTGGCCAACGCAGTATTGGACGGTACCGATGCGGTGATGTGTTCCGCCGAAACCGCCGTCGGCGCGTATCCGTTTGAAACTGTCAGCCAAATGGCGATTATTTGTGCGGCTGCGGAAAAAGAACAAGATTCGCTCAACGGTGTTGCCGAACAGGTCGAGTATCCCGAAGCCGTCAGCACCAACTTGGCGATTGCAGGCGGTGCGGTCAGCGTAGCGCGAGCAGTTCACGCCAAAGCCATCGTTGCCCTGACTGAAAGCGGTTCGACCGCCTTCGAAGTCAGCCGCCACAACATCACCCTGCCGATTTTTGCCCTGACGCCGAGTGTTTTAGCGCAACGCCGCATGGCGATGTACCGCGGTGTACGTCCGTTGATTTTGGCAACCAGTACCGATCACGATACCGCGCTGAACGAAGTGGAAGCCATGCTGGTAGAACACAAAATCCTCCAAAGCGGCGACCAATACATCATCACCAGCGGTTCGCAAATGCGCGAATCCGGTTCGACCAATACGCTGGAAGTGTTGCAGGTTAAATAATTGCAGTGATCCGATGATTGGAAAAGCAGGCTGTTTTAGCCTGCTTTTTTTGTGTAAAAAAAAGAAAAGATTAGGCAAAAATAATGATGTAGTATAGAATTGAGTGCCTATACTAAATCAATAAAGGACGTTTCAGACGGCCTTTTTCTTTGTCCGCTACTTTCACGGTAAACCAAAATGATTCATTTCAATCTGAAAAAAACAGCATTTATTTTAAGCGCAGCACTGTTCTCTACCGCCGTCCAGGCCTCCGGCTACCACTTCGGCACACAATCCGTTAACGCACAAGGCACGGCCAACGCCGCCGCCGCCGAAGCCGCCGATGCCTCAACTATTTTCTACAACCCGGCCGGTTTGAGCAAAATCGACAGCAGCCAAATTTCCGTCAACGCCAATATCGTTTTCCCAAGCATTCATTATGAGGCGGAATCTGCGAAACACTTCCGCACGGGTGCCGATGTCAGCGGCTCGACCAGCGGCAAAATTACCGAAACCACCGTTGCTCCACACGTTTATGGCGCGTACAAAGCCAGCGACGATGTAACTTTGGGTTTGGGCGTGTACGTTCCTTTCGGTTCGGCAACCGAATACGAAAAAGATTCCGTCTTACGCCACAACATCAACAAACTGGGTTTAACCACCATAGCCATCGAGCCGGTAGTCGCGTGGAAACTGAATGAGCAACACGCCGTCGGTGCCGGTTTGATTGCCCAATATTCCAAAGCCGAATTGCGCAAATACTCCGACTGGGATGCTTCCGGCGCCATCAGCCTGTTGGCAAGCGGCTTGGCTTCCCGTCAAGCAGGCCGTCCCGTTGCTGTCGATGCGACCGGCAAGGCTGACGGTCATGCCGATGTAAAAGGCCACGATTGGGGTTTCGGCTACCAACTGGCGTGGATGTGGGACATCAACGAGCGCGCACGCGTGGGTGTGAACTACCGCTCCAAAGTATCGCATACGTTGAAAGGTACTGCCGATTGGGAAGCTGACGGCGCATATGCAAAACGCGCTTGGGATTTGGGTGCAATGGCTGCACGCGGTTATGTGCCGAACGAAAAAGCCAGCGTAAAAATCGTTACGCCTGAGTCTTTGTCTGTTCACGGTATGTACCGCGCCACCGACAAAACCAACCTGTTCGGCGATGTGACTTGGACGCGCCACAGCCGCTTCAACAAAGCCGAGCTGGTGTTTGAAAATACCAAAAACGTTGTCAACGGCAAATCCGACCGTACCGTCATTACGCCTAACTGGCGCAATACTTATAAAGTTGCATTCGGCGGCTCTTACCAAGTTACCGAACCATTGCAACTGCGTGCAGGTATCGCTTTCGACAAATCGCCGGTTAAAAGCGCCGAAGACCGCATGAACAGCCTGCCTGACGGCAACCGTATCTGGTTCTCCGTCGGTGCCAAATATCAACTGGGTAAAAACCATGTTATCGATGCGGCGTACAGCCATATCCACATCAATGACACGGTTTACCGCACCGGCAAAGCCAGCGGCAACGACGTGGATAGCCGCGGTGCATCCTCTGCTCGTTTCAAAAACAAAGCGGACATCTTGGGCTTGCAATACACTTACAAATTCAAATAATCGGATTTGAGTTGTGGATAAAAAGGCCGTCTGAAGATTTCAGACGGCCTTTTTGATTGGCAGGAACAGATGGAACAATCAACAGGCAATAAATGGCGTGCCGTGCTTTTCATATTTCTGATTGGAATGGTAGAACGGAAAGACGATAGAAAAGGAGATAGCCGATTACCGACTTGAGAAATAAGATATTGTTTGCGCTTTAAAACGGCATGTTACAGATTTTATTTATTCTGATGGGCAGCAATCAAAAGGCCGTCTGAAAACAGGTTTTCAGACGGCCTTTATTTGCCGGATGGCTGCTAAGAAAGCTCAATCAGCTGCGGACTTCTAGTTCGATTTCTCTTTCCTGTTCGTCTTCGGCCGGTTTGTCCATGGTTTTTTCATCGGCCATATTGTCCAAATCGCGGCCGGGTTCGGAGGCGGTATCGCCGATGGAAACGCTGTTCAGGCTTTCCAAAATAATGGCTGAGGCCAGATGGTCGGATGTGCGGTACACCATTGCCAAGCCGATTTCTTCCGCCGGAATGGAAACCAATTCAACCGTATCTTTGTCTTTCGGCTTGCGAATCAGGTTGTTGGACAGATTGACACGGACTTGACGGCCGCGTTTGTAGAGGCTGACCACCGTGCCTTTGTCCAGGCCGTCGAGTTCGCCTTTATCCAAAGTAATGGTTTGGAACTGGCCGGCTTCGCCCACGCCGTCGAAGATGGAAACGACTTTGGCCTGAATCGGACGGGTAGGGGCGTGAGGCATAACATTGAAGCTGTCGAGGCCTTCTGGCAGTTTCAGCAGATAGTCGTCTTTGCGGATTTCGGAAACGGCTTCTTCAATAACCAAAGGTTGCGCGGACTGGGTGCGCAGCTTCATGGCTTTGGTGACTTGGGTGTAATACTCGTTGCTTTTGAGTTTTTCGTCAGAAGCGCGGGTACGGTTTTCCAAGGCGGAGTCGGTATAAGGCAGCGTGTTGGCGATGCCGCTGAACACGACTTCTTGGCCGAGGAATTTGCCGGTTTCCGGATCAGTGATGTTTTTATTGACGCGGTAGGTCAGGTAGCGGCCGGGTTCGGTCAGGCCGTATGCGTACACGCGGTTGCCTTGGGTGTAGAGGACGCGGTTGTCGGGGCCTGCAATCAGGCGCGGCGCGTTGGCGGTTTCTTCCGGAGCGATAATCTGCGGATGTTTCATGAACATGCGGTAGAGGTTGACGTTGACGGTCGGAATGCCGTAGCCGGAAGTTTCGCGTACGCGCGGATGCAGTTTGATCACGGGAATGCCGTCTGAACGGGTTTGAGCGTGTTCAAAACCCAGTCGCGGCTGGCCGTTGACGTAGCGTAAAACCAACACCTGACCCGGATAGATCAGATGCGGATTGCGGATGGCGTTGCGGTTGGCGCCCCAAAGGCGGTTCCATTGCCACGGGCTGTACAGATATTTGCCGGAAATACCCCACAAGGTATCGCCGTTTTTAACGACGTAGCGTTGCGGCGCATTGGGGCGGATTTTTAAAGAAGCTGCCTGAGTGTGGGCAGAAATAGCCATGCCTGCCATGCAAAGCAGGGTTATAATACGTTGTTGCATAACCGTTCCCCTTGAAATCGGTTTGGTTTGTCTTCAGATGATAAACAGAGAAGGCTGGAGTTTGCGAAACTGCCGCCCATTCATCAATACGATAACGAATGGCCTCTGTCGCGCTATCTTAACATTTTTCGGCGTTATTTTAGCATTGAATGTTGCTGTCATGACAGGAGATTGTGGTGGCGGAAACCAAATCTGTATGAAAATCACACATCAGTTTTATAAAACGAGAATATTATGGCTTTACTGAACATCCTCCAATACCCTGACGAGCGTTTGCACACGGTCGCCAAACCTGTTGAAAAAATCGACGAGCGCATCCAGACATTGGTTGCCGATATGTTTGAAACCATGTACGAAGCACGCGGTATCGGCTTGGCGGCCACTCAGGTCGACGTACACGAGCGCATTGTCGTGATGGATTTGACCGAAGACCGCAGCGAGCCGCGCGTGTTCATCAATCCCGTCATTGTCGAAAAAGACGGCGAGACGACTTACGAAGAAGGCTGTCTTTCCGTGCCGGGCATTTACGATACCGTGACCCGTGCCGAGCGCGTCAAAGTCGAGGCTTTGAACGAAAAAGGCGAGAAATTCACGCTGGAAGCAGACGGCCTGCTGGCAATCTGCGTGCAGCACGAATTGGACCACCTGATGGGCATCGTGTTTGTCGAACACTTGTCGCAGCTGAAACAAGGCCGAATCAAAACCAAACTGAAAAAACGTCAGAAACACACCATCTGACCTGCGCATCGCTTAAAGGCCGTCTGAAAAGACAAAACAGAAGGCAGACTTCGGTTTTCAATCTTTCAGACGGCCTTTTCAGCTGAAACAGTTTGCCCAACGCGCCCATTCAAACCATTTCCACAAGGACACAACATGAAAGTCATCTTCGCTGGTACGCCCGATTTTGCCGCCGCCGCCTTGAAAGCCATCGCCGCCGCAGGTTTTGAAATTCCGCTGGTGCTGACCCAGCCCGACCGCCCCAAAGGCCGCGGTATGCAGTTGACCGCATCGCCGGTTAAACAGGCTGCCTTGGAATTAGGTTTGACCGTGGCGCAGCCGGAAAAGTTGCGCAATAACGCCGAAGCCCTGCAAATGCTTAAAGATACGGGCGCGGATGTGATGGTAGTGGCCGCGTATGGCTTGATTTTGCCGCAGGATGTGTTGGATACGCCCAAACACGGCTGCCTCAATATCCACGCTTCGCTGTTGCCCCGTTGGCGCGGCGCGGCACCGATTCAACGTGCGATTGAAGCCGGCGATGCCGAAACCGGCGTGTGCATCATGCAGATGGACATCGGCTTGGACACCGGCGCAGTGATCAGCGAACACCGCTACGCCATTCAACCTATGGATACTGCCAACGAAGTGCATGACGCGCTGATGGGTTTGGGTGCCGAAGCGATTGTTGCCGACTTACAGCGTCTGCAGGCGGAAGGCCGTTTGAACGCGGTCAAACAGCTTGAAGAAGGCGTTACCTACGCCCAGAAATTGAGCAAAGAAGAAGCGCGTATCGATTGGAACGAGTCCGCGGACATTATCGAACGCAAAATCCGCGCCTTTAACCCTGTACCTGCCGCGTGGGTCGAGTATCAAGGCAAACCGATGAAAATCTGGCGTGCCGAAGTCGTGGCCAAACAGGGTAAGGCAGGCGAAGTATTGTCTTGCACTTCAGACGGCCTGCTGGTGGCGTGCGGTGAAAATGCGCTGAACATTACCGAATTGCAGCCTTCCGGCAGCAAACGCATGAGCATACAGGCATTTGCGGCAGGCAGAACGATTGAAGTCGGAACGGTTTTGTAACAGGCTGGAAATCAACGTAGAGGAAAGAAGACAATGGCTGTTTTTGAAGTGGTCGAGGGCGATATTACCCGATTGGCAGTCGATGCGATTGTCAATGCCGCCAATTCATCGCTGTTGGGCGGTGGCGGCGTGGACGGTGCAATACACCGCGCTGCTGGCAAAGAGCTGCTGGATGAGTGCCGCACTTTGGGCGGTTGCCGCACAGGCGAAGCCAAAATAACCCAAGGCTATCGTTTGCCTGCGCGTTTTGTCATTCATACGGTCGGGCCGGTATGGTTTGGCGGACAACAAAATGAAGAGGCCAAATTGGCACAATCCTATGCCCATTCCTTGCTGCTTGCCCAGAAACACAATCTCCACAGTATCGCCTTTCCGTGCATCAGTACCGGTGTGTACCGCTTCCCGGCCGAAGCCGCCGCGCGTATCGCTTTGGAGAGTTTGAAACAAACTCTGCCTCAATGTCCGGCAGTGGAAAAAATCATCTTTTGCTGTTTTTCCAAAACAGATGCCGAATATTATCGGGCATTGCTGGCAGCCGAACAGGCCGTCTGAAATCCGCCGAACACTTGAAATCAAATATAAATCAGAAAGCAAAAATATGAGTATGTCCCTCGCCCAAAAACTGGCCGCCGACAGCGTTGCCGCGGTTGCCGAAGGGCGCAATCTTCAGGATGTCTTGGCGGAAATCCGCGCGGCGCATCCGCAGCTGACGGCGCAGGAAAACGGCGCGTTGCAGGATATTGCCTACGGTTGCCAGCGTTATTTAGGCAGTTTGAAGTATATGCTTGGTCAAATGCTGAAGAAGCCGATTGACAATCCGCAGCTTGAAAGCCTGCTTTTGGCGGCGATGTACCAACTGCATTACACGCGCAATGCGCCTCATGCCGTGGTTAATGAGGCGGTGGAAAGCATTGCCAAAATCGGCCGCGGCCAGTTCCGCTCGTTTGCCAATGCGATTTTGCGCCGCTTTTTGCGTGAACGCGACAAGCTCGCGGCTTCCTGCAAAAAAGACGATGTGGCGAAACACAACCTGCCGCTGTGGTGGGTGGCTTACTTGAGAAACCATTATCCGAAACATTGGCACAACATCACCACCGCGCTGCAATCGCATCCGCCGATGACTTTGCGCGTCAACCGCCGACACGGCAATGCCGAAAGCTATTTGGAAAAACTGGCTACGGAAGGTATTCCGGCCAGGGCGTTGGACGAATACGCCGTGATGTTGGAAGAAGCCGTGCCGGTAAGCCGCCTGCCCGGTTTTTCAGACGGCCTGGTATCGGTGCAGGATTTTGGTGCGCAACGTGCTGCCTATTTATTGAACCCGAAAGACGGCGAACGCATTCTCGATGCCTGTGCGGCACCGGGCGGCAAGACAGGCCATATCTTGGAACTGGCAGATTGTCATGTTACCGCTTTGGATATAGACGAAGGCCGTCTGAACAGGGTGAAGAGCAACCTTGACCGTTTAGGCTTTCAAACGGCCTCTTTGGCTTGTGCCGATGCGCAGGACTTGACAGCGTGGTATGATGGCAAGACCTTTGACGCTGTCTTGGCCGATGTGCCGTGTACCGCTTCGGGCGTGGCACGGCGCAATCCCGACGTCAAATGGCTGCGCCGGCCGACCGATGCCGTCAAAACCGCACGCCAACAGGAAGCATTATTAGACGCGCTGTGGCAGACCCTGACGAAAAACGGCAGGATGTTGCTGGCTACCTGCTCGGTCTTTGTCGAAGAAAACGACGGTCAGTTGCAAAAATTCCTTAACCGCCATGCCGATGCCGAGTTGATCGAATCGCATGTGCTTTTACCGAACAAACATCAAGATGGCTTTTATTACGCGCTTATTAAAAAGCAGTAAAACGCTGATTGTGCCACTCTTGCTCGCCGTGTCGCTGAATGCGGCGGGCGAGGGCATCAGTGCGACCCGTGCCGAGGCAAAGCTGACCCATGCCGGACAGCTTTCCGTCAGCAGCCGTTTCCGCACCGATCTGCCCGACCAGCTTAAAGAAGCACTCAAACAGGGCGTCCCCCTGCATTTCAATTTGAGTTGGCAGCTATCAGCGCCGTCCATGTCGTCTTATAAATTCAAGTTCGACCAGCTGCTCAACAACGACAGCACGATTCAATACAAATTGTCCTTCCATCCGCTGACCAACCGCTATCGCGTTACCGTCGGTACGTTTTCTACCGAGTACGATACGCTTGAGACTGCCTTGCGCGCAGTGGGCGCAGTCGCGAATTGGAAGGTTTTGTCCAAGGGTGCGCTGAGTGATGTGGCCGCCAAAGACACGAAGGCTGAAATCCGCCTGCTGCTGACAACCGCCAAGCTGCCCAAACCGTTCCAAATCAATGCCCTGACGTCTAAAAACTGGCATTTGGATTCGGGTTGGAAATCCTTGTCGGTCGTGCAGGAGTAAACCATGCGCCGCTTTCTTCTGATTGCCGCCGTATTCGCCGTTGTTTTGTTGTACGGTCTGACTGTTGCAACGGGCAGCAGCAACGTATTGTCCGATTACTTCTGGTGGATTGTCGCCTTGTGCGGTTTGCTGTTGCTGGTGTTGGCGGCGGTGTTGGTGCGCTATGTCGTGCTTTTGATGCGCGACAACAGCAAAAGCGTGTTCGGTTCGCAGATTGCACGTCGGCTGTCGGGGATGTTTACTTTGGTTGCCGTATTGCCGGGCGTGTTTTTGTTCGGTATTTCCGCCCAGTTTATTAACGGTACGATTAATTCTTGGTTTGGCAACGATACCCATGAGGCTCTAGAGCGCAGCTTAAATTTAAGCAAATCCGCGCTGAACTTAGCGGTGGACAACGCTGTCAGCAACGCCACGCCGGTGCAGATCGACTTAATCAGCGCTGCTTCGCTGGACGGCAACTTGGGGCAAACGCTGGCCCAATCAGCGCTTACTGCCGACTTTGCCCAGCTGGCGCTTTATAACGCGTCTACCCATAAAGCCGAGAAAAGCATCAATCCCCTGAAACTAAATCAACCCGAGCTTAACAAAGAAGGATGGGAGCAGCTGGAGCAGACCGGTTCGGTGCGCAGCTTGGAAAACATCGGCGGCGTGCTGTATGCTCAAGGTTGGATGCTGGTCGGTACGCATAAAAATCAGGATTATGCGTTGTTTTTCCGGCAGCCGATTCCGAAAGATGTTGCCCAAGATGCGACGCTGATTGAAGCGGCCCGCGCCAAATACGCTGAGCTGAGTTATACCAAAAAGGGCCTGCAAACCTTTTTCCTATCCACGCTGTTGGTCGCGACATTGTTGGCCATTTTTTTGGCGCTGGTGATGGCTTTGTATTTTGCCCGCCGTTTTGTGGCACCGGTGTTGTCGTTGGCAGAGGGCGCACGGGCGGTGGCTCAGGGCGACTTCAGCCAGACCCGGCCGGTATTCCGCAATGACGAGTTCGGCCGTTTGACCCAATTGTTCAACCACATGACCGAGCAATTATCGATTGCCAAAGAGGCGGACGAGCGCAACCGTTTGCGCGAAGAAGCCGCCCGCCATTATTTGGAATGCGTGTTGGAAAGTTTGACCACTGGCGTGATTACTTTGGATGCCGATGGCCGTCTGAAAACCTTTAACAAAGCCGCCGAACAGATTTTGGGCGTTTCGCTGGTGTCTTTGTGGGGCAGCAATTGGCATCAATGGCACGGCAAATCGCCGCAGCAAACCCTGTTGGCCGATGTGTTTGCCGCCATTAATGAAACCGCCGACAGCGACAAACCCGTCCAAGTCGAATATGCCGCGCCCGATGATGCCCGAATCTTATTGGGCAAGGCCACCATCCTGCCGGAAGACAACGATAACGGCGTGGTGATGGTGATTGATGACATTACCGTCTTGATGCGGGCGCAAAAAGAGGCCGCATGGGGCGAAGTGGCGAAACGTTTGGCGCACGAAATCCGTAATCCGCTCACGCCTATCCAGCTTTCCGCCGAGAGATTGGCATGGAAATTGCATGATAAACTTGATGAACAAGACGCCCAAATCCTCAGCCGTTCAACCGATACCATTGTCAAACAGGTGGCCGCGCTGAAAGAAATGGTCGAAGCGTTCCGCAATTATGCGCGTGCGCCGTCGCTGAATTTAGAAAAACAAGATTTAAACGGTTTGGTGTCGGAAGTCTTGGTATTATATGAGGCCGGTGTGTGCAAGTTTAATGCACGGCTCAGCGCCGACGCCCTGCCGATTGTTGCCGATACGACGGCGATGCGCCAAGTGTTGCATAACCTATTTAAGAATGCCGCAGAAGCGGCAGAGTCGGACGAAGTGCCGCAAGTAAACGTAGAAACAGGGCGCGAAGGCGGACAGGTTTTCCTGACCGTCTGCAACAACGGCAAAAGTTTCAGCAAAGAAATGCTGCACAATGCTTTTGAGCCGTACGTTACCGACAAACCGACAGGAACAGGGCTGGGTTTGCCCGTTGTGAAAAAAATTATCGAGGAGCATGGCGGCCGTATCAGCCTGAGCAATCAGAACAGCGGCGGCGCGTGCGTCAAAATAGCTTTACCGGAAATGGCAGAAACTTATGCGAAGCAGTGATATTTTGATTGTAGATGATGAAGTAGGCATCCGCGACCTGCTCTCCGAAATCCTTCAAGACGAAGGCTATACCGTTACTTTGGCTGAAAATGCCGAAGAAGCGCGCCAATTGCGTTATCAAACGCGTCCGGCCATGGTATTGCTGGACATTTGGATGCCCGATTGCGACGGCATCACTTTGTTGAAAGAGTGGGCGAAAAACGGCCAACTCAATATGCCTGTGGTGATGATGAGCGGCCATGCCAGTATTGACACCGCGGTTGAAGCCACCAAAATCGGCGCGCTTGATTTTCTGGAAAAACCGATTGCCCTGCAAAAACTCTTGTCCGCAGTAGAACGCGCCTTGAAACATGGCGAAGTTCAGACGGCCTCCGGCATGACTTTGGACAAACTGGGCAACAGCTCCGTCATTCAAGAAATGAACGGCAGCATTGAAGCGGCCGCCAAACACAACCGCCCGCTGTTGTTGGCCGGTGAGGCAGGCTCGCCGTTTGAGATTGTCGCCCGCTATCTGCACAAAAGCAGTACGCCTTGGGTGGCAACCGACCGTGTCGAACACATTGTCGATACGCCGATGGAGCTGTTGCAAAAGGCATCAGGCGGCATTTTGTATGTTGGCGATATTGCCCGTTACAGCAAAAACATCCAAAACGGCATTGCTTTCTTGCTGGAGAAAGCCGACCGCTACAATGTCCGTGTAATCGCTTCATGCGGCTTTAAACGCGGTGAGAGCGCCGATGACGTCGTTGCCGGCCGACTGGCGGAGCTGTTGAAAGAGCGTATCAATGTTCCTTCTTTGCGCAGCCAACCGGACGACATCGTCTTTTTAATCAACCGCATTATGACCGATTTGGCCGAAAGTCAAAAAATCCAGCCGGTAAAATTCAGCGACAGCGCGTTGGTGGTTTTGCGCCAATACGATTGGCCGGGCAATTACGACCAGCTTGCCGAAACGGTGAAAAACATCATGTTGGAGTCGGACGGCAAAGAAGTGGACGAGCAGGCTGTTGCCGTGGCTTTGGGTCAGAAGGAAAACGCGACGGCAACAGAAATCATCGGCGGCTTCAATTTCAATATGCCTTTGCGCGAATTGAGGGAAGAAGTCGAGCGCCGCTACTTTGAGTACCACATCGCCCAAGAAGGCCAAAATATGAGCCGCGTGGCGCAAAAGGTCGGTTTGGAGCGTACACACCTTTACCGCAAACTCAAACAACTCGGTATCAGCGTATCGCGCCGCAGCGCCGACAAATCCGAAGAATAAGCGCAATATCGGTTCAAACACAAAAGAGGCCGTCTGAAAGCCATCAGGTTTTTCAGACGGCATCGTCATTTGACAGTTTGCTTAGACAAGCAATACTTTATAAAAATAATAATATGGCTAGGCATTGTTATTTTGCCTTTTAAGCCGACAGAAGTTTTATATCAATAAAATTTTCAGACGGCCTTGATTTACTTCAGGCCGTCTGAAAAAAACATTATGAAAAGGGAACAGATTGATGACGGAAAACGAGCGTTTTGCTTGGTTGCAACTGGCATTTACGCCCTATATCGGCGCAGAAAGTTTTTTGGTACTGTTGCAGCAATTCGGTAGTGCACAAGCTGCCTTGAATGCGCCGGCAGATAGAATAGCCGCGTTGGTGCGCCATAAACAGGCTGCCGAGTCATGGAGTAATGCGGACAAACGGGCTTTGGCGCAGCAGTCTGCCGAAGCCGCTTTACAATGGGAAATGCAGGACGGTTGCCGTCTGTTGCTGCTGCAAGATGATGATTTCCCCGAAATGCTGACACAAGGCATTACCGCGCCGCCGGTCTTGTTTTTACGCGGCAATGCAGGGTTGCTGCACACACCGTCTGCCGCGATTGTCGGCAGTCGCCATGCCACGCCGCAGGCAATGCGGATTGCCAAAGATTTCGGCAGGGCATTGAGTGAAAAAGGCATTCCCGTCGTATCGGGTATGGCTTCGGGTATCGATACCGCCGCCCATCAAGGCGCATTGCAGGCAGATGGCGGTACCATTGCCGTCTGGGGAACCGGTATAGACCGCATTTATCCGCCGTCCAATAAAAACCTTGCTTATGAAATTGCTGAAAAAGGATTGATTGTCAGCGAGTTCCCTTTAGACACGCGTCCGTTTGCAGGCAATTTTCCGCGCCGCAACCGTCTGATTGCCGCGTTATCGCAGCTGACATTGGTGGTTGAGGCGGCATTGGAATCCGGCTCATTGATTACCGCCAAGCTGGCGGCGGAGATGGGGCGCGAAGTGATGGCGGTGCCCGGTTCGATAGACAATCCGCACAGTAAAGGCTGTCACAAGCTGATTAAAGACGGGGCAAAACTGGTGGAATGTCTGGACGATATTCTCCATGAGTGTCCGCAGCTATTGCAAAATACGCCTGTTCCATCATATTCTATAAATAAGACGGTAAAACTGAAAAACGATCAAACCAAACATCTGCAACAAAAAACAATAGCGGATGAACCGCAAAGGCCGTCTGAAAACCTATCTGCCGCCCCATCAACAAGCGCTTTATTGGAAGCAATGGGTTACGACCCGATACACCCCGATATTTTAGCGCAACAAACCAATACGGCAGCGGCAGACGTGTACGCACAGCTTTTGGAATACGAACTTGACGGTATCGTTGCCGCCTTACCGGGCGGCCGTTATCAGCGTGTCAAAGCATAAATTATCTATATTTAAGGAACCAGCATGACCGAAGTCATTGCCTATTTAATCGAACACTTCCAAGATTTCGACAATTGTCCGCCTCCGGAGGACTTGGGTCGCCTCTTGGAAGATGCGGGTTTTGATGCTACGGAAATCGGCAATACATTGATGATGATGGAAGTCTTGTTCAATACGTCCGAATTCTATGCCGAGCCGTTTAACAGCGACTCCCTGCGCGTATTCTGTCGTGAAGAAGCTGAAAACCTGCCGCAGGAAGTCATGGGCTTGATGCAATATTTGGTTACCGAACACGCAATTACTTATGAGCAACGCGAAATCGTCATTCACGCTCTGATGCACATTCCATCGGACGAAATTACCCTCGATACCGCCAAAGTGTTGGTATTGTTGGTGTTGTGGATGCACAAGAGCGAATTGCCCGTCCTGATAGGCGATGACTTGATGAGTGCGTTGACCGGACAAAACGTGATGCACTAAACCTTTTTTCAGACGGACTCAATAATAAAGGCCGTCTGAAACATAAATCCAATACATCCAAAAGAGAACAACAATGGCGAAAAACCTATTAATCGTCGAATCCCCGTCCAAAGCCAAAACCCTGAAGAAATATCTGGGCGGTGATTTTGAAATCTTGGCGTCTTACGGCCACGTCCGCGATTTGGTTCCGAAAAGCGGAGCAGTCGATCCCGACAATGGCTTTGCCATGAAATACCAATTGATCAGCCGCAACAGCAAACACGTTGATGCCATCGTTGCCGGTGCCAAAGAAGCTGAAAACATCTACCTCGCAACCGACCCGGATAGGGAAGGCGAAGCCATTTCTTGGCATCTTTTGGAAATCCTCAAATCCAAACGCGGCCTGAAAAACATCAAGCCGCAGCGTGTCGTGTTCCACGAAATTACCAAAAACGCCGTGCTCGATGCCGTTGCCCATCCGCGCGAAATCGAAATGGACTTGGTCGATGCGCAACAAGCCCGCCGCGCTTTGGACTATCTGGTTGGTTTCAACCTCTCGCCGTTGTTGTGGAAAAAAATCCGCCGCGGTTTGAGCGCAGGCCGCGTACAAAGCCCTGCTTTGCGTTTGATTTGCGAACGCGAAAACGAAATCCGAGCGTTTGAAGCGCAGGAATATTGGACGGTACATCTCGACAGCCACAAAGGCCGCAGTAAGTTTACCGCCAAACTGGCCCAATACAACGGTGCGAAACTCGAACAATTCGACCTGCCGAACGAAGCCGCTCAAGCCGAAGTGTTGAAAGAACTCGAAGGCAAAGAGGCCGTCGTTACCGCCATTGAAAAGAAAAAGCGCAGCCGCAATCCTGCCGCGCCGTTCACCACTTCTACCATGCAGCAGGATGCCGTGCGCAAACTCGGCTTCACCACCGACCGCACCATGCGTACCGCCCAACAGCTTTATGAAGGTATAGACGTAGGGCAGGGCGCCATCGGTCTGATTACCTATATGCGTACCGACAGCGTGAATTTGGCTGATGAAGCATTAACCGAAATCCGCCATTACATCGAAAACAAAATCGGCAAAGAATATCTGCCAAGTTCGGCCAAGCAGTACAAAACCAAATCCAAAAACGCCCAAGAAGCCCACGAAGCGATCCGTCCGACTTCCGTGTACCGCACGCCCGAAAGCGTCAAACCCTTCCTGAGCGCAGACCAGTTCAAACTGTACCAAATGATTTGGCAGCGCACCGTCGCCTGTCAGATGACGCCCGCCAAATTCGACCAAACCACCGTCGATATTACCGTCGGCAAAGGCGTATTCCGCGTAACCGGACAAGTGCAGACTTTCGCAGGCTTCTTGAGCGTGTATGAAGAAAGCAGCGACGACGAAGAGAGTGAAGACAGCAAAAAACTGCCCGAAATGAGCGAAGGCGACAAATTGCCCGTGGACAAACTCTACGGCGAACAACACTTCACCACTCCGCCGCCACGTTACAACGAAGCCACGCTGGTTAAAGCCCTCGAAGAATACGGCATCGGTCGCCCCTCGACCTACGCCAGCATCATCTCCACGCTCAAAGACCGCGAATACGTTACCCTTGAACAAAAACGCTTCATGCCCACCGACACAGGCGACATCGTCAATAAATTCTTGACCGAACACTTCGCCCAATACGTCGATTACCACTTTACCGCCAAACTCGAAGACCAGCTTGACGAAATTGCCAACGGCAAACGCCAATGGATTCCCGTGATGGACAAATTCTGGAAGCCGTTTATCAAGCAAGTGGAAGAAAAAGAGGGCATCGAACGCGCCAAATTTACCACGCAGGAACTTGACGAAACCTGCCCGAAATGCGGCGAACACAAACTGCAAATCAAATTCGGCAAAATGGGTCGTTTCGTTGCGTGTGCCGGCTATCCTGAATGCAGCTACACGCGCAATGTCAACGAAACCGCCGAAGAAGCCGCCGAGCGCATCGCCAAAGCCGAAGCCGAGCAAGCCGAACTCGATGGGCGCGAATGCCCTAAATGCGGCGGTCGCCTAGTGTACAAATACAGCCGTACCGGCAGCAAATTCATCGGTTGCGCCAACTATCCGAAATGCAAACATGTCGAGCCGCTGGAAAAACCCAAAGACACCGGCGTCCAATGCCCGCAATGCAAAAAAGGCAACCTCGTCGAGCGCAAATCCCGCTACGGCAAACTGTTTTACAGTTGCAGCACCTATCCCGACTGCAACTACGCCACTTGGAACCCGCCCGTCGCCGAAGAATGCCCGAACTGCCATTGGCCGGTACTGACCATCAAAACCACCAAACGCTGGGGTGTGGAAAAAGTCTGCCCGCAAAAAGAATGCGGCTGGAAAGAACAGATTGAACCGCCTGCGCCGAAAGAGTGAAGTTAGGTTAGTTTAAAATAGGAAATGCCGTCTGAAAAGTTTTCAGACGGCACTCCCATAAACAGAAAAGCCTTACTTATTCGATTGAAACTTTCTGCAAACTTCTACATTAATCCGTATAAAGTTCTGCCAAGATATTTGTTCAGATAAATGGGCGCGGTAATAATCCTCCACACGGCAAACCAAAGGGCGAGTTGCATAGATAGAACACAACATTGTATTTTCATTAAAATGTTGACATATACCGTCTCCGCGATCCAGCCATGCGGTTTGTTCGCTTAGACTGACCCTTTGACAACACAAACCGCAGGCGGAACAAGGAAAGGGTTCGGAGGTCAAAACTCAATCACCTTTACATCATCGTTTTTCAGTGACAAAATTAGCTTATCGACCTGTTGCAGCGGAGAATCCTTGGCAATATTCACAATGCCGTTTATTGCCGTATCAATAACATTGATATTGCCGGCCTCAATCCCTTTGTCCAGTGCATTGAATAAACCGTCAATCATCTCGCGGCGTTCCCGAAACGTATTTTCCAAATACAGCCGCAAAATTTCCTGCTGATTTTTCAACTCCTTCAAACGGACATCTTTCCATGCACCGATTGCCTCACGTTTGGTTTTCTCTTGGGCTGCGATCTTTTTGTATTCGTTGTGTGCTTCCAAAATGCGGGTAAACGAGCTTGTTGCGGCTTCCAAAGGAATAGCTGTGGGGACTTTCGTCGGAACAACTTTGTCGAGAATTTGGATTTTACTCATACTTCTGCCCCAAGTTCAATATTCAAATAACCTTCACATTTATGCCTGATATTGGGAGCAGGCGAACCATCATCCTCCATAATGGGCGTATTCATCAGGTTTTTGATGGCTTTGCCAATAACCAGCATAGCGTGAAAATTAGGATCATCGATGCTGTTTACACGAACCTGCTCAAAGCGTCCGATCATTTTTTTCAAAGTCTGTTTCATCTCTTTTGCATTATCTTGCAGGCCTTTGAGCCCTTCGGCGATCAAATCCATTTCGGCAACGGCTTCATCGATTTGGGCTTCATATTTTCGTGCTTCCGTCAGGGCTTCTTCCGCTTTACTGGCCAGCATAAATCCGCCGACTGCTAAAGCTGGGCCTGCAACGATACCGCCCAAAGCCACCATTCCTCCTGCCATTCCGAACCCACCTGCAGATAATGCGCCACCGCCAAGCCAGGCAAGGGTTGCATTGGTTGCAGCAGCTCCGGACAGAGTAGAGATGGCTGTACCTGTAGAAGCAGTTGCAATCAAAGGAACTGCACCATACGCTCCAAAACCGGCCAATGCCCCAGTAATAGCACTACTACCGAAATTAGTGCTTAGTTCCAATGATGTTTGCACCATTGTTTCCATTTCTTTCAGCTCTGTAACGTCAAATGTACTGTTAAAGCCGGAAAGTTCGCTTTTGACATGTTTATTGTTAGTGCTGTGTAATATTTGTATGATATGGTTGATTTGATTTTTAAAAATCTCTACCTTTAATCTCCCCAATTTTTCAAAGCAGTCGTTAGTTTCCTCTTTGGTTTCATCTAATTCCTCCTGCCTTTTCTTGTAACGGCGTTCTGCCCGTTCGCCTATTTCCTTGGCGTTGTTAATATCGCTGATTGCTCCTGCTCCTTTAACAACGCCTGTTGCGGCAAGGGTAGCAGCTGCGCCCCAAAGTAAAATTGGAATGGCCATATTTAAGTTACTCTCTTTAAAATTTATTAAAAATATAGTAAAAATTTTAATACTTGATAAAACCTTGGGGATTGTATTCAGAATGAATTTTCCTCTCCAGTAACTCAAAGTTTGAAATCTACTCTAATAATTCAATCATCTATACAGAAAGTTTAGTCTATGGAAACTCACGAAAAGATCCGCTTGATACGCGAATTAAATAAATGGTCTCAGGAAGAAATGGCGGAAAAGTTAGCCATGTCTGCCGGTGGATACGCTAAGATTGAGCGAGGTGAGACACAATTGAATATTCCAAGACTAGAGCAGTTGGCGGCTATCTTTAAAGTAGATATGTGGGATTTGTTGAAATCGGGTAATAACGGGATGGTTTTACAGATTAATGAAGGAGACAGTGGAGGCGATATCGCTTTATATGCTTCAAGTGATATGGCTATGAAATTGGAGTTGTTGAATCAGGAGTTAAAACATTGCCGGGAAATGCTGGAGCAGAAGGATAAGGAAATTGAGTTGTTGAGACAGCTGGCTGCTTCTGTGCAGAAGTAAAAGCTAAGGCCGTCTGAAAAATGATTTTCAGACGGCCTTTTTGTTTCTAAAAGAATAGAGTGAAATACGGCTTGATGGCAGTTTCACTATATAATTGAGGCCGTCTGAAAACTCGGCATCTTTTTAAGAATTATGGCAAACAACAAACATTCCAAACACAGCAATCAAGTACGTATCATCGGTGGGCAATGCAGGGGACGAAAGTTAACATTTTTATCTGCAGATGGTCTGCGTCCGACGCCTGACAGTGTACGTGAAAAACTGTTTAATTGGCTGGGCCAGGATTTAACCGGCAAAACAGTATTGGATTTATTCAGCGGCAGTGGTGCTTTGGGAATGGAGGCCGCTTCTCGTAATGCGGCAAAAGTGGTAATGGTCGATAACCACCGCCAAACTGTTCAAACGCTTCAGAAAAATATCCGTGAATTAGGTTTGAAACAGGTGGAAATTGAGTGTTCAGACGGCATGGCTTATCTAACAAGGCCGTCTGAAAAATTTGATGTCGTATTTCTTGATCCGCCGTTTGCATGGGAAGATTGGCAAAATCTGTTTATCCGATTGCAAAGCCACTTGAAAAATGGGGCAATGGTCTATATTGAAGCAGGGAAGTTGCCTGAAAAACCGGATTGGCTGGAAATTTATCGGGAAGGAAAGGCGGGAATGAGTAGGTTTGAATTGTTACTCTATTCGCAAGTTGCTGAATAGTATAGAATTTGAGAATCATTCCCAAGGTGTAAAACATTCTTTCAAACGGATTGTTCCGACGTCATTTGTGCTATAATCCGCGCCCAATCGGTTTTGATAATTTAAGAAAAAAGGAAATAGAAATGTCGCTCTTTATTACAGATGAGTGCATTAACTGCGATGTGTGCGAACCGGAATGCCCTAATGATGCCATTTCGCAAGGTGAAGAAATTTACGAAATTAATCCAAATTTGTGTACTCAATGTGTAGGCCATTACGATGAGCCTCAGTGCCAACAGGTATGTCCTGTCGACTGTATCTTGATCGATGAAGAGCATCCTGAAACGCACGAAGAACTGATGGCGAAGTACGAAAAAATCATTCAGTTTAAATAAATAGTGTTTAAAAGCAAAAGCTTGGATATTTTTAAAGAAATAAATGAAAAAAAATCTTGACGGAAATCTGAGTTGCCAATAAACTAGCGTTCTCTTTTGGAGGGATTCCCGAGCGGTCAAAGGGGGCAGACTGTAAATCTGTTGCGTGAGCTTCGAAGGTTCGAATCCTTCTCCCTCCACCAAAAATTCTTACTTGGAGCAAAAAAGTGAGTATGCGGGTGTAGCTCAATGGTAGAGCAGAAGCCTTCCAAGCTTACGGTGAGGGTTCGATTCCCTTCACCCGCTCCAAACAATTTCGCCCATGTAGCTCAGGGGTAGAGCACTCCCTTGGTAAGGGAGAGGTCGGCAGTTCAAATCTGCCCATGGGCACCATCTCATTATTACCCTTTCTTTCAAAAGCTTAGATTATAGGATATTGCCATGGCTAAGGAAAAATTTGAACGTAGCAAACCGCACGTAAACGTTGGCACCATCGGTCACGTTGACCATGGTAAAACCACTCTGACTGCTGCTTTGACTACTATTTTGGCTAAAAAATTCGGTGGC
>NZ_LAEI01000066.1:0-359 GCF_001618065.1 Neisseria flavescens
ATGATATGATTATCGTTAAATTTAGAATCGGCCGGCCGAATTTCAGGCCGTCTGATAAGGCGTTATCATACCTTAAACCCAAGTCTGAAACGAGTACAGAAAGGAAGCGATATGGCAATTTTGATTACCGGGGCATCGGCGGGATTCGGCGCGGCAATGTGCCGTACTTTTGTTGCGGCAGGCTATCATGTCATCGGCGCGGCACGGCGCGAAGACAAATTGCAGCAGTTGGCTGAGGAATTGGGCGAGCAGTTTTACCCTTTGGAAATGGATGTTTCGCGCACGGAGTCGATTCAAAACGCTTTAAACAGCCTGCCCGAGCATTTAGCTGAAATCGATTGCCTGATCAACAACGCCGG
>NZ_LAEI01000036.1:0-15185 GCF_001618065.1 Neisseria flavescens
AATCAGGTATCCAAGGGAGATTAAGGGGATATTTGAGTAGAATCGGTGGATATTTGAAACGAAAACAGCCGAAATCCTGTTTTGGGCTTCGGCTGTTGAGGAAAGGGCTATTTTGCAAAGGTCTCAAGCCGTGTGTTTTGGGGGCGGATGCGGCATCCGTGGTCTTTGTGTCCGGTGTGCAGGCGCTCAGGAGTAAAAGCAGGGGAAGGATGTATTTCATGGTTGGTCTCTCAACAGGCCGTCTGAATATATGGTTTCAAACGGTCAGCGTTGTTTATCGATAACGATAAACCCGGCGGGGATAAACGGGATAAGCCGAGTAATTGCGGACGGGTTCGCTGTCTTGATAGATGACGGTTGTCCCGGGCGGGGCGTTGATGGTCACGGTTTTGTTGACGGTGGTTTGCGAGTGGACGGGCAGGTCTAAGACGGCGGTGCGTCCATACGGGGTCTCGGTATAGACGCATGCGCTTAGAAAGAGGGTGATGCTCAGGGCCAATGCCTTCATGTTTCAGACGGCCTTATTTGAGTAGGTTTTTCAAGGCCAGGCGTACGCCTTCGCCGACTTCCGTGCCTTTGGGAATGCCTTTGGTGGCGGCTTTGGCTTCGCGTTCGTTGTAGCCGAGGGCAAGCAGAGTGTTGATGATGTCTTGGCTTTCGTCGGCAACGGCATCAGAGGCAAACAGGCCGTCTGAAACGGTATGGGACACGAGTTTGCCGCGCAGTTCTAACACCATGCGTTCGGCGGTTTTCTTGCCGATGCCGGGGGCGGAGGATAGGCGTTTGACGTCTTCTTCGGCGATGGCTTGCGCTAGCTCGTCGGCATTCATGGCCGATAAAATGCCCAATGCGGTTTTGGCACCGATGCCGCTGACTTTGACCAGTTGACGGAAGGTGGCGCGTTCCTCAGCTGAGGCGAAACCAAACAGCAAATGCGCGTCTTCGCGGACGATAAGCTGGGTGTAGAGATGGGCGGTTTCGCCAACGGAAGGCAGGTTGTAGAAAGTCTGCATGGAAACGTCGGCTTCATAACCAACGCCGTTGACGTCGATAACGACCTGCGGCGGATTTTTCTCAATCAATTTGCCTGTGAGCCTGCTGATCATAGTGTTCCCCTGTGATTAAAAAAGGCCGTCTGAAACCTTACAATCGGGTTTCAGACGGCCTTGTATTGTATCAAACTTCAGCGGTAACGCGGACGAAATCAGATGGCGGATGCCAGGTTCAGATGACGGGCGCGTTCGCCTGCTTCGGCGGCACGTTCTTGGCTGCTGAACGGACCCATTTTGACAACGTATTCGTAGTTGCGTTTTTCCAGCATGACTTTGCTGTCTGACGGCAGGCTTTGTGCGGCTTGGTTCAGATAAACCTGTGCTTCGCGTTGGGTACCGAAGGATTTCAAATCAACAAAAAATTCTTTGTTGTTTGGGGAAACAATGGTTTGAGCGGCGGTTTGGCCGGGGATGACCTGCTCAACTTTGACGTTGGCCGTGCCTTGGTTGATGAAACCCAATTGTTGGGCGGCGGCTTTGGAAACATCGATGACGCGGTTGCCGTGGAAAGGGCCGCGGTCGTTGACACGGACGATGACGCTTTTGCCGTTTTGCATATTGGTCACGCGTGCGTAGCTGGGAATAGGGAGGGTTTTGTGGGCGGCGGAGAGGGCATTCATATTGTAACGCTCGCCGCTGGAAGTTTTACGGCCGTGGAATTGGTTGCCGTACCATGAGGCTTTGCCGGTTTGGCTGAAAGAGGAAACTTTGGTCAGCGGTGTGTAGCGTTTGCCGGCAACTTTGTAACTGCGGTTGGCAGAAGGATGCAGTTTTTCGACTCGGACCACGCTGTCGGCGACGGCGGCATTTATGGAGAGGACGCCGATGGTGGCGGCGGCTAGGGAAAGGAGGGTTTTTTTAGTAAAAGTCAAAACGGGTTCCGTTCTTGAGTTGATAACGCATCGGTTTCAGACGGCCTGTTATACGCCGCCGGCAAAACCGTTTTGTCGCCATGCTTCAAACAGAATAACGGCGACGGTATTGGAAAGATTCATGCTCCTGCTGTCGGGCATCATCGGCAGGCGGATTTTTTGTCCGGCAGGCAGGCTGTCGAGAACTTCGGCAGGCAGGCCGCGTGTTTCGGGACCAAACAGCAACACGTCGCCTTCGCGGAAGGAAACTTCGTCGGGGCGGGTAGAGCCTTTGGTGGTCAGCGCGAAAATGCGGCGGCCTTCAAGGGCCTTGAGGCAGTCTTCGAAGTTCTCATGTACCGTCAGTTTGGCAAACTCGTGATAATCCAAACCCGCGCGTTTCATTTTGGACGAATCCAGTGGAAACCCAAGCGGCTTAACCAAGTGCAAATCAGCACCGGTATTGGCGCACAGGCGGATGATATTGCCCGTATTGGGCGGGATTTCGGGTTGGTACAAAACTATGGTAAACATATAAATCAATCACTTATAGAGTGGCATAATGCCGAAATGTTCCATGGGTGTCAAAAACTTTAAGCTATTTTTTCATTGGCGGACGCGCCAGACTCCAGCAAAAAATCTTACCTGCGCCTGATTTTTTCAGCGTTTTCGCCAATTCGTTTAAAGTCGAGCCAGTGGTGAAGACATCATCAATTAACAGAATATTACACGCCTTCGGCAATTCGGCTTTGATTTTAAATGCATTCTTGATATTTCGCAGACGTTCGTTGCTTTTCAGCGTACTTTGCGGCTCACCATGCCGTCTGAAAACCGCATGGCGCGGCAGCAGCGTCCAGCCGTAGCGTTTTGCCAAAATATCCGTCAACGCCTCGCTTTGGTTGAATCCGCGCTTGAGCCGCCGCTCTTTGCTCAAAGGCATGGGCAGGACGAAATCGAAGTGTTCCGTCGCCAGCCAGCTGGGTGCGTTTTGGCACATTAAATCCGCCAATGGTCGGCTCATGCCCAAATCGGCCAAGTGTTTCAGCTCGCGTATCATGCTGCTGACGGGCGGTTCGTAATACAGCGAGGCCCACATTCTATCAAATGCGGGCGGCTTTTTCTGACAACTGCCGCACACTGTCCCGCCCGCGATATGGCGGAAACACAAAGGGCAGCTTTGTGCCGCGTCGATAAAATATTCCGTCAAATCGTTTGCGCAGCCTCGGCAAAGGCCGTCTGAAACGGAATCGTGGCATAATACGCAACGTCGCGCATTGAGCTGTTTCAAACTGCGCCACCAAGAAAGAACATTCATGCCACACTCCGCCAAAAAAGTTTATCTGATACACGGTTGGGCGGCGAACCGCCATGTATTTGACGATTTGATACCGCGCCTGCCTGCCGATTGGGACGTCCGCGCGCTTGATTTGCCCGGACACGGCGATGCGCCTTTTGCCGAACCGTTTGATATTGCCGCCGTTGCCGAAGCCTTCGCCGGACAAATTGACACGCCGGCACACATTCTCGGCTGGTCGCTGGGCGGACTGGTTGCCCTGTATCTGACCGCGCTTTATCCCGACAAAATCCAATCGCTCTGCCTGACTGCAAGTTTTGCCCGATTGACTGCCGACACGGATTATCCCGAAGGCTTGGCGCAACCTGCCTTGGGCAAGATGGTCGGCGCATTCCAGCAGGATTATGCCAAACATATTAAACAGTTTCTACAACTGCAACTGCTACACACGCCGCATTCCGGCGAAATCTTAAACCGGGTGCTGCCCGATTTGGCGCGCTGCGGCACGCCTTCCGCCTTACAGGCCGCGCTTGAAGCGGTCAACCATGCCGACGCGCGTCCGCTGTTGCCGCTTATTCAAACGCCGTCATTGCTGGTGTTTGGACAGAAAGACGCCATTACGCCGCCGCGCATGGGCGAATATTTACACCGCCATTTAAGCAACAGCGAGCTGGTCCTTATCGACAAAGCCGCACATGCGCCCTTTTTAAGCCATGCCGACGAATTTGCCGAAACCTACCGCAATTTTGTCGAAAAAGCCGTCTGAAAAATATCTATATTACAAAATATTAAAATACAATTGCATTGCAATTTAGATAAGTTTTATCTTTAAATTTTATTTAAAAGGGACTATTAAACATGACTGGAAAGACTGTTTATTTTCGCCTGCCCGAAACCGAACAAAAACATAAAAATTCTGTAACACAAGAAATGCTCGGGAAGAGTATTTCCCGTGCTTTTCGTTCCTACAAAGCGCAATTTCCGCAATATTCAAGCAAAGAATATGAGACTGTTGCGAAACAGTTTTGCGAAGATTTCTTCTTAGCCGATGAAGCAATAATTGCTAACTTTGCCAATCTTTCTTTGCAAGATAATTCGGAAAAAAAGATTTCTTTATCTATTCGGATTTCTTCCCATCCTGTTTTCAATCAACATATTCCTCATAACATCGCGGTAGCCGTTATAGGATATTGTCCGACAGCAACTGCTAGTCCTGTTTTTATTCCTGAACGAGTATTTCTCACACATGGAGGAATGGATGCGACTGCTTATGAAAAGCAAGTTGAAACTCATTTTTATCAGTTACAGGAAAATTCATATCCGCCTCGTAGTCAACCTAATTTGCTTTCCTCTGATTTTACAAAATCCCTACCGGCATATGCCGCTAAAACTAAAGAACGCTTGTCGGGTTGGTTAGACTTTTTGACCTTTAAAAATAAGTTAATCAAACACAAAACTCAGGGGTTACGATACCTGCATTGGCAGTTCAATGAACAAACAGGGCAGGTACACTTTTTGGTCATTGCGGAAGATGAACAGGTATTGAAAAAAGCACGTGCCGCATTTAGCCGTCAAAACCTGCATGCTTTTAAAAGAGAAACTTCCGATCAACCCTTCCGTTTTTTACTACCTCAAAAAGACGCCTCGCGTGTGGAGAGTGCTTTCTCACAATTAGGGCAACTTGCGAAAGACGGTGTCAAAATTATCCAATTCAACCATTCCGATAAAGCAAAGGTGAAGGTTTGTGAGGATTATCGTAAAGCGTTGCAACAAGAAAATGCAGGTGAAAAAAATCAATTTGATTTCAGCAAGGCGGTATTTGCCGATGTTTTTGTCGATATTTCCGAAGAGTTGAACAATAAAATTTCTCAATTTGAAGATAATACCGATTCAGATAAGCAGGACGGTAACCAACATTCCCGCCAAGATAAAATTGATCATTTGTTCCGAAATCTTCCCAAAAACGGTTTCTTGTCTATTTCTTTAGTCGGCGATTTAGCATTGATTGAGCGTCATCGCCGGGCGGTAAAAAACCTGCAACAAAATGAAGGTTGTTATGCGCCGTATCTTTCAAGTTATCTGTTTGATATTGAAAATGCCAACCGGCCGAACGAGATTCCCGAAATTACCGAATGGGAAAATAAGAGTTTAAATGACAAACAAAAATCTGCCGTACAAAAAATGCTGTCGGCACCTGATATATGTTTGATTCAGGGGCCACCGGGAACCGGCAAAACCACGGTCATCGCCGAGGCCTGCCTACAATTTGCCAAGCGCGGAGAAACGGTCTTGCTTGCAAGCCAAGCTCACGACGCATTGGATAATGCTTTGTCGCGCCTGCAAAACCATCCTGAATTAAGGGCTGTCCGTTTAGCAAAAAGTGCCAACCGCATTACGGAAGAAGGTAAACAATTTACCGGCGAAAGTATATTGAGCAAACATTATGTATCGTTGCGCAATTATGTAGACAAAGAATACCTGCAACCGTTTAATGAGTTGTCGGGTGAAACTGAAAAACTGCGCGAATGGGTACGACAGGCTGAATTTGTGGCACATGATTTGCAACAGCTTCGTGCAGAATACCGTACCAATCAAGGTCGTCTGAAACAAGCAGAGCAGGCACTTATCCAAGCCAAAATTGAGTTTGATGAACAGCAGGATATTTTCAGACGACATAGCCGCGATATAGAAAACATTGCACAGCTTATCGGCTTACTCAATGAGAAAAATTCCGGTGAAGCCTTGCGTAACAGCGATTTTGTTTTACCCGAAACACTTTATCCATTAGTAGAACATCTTACCAACCTTGAGCATTTGCATATCAACCAACCGTTTTCTTACGAGCGGTTTCTTGCTGAAAGTGAAAACCAAGCTGCCATTCTTTATGCACTGATTCAACGTTATCAGCGTATCCAGGCAGTTTTGCCGAAAATGGAAGCAGATTTAGCACGATTGAACAGTGGCAATGGCACGATGGGGACAGATACGAAAACATTACTGGAAATAGAACGGTTGCAGCAGGAAATTACTGACATCAAAAACAAAATGGAAATGGAAGAAGACGACAGCGATAAGTTTTACGCCCAATGGAAAGAAAAGCGAAAAGAATTAGGTCGTCTGAAAGATAAACCATCGGACGGTCTAAATCTCGAACCTTACCAAATTTTTAACGATGCAGAACGTTTTACGCAAAATAATACTGCAATGCTCAAACCGTTGCTGATACAGCGCGTTCAAAATCTAACCATATTCCAACAGCAATATCAGACATTGGTACAAGCCACAGTTTGGGATTTGAACAATCAGTTGCAAGGCTATGATTTGCAACCGCCAAGTGATAAAACCATACAGGAAAAGCAAGCTGACCTTAAGTCACTAGAAGAGATTAAATGTCAAATTACCGAACGAGGTTGTCTGAAAAAACAACAGTCAGCACAAATACTTATCGATGGCGGGTTTTCTGCCGAAGCAGACTTTTTGAAAGAATTTGCCGAACAGCAAAACCGCTTAAACGAATTAGAAAATAACTTGCAGGATCTACAGACAAAAAACCGGGATTTCATGCCTTTATTCTCCCGTTGGCAGGAAATCCTGAAAGAGCCGGAAAAAAGAGCGGAAAAAGATTGGAGCGAGCTAGAAAAACCGTTTGTGGAAAGTTGCAATCTAGTTGCCATTACCTGCAACGAAAACGAGCGGACACTAACCGATAATGATTTTGACGGTTTTGATGTAGTCATTATCGACGAGGTATCCAAAGCTACACCGTTGGAAATGTTGCTGCCTCTTATGCGTGCCAAAAAAGCCATTTTGGTGGGTGACCATCGTCAATTGCCACCGATATTCAATGAAGCCGATGGGCTGACATTTGAAGACGAGGTTGAACAAAACGAAGCACAGGAAAACAAGCAAGATTCCGATACGGATTTGACCGAGGATAATCTGCATAAATTCGAAAAAATGGTCACGGCGAGTCTGTTTAAAGAATTGTTTGAAAAGGCACCGGAAAGTTTACGCGAACGCTTAAATATTCAATTCCGTATGCACCCTGACATCATGAAGATGATCAACTACTTTTATGAAGGGCAATTGACTTGCGGCAATCCGGAGGCCGAACGGCCTCATGGGATTGAGTTTAAAGGACTATTGTCCAAAAAAGACCATGTGCTGTGGATTGATACGACAGATGATGAAAAAGGAAAGCGTTTTTCGATTAATGACGGACAAAGCAATATCAACGTATTAGAGGCAAGAATGATTGCCAAAACATTGGTGGATATGAACCGTCAGCTTGAGACATTGGGTTATGGCAAGGACAACAAAATGAAAGTAGGTGTCGTTTCATTTTACCAGCCTCAATGCCGCGTCATTCGTGATGAAATCCGAAAAATCAATAAAGATAAATTATCGTTTTCCGCCATTGATGTAGAAATCAATACGGTTATCCGCTATCAAGGCAAAGAAAAACCGATTATTTTACTAAGCCTGGTAAAAAACAATGGTGGTGATAGAACCCAAAAATTCCGAGCCGGCAGAGCAAACATCGCCCGTTTTGAATTTATCAATGTGGCAATGTCTCGCGCACAAAATCTTTTATTGATATTCGGTGCAAGAAATATGCTGGAAAACCGGGAAGTCAAACTGCCTCGAATGGATAAAGCAGGATACGATAAAAAAATGGTTTATAAGAATATGTTCAAATATTTAGAACATTCGGCAGAAACAGGCGGAATTTGCGATGCGAAAGAATTTTCCGCCATCCTGCCAAACATACAACCTCAGCAAAAAGGGCGTAGATAATGGATAAATTGCTGGCAAAAAAGACCTTTTCCTATCCGATTTACCGCGCGGATACAGAGTATCGCTACCGTAAAATTGGTACGCCGACCGTATTTGCCGAGTTGTTGATGGGTCTTGCCCATAATGATTTTCCACAGTTGGCAGATAACAACTTGGCGCAGATTGCCCATATACTGAAACTGGATTTTACCTTTATCCGCTATACGTTGGAAAATCTTAATGATACGGGTTTAATTGAACATATTGACTTACCTGATAAGAAAGATGATTTAGATAAGTTGTCTCTAAGAGACTTAAGGCTGACCGACAATGGCAAAAAGTTTTACCATGAGAAAAAAATGCCGGGACGGCGTAGAACGGAATATGCTGAATTTTGGTTTAATCCATTATTGAATGAATATATCGGCAAACCAAAACAAAGCGCAAGCAACGTAGAAGATGTTGTTGAGCTGAATTGTTCCCTTTTCCCTGTTAATGAAGCTTTATTGCAGCAATTGAGTGGGCTGGAGTCTACAAATCAAAAATGGTTTCATGCCGAAACCGAATTGGAGCATGACGGCATCAGTGTAACGTGTGATGAAGATACATTTTTACCGCAAACCGTCCCTGTCAAGCTCACACTGGATGGCAACCATTATTTGAATATTGACAGCTCAGACAAGCTGTTTTCCCAATGGATAAATACGCGCGATCCGCAAGTCATCAAAGAGCATTTGCTTAAGCCTATGATTTCCAACGCTAAGAATGCACTCCAAGGCAAGGCATTCTTGTATTACCCTGAAAACGACTTACTGTCATTAGTTCTGGCGGATCAGGAATCCGATATACGTCAAATCGGCGATGCGGTTGAAGTCAAATTCAATGGAAATCAGAAAATTGACGATAAAACGCCGCTGATTGTCTTCGCCAACATTGCCGAAGCTGAATTACACGGCAAACATCTTTTTATTCCTGCACGCTTAGATGATTCAGACGGTCTGACTCGCGTATTTTTCCGTTTTTCAGATAATACGCTTTTTATGGAGGAAACTGGTTATCTTGAGTGCTATTTCGATCATCAGCCGTATCCGTTACCGGCAAAAATTTTATATCAAGAATCTGAAAATTGGCTTGCCGACCTGCCCGCCCTTTCTCAGCCAAATATGGCAGTTTTGGCATTTATGGCAAATTTTGTCCCCACAGCCGATATTCTGAAAAAGTTACCTGAGATGACGATAACTCAGGCATCTGACTTTGCAGAACTCATCAAAAAGACTTGGAACAAGCCGTTTAAACCCGAAGGTTGGGCGGAAATGATCAAGCCGCTTAACAATGAAGATGACTTGAGACAATTTACAGAATGCTTTCCAAAAGTGGAATTGGGTTTGGCTCGACTGTCAGCAGAAGCGCAACGGCAAGCCTTTGATTGGGCTGTCAATAATGAAAAATCGACAGTGCATAAAATTCCCGAATTGTCCGAACTGCTGGCGTTGCACAAAGCATTAGGCCGTCTGAATCCCACCGCATTGGAATTAAAGGACATCAAGCCGAATAGCCTGGAAAAAATCAGTCTATGGCAGAAAAACGTTGAAAAAATCGACCGCACTTTTCCTGCAATTTCCGCTTCAAACGACATTGCCAAACTGTCGGAGCAGCTAAAACAATGGCAGTCGGCAGTATTCCAATATTTCGAACTGATGGACTTAACACAGAAATTTGCCGTATTGGATACCAACTTTATCCGCCATCAACCCGACACCGACAGACTTGTGGAAATCCAAGCGGAACGCACGGTCATTTTACCGAAAACCGTCTTGGGCGAATTGGATCATCAAAAAGAGAAAATCAAAAAAAATTAGGACTGGCCGAGCAGCTTTTGATAGAAAAAAGCAAACAATGTGAAGCCATTGTTTCAGTCGACATTGATGCACAAATTGCAGATTGCGATGCCCGTTTAGGTCGTCTGAAAGCAGAGTTAGATACGGTCAGAATGCAGTTGAACCAGTTAAACAGTAAGGAACGGCCAAATGACTAAAAAGAACAAAAACAAGCAGAAACAGCAAAACCAAATCGGCGGACAAGCCAAACCGGCGGTAGAAAAATCGCCCGCAAGGCTGGCATTGGAGAAACAGCGCGATGAATTAAATGCGCAAATCCTGCAAGTCCGAAACCAAAAATCCAAATGGGAAAAGGAAAAACGCGATTTGGATTTGAAGCGGCAGCAGGCAGAAAAAGAAAAAATCCAAGCGGAAGAAAGCGTTGAGCGGTTGGAACGGGAAGCCGCAGAAATACGCGCAGCCATACGCAAGATTGAAGAATTGAAACTGGCGCGGCATACGGAATCCGCCGAACCGGAAATTTTAGCATTGATGGGTGCAAAAGCAGACGGGCAAAACCGCAACGGACAAAACGATCAAGCCATCCTGGCTGTTGCCGCACGATATAAGTTGAATGATGTTGTGCTTTATACGAAAGATAAAACCTTAAAAATCACGCTACGGCTGTCGGCATTAAAACCACATCTGAACCGTAACGTCGTCTGAAAACGATTTAGGAGACGAAATAAAATGAGTCAAATCAGCGAAAACCGTTGGCAATTGGAACGCGAACGGGAAATCCGCGAAGCCGCACGCAAGGCAAGGGAAGCCGAAATCAGCCAAACAACGGAAATTTATCTGCGCCGTTACGAACAGCAGCTAAACGATTTGGAAAACAGCGATCTGGCTGAATTTGCTTTGCAGAACATCGCTACCATACGCACTGAGATTCAACGGGTACGGCATATGAACGCTTATGACGGACGTAACCGCAGTTTTGCTATTGGTCGGCTTGTACAAGCCATACGTTACGAAGCACAGGAAAATAAAAGGGTAGCGGAAGAACACCAACGTCTGTTGCGTGAAGAGGCGGAACGTTTGCGTGCTGAAATAGAAAACGTATGGATACAGGAAACGAGTAATTGGGAAAATAAGCAGGCACGAAATTTGGCATTCAAACCTTTAGCAATACTTCGAAAACGTATTACGGAGGAAAATCTAAGTATTGCTGACATAAAATCGGCGATTCGCGAAATTAAACAATCGGCAGAACAACAAGCCGAAGAAATTCGAAAAAATTTTGCTAAAACCGTACAAGACGAAGTTGCACAAACACAAAAGTCCGATCTTTTAAAATTTATTGAAACGGCCAATCTGCCACAATCGGAATCCGAGCGGTTAAAACAAAAAATTGAGCAAGAAAATCAAAAGGATTTGACAGAAATCATCCAAGAAGCCCACCAAATCGAAGATATGGCGATTGAAAACGAAGCAGTCCGTAAGGAAATGGTCAAAGCCGTATATCAATCGCTGAAGCAAGCTGGTTTTACTGTCTTAAACCCCATCAAACAAGGTGTCGGCGAAGACAGCGTGGTTGTCATCCAAGCAAGCCGTCCGCAAGGAAACCAGGCAAAATTCCGTGTACGTTTAGATGGTGCGGTTCGCTATGAATTTGATAACTATAAAGGGCAGCGCTGTAAAGAAGATATGCAAAAAGTATTGCCGAAACTATCCGAAATTTATGGTGTAAATTTATCTGATGAACGTGTTCTTTGGGAAAATCCGGATGACGAACATGCCGATGCCAAACCCATCAATCCAACACATACGGCAAAATCGCACTAAGGTAAAAAAATGAACGAATACATCAATACATGGCTAGAAAACTTTGAACGTCAATCCATGATACGTCGGGCTTTAATCATCAGCGGAAACATCATTGACTTAGGTTTCAACCGTTATAACAAATTAATGCCGATAAACAGAATTATTGAAGAAAGTTTAAAAGAACAAGGTTTTGAACAAGTTGTATTTTACTCACGGTTGAATGGTATATCAGGTGTTTCCTTTCAAGAATGGGAAGGATTGAACCGACTCGGTATGCAGGCCGAAGTCGGTGAGGCTTACGATTTTGACGATGATAGTGAAGGTAATGAAGTAATATCCGGATGCATTCCCATTCAGCCTCAGGATTTTTTTGCTACCGTTGAACAAGTCATGACCAAAACACAGAAAAAAGCCGCCTTTATCGTAGATTGGTCAAATTATCTGTTCGGGCAAATTAATGCCTTGAGTGAAACAGAACGGGCTTGGTTGCAACAAATCGCCACAGGCCTGCGGGATGCCGAACAAACAACAACTGCAGAAGCGATGGGCCAACCGCAAAGCCTGTTGGTTTTTCTGTGCTCGGGCAATACCGCCTTACCGCCATCCGTTTATCTGAACAATCCTTTATTTGCCGAAATAACCATCCCCCTACCTAATATTTCCGAACGCGAAGCCGCTATTTTGGCAAGACAAACACAATGGAAGGTTAGTGATAATTTGAGTGTGGGAAGTCAATCGTTGGCAGATTTTGTTACATTGACCGACACCCTGACTTTACGCGATATAGATAACCTTGTTCGCTTATCCAGACAACAGCAGACACTTATCAATATACATAATTTAGTATCGCTGTACCGTTATGGCAAACGCCAATCCCCTTGGGAAAAATTGAATTATCAAAGATTGAAAGATGCCCAAATCACGCTGCAAAGGCGAGTCAAAGGACAAGAATTGGCAATTGGAGCCGTAAACAAGATTTTGATACGGGCCTATACCGGGCTTTCAGGGTTGCAGCATTCAGTTAAAGCCCGTACACCTAAAGGAGCGCTGTTTTTGTTGGACCGACAGGCGTAGGCAAAACCGAATTGGCAAAATCATTAGCACAATTTCTATTTGGTGATGAGGATGCCTGCATCCGCTTCGATATGTCTGAATTTAATCACGAACACGCCGATCAACGCTTAGTCGGCGCACCGCCGGGATATGTCGGTTTTGAAGAAGGAGGGCAATTGACCAATGCAGTGAAAACCCGCCCATTCTCCCTACTCTTGTTTGATGAAATCGAAAAAGCCCATCCACGAATTTTAGATAAATTTCTACAAATATTAGAAGATGGCCGATTGACTGACGGCAAAGGCGAAACCATTTCTTTTGCCGATACCTTTATCGTTTTCACTTCCAATATCGGGGCGGCTAATATTCGGCCTGACGAAAATAATAAAGAAAATATTGCAGAACAATTTAAGCAAGCAGTGCAATCTCATTTTAGAGACGAACTAAACCGCCCAGAATTATTAGGACGTATAGGCGATGCAAACATTATCCCGTTTAACTTCATACAGGATAATGCTGTATTAAAAGATATAGCCCGAGCAAAACTTAAACCGTTGACAGGTCGTTTGAAAGAAAAATGGGGGCTTGAAAAACTGGTATTTGAAAATGAGGATAAAGCACTAGATGCATTAATCAAACAAGTAAATTACCAACACGGGGGGCGCGGCGTATTAAACGTGTTAACAAAATATTTATTCGACCCACTGGCAGAATTTCTCTTTGAGCAAGTAGAACAGCCCCATAAATTAAAAGGCAGGACATTAAAAGTCTTGCAGGCAGGAAAATATTTTGGTTTCGAGTTGGAATAATGCACTGGCTGAATATATCCCATATTGTTGAAGCTACCGAAGCCGAAGGACCAGGTCTGCGTTTTGTAATTTGGGTTCAAGGATGTCTGAAACGGTGTAAAGGTTGTTGCAATGGTGAATTACTAAAAATAAAACCTGCCCACCTTATGCGATCGAATGAAATTATTCAATTACTTAAAAACGCAACGGAAAAATATCCACTAGAGGGTCTTACCTTTCTTGGTGGAGAGCCTTTTTTGCAAGCTGAAGGATTAGCCGATATTGCCGAGGCCGCACATAATCTAAATCTATCCGTAATGGTTTTTTCCGGCTACGAATATACCGAACTGTCAGAAAATAAATTTTCAGGCAGCAAAAGGCTATTAAACTCTACAGACCTATTGATCGACGGAGAATTTGATAATACACAAATAGAAACAACAAGAAATTGGGTGGGTTCGACAAACCAAAAATTCCATTATTTGACAAATCGTTATTCAGATGGGATTGAAACTCAAGAATTATCGGTAACTAATGAGTGGAGAGTAGATAGTTGTAATAATATTCAAAGTAATGGATTACCTATTAAATTTATACATATTAATTTAATAGCATTAAAATAATATATTTTTACTTATTATACGAATACTTATGCTATAAAATGATAAATAGAAAAAGGTCGTCTGAAACATGAACCCCCAAGACAAACGTTGGCAGATTCACCGCCATCTCGCCCAAGACACCGACGAGCGCCTGCAGCTGGTCCGCAATGCGCCCAAACGCATCATGCTGATTGGTGCCGATGCCGACATCAGCCGCAGCCTGCTGGCCGCGCGTTATCCCGACGCCGTGTTTGAAGAATACGATCCGAATGCTGACTTTTTGAAAACCGCCGCCGCCGCGCGCAAAGGCGGTTTCTGGCAGAAGCTGACCGGTAAAACCATTCCGCAGCATTGCCAAGCCCTGACCGCGCCGCTGCCTGAAGCTGCCGCCGATATGTTGTGGGCCAACCTCAGCCTCAGCCGCGCCGACGATATTTTGCCGGTATTGAAAAACTGGGCCGCCGCTTTGAAAACTGACGGATTATTGTTTTTCACGCACTTTGGCCGCGACAGCCTGACCGAACTGACAGGCCGTCTGAACCATGAAGGCATCGAATGCGAAGCGCCTACGCTGATTGATATGCACGACTTGGGCGATATGCTCGCCGACAACGGCTTTTACGACCCGGTAACCGACACGGCGAAGCTTGAGTTGAGCTATAAAAAAGCCGGGACGTTTTGGCAGGACATGGAAACCTTGGGATTATGGAATGCGTTGAAGTTCAGCAATCCGCAAGCGGCCAAGGAATATGTGGATAAGATTTTTGCCAACGAAGGCCGTCTGAACATCACGCTTGAAACTGTGTACGGCCATGCTGTGAAAAAATTGGTGTTGCCTCAAGGGGAGAATGTGGTGCAGTTTTTCCCGAAACGGCAGGGCTAGTTTGGCGGTTGTGCCGGTAAGGTTTACACAGCGATTGCGTGTTGTCGAATGCGGTTTGTCGTTTGTATCGATTGCCTGCGCTGTTTAATATGTATGAAAAAGGCCGTCTGAAAACTTTTCAGACGGCCTGAGACCTTTGCAAAATTCCCCAAAATCCCCTAAATTCCCACCAAGACATTTAGGGGATTTTCCATGACCACCTTCTTTCAACAAACCGCCCAAGCCATGATCGCCAAACACAT
>NZ_LAEI01000065.1:0-764 GCF_001618065.1 Neisseria flavescens
CCCGTTACCATACAGTGTTCATCGTCAGTCGGATATTACCCTTATGACCGCCCGCCAATCCTACCACCTCACCTTCGCCCGTTTCTCCCCCTCACTTTCAGTTCGCTCCTTCAGCGCATCCGAAGCAGTCAATACCGCTTACCGTGTTGAAATTACTGCCACCTCTACCGACTCTTCGCTACCTCTGTCTTCCTACCTCAACCAGCGCGCAGCGTTTGAGATTCGTCCGCAGGAAGGCTTACTGTCGGAAGTGGCTGGGGCATTCGGGTCTGCTTCAGACGACCCGCCGGCGAAGCAATGGCAGGGCATTATCACCTCATGCGAGAAGTTATCCGTATCCAAGGATGAAACCGTTTACCGCTTTGTTTTAGAGCCGCGTTTCGCGGCTTTGAAACATTTCCAAACCTCCCGGCTGTTCCAACACCAAACCGTCCCCGACATCGTTGCCGCCGTCTTTAAGCATCACGGCTTCTCCGGTGTCGACTACCGTTTCCAAAAGAGCCGCAACTACGCTGTACGCGAGTATGTAACCCAGTATCTTGAAAGCGACTTCGACTTTATCAACCGTCTGTGTGAAGAAGAAGGCATCTGGTATGCCTTCGAACAGCATGAACAACATGGCGACGTAGTCGTCTTCGGCGACAGTCCCACACACTATTGGCGCAGCCAAGGCTTACCCGTTTCCTACCGCCCCCATGCCGGATTGGAGAGTGTCGGTACCGAAGCACTCTTTAACTTAAGCATCCGCCACAACCCCATCGTCG
>NZ_LAEI01000024.1:0-11073 GCF_001618065.1 Neisseria flavescens
TAAAAGTAGAGAAAGCATCCGCCGCCATCATTGACGCCACCATTATTCAGACCGCCGGCAGCAAACAGCGCCAGGCCATAGAAGTCGATGAAGAAGGACAAGTCAGCGGCCAAACCACACCGAGTAAGGACAGCGATGCCCGTTGGATAAAGAAAAACGGCCTCTACAAACTCGGTTACAAACAACATACCCGTACCGATGCGGAAGGCTATATCGAGAAACTGCACATTACCCCCGCCAATGCCAATGAGTGCAAACACCTGTCGCCTTTGTTGAAAGGACTGCCCAAAGGTACGACCGTCTATGCCGACAAAGGCTATGACAGTGAGGAAAACCGGCAACATCTAGAAGAGCATCAGTTGTTAGACGGCATTATGCGCAAAGTCCACCGTAAACATCCGCTGTCGGAAGCGCAAACGAAGCGCAATCGACATCATGCCGCCGCCCGACTGGCCGGTGGTGTAGAGCCGTTTGCCGTCGATGGGTAACTTGGTTTTCAAGTGTTTGATTAGGTTGATAGTGGCATCGAGATAGTTGGACGCGGTGCTGGTATCGTCCACAATAATTTCGTCAAACTCGGGCGCAATCACAAAGCAGGGATGCTGCGCCTGAAATTCGGGTGACGCCCACGCAATCGCGCCGTTGCCCTGATACAGCGGTACTTTGCGCCACATAAACGCACTCCACCGTGCGCCCCGCCGTATTGCGACGGCTCAAGCACGGCGGCAGACACATCGGCGCGGTACTTCACCGCCACCGCCACCAGCCGCATCCCGTCGCCAAACACGCAGGTTACGGCGGCGGCCGATTCGACGGCATTATCCAACGCGCCGCCCAACGCAGCGCAGCCGCCCACGGTAAGCAACACGATCGCGCTGGCGGTAGACAATAAAAATTCACGGCGGGTAGGCATGGGAACTCCAATCGGTTCAAACGGGAAAGGCCGCCTTTTAGCACGCTTTGCGGCGTGTCTCAACCGCAGGCCGTCCGCTGGAGCACAAACGGAAAAGGCCGTCTGTCTGAACAGCCGTTTCAGACGGCCTTTGCGCGCTCGGGCTGCGTCATGAGGCCGTCTGAAAGCAAGGCTTCAAAGAAATGAAACCGCATGCCTGCGGGTTCGGCCGTTTTCACGCCGTTGACGCTTCGCTTTCAGACGGCCTCTGCGTGCTTCTGTAAAACAAATTCAAACAAAACTTATAAAAACAATGAGGAACAAGTATAATCGCTATCGTTTTCAACTTTAACCACCACCAAGGACATCCTTATGAAATACCCGAAAGGCCGTCCCACTCTGCTCGCGCTGGCGCTAATGCCGCTGTTTGCCTTTGCCGAAGACGAAGCCACCTTGGATACGGTCACCGTTACCGGCACAAAACCCGCCACGCTCAACCAAGGCTATTCCACCGGCGGCACCTACGCCCCGCTGGGCATCGCCATAACCCTGCGCGAAACGCCGCAGAGCGTGAGCGTAACCACCTCTAAACAGATGGAAGACTGGAAACTCGACAGCCTGCGCAAAGTGATGGAGCAGGCCAACGGCGTAACCGTCAAAAGCGGCAGCGGCGGCAGCGACCGCTATGCCGGCCTGCACTCGCGCGGCATGGAAGTGAAAAACTTCCAGATGGACGGCGTACCCTACCGCAGCTCCGGTTTCAGCAAAGACTCGTGGACAGGTTGGGGCGGCGTGGATACCCGTGCGCTCGACCGCGTGGAAGTGCTGCGCGGCGCGTCTGCCCTCTTGGGCGGCACGGGCGACCCCTCCGCGCAGGTGAGCCTGGTGCGCAAACGTCCGACCAAAGACTTCAAAGCCGAAATCGGCACCGAAGCCGGCAACCACAGCCGCCGGGGCGTGAGCGGCGATGTTTCAGGCAGCCTGAACGCCAGCAGCAGCCTGCGCGCTCGCATCGTGGCGGGGCATGACCGCAGCGGCTATCAAATTGAAGACGCGAAAATGCGCAACAGCAGCCTCTATGCCGTGGCCGAATGGGATGCCGCCCCCGCCACCACCTTCTCCGTCGGCACCCAGCTGCAAAACCGCCGCGAAACCGACACCCCCATCTTCCTGCCCACCGCCTACGACAGCGAAGGCTACCCGCTGAAAAACGAAATCAGCCGCCGCGCCAACAATTCGCCTAAAGGCACATCCTACAAATACAGCAGCCGCAACGTGTTCGCCGAAGTACGCCACCGCTTCTCACCCGATTGGAAAACCAAGCTCGAATACAACTGGACGCGCAACACCATACACGACCGGCAGGGCTACGCGGCGATGAAAACCGACCACGACACCCGCCAAATCGACCTGCTCGAAACCGATTCCGGCGAAAAAAGCACCACCCATAGCTTCGTCGCCTCGGTGGACGGCAAATACAACCTTCTCGGTCGCAAACACGACATCCTGTTCGGCATCAGCGGCTTCAACACCAAAAACCGCGCCCCCAGCCGCTTTGCCCGTTACGACAACGCTTTTGGCCTGCATGATTTCCTGAACGACCACAGCCTGCGCCCCGCCAACCCCGCCGACTACGAATACACCGCCGACGACGACATCCAAGCCCGCCAGTTCGGCGGCTACTTCGCCACCCGCTTCCGCCCCACCGAGCGCCTCGCCCTGATCGGCGGCGCACGGTACAGCCGCATCACCATGCAGAAAGCCGAACACGTTGAAGGCACAAACGAAAAAGTAAACCGCAGCAAAGCCACCCCCTACATCGGCGCCGTGTATGACCTCACCGACCAACTCTCCGCCTACACCAGCTACGGCACCTCCTTCGAGCCCGTGTTCGACAAAGGCCAAGACGGACGATTCCTCAAGCCCACCACCGGCCGCAACATCGAAGTTGGCCTCAAAGGCGAATTTTTCGACCAACGCCTCAACGTCTCCGCCGCCCTCTTTGACACCCGTAAAAATGGCATGCCCAAATACGTGGAAAGCGGCGACTACTACGTCTCCGAAGACAACATCCGCACACGCGGCTTTGAAACCGAAGCCGCCGGCCGCATTAACGACAACTGGTTCGTCAGCGCAGGCTACACCGTGCAAAACCGCAAAGGCGGCGAAGACTCCTACGAAGCCGACCTGCCGCGCCACCAAATCAAACTCGCCACCACCTATGATTTGAACGAGCGTCTCACCCTCGGCGGCAGCCTGCGCTGGCAGAGTAAAACCAGCAACATCAACAAAAGCGCGCTGGCCGACGAAAACGACGCTCCCTCGCTCGAACGCGCCCGCAAGTCTGCCACCCAGAAAGCTTACACCCTGGTTGACCTGATGGCCGCCTACCACATCGGCAAAAACTCCGAAGCCACCTTAAACGTCAACAACGTCTTCAACACCCGCTACCGTACGCTTTCCACCTTCCTCGCCTACGGCGAAGCGCGCAGCGCAGTGTTGGGCTTCAAATACCGCTTTTAAATGGGCACAGCCAACCAACCTGGCTTACGGCTGGAAAGAGTTGAATTTAGGCAACAGCTATGAGATGGTTCTAACTGACGAATCACTGAATCGCCCGACATTGGATTGGGCAGACGTACCGAACAACGAGAACCTGCTCGGACAACGGCATTACCGCCGCTGCCGCACCACTGTCTACAACATTGAGGTCGAGGATTACCACACCTATTGCGTCGATTATCAATGTATCCTGGCGCATAACCAGAATTTATGTCGCCCTGCGATGCACGCAGTTTCCGAACTCATTGCAGATGATGGCGTAGCGGGTAACGCGTCCAACCAAGGTTAATAATGCACTTTTCTGTCCTTTGCCGACGATGGTGTCGGCTTCCCAATCGCCGATGCGGGCTTTTTGGTCGACGACGGCGGGGCGGTTTTCTATACCGACGCGGTTGGGCACTTTGCCTTTGGTCTATGTGCTGCCGTAGCGTTTGCGGTAGGTTTTGCTGCATATTCTGAGGTGTTGCCACAAGGTGCCGCCGTTGCTTTTGTCTTGGCCGAAGGTAGCGGTAAACGGTGCTGTGATGGAGTGTGATCCGGTGGTGTTTATGCAGGTAGGCGCATACTTGTTCGGGACTGAGTTTGCGGCGGATAAGGGTGTCGATGTACTGAATCAGCTGCGAATCGAGCTTGTAAGGTTTTCGCCGGCGCTGTTTGGTCAGCCGGCTTTGCCGTTGTGATTTTTCGGCGCTGTATTGCTGCCCTTGGGTACGGTGCCGTTTGATTTCGCGGCTGATGGTGCTTTTGTGGCGATTAAGCTGTTTGGCGATTTCGGCGATGGTGCAGTGGCGGGACAGGTATTGGATGTGGTATCGTTCGTCTTGGGTCAGTTGCATGTAGCTCATGGCAATCTTTCTTGCAGGAAAGGCCGTATGCTACCGCATACTGGCCTTGAACTGCACCCCAAAAGTTGGACACATCCCCTCCAACTCACAAGGTGCAGTTTTTTTATGAGCAAATATACATTACACTTCAAATACCAAGCCGTACTCTACTACCTGCATATACGCAGCCAACAGCGTACCGCAGACCACTACGGCATCTCCCGAACCCACCTGCGACGATGGATACGCGCCTACCCATGAAAAAAACCTCATCCTCCCTCTCCTACTCGCCCTATCCCTCCCCGCCCTCGCCGACCCCATCGACGACTTCGCCCAAGCCGAGCTTGAGCGGCAAAAAATCCCCGGCCTTGCCGTCGGCATCTACCGCAACGGTAACATCGTCAAACAACAAGGCTACGGGCTGGCAAACGTAGAACACCAAATCCCCGTCTCTGCCGACACCGTGTTTCAGACGGCCTCCATCGGCAAAATGTTCGCCGCTGCCGTCGTGATGCTGTTGGTGGAAGACGGTAAAATCCACCTCGACCAATCCGTGCGTGCCTACCTGCCCGAAGCGCCCAAAAGCTGGCAGCCCATCACCATCCGCCACCTGCTCAACCACACTGGCGGCATCGGCAACACTGAAACCGACTGGCAGCAAAACAGCAGCGAAAAACAAATGCTGCGCCGCATCTACACAGCCCCGCTGCAATTCAAACTAGGCAGCCGCTGGGCATACAGCAACAACGGCTACGCCGTCCTCGGCGCCGTCATCACCCGCGTCTCCGGCAAACACTACGGCGAAATCCTGCAAGAGCGCGTGTTCGCCCCGCTGGGCATGACTTCCGCCCGCGTGATCAGCGAGCGCGACATCGTCCCCCACCGCGCCGCAGGTTATGAGCTTGACGACGCCGACGGCAGCCTGAAAAACCAAGAATGGGTCGCCCCCTACCACAACCAAACCGCCGACGGCTCGCTCTATCTCACGCTACACGACTACCGCCGCTGGCTCGCCGCCGTAGAAGCACGCCAAATCCTCAAGCCCGAATCCTGGCGCGAAATCTTCACCCCCGCCCGCCTCAACAACGGCGACAGCTACCCCTACGGCTTCGGCTGGTCGCTCGTCCCCGCTCCCGACGGCAGCCCCATGAGCGGCCACCCCGGCGCATGGCAGGGCTTCAGCACCGAGCTGCGCCGCTACGAAGGCGACGGCACCGATATTGTCGTGTTAACCAATTTGGCAGGCGTAGATACTGAAGCCATCATTGAAGGCATCGCCGCGCGTACCAACCCGCGCTACCAAAAAACCCACGTCCCCATCCCCGACCAACACCCCGCCCTCACCCGCAACTTCGAGCGCGTCCTGCTGCTCATCAAACAAACAAACCGCATCCCGCCGTACCCAAAGGCCGTCTGAAAGACCTGCACGCCAAATTTGCCGACGCAGGCAAGTGCCAAGCTCTGCCCACCCGCCACCAAAACAACGGCGACATCCAAGAGCGAGACTACCGCGTAGTCTGCGAAAAACGCATATTTGAAGGCAACGCCGATTTTGTCAAAGGCAAAACCGTGCGGCTGTGGCTGGAAGAAACGGTGGATGATGCGGGGACGAAACCGTAGGTCGGGCATAAATGCACGACCTACCAACTCATACGTTATTTTGATTGGGAATTTGAAGATTACACAGCCTGAAAAGAACACCCCAAGTCCGCCATCCATCTCTACCACCCGCTGAACACCCTCAAACCCTTCGATCAAAACATCTGGATTACCGACGGCGGCAAAATCTGCATGGCGTTTCCGCTCGGCGTCAAAATTCCGTTCAGCACCCGCATGGCCGTGGTGCGGCTCGCGGATGGCGGTTTGTGGTGCCACTCGCCCATCGACCCCGCGCCCGAGTTGTTCGCGCAAATCGACGCGCTGGAACAATACAGCGGCAATCTGACCACAATCCCTAAGCCTTAAACGCCGTCAGCCAGCACATCGTCCAAGCTTTCGATACACGCCCCTACCTGCTGCACACCACCCGCGCCACCGCCGACATCGCCCCGAAGACTTGGCTGCAACAACTGCAAACCTACGCCGCGCAACACGGTTTCGCCGCAGAATTTGAACGCATTTGGACAACGGAATCATGGCCGATGAAACGAATTCCCGCTTTTCAGGTCGTCTGAAAGTGCAGCTTCAACGAAGTTTCCAAAGGAAACTGAGTTTCTGCACAGCCAAAAGACTACCTGAAAGCCCAAAAGCAGCCTGCACTTCAAAATTTCAAAGTGCAGGCTGCTTTTACACAATTTACGATTTATGCTTGCAAAGCTTCGGCAATCACCTGTAAGAGTTTTTGTCCGTTTTCATCAGCCCAGGTCTGTGCCAGTTCGGCAATGAGCTGGTTGGTGCTGGTAATGGTTGCACCCGCTTTATCCATGCGGCGCAGTGAGGATTCATCGGCCATTTTGGTTGGAGAGCCGCCCGCATCGGCAACTACTTGCACTTCGTAACCCATTTCCAAAAGGGTCAATGTCGGATATACAGTGCAGACATCATTGGTTACCCCGGCGATGATAATACGTTTGCGATTACCCGCTGCGGCTTTGACAGCAGCAGCAAAATTTTCATCAGCCATTGCATTTACAACACCCGCACGTTTAACACGGTTAGCAAACTCTTTAGGCAAAATCTGTTCAAGTTCTGACAACAATGGGCCTTGGGCGTGCTCTTCCATGCTGGAAGTTAAAACAGTAGGAATTCCCAATATTGCCGCAGATTTAGCAAGCATCAACGCATTGCGTTTCATTTCTTCAAATGAAATTGAACCGACCCAACTCATAGTGCCAACTTGGTGGTCGACTAAAAGCATTACAGAATCTTGGGAATTAAAGGGCTTATACATTTTTTTACTCCTTAAAGTGCAGTTGAGATGTTATGAAACGTATTGTAGAGAAGATTGCTTTTCAGATAAATATGGTTTTATAGATAATACTTATCCATTTTTAGATATAATAGGTTACCTGAAATCAGCAATAGACAACTATCAATGGATTATTTAAACGAAATGGCGTTATTTGCCGAAGTGGCGGAAGCCAAGGGATTTAGCAAAGCAGCCGCGAAACTGGGGATGCCGCAATCAACGTTATCACGCAGAGTCGGCGAATTGGAAAAGCAGCTGGGTTTACAGCTTTTGAACCGCACGACCCGGCGGGTTGAGCTGACCGAAGCCGGTATGCGTTATTTCGAGCGGGTCAAGCCTATTATGGAGGAAGCGCGACGGATTCATGACGAGCTAAGCGGGATGCTGGTGCGTCCGTACGGCGTGCTGCGTGTGTCGCTCCCCGTTGATTTTTCTTATGAATTTCTTGCACCCCTACTCCCTGATTTTGCCGCACAATACCCTGAAATCAAGCTGGAAATGGATGTTACGCCACGTAAAGTCAATTTGATTGGTGAGCCGTTCGATTTGGTCATTCGCGCGGGAGAACAGCCCGATTCAGGGTATATTTCCACAGTGCTGATGCATGATGAACGTTATCTCTATGCCTCTCCAAGCTATCTGGCCAAACACGGCGAGCCGCAAACCCCGCAGGATTTACCCGCTGCCGACTGCCTACGTTTTCAGACGACCTCAAATTGGACCTTGCTAAACACGGCAGGAGAAACCGTACTCATCACCGCGCAATCGCCCTATGCCGTAAACAGCATAGGCATGCTGGCGCGCATGGCTGCGCATGGCTTGGGGGTTGCCTTTATATCGGCAAAAATGGCAGCACAATACGAAGCCTCAGGTCGTCTGAAACATATACTGCCTGACTGGAAAGGACAGAGCATCCCCATTTATGCCCTAACTGCCACGCGGCTGTTGCCGGCAAAAACAAATGTTTATTGCGTTTTTGCGCAGCAAAATGAAGGCTGCTTAAAAGCATAAAGCAGCCTGCACTTGTCGCTTGCTGTAACCGCATGATATTCCTAAACTATCCTTTCCCCACTCTTAAAGCAACGCCCATGAAATCCAAACTATCGGCGCTTACCATCTCCGCCCTTCTCGCCGCATGCTCCGCCGTTCCGCACCAAAACGAACAGGCAAAAGCCCTGCTGGACGAAGGCATCGCCCTGTATCAGAAGCACGATTACCGACACGCCAAACGCTATTTTGAGCAGGCGCAGCAGGCGGGGCATATGAAAGCGCCGCGTTATCTGGGTCTGATGTATCTGAACGGCGAAGGCGTCGCCCAAAATGCGGAAACCGCTTTCGCCTACTTCACGCAGGCAGCCGAAGCGGGCGACATCACGGGGCAATACTGGCTGGGCTATTGTTACGAAAACGGCATTGGCACGGCAAAAGACATGACCCAAGCCGTGCGCTGGTATCAAAAATCCGCCGCACGCGGCGACCATGTTTCCCAGCCTGCCATTGACGCGCTGAACCGCTTGGGCGTAAAAACAATTAACCGTTTCCCGCCGAACCTTTATCCGCCATTTTTCTCAAGCCACAGGCATGAACTTCGGTGAGTGGCTCATAACAGAGCGGCTATGGCAGGCGCAGGATTTATTGGAAAATACGGATTTGCCTATAGAACGCATCGCCGAACAAAGCGGCTTCGGCAGTCTATACTTTTCAGACGGCCTCAACAGGTAAACCCTTCCCACCCTTACCCACACCAATAATTTCCATCTAATTTTCCCCACATAATGCGAAAAGCCTGCCGCAACCGTCCTCTGGCGGAAGCTCAAACGAAGCGTAACCGATATTTGTCGAAGACCCGTTATGTGGTCGAACAAAGCTTCGGTACGTTACACTGTAAATTCCGCTATGCGCGGGCAGCCTATTTTGGTCTGCTCAAAGTGAGTGCACAAAGCCATCTGACGGCGATGTGTTTGAACCTTTTGAAAGCCGCCAACAGGCTAAGTGCGCCTGTTGCTGCCTAAAAGGCGGTTGGATGCCTGATTAATCAGGTATCCAAGAGGGATTAAGGGGGTATTTGAGTAGAATCAGTGGATATTTGAAACAAAAACAGCCGAAAACCTGTGTTTGGGTTTCGACTGTCGGGGGAAAAGGAATTTTGCAAAGGTCTCAGTCTATACATCTGTGCAAAGCGAACTGCAATCGGCGCTAGCTGGACGCTCTTGCTCTTATCTTATAAACAGCGTTTGTGATCCCTATTTGAAAAACGGTCGATTGGTGGAACTCTTCCCTGAAATTGAAAAGCAAAAATGGCAGCTTTATTTATATCGACCATATCAAACGATTGTTGCCGAGCGAGTGGTGTGGGTGTATAACAAGTTGAAGGAGATTTTGTTGTCGAAAATGGTTTAGGCATAAAACATAGCGAGATGATCTCGCCATGTTTTTATCACGATTGCTTATCCACAATCGATTTTAACATCGTATAAGATTGGGCTTGTTTTTGTTCATCAAAAATATAGCTCACCGCCATAATTTCATCAAAATGTACCCGTTCACGCAGTTGCTTGAGTTGAAATTCCACACTTTCAGGACTACCGATAAGCGAACAAGCAGTCATTTGTTCCACCACAGCACGCTCTTGATTGTAAATCGGGATTTCCTCAAAATCGACTGGGCCAAAGTGTGGTTTCTTTTGGGCATGCATTTGGGCTTTCCAAACGTCTTCTTCTGACGCCATCGGTGGTTGTAAATTTTGTTGCGCGTTAGTGACCACATTTAAGAAAAATAGTGTTTGTGTTGTCGCCAGTTGTTTCGCTTCTTTATCGGTTCCGGCGACAATTGCGTTCACTCCTAAGATGACATAAGGCTCAGCAAGATAGGTAGAAGGTTTGAAGTTTTTGCGATAAATCTCCACCGCCATTTCCATCATACGTGGCGCAAAGTGTGAAGCAAAGGCATAAGGCAAGCCAAGTTCTGCCGCAAGATAGGCACTTTCAGTGCTAGATCCTAAAATATAAAACGGTATATTCAAGCCGGCAGAAGGATATGCAGAAACAGGGTTAGAATCTTTAAAGTAACCGCGAAGTTCCGCAATTTCCGCAGGGAAATCCAGACTTTTTCGTCCTCGACGAAGTGCCGCAGCCGTTTGCATATCAGTTCCTGGCGCACGTCCTAAACCGAGTTCAACACGGTTTGGATAAAGCGTCTCCAGTGTGCCATATTGCTCGGCCACCACATAAGGCGAATGATTCGGTAACATCACGCCGCCCGAGCCAACGCGCAAGGTCTTCGTATTGGCTAGCGTATGTTGAATTAAAAGTGCGGTCGCTGAACTCACCAAATTTTTCATATTATGATGCTCAGCAATCCAATAGCGCTCAATGCCAATGCGCTCCGCGTGTTTTGCAAGATTCACCATCGAATCGACCGCTTGCAAATAAGTTTGCCCTTCACGAACGGGGGCAAGATTGAGAATGGAAAGTTTCATGGTGTTTCTCCTTATTGATTGAGTAAAGTGAAATCCAACATCACTTTCCCAAAACGAAATGAAAACAAGAAAACGTTTTGAGTCGTCTAGATTTTTTCCACAACCACTTTTGCCCGCGCTTTCAGGCTGTTCAACACTGGGGAGGTGGCGGCTGAGCGGTCGGCGAAATTTTGCAGGGTAGGAAGGTCGGCGTCGGCTTTTACTTTTATGGTTAGCACCAGATTATCCAGTCCGCCGTAGCCATCTTCCATGCCGAACAGTTTGGCCATGTCGATACCGCCCCTTGCGGATATTTCAAACTGTTCCAGTTTCACGCCTGCCAATGCTGCTTGCAACTCGAAACCTATGGAGCAGCAGCCTGCCGCAGCGCTGATCAGGTATTCCACCGGATTTGGGGCGGCGTTTTCAC
>NZ_LAEI01000005.1:0-82265 GCF_001618065.1 Neisseria flavescens
ATCGGGTGTCCGGGGAGGATTAAGGGGGTATTTGAGTAGAGTCAGGAGTGATTTGGAATAGGAACAGCCGAAAACCTGTGTTTGGATTTTGGCTGTTGGGGGAAGGACTTTTTTGCAAAGGTCTCAGCCTGAACCTTTCTTTTACGATACAATAAAGGCTTCAAAAAATAATCCGCAAATCCCCTATGCCGTTTCTTTCCAATTCGTTTTACCGTCCGATAATCGGTTGCACCGTTGCCATCCTTTCCGCACTCACACTCTCTGCCTGCCAACCTGAAAAACAACAAACCATTACCCTGCAAGGCGAGACCATGGGCACGACCTATACCGTCAAATATCTTTCAGACGGCCAAAACAAACTCCCCTCCCCTACCGAAATACAAAAACGCATTGATGACGCGCTTAAAGAAGTCAATCGGCAAATGTCTACCTACCAGACCGATTCCGAAATCAGCCAATTCAACCAGCTGCGCACCGTCAATCAGGCCATGCCTATTTCCCAAGACTTTGCCTATGTGACCGGCAAAGCCTTGCGTTTAAACAAACTGACGCACGGCGCACTAGACGTAACCGTCGGCCCTTTGGTCAACCTTTGGGGATTCGGTCCGCAAAAAGAAATCACACACGAACCGACTGCACAAGAAATCCAGCATGCTTCAGAAATGGTCGGTACGAACAAACTCAAACTTTCCCAAGATGGTCAGCAGCCTACACTCACCAAAACCCATCCCGAAGTCTATTTAGACCTATCCTCCATCGCCAAAGGTTTTGGCGTGGATAAAACCGCCGCCGAACTTGAAAAACTCAATATCGGCAATTATTTGGTAGAAATCGGAGGCGAGTTGCATGGCAAAGGCCACAATGCGCAAGGCAACCCTTGGCGTATCGGCATCGAGCAGCCCAATATCGTTCAAGGCGGCGCCACTCAAATCACCATTCCATTGGACAATAAATCACTGGCCACATCCGGCGACTACCGCATTTTCCATGTCGATAAGTCAGGCCGCCGCCTTTCCCATATCATCAACCCTAAAACCAAACAACCCATCAGCCACAACCTTGCTTCCATCAGCGTAGTATCAGAAAACGCCACACTTGCAGACGGCCTTTCCACCGGATTGTTCGTTCTCGGAGAAACTGAAGCACTTAAACTTGCCGAGCAAGAAAATCTCGCCGTTTTCCTTATCATCCGGACCCCGCAAGGCGGCTACCATACTAAAATGTCCAGCGCATTCAAGAAATTATTAAACTAATCTTCAGGAATACACACATGAAAACCCTCCTCCTTACTTTCGGCATTTTTATCATTGTTATCCTCGGCATGGCAGTCGGCTATATCTTCTCCAAACGCACCATCAAAGGCAGCTGCGGCGGTATTTCCTCTCTCGGTATGAAGAAAATGTGCGATTGCGACACGCCATGCGATACCTTGCAAAAAGAGCTGAATAAAAAACAACATTCCGACAATCAAGGCATCAAAGTCGATCATTAAGTCGTTTTTGAATGTTTATTCATGATTTAAGGCTGCTTATCCCCTATCAGGCCGTCTGAAAAATAAAAGAGCGTGACCCCAATGGATACACGCTCTTTTATTTTGTCTCTTCCAAAGCAATCCAAAAATATCTTGCATACACATTTGAAACAAGCCCCCAAAAACCAATCAGAAAATAAAAAGAAAAGCTCCTGCAAAACAGGAGCTTTTTCTTGGAAGAAACTGGATTATTTCAATTTAGTTTCTTTGTAAATAACGTGTTTACGGGCTACTGGGTCAAATTTTTTGATTTCCAGTTTGCCAGGCATAGTACGTTTATTTTTAGTAGTTGTGTAGAAGTGACCAGTACCAGCACTGGACTCCAGTTTGATTTTATCGCGCATTGCAGTAATCCTTAATTAATGGTGTTTAAATTAAGCTTCGCCGCGAGCACGCAAATCAGCCAATACGACATCAATGCCTACTTTATCGATGGTGCGCAATGCAGCGTTAGAAACGCGCAGGCGAACCCAGCGGTTTTCACTTTCTACCCAGAAACGACGTGATTGCAAGTTAGGCAAAAAACGACGTTTGGTTTTGTTGTTGGCGTGTGATACGTTATTGCCAGACATCGGGCGCTTACCGGTCACTTTGCAAACTCGTGCCATGGTTAGTCTCCAAACTTCTAAAATAGTAAAACGCGATTTATACCACGAAATCCGCCTTCAGTTCAAGTCGTTTGCTGAAAAAACGGGATTTGTGGAAATAAATCTTCTCAATATGTTGCATCTGCGAAACGGTATTCCGCAAAGCCTTAACTTTTCAATTATAACGGATTTCTTTAAAAAAATCATCTGTCGTTTGCATGGTCGGTGAAATAAACAGGCCGTCTGAACATTTCAGACGGCCTGTTTGTCATCATGCTTTTTTCTTCAATGCCGCATTCAAAATGCAGCCGAGTATAAAGCAGGCTAAAGAGGGAACAACCCATCCTAAACCGATATTGTAAAACGGCAATGCGCGCTCGATGGCAGCCGCAGTTTCGGCATCAAATCCAAACGCGGCCTTATAGGCATCGAGCAAACCGACCATAAGGGCCGCCATCATGGTACAGAAATAGACAATACGGCCGCCGCCAAACAGTTTATCTGTCAAAGCCAGCAGAATGATGACGATAGTCAGCGGATACAACAGCATCAACATAGGGATAGAAAACTGCAAAATCGCTGACAGGCCTTTGTTGGCCAACAGGATAGACACCACTGTATTCAGTATCACAAAAACTTTATAAGAAATACCCGGGCAAAGACGGTTGAAATATTCGGCGCATGAAGTAATCAAGCCAACCGCCGTACTCAGACAGGCAAGCAGCACCATGACACCAAGCAACACAATACCGGCCGTACCGAAATAGTGCTGTGCGGTTTTAGACAAAACCGACGCGCCGTTTTCCTGCAAGCCGATACCGGCCACACCTGTCGCGCCCATATAGCCGATAAACAGGTAAACCACTGCCAAACAAGAAGCCGCCAACACACCGGAAATCGTCGTTGTCTTCAGCAAGTCCGCGCGGTTGTCCACGCCCATGGCACGAACGGCATCGATGACGATAATGGCAAACACCAGCGAAGCCAGCGCGTCCATGGTGCCGTAGCCTTCCAAAATGCCTTTAACCAACGGATGAGTGACAAAATCGCCTTGCGCCGCCTGCGGCACGCCCATCGGGTTAATAGCGGCATAGCCGACCAATATTGCAATTGCCAGCAACAAAACGGGCGTGAGGACTTTACCAATGCGGTCAACCAGCTTACCCGGAGAAATCGACAGCCAATAAGTCATGCCGAAAAACACCAGGCTGAATACGGCCAATGCGATGTTTTCCAAGATTCATCAATGAAAGGAGAAATTGCAGTTTCAAAAGATACCGTTGCTGTACGCGGCATGGCAAACAAGGGGCCGATTGCCAGATAAAGCGCGGCGGCAAAAGTCACGCCGTACCAAGGCGCAACACGGGAAGCCAGTGCTTCCACATCGCGCGAGCCGGAATAGCCGACGGCAATCACACCCAGCAATGGCAAACCCGCCCCGGTCAACAAAAAGCCGAACATTGCCAAAAGCCAGTTTTCGCCGGCCTGCTGCCCCAAATAAGCAGGGTAAATTAAGTTACCCGCGCCAAAAAACAGCGCAAACAGCATCAAGCCCACCGCCCATAAAGAGGCCTTACTGCGACTTGTCGTCGAATTCATCTTAAATTCTCTTTTTCCAAATACCCGTTATCGGTTTCATCGATTTCAAGGCCGTCTGAAAGCATTTCGGCTTCATTTATTTCCAAACCGTCTTTCAGGCTGATTTCGATTTCACCATAATTTTCCGGCTGTACGATACGCACCAAGCCTTCTTTAGCCAATTCCAGCAATGCAATAAAATTGACCACCACATATGTTGCGCCCTGCTCCGGCTTAAACAAATCGCTGAACTTGCTGATACCACTTTCGTTCAAGCGACGCAAAATCGCCGTCATCTGCGCGCGCACGGAAATGGTTTCCCGCACCACTTCATGACTGCGCGTATGCTTGGCACGCGACAAAATACCCAACCAAGCCTGCGTCAAATCGGCAACGTATACTTCCGGCAATTTCGCTTCGACCGCAATTTCCAGCGGCAAATAAGCCCAAGCAAAATCACGTCCGGCACGCGGCAACGCATCCAAACCCTGAGCCGCCAGTTTCATCTGCTCGTAAGCCAACAGACGGCGCACCAGCTCGGCACGCGGATCCGCCTCTTCATCCTCAACTTCTTCAGGACGCGGCAACAGCAGGCGCGATTTAATTTCAATCAACATCGCCGCCATCAGCAGGTATTCTGCCGCCAAATCAAACTGATACGCTTCCATTTGGGCAATATAGTGCAGATACTGCTCGGTAATCTTCACCATCGGAATATCGAGGACATCGATATTCTGCTTGCGGATAAGGTACAGCAGCAAATCCAACGGCCCTTGGAAGCTGCTCAATACCACCTTCAACGCATCAGGCGGAATAAACAAATCCTGCGGCACATCGGTAACAGGCTGACCGAACACCCACGCAACGGTATGTTCAGACGGCGTTGCGGCAGTGGAAGAAATAAGGTGTTCTGAAGGCATGGTTAAAGGGTCTTTTTCTTTTTAAGTTTAGTAAGAAGTTTCATCAATAAAAGGCCGTCTGAAACAAGGACAACCCGTTTTTAATATAAAAATCAGCGGTTTTTACGATTGATTTGCAAAGAAACAATGGCGACGGCAAAGGTCTGCGCCAAGGCCATACCCAACAGGGGCAGACTGGCAAAAACCGTACCCGTCAGTACCGAGCCAATATCTTGGGACAACACAAAACCATCCCTCGCAAGCATCGCCACCATCAAAGCCAACAACAGCAAACTTTCGCAGCCGACCAAAAGCCAAATCATTTTAACCGAACGGCGTTTACGCCATTTCATAATACCGGCGTGTAAAAGGCTGAACATCACGACGGACAGAAACGGATAAAGAAAAGCGGTGAATGGGCGGTTATAACCGCTTTGCACACACAAATAATCGCCCGGCAGCGTATTGCATTCCATCACATCGAGAAACATCGGATCGACGGCATACATCAATACGCCGAACCATACCGCATAAATCAGACTGGCAATAAAGTAGGCTTTAAAAAATCGGCTCTTAACCATCTTCCTCTACCCCTCACTTCCGCCCCGCGATCTGCTCCACTGCTGCCTGCGCACAATACAGCCCAAACGAAGCCGTCACCAGCATACTCGCCCCATAGCCTGCGCAGGACAAACCTTGCGGCGCGGCATCGGTCGAACACGCTTCGCCGGATTGCGGCGGCGTAATATTCTCGGTTGAATAAACGCAAGGCACGCGCATTTTTTCTTTGGTATCGCGGCTGAAGCCGTAGCGTTTGCGCAAGGTATAGCGCAAATTGGAAAGCAGCGGGTCGTGGGTAACGCGGCTCAAATCGGCGGTTTGGATTAAAGCCGGATTTTTCTGTCCGCCCGCGCCGCCGCTGATAATAAACGGTTGTTTATGCAGCACGAAATACGCCGCCATCGCCGCTTTGATACGGATTTGGTCGATGGCGTCGATGACAAAGTCAAAAGGCCGTCTGAAAAGTTCGTCCAGATTGTCTTCGGTCACAAAATCTTCGATTTCCGTCACTTCGCATTGCGGATTGATTTGGGCAATGCGTTCGCGCAAAGCGGTAACTTTTGCCTTACCGAAATCATCGGTCAAGGCGTGCAACTGGCGGTTAACATTGGACTCGGCGACGTTGTCCAAATCAATCAGCGTTAAACGACCGATACCGCTCCTCGCCAAAGCTTCTACCGCCCACGAGCCGACGCCGCCGACACCGACCACGCACACATGCGCACGCGAAAAGCGCGCCAGTGCTTCGTCTCCGTAAAGTCTGGCAATGCCGCCAAAGCGGCGCGAAGATAGAAAAGCGGCATCCTGCATAAGTAACCTTGTGATATATCAATAAATTAATGAAAAACGCCACAGGCGATTCGGACTGACATTATACTTGAAAGCTGATGGGCTGTTGTACCCGCCCGAAAGAGTTTATAATCGTTTCACATTCAGACAAGTTCTGATTTCATATTAAACGAAAGTGCCGCTACTCGGCGCAAAAGGAGAATAAATATGTACAAACATCTGGTTGTAGCCGTTGACGGTAGCGAGACTTCCCTCAATGCATTGAAACACGCCGCCGAACTGGCAAGCCTCAACAAAGCCCAACTGACTTTGGTTCACGTTGCCAACCCTGCCGAATACATGGCTTTGGCTCCTGAATTTCTGCAACACGAAAGCTATGAAGCCGCCGCAGTGGCTCAAGGCAACGAAGTTTTGGATTTCGCAGAAAAAACAGCGCGTGAAAGCGGCGTTGAAAACATCGTGAAACATCTGTTGGTTGCCAACAAAGGCGCGCGCGAAATGGCGCAAGACTTGGTTGACTACGCCGACAACAACGGCGCAGACCTGCTGGTACTCGGCACACACGGCCGCACCGGCCTGATGCACCTCCTGATGGGCAGCTTCGCCGAGACCGTAATGCGTCAAAGCCACCTGCCTCTGCTGATTATCCGCAGCAAAGCTGAAGAAGCATAATCAAGCATTGATTTAAAATAGCGAAAGGCCGTCTGAATATTTTTCAGACGGCCTTTTTTCACATGACAGCTTCAGCTTTTATTTTGCCATTTCTTTGAACACTTCGTGTGCCACAGCAATGGTTTCGTCAATCAGCTCAGGCGTATGCGCGGCGGAAACAAACCCGGCTTCGTAAGCAGACGGGCCGAATGCGACATTGCGGTCGAGCATACCGTGGAAGAAATGTTTGAAACCGTCGATATTGGAACGCGCCATGTCGGCATAGTTTTGCGGCGTATGGCTGGCAAAATACAAACCAAACATACCGCCCACGCTGTCCGCCGTAAATTCAACGCCATGCGCTTTAGCCGCGTCGGCAATACCGTTGGCGAGGCGTTGGGTCAAGGCAGTCAGGTTTTCATAGAAGCCTTCGCGCTGAATGATTTCCAGCGTTTTCAAACCGGCCGCAACCGCAATCGGGTTGCCGGACAATGTACCTGCCTGATACACGCCGCCCAATGGTGAAATACATTCCATGATGTCTTTACGGCCGCCGAACGCCGCCAAAGGCATACCGCCGCCGATCACCTTGCCCATGGTGGTCAAATCAGGTTTGATACCGTGCAAAGATTGCGCGCCGCCCAGCGCCACGCGGAAGCCGGTCATCACTTCGTCGTAAATCAACACGGCACCGTGTTTTTCAGTCAATTCGCGCAAGGCTTTGACAAAGGCTTCAGACGGCCTAACCAGATTCATATTGCCGACAAAAGGCTCCAAAATCACACAGGCAATGTCATTGCCGCTTTGGGCAAAGGCTTCTTCCAGTTGGGCGATATTGTTGTATTCGAGTACCAAAGTATGTTTGGTAAAATCGGCAGGTACACCGGCGGAAGAAGGATTGCCAAACGTCAGCAGACCGCTGCCTGCTTTTACCAACAGGCTGTCGGAATGGCCGTGGTAGCAGCCTTCAAACTTGATGATTTTGTCGCGGCCGGTAAAACCGCGTGCCAGACGGATGGCGGTCATCGTTGCTTCCGTACCGGAGCTGACAAGGCGCAGCTGCTCGACCGACGGCATGATTTTGGCGATTTCTTCGGCAATAACAATTTCGCCTTCAGTCGGAGCACCAAACGACAAACCGCCCAATGCTGCTTCGCGCACGGCTTCAATGACTTCAGGATGGGCGTGGCCGACAATCGCAGGGCCCCAAGAGCCGACATAGTCGGTATAACGCGTGCCGTTTTCATCCCAAACATACGCGCCTTCTGCTTTTTTGATAAAGCGCGGCACGCCGCCGACGCTGCCGAATGCGCGCACAGGAGAGTTTACGCCGCCGGGAATAATGGCTTTGGCGCGGTTGAACAAGCTTTCATTACGGTTCATGGTCAATTCTTTCGTAAGAGGTCGTCTGAAAATCAAATCGATGCCATTTTAACACCAAATCCTTTTCAGACGGCCCAGGCTTCAAAATAAGAATCGGGCGCAAAATCAAAATTATTCTTTAAAAACAAACACTCTATCCATATTTTTCCTGCTTGTGCTATAATCCGCGACCTATTGAAACAATAAAAGAAAAGCATCATGTTACGCGGATTCATACTCAGCCTCGCCCTTTTGGCGTCCTCCCTCGTTCATGCGCAACGCAGCCTGCCTGACGATATGGACGTGGCCGTTTTAAAGACTGTCGATTTGCCTTATCTGAAAGTCAGCAAAGGCGGTTTTTCTTGGACGCGCCTGCTGACGTTGGGCATTGTGGACGGCAATGCGGCCAAACTGCAAATCACGCGCTTTACCAAAATCCACGATGAAAACGACCGTTTCATCCCCATGGGCCGCCTGCTGAACCAAACCGGCAAAGCCGTTGCGTTCAAATACAACGAAGAAAGCCGCCTCGTCCGCGAAATCTGGATTTTGACCGACGCCGAAGCCGACAGGTTCATCGAACACGCCAAAAAGCAGAAAAAGGCGGAAGAATAATTTTTCAGACGGCCAAAGTATTGCACAGGCCGTCTGAACCCTTTTACAACAAGCAAATCAATCAAAACAAACCATGAAAAAAGTATTTATCCGCACCTTCGGGTGCCAAATGAACGAGTATGACAGCGAAAAAATGCTGTCCGTCCTCGCCGAAGAACACGGCGGTATCGAGCAGGTTACCCAACCTGACGACGCCGACATCATCTTGTTCAACACCTGCTCCGTGCGTGAAAAAGCGCAAGAGAAAGTCTTCTCGGACTTGGGCCGTGTACGTCCGCTCAAAGAAAAAAATCCCGACCTCATCATCGGCGTTGCTGGCTGCGTTGCCTCTCAAGAAGGCGAAAACATCGTCAAACGCGCTCCGTATGTGGACGTGGTTTTCGGCCCGCAAACGCTGCACCGCCTGCCCAAACTCATCGTCGATAAAGAAACCACCGGCCTGTCTCAAATCGACATTTCCTTCCCCGAAATCGAGAAATTCGACCACCTGCCGCCTGCGCGCGTAGAAGGCGGTTCGGCATTCATTTCCATTATGGAAGGCTGTTCCAAATACTGCTCTTACTGCGTCGTCCCCTACACCCGCGGCGAAGAATTTTCCCGCCCGCTCAACGACGTATTGACCGAGATTGCCGGTTTGGCGCAACAAGGCGTTAAAGAAATCAACCTCTTAGGCCAAAACGTCAATGCCTATCGCGGCGAAATGGAAAACGGCGAAATCTGCGACTTTGCCACTTTGTTGCGCATCGTCCACGAAATCCCCGGCATCGAACGCCTGCGCTTTACCACCAGCCATCCGCGCGAATTTACCGACGCGATTATCGAGTGCTACCGCGACCTGCCGAAGCTGGTTTCACACCTGCACCTGCCGATTCAAAGCGGTTCCGACCGCGTATTGAGCGCGATGAAACGCGGCTACACCGCCTTGGAGTACAAATCCATCATCCGCAAACTGCGCGCCATCCGTCCTGATTTGTGTCTCAGCTCCGACTTTATCGTCGGCTTCCCGGGCGAGACCGAGCGCGAGTTCGAGCAAACCTTGAAACTGGTCAAAGACATCGCCTTCGACTTGAGCTTCGTCTTTATTTACAGTCCGCGCCCAGGTACGCCTGCCGCCAACCTGCACGACGACACGCCGCACGAAGAAAAAGTGCGCCGTCTCGAAGCTTTGAACGAAGTCATCGAAGCCGAAACCGCGCGCATCAACCAAACCATGATCGGCACGGTTCAACGCTGCTTGGTTGAAGGCATCTCCAAAAAAGACCCCGACCAACTGCAAGCCCGTACCGCCAACAACCGCGTGGTCAACTTTACCGGCACACCCGACATGATCAACCAAATGATCGATCTGGAAATCACCGAAGCCTACACCTTCTCCCTAAAAGGCAAACCGGTATAAGCACACACAAACAAAGGCCGTCTGAAACTGTTCAGACGGCCTTTATCTTGGTTCAGCCCGGCATTATCTGATTCATGTATTTTTATTACCCGAGCAAAAGGCTTTTCAGTATAATACCGCCCGAAAATTCCCTTATTTGTTGAGAAGTTAGGGCCAAAATCTGAGCTTCCGGCAGTTAAACCCGATGATGCCGTCCTCGAACGGCTTTCCCAAAGGAATATCTCGAATGAGTTCTTCAAATCAAAGCGTTTTGGAAAAATTATTCAACCTCAACGCCAATCAGACCAACGTCCGCACGGAAATTATGGCCGGTGTGACAACCTTCCTCGCCATGTGCTACATCATCATCGTCAATCCCCTGATTTTGGGCGAAACCGGCATGGATATGGGCGCAGTATTTGTGGCCACCTGTATCGCCTCCGCCATCGGCTGTTTCGTGATGGGCTTTGTCGGCAACTACCCGATCGCCCTCGCTCCGGGTATGGGTTTGAACGCCTACTTTACCTTTGCCGTCGTCAAAGGCATGGGCGTAGACTGGCGTGTGGCTTTGGGTGCCGTTTTCATTTCAGGCATCATTTTTATCCTGTTCAGCTTCTTTAAAGTGCGCGAAATGCTGGTCAACGCCCTGCCTATGGGCTTGAAAATGTCGATTGCCGCAGGTATCGGCCTCTTCTTGGCATTGATTGCACTCAAAGGCGCAGGCGTGATTGTGGCCAATCCTGCCACATTGGTCGGCTTGGGCGACATCCACCAGCCTACCGCCCTGCTGGCGATGGCAGGCTTTGTGATGGTAGTTGCACTTGGCCACTTCCGCGTTAAAGGCTCCATCATCATTACCATTCTGACGCTGACTGCCATCTCCACCGTCTTGGGCTTGAGCGAGTTCAAAGGCGTGGTCGGCGAAGTCCCAAGCATTGCGCCGACTTTCATGCAGATGGACTTCAAAGGCTTGTTTACCGTCAGCATGGTCAGCGTGATTTTTGTATTCTTCCTGGTTGACCTGTTTGACTCTACCGGCACATTGGTCGGCGTTTCCCACCGCGCAGGCCTGTTGCAAGACGGCAAACTGCCGCGTTTGAAACGCGCCCTGCTTGCCGACTCAACCGCCATCGTTGCAGGCGCCGCCTTGGGTACTTCTTCTACAACCCCTTACGTTGAAAGCGCGGCAGGCGTTTCTGCTGGCGGCCGTACCGGCCTGACTGCCGTTACCGTCGGCGTACTGATGCTGGCCTGTCTGATTTTCTCCCCACTGGTTCAAAGCATTCCTGCATTCGCTACCGCCCCCGCCCTGCTCTATGTTGGCGCGCAAATGTTGCGCAGCGCACGCGAAATCGATTGGGACGACATGACCGAAGCCGCACCGGCATTCCTGACCATCGTCTTCATGCCGTTTACCTACTCGATTGCCGATGGTATTGCGTTTGGCTTTATCAGCTACGCACTCATCAAACTCTTGTGCAACCGCACCCAAGACGTACCGCCTATGGTATGGATTGTCGCCGTATTGTGGGCACTGAAATTCTGGTTCTTGGGTTAAATCACTCAAAAGAACAGGCCGTCTGAAAACTTTTCAGACGGCCTGTTTTATTTTACCCAGCGTTTAAAGCTGTCGGTAAAAGATTATTTTTTCACTTTTTTAGCGGCTGGTTTAGCGGCAGCTTTCGCGCCTTTGTCCAATGCGCAGAAGCGGGTAACGATTTGATCAACCACTTCTTGTTTGCCGTTTACTTCGGTAGTACCGCGGATAGTCAACATGTTGCCGTCAACTTTGTCTACGTTGGCTGCAGTAGCTGCTTCAGCAACCCAAGCGACATTGCCGCCCCAGAATGCGTTTACGTCTTTGCTGCTGTCAGTGATACGGAACAGGTTTTCAGTTAATTGGCCTTTGTATTTTACTTGTGCAGCAACAACTTCGTTGCCTTTGAAACCGTACATTACGCTCAGAGGCTCTTTGCCGTCTTTACCGCATTTGTAGTGAACTTCTTTAGTACCGTCGATAGAGTCTACTTTCAAAGTATTAGGCACTGGAGCTTGAGCTTGTTGAGCCTGAGCTTGAGTTTGTTGTTGCGCAGTAGGCGCAGCTTTGGCTTCAGGTTTGGCTTTAGAACCGCTGCTGCATGCAGTCAGGGCAACAGCCGCCAAAACGGCAGGAACGATTAACTTAACATTCATATTCATAATTGACTCCCAAATGGTTTCAATAAAAAACCGGCAAACGCCGGCTGACATTTACACATTAACAGAGATATTCCGTCTTGTCTTTATCTCAGACGGCATTTTTTAAGAAAAGTTCAAATAAATATTTTTATTTTCTAAAATCAATAAATTATAAATATGAAATCATGTAAATTCAGGTTTGGGAATTTTTAAGATGAATACTGTTGTCAATAAATTGGGTTTTGACAATGGTAAAATGAGATTGAAAAGCGCATATAGACGACAAAAAGTCTGGGCAATTTATTTTACACACTTCTGTCTCTTGAGTTGCTAAGCGTTTCAGACGGCCTTAGAACACAAACAGTAAATGTAATAAAAAAACACAATCTGAAACAGATTGCGTTTTTTTGAAAACTGGCACGCCCACGGGGAATCGAACCCCGGTTACCGCCGTGAAAGGGCGATGTCCTAACCGCTAGACGATGGGCGCGGATAAATATTGTGGCGCACCCGGAGCGATTCGAACGCCCGACCCTCTGGTTCGTAGCCAGATACTCTATCCAACTGAGCTACGGGTGCATCCTCATCACTTCGCTAGTGCGTTGTGAATCAAGAAGACCGAATAATATAGACTTTACTGAAACCTGTCTACTCTTTTCGCAGATATTTTTTATATTTTTAATTAAATGATTGAAATTAAACAATATAAAATTAACGTAAAATCCCTACTCCTGATAAATCCTGCGCCATTTTGGCGGCGGAGTTATCGGTCATGCCACCGACAAAATCTAAGATTTTCATATAGGCCTGATACAGACTGTCTTCAGGAAGAATCGGATTGTGCTTTTTCAATAATTCCAACGCCAAAGACTGACGCGTTGCCAACTGTTTTTCAGCAATCAGGGCATAAGCGGCAGGGACGAGCAAATCCAAGATGGAGCCTAAGCATGGGAATGTTGCAATTTCGGTCAAGAGCTTGGTGTGATGGCGGAAAATCCGTGTTTGCGCCAATTCTTTCGCTTTTGCCAAAGTGTTTTGCACTTGCGGGCTACACAGAGCAAGCAAGTCTTTGCCTTTGAATGTTCCGTCCAACAAGTCGGACTGATGCAGCATAAAGGTTTGCGCGACATCATCAATCGCCTTGCCAATCGCAATGCCGCGCAACATGGCGCAACGCTGACGACTGGAGCTGGCGTGCCATGCGCTTTCGGCAAAGGTCAGCTCAGACAAAATACTCTCCACTTCCGTATCCGTGAGCAAATCCAATTCAACGGCATCTTCCAAATCCAGCAAGGCATAGCAAATATCGTCGGCGGCCTCCATCAAATAAGACAAAGGATGACGCGCCCAGCTGTCTGCTCCTACGGAAACCAGCCCCAATTCGTCAGCAACTTGACGGATAAACGGCAACTCGGTTTGATAAATATTGAATTTCTTTCTGCCGTTCGGATGTTGCGTTGTCCACGGATACTTCAACAATGCGCCGATGGCTGCCGCAGTCAGGCGCATTCCGCCCGCCTCGGGATACATTTCAAGACTGGCGACGATACGCAGGCTATGCGCATTGCCTTCATAGGTTTGAATGTCGTTGCGTTCCGCTTCGTTCAATGTATTTAAATAAATTTGATGTTCAGGCCGTCTGAACCAATCGCGCAAAGCATCTTCGCCAGTATGGCCAAACGGCGGATTGCCCAAATCATGCGCCAAACAGGCAACCTGCACCACAGCACCAATATCGCTGGGCGTATTGCCCTGCGGCAGAAAACCGCCGTTGTGCAACATCACGCCCACACGGTTGCCCAAGCTCCTGCCCACGCTGGCAACTTCAACGCTGTGCGTCAGGCGGTTGTGCGTCAAATCGTGTTGCGCCAGCGGATGCACCTGCGTTTTACGGCCAAGGCGGCGGAAGGCTCCGGAAAAAACAACCCGGTCGTAGTCGATGTGAAAATCCGTACGCAAGGCATCGGCACCTTCTTGAGTCGAAGGGGTAACGGTCGGCACGATTTCGCCGTTTTTAGTACGGAAGCGTTGGGTGGATAATAAGTTTTGCCAATTCATTCGGATGGTCATAAAGGTTCCTCAAGCAAAGTAAAGGCCGTCTGAAACATATTCAGACGGCCTTATGCTTATTTACCGCGCATCAATTCAAAGAAATCGTCGTTATTTTTAGAGTCTTTGAGTTTGCCCACCAAAAATTCGGTCGCTTCGATTTCGTCCATCGGATGCAGGAATTTACGCAAGAGCCACATGCGCTGCAACTGATCGTTCGGCACCAGCAATTCTTCGCGGCGCGTACCGGATTTATTGATGCTGATGGCCGGGAACAGGCGTTTTTCTGCCATACGGCGGTCAAGGTGCAATTCCATATTGCCCGTACCTTTGAACTCTTCGTAAATCACGTCGTCCATGCGGCTGCCGGTTTCAACAAGCGCTGTCGCAATAATGGTAAGCGAACCGCCCTCTTCCACATTACGCGCGGCACCGAAGAAGCGTTTCGGACGGTGCAAAGCGTTGGCATCGACACCGCCGGTCAAAATTTTGCCCGAAGTCGGCACGACGGTATTGTAGGCACGAGCCAAACGGGTAATCGAATCCAGCAGGATGACCACGTCTTTTTTGTGTTCAACCATGCGTTTGGCTTTTTCAATCACCATCTCGGCCACTTGTACATGGCGTTGTGCAGGCTCGTCAAACGTAGAGGAAACGACTTCGCCGCGTACAGAACGGCTCATTTCGGTCACTTCTTCCGGACGCTCGTCAATCAACAGGACAATCAGCTCGACATCGGGATAATTGGCGGTAATGGCGTGGGCAATGTTTTGCAACATCACGGTTTTACCGGTTTTAGGCGGCGCCACCAACAATGCACGTTGGCCTTTACCGATCGGGGAAACCAAGTCGATGGCGCGGCCGGTCAGATTCTCTTCGGCTTTGATGTCGCGCTCGAGTTTGAATTGTTCGGTTGGGAATAAAGGCGTGAGGTTTTCAAAAAGGATTTTGTGTTTGCAGACTTCGGGCGGATCGCCGTTGATGGTGTCGAGGCGGACAAGCGCGAAATAGCGCTCGTTGTCTTTCGGCACGCGCACGCTGCCTTCGATGGTGTCGCCGGTGTGCAGATTAAAGCGGCGGATTTGCGTGGGCGAAACATAAATATCGTCAGGACCGGCAAGATAAGAAGTATCTGCGCTGCGCAGGAAACCGAAGCCGTCGGGCAGGATTTCCAGTGTACCCGAACAGGTAAAGCTGACATTCTGCTTCATCATCTGGCGGACGATGGCAAAAACGAGGTCTTGTTTGCGGAAACGGTTGGCGTTTTCAATGCCATGTTCTTCTGCCATTTCCAAGAGTTTGGAAATGTGGAGGGTTTGGAGTTCTGAAACGTGCATAGTATTGATATATTTTGGATGGTATCAGAGAGATGGCACACAGGCCGTCTGAAAGTATGAAATCGTGCCGCAGGATACGGTAGATTTTTGAGAAAGTTGAATTTTAGGCAGTTGGAGGCAGGGTGTCAAATTTTTAAATCGAACACTGAGCCGAGACCATAATCTTACCATGCAATAAGATTATGGCCGGCAACAGCTTAGCAATCGCAACCCTATCGCCAAAAATCCGAGTATTTACCCAACTTCAGACGGCCCTCTGCCCGTACCGCATCAGCGTCATACCGCCGACCGCCGCCGCACAGCCCGCAACCAGCGAAATATGCAGCGGTTCGCCCAAAAACCACGCCGAAGACAGCACACCGAAAATCGGCACAAGCGTAATATACGCCGCCGCGCTGCCTGCACCCAAAGTCTTTACGCCTTCGAAATACCACGCATAGGCCAATACCGTTGCGCCGATGACCAGCCACGCCAAGGCTGTCCAACCGCGCCCATCCATTGCCGCTATCGCCTCAAACGGCATTCCGTCCGTCCACAACACCACCACCGACAACATCAACGCACCAATGAACGACGTTGCCGTCGTTACCGTCAGCGCATCTATCCCGCGCAAAACCGCGCGACCGATTAAGGTATAAGCCGCCCAACAGACCACGCAGCCGAAAATCAGCCACTCCCCTGCCTTGATGCCGCCCGACAATACCGTCAACGGCTGCCCTTGCGTTACCACCATAATGGCACCGCCGACCGCCAGCAGCATACCCGCCAAAATCTTCGCATTTAAACGCTCGCCGAAAAACCAAGTTGCCAACAGCAGCGTCAGCACGGGATTCACCGCCACAACTACCGCCGCCTTGCCTGCCGGCATAGTCTGCAAACCCAGCATAAAAAACACCGCATAGCCGCACACGCCGACGGAAGCAGCCGCCGTCAAACCCAGCCATTGCCGTGCCGACAAAGCCGCCAAAGTCATGAACCTGCTACGCGCAAACAACCAGCCCAACAACAAAACCGAAGCCAAGACAAACCGAACCGCCCCGCCCGTCAGCGGCGGCAGCGACTGCCCCAGCATCCGCCCCATCGGCCAAGACGCGCCCCACAACACCGCCATTCCCAGCAGTTTCAAATGTACAGAATAACGTTCCATCTCATCCCTTTTATCGACAAAGGCCGTCTGAAAACCGGATTTCACGTTTTCAGACGGCCTTCAATACCTCTATTCTGCCGCCTTTGATTTGGGCCGGACAACTTTTTTACCCCAGCACAATTCAGGCAAATCAACAGTGCTTACTACTGTAACGATATCCGGTTTACCCCTATCCCATTCCAGCGTAACACCGTCATCATCAATCGCACAGCCTGGCAAGTTTTTCTGTGCTAATGTCAGCTCAATGTTTTTTAACTGTTTATTTGAATCAAGAATGACGTTTCCCCAATAAGGCTGATCATTGGAAGCAATATTTACCTGCCAATAACCGTCACGTTCAGTGCGCATCACTCGCATAAAATACAATTTCCCATCCACAAACCACTCAGGCAGGGACACTTCGGCTGATTCGTTTAACATGCAACTTGATAGGAAATAATCAGCAGGACTGGACGGCACCTTGCCACCTTTAGTCAATGCTTGCCACTCTATCTCTCCGTCACGCCGGCAGGACCACCCTTCCACATCAACCGTCCTGGCTTCCTCGATAGCATTTATCGTCAGTGTTGCTTGATAACCATCTTCAGTCTGGTACGCAGAACGATTCATTCCATTAACTTCGATGCCTTTCCATTCAACAGGGTGAGAAAATGTAACTTCGCTAAAAGTAGAAAAATCAGGCTTTTTCGATATCCCATCCTGAGGAGCTACGGTCAGCTTCGAGCCTGCCGGAATTCGTATACCATCAATCACCAACTCCTCTTTAGCCGTTTGATAACTTGAATCATCATACCTTTTAGCTTGCCATGTCTTAACCATATACATGCCAAACAATGACGCCACGATCAAATTGAAAATGATAGCTGAATTCCTAATCAGCGGATTCTTGGATTTAACAATTGCCACAATACTGGCAATCCAAACTATGGCGGCCATAGCCAATAAGGCCATGCCAATAAGAATTAAATTCTCCAAAACAAGTATTTCCTTTTCTTTATATTCAGAAAATAGGCCGTCTGAAAACCCGATTCCAAGTTTTCAGACGACCTTCCAGTATCGCTGTTACAAACAGATTACTTAGGCTGCCAAGAATCTTTCAGCGTTACCGTTCGGTTAAACACCGGCGTGTCTTTGCTGTGGTCTTTGCGGTCGGTGACGAAATAGCCGATACGCTCGAACTGCCAACGGCTCTCCGCCGGCAAATCTTTTGCGACAGGCTCGGCGTAGGCGGTAATTTCCTTGATGGATTCTGGATTGAGGAAATCGGTAAACGGCAGGTAGTTGCCGTCTTCGCCGCGCACGGCATCGGGACGCTCGACGGTAAAGAGGCGGTCATACAGGCGGACTTTGATTTCGGCGGCGTGTTCGGCAGACACCCAGTGAATCACGCCTTTAACTTTGCGGCCTTCGGGATTTTTGCCCAAGGTATCGTGGTCGATGCTGCATTTGAGTTCAACCACATTGCCCGCTGCGTCTTTTACTACTTCATCGCACTTGATGACATAGCCGTGGCGCAAACGCACTTCGCCGCCGGGAATCAGGCGTTTGAAGCCTTTAGGCGGATTTTCGGCAAAGTCGTCGGCTTCGATGTAGATGGTTTGTGAAATAGGCACTTCACGATCGCCCATTTCTTCGTGGTTCGGATGGAACGCGGCACGGCGGCTTTGGGTTCTACCGGCTTCAAAGTTGGTCAGGGTCACTTTGAGCGGATTCAAAACCGCCATCAGGCGCGGCGCAGAGTTTTCCAGCTCTTCGCGAATCGCGCCTTCCAACACGCTCATGTCAACGATGTTTTCAGATTTGGAAATACCGGCGCGTTTGGCAAACAGGCGCAGGCCTTCGGGCGTGTAGCCGCGGCGGCGCATACCGGAAATGGTCGGCATACGCGGATCATCCCAGCCGGCAACGTGGCCGTCTGAAACCAGTTGGTTCAGCTTGCGTTTGGACGTGATGGAATACAAAAGCTCCAAACGGGAAAACTCGTATTGGCGCGGGCGTGTGGCATGCGGCGCGGGGATATTGTCCAGCACCCAGTCGTACAGCGGGCGGTGGGCTTCAAATTCGAGCGTACACAGGGAATGCGTGATGCCTTCGATGGCATCGGAAATGCAGTGCGTGTAGTCGTACATCGGGTAGATGCACCATTTGTCGCCGGTGTTGTGGTGATGGGCGCGGCGGATGCGGTAGATGACGGGGTCGCGCATATTGATGTTGCCCGAAGCCATGTCGATTTTCAGGCGCAGGGTTTTGCTGCCGTCGGGGAACTCGCCGTTTTTCATGCGTGTAAACAGGTCGAGGTTCTCTTCGACGCTGCGGTCGCGGTAAGGGCTGTTTTTGCCTGCTTCGGTCAGCGTACCGCGGTATTCGCGCATTTCTTCAGGGGTCAAATCATCGACATACGCTTTGCCGTCTTTGATTAAACCGACGGCGTAATCATAAAGCTGGTCGAAATAATTGGAAGCGAAACGCGGCTCGCCCGCCCAATGAAAACCGAGCCACTCGACATCTTCTTTGATAGCGTTGACGTATTCGTCGTTTTCTTTTTCAGGATTGGTGTCGTCGAAACGCAGGTTGCACAAACCGTCATAAATATAAGCCAAACCGAAGTTCAAGCAGATGGATTTGGCGTGGCCGATGTGCAAATAGCCGTTCGGCTCGGGCGGGAAACGGGTTTGGATGGCTGTATGTTTACCACTTTTGAGGTCTTCTTCGATAATGGTGCGGATGAAATGGTTGTCCGCGAATTGGTCTTTATTCAACATAATATTTCTTTGATGGGAAAATGATTTTCTGTTTTCAGACGGCCTGAACATTCAATCAGGCCGTCTGAAAGTAATGGAATGATGGCTCAATTGTACCCGACTTGGCTACTTTGATACAGGGTCGGCAACCTGCCACGCTACGCCGCGCTCGTTTAGGGTTTTCTGCATGGCGGCGGATGGTGGGCGGTCGGTAAACAGCTTATCGAATGCGCCGATATCGCCCAGTCTGACCAAGGCATTGCTGTTGAATTTACTGTGGTCGACGCCGAGATAGCGCACGCGGGCATTGTTCACCATCGCCTGCATGACGCTGACTTCCTTGTAATCGTCATCCAAAAGCGAGCCGTCGTTTTCTATGCCGTGGGTACTCATGATGGCATAGTCGACTTTGAATTGGTTGATGAAATCGACGGTCGCCACACCGGTAATACCGCCGTCCAAGGGGCGGACCACGCCGGAAGCGATGATGACCGTGTAGTCGGTACGCGCCGCAGTGATCGAGGCGGCGTAGATATTGTTGGTGATAATCCGCAGGTTTTTGCGCTGTCTGACCAACTCGGCGGCGACGGCTTCCATGGTGGTGCCGATGCTGATAAAGAGCGAGGCATTGTCGGGAATGGTGGAAGCAATCAGCCGGGCAATGGCATTTTTTTCCTGCTGCTGATGGTTGCGCCGCTCCTGCCCTGCCGTTACGACTGAAACCTCGCCCAAAGATGCGCCGCCGTGATAGCGTTTGAGCTGTCCGGTCTCGCTCAACTCCTGCACATCGCGGCGTATGGTTTGCGGCGTAACATCCAAATTCGCCGCCAACTCTTCCACTGTCATGAAGTTATGTTCGCGGACAAGGCTGAGGATATGTTCGTGTCTTTGGATTTTGGGTTTCATGGCGTTTCGTTTTGTAGGGATAAACCAATGGCCGTCTGAATATTTCAGACGGCCTTTTTATTGTCAAACCGATTACATTTCGAGTTTCTGTTCCAAGCGTTCCATACACGCGCCCAAGTGACGGCGCATGACTTTGGTCACACGGTTGCGCTTGCCTGCCAGCAACAAATCAAGGATTTCTCGGTGTTCATGGTGCGAATTGGAATCAATGTTGCGCTTTTCTTTGCGAAGCGGGTCGGAAACGGCCACAATCAATGAAGAGCGCGCGCACAAGGTATTCATGATTTCAAACAGGACATCGTTGTCCAGCAATCGTGCCAATTCGACATGGAAGGCATTGGATAGGCGGTTCCAACCCACGCGGTCGCCGCTTTCGGAAGCTGCACCCTCTTGCTCAATCATGGCGTAAAGCGGTTGCAGACGCGTTTCCAAATCAGGCATATCGATGAGGACGCTCAAAATCATGCTTTCCATTTCGATACGCGTGTTGAACACGTCTTTCATTTCTTTCAAGTCCGGCACATGGACAAATGCGCCGCGGTTGGGCTGCAAATCAACGATTTTATCGTGCGCCAAAAGCGACAATGCGCCACGCACGGTATTGCGCGAGCAAACCATTTGTCGGCAAAGCTCGGACTCGGTCAGTTTTTTGCCCGGCAGCAGCAGATGGTCGGTAATGCCGTCCAAAATCAATGCGTACACGCGGAAGAGTTCGGAATCGTGACGCTCCTCCAAAATAAGCGATGAAGTTGCAGGCGCAACGTTGGTATTATTTTCGTAATCCATAATGTTTCCCCAGTATCCGTATTAAGGCGCAAGCGTTTACAAACCTGCAGCTTTCGGGGTTGTTTAAAATATAATTAAAAATTGTTGACAATGTTAAACGAAACTTGCACAATGAGATCAACAAGCCAAGTTATAAAGGCTGATAGAGAGAGAGAAAAAGGAATAAAAAGCAAGCAGATATATTCATGTTAATGCGTGAATATATCTGCTTTTTTGTGTGCTGCCGTCTCACGCTCCGGCTTTCTCCTTGAAAACCGCCCTATTCTGTTTCGATGATCTCGAAGCTGTGGCTCATTTTTGCCGCTTTGCCCAGCATAATCGATGCGGAGCAATATTTTTCGGCAGACATCTGTACGGCGCGTTCGATCGCGCTTTCTTGCAAATCCCGACCATACACTTTGAAGTGGATATGGATTTCGGTAAACACGCGCGGCGCGGTGTCGGCGCGTTTGGCAGTCACTTCGGCACGGCAGTCGGTGATTTTTTGGCGTTGTTTCTCGGCAATCATCACCACATCGATGCTGGAGCAGCCTGCCACGCCCAACAACAGCATTTCCATCGGGCTGGGGCCGCGTTTGACTTCGCCTTCAGCCGCCGCGCCTTCCATTACGACGCTGTGTCCGTTTGCCGTTGTGCCGACGAAGCACATTCCGTCTATCCATTTTGAAGTCACTTGCATGGTGTCTTTTTTATCCGTAAAAGCATTAATCCGATATTGTAAACAATTTCAAGTGATAAACCTAGTCAGGCCGTCTGAAAAATACAATCAATTACAATTGGCCTAAACGCATTATTCGTCCCGATACGCCCAATGGTTAACCGGCCCGTGCCCTGCCCCGATCCCCAGAGGATGGGAAATAGCGGCGGCGATATAGTTTTTTGCCGTCTGAACCGCTTCGGGAACGCCAAACCCTTTTGCCAGCTCGGCAGCAATGCAGGCCGAAAACGTGCAGCCTGTGCCATGCGTATGCGGCGTTGGGAAACGTTTGCTGTTCAGCTCGATGGTTTCGTATGGCGTAAACAGCCAGTCGGTGCAATATTCGCTTTGGCTGTCGGCAAGATGGCCGCCTTTAATCACCACATTTTTCACACCCCAATCCTGAAGAATTTTGGCGGCGCGTTCCGCATCTTGGCGGTTTTCAATATTGATACCCGTCAAGGCCTGCGCTTCGGGCAGATTGGGCGTCAAGACGTCCGTATGCGGCAGCAACAGGCGTTTCATGGCTTCGACGGCTGAGTTTTCCAACAACGGCGCGCCGCCTTTGGCAATCATGACCGGATCCAACACGCGTTTGCCGAAGTCGCATTCGGCGGTTTGTTCCGCCACGCATTCGATGATTTCCGCCGTACCCAGCATGCCGATTTTATAAGCGCGGATTTGAAAATCCTCCTGAATCGCGGCAATCTGCGCGGCAATCATGTCGGTCGGTATCGGATGCACTGCCGATACGCCCAAAGTATTTTGTGCGGTAACCGCTGTCAGTACACTGGTGCCGAACACGCCGCGCATTTGAAATGTCTTCAAATCCGCCTGTATGCCCGCACCGCCGCCGGAATCGGAGCCGGCAATCGTCAGCGTTTGAATAAAAAGTTCGTCCATCGTGTCCTCCTGTTTTTCAGACGGCCTTTTGCTTATCGTTATGAGGAGCCGTTTGGTTTTATTCGCAAGCACAGGCATTCGCCGTCTATCTTTCCGAATGCCTTAACTGTTGTTTTACCAAAAACAAATGTATGTTCTCGGGCGAAATATCTTAACAAACAAAAGGCCGTCTGAAAACTATTTTCATTTTCAGACGGCCTGTTCAATTTTAAACCTATTCAGGCTTATTCTTCGTATGCGTCAATCGGCAAGCAGGAGCAAACCAGATTGCGGTCGCCATAGACCTCATCCAAACGTTTCACGCTCGGCCAGAATTTGTTTTCACGCACGAACGGCAACGGGAAGACGGCTTCTTCGCGGGAATACGGGTGCGCCCATTCGCCGGTTACATCGGCGGCGGTGTGCGGGGCGTTGACCAGCGGGTTGTCGTCTTTCGGCCATTCGCCGCGCTCGACTTTCAGCACTTCCTGTTTGATTTGTTTCAGGGCGGCGATGAAGCGGTCGAGTTCGGCTTTGCTTTCGCTCTCGGTCGGCTCGATCATCAGCGTACCGGCAACAGGGAAGGAAACCGTCGGCGCGTGGAAACCGTAGTCCATCAGGCGTTTGGCGATGTCGGTTTCAGTGATGCCGCTTTCGGCTTTGAGTGGACGCAAATCGACAATACATTCGTGCGCGACGCGGCCGTTTTTGCCTGCATACAGAATCGGATAGTCTTCGCTCAGGCGTTTGGCGACATAGTTGGCGTTGAGCAATGCCCAGCGCGTTGCCTGTTCCATGCCTTGTTTGCCCATCATGGTCAGGTACATCCAAGTAATCGGCAGGATGGACGCAGAACCGAAAGCTGCGGCGGCAACGGCGGTTTGGTCGGCACTGGCGCTGTGGGTGTCGGTCAAAGCGTGTCCCGGTGCAAACGGAGCGAGATGGGCTTTCAAACCGATAGGGCCGACGCCCGGGCCGCCGCCGCCGTGAGGGATACAGAAGGTTTTGTGCAGGTTCATGTGCAACACGTCCGCACCGACTTCGGCAGGCTGCATGATGCCGATTTGGGCGTTGAGGTTGGCGCCGTCCATGTAAACCTGTCCGCCGTTTTCATGGATGATGCGGCAGATGTCGCGGATGCCTTCTTCGTACACGCCGTGGGTGGACGGGTAGGTAATCATGATGGCGGACAAAGCGTCGCGGTGTTGCTCGGCTTTGGCTTTCAAATCGTCGATGTTGACGTTACCGTGTTCGTCGGTATCGACAACGACGACTTTCAAACCGAGCATAGCGGCAGTCGCAGGGTTGGTGCCGTGGGCGGATTTGGGAATCAGGCAGATGTTGCGGTGTCCCTCGCCGTTGGCTTCTTGATAGCGGCGGATGGACAGCATGCCGCTGTATTCGCCCTGCGCGCCGGAGTTGGGTTGGAAGGAAATCGCGTCAAAGCCGGTGATGGCTTTCAGGCTGTTTTCCATGTCGGTCAAGAGTTCGCTGTAGCCTGCGGCTTGGTCTTTGGGGGCGTAGGGGTGGATGTCGGTAAACTCTGCCCAGGTAATCGGCAACATTTCCGCAGTCGCATTGAGCTTCATGGTGCAGCTACCGAGCGAAATCATGCTGCGGTTCATCGCCAAGTCGCGGTCTTCGAGTTTTTTCAGATAGCGCAGCATTTCGTGTTCGGTGTGGTAACGGTTGAACACAGGATGTTGCAGAATGTCGTCTTGACGCAGCAATTCTGCATTCAGACGGCCTTTGACGTCATCGGCAAATGTAGCCGTATCCTTGCCGGTAAACGCGCGGTACAAATCAACCAAATCTTCGTATGCCGATGTTTCATGGAAGGCTGCCGCAACTTGAGTATCGTTGACGCGGCGCAGGTTGTAACCCGATTCCAAAGCAGCGGCGAACACTTGGTCTGCTTTCTCTTTACTGCCGAAATCAACGGTAATGGTATCGAAGAAGGTTTCGTGAACGACTTTGAGGCCGTCTGAAACCAGCGCATCGGCAAAGGCGGAAGCCAGCGCGTGAATACGGTTGGCGATGCGTTTTACGCCTTCGGGGCCGTGGTAAACGGCGTACATACCGGCCAAGTTCGCCAGCAATGCCTGCGCGGTACAAATATTGGATGTCGCTTTTTCGCGGCGGATGTGTTGCTCGCGGGTGGACAAAGCCATGCGCAAGGCAGGTTTGCCCGATGCGTCTTTGGATACGCCGATGATGCGGCCTGGAGCGGAGCGTTTGAACTCGTCTTTAAACGCGAAATAAGCGGCGTGCGGCCCGCCGAAACCCATCGGTACGCCGAAGCGTTGCGTGTTGCCCAACGCAATGTCCGCGCCCAATTCGGCAGGCGATTTCAGCAAAACCAAGCTCATGATGTCGGCGGCAACGGCCACGATTGTGCCTTTGGCTTTCAGACGGCCGATAACATCCTGCAAGTCTTGCACGTCGCCGTCTTTGCCGACGTATTGGAACAGCGCGCCGAAGTATTCGCCTTCATCCGCTTGGGCAAAATCGCCGACCACCAGTTCAAAGCCGAAATATTTGGCGCGGGTTTTCATCACGTCCAAAGTCTGCGGATACACGCGCGCATCCACAAAGAAACGCTCGGATTTCACTTTGCCCACGCGGTGCGCCATCGCCATCGCTTCAGCCGCGGCAGTTGCCTCGTCCAACAAAGACGCGCCCGCCACAGGGAAACCGGTCAAATCGATACACACTTGTTGGAAGTTCAGCAACGCTTCCAAACGACCCTGCGCGATTTCCGCCTGATACGGGGTGTAGGCGGTGTACCAGCCCGGATTTTCCAACACGTTGCGCAAAATCACGTTCGGCACGCGGGTCGGGTAATAACCCAAACCGATATAGGATTTGTTGATCACGTTTTTCGACGCAATGCCTTTCAATTTCGCCAACGCGTCCGCCTCGGTCAAAGCCTCGGGCAAATCGAGTTCGGACGGCATACGGATGCTTTGCGGCACGGTGTTGCCGACAAAATCATCCATACTCTTCTCGCCGAGCGCTTCCAAAAGCGCAGCCTCGTCGCCAAAGCTCAAATGGCGCGCGGCAAATTCGTTCGGGTTGAATAATTCAGATAGTTTCATTTCTACTCCTTTTTTGTTATCGGTATCAAAACCGCTTTTTCTTTCAGATGTTGTTTCAGACGGCCTCCGCCCACTTCGGACGACATGCCAATATTTCCCTATAAACCGGACAGGTTTCCACATGCGCGCCGAGTAGGTAGCCGGTACTCATCAGAAATTCGCCGACGATTTCGCCGCCGACAAATTTGAAATGTTTTTTAAACAGCTTCACCCATTCAGCCTTGTCGAGCGGATGGTTCGTATCGAGCCAGTTTTTGAATGAACCGTATTCTTGCTGTATTTGTTTGATTTGTCGCGCGTTATAAATGGCTGCGTTGATTTTCAAGCGGTTGCGGACGATGCCTGCATCGGCAAGCAGCCGCTCAATATCGGCTTCGTCAAATGCGGCAACCGTCTCGATGTCAAAACCTTTAAATGCCGTCTGAAATGCCCGCTGCTTCTTCAGCATCAGCGTCCAGCTCAAACCCGCCTGATTGATTTCCAACACCAGCCGCCCAAACAATTCATTGTCGTCCTCAATCGGAAAACCGTATTGCGTGTCGTGATAATGTTGGTTGGGGTTGTCCGTATCATCGGGTAGCGTGGCGACAAATTCGCAGTAATTCATGTTTATTGAGGAAAAATTGAAACAAAGGCCGTCTGAAAGCATTTTCAGACGACCTAAGACCTGCAATATCAAACAGGCGCAAAACCTGTTTGGATGTTTGCAAAAATCAAGCTACTTCGCCTGCGTATTGTTCGGCAGTCAGCAGACCGTCGTAATCAGCAGGGTTGGCAGGTTTGATTTTGAAGAACCAGCCTGCGCCGTAAGGGTCGCTGTTGGCAGTTTCCGGCGCGCTGGGCAAATCTTCGTTGACGGCAACGACTTCGCCTGCAATCGGCGCGTATACGTCGGACGCTGCTTTCACAGACTCAACCACACCGGCTTGCTCTTCGGCGGCCAGGTTTGCACCGACTTCAGGCAGCTCGACAAACACGATGTCGCCCAACAGCTCTTGCGCGTGATGGGTAATGCCGACGGTAATGGTACCGTCTTCTTCAAGGCGCAGCCATTCGTGGCTGGCAACGTATTTCAGTTCGGCTGGGATGTTGCTCATGGTTTGATTCTCCATTGATAGGGGTTATTTTCAGACGGCCTCTGCATGAATCAATATCCACAGATGCCTTGTTCAATGCTTTACGTCCGTAACGGACGACAATTAAAACCTGCTTTCAGACGGCCCTTAACAAAAAAGGCCGTCTGAATCGATATTAATCAAACTGTTTTTGACCGTTGCGCACAAACGGCAGCTTCAGTACGCGTACATCGACTTCTTTGCCGCGAATCAGTACTTTGGCGGTATCGCCGTCAAAATCTTTCGGTACGCGAGCGATGGCGATGGATTGTTTCAGGCTGGGCGAGAATACGCCGCTGGTGGTTTCGCCTTTGCCTTTGTCGGTCAACACTTCCATATGCGCGCGCAGGATGCCGCCTTTGTCGAGCAGCAAACCGACTTGTTTGACGGCAACACCTTTTTCTTTCAATGCCAGCAAGGCGGCTTTGCCGACGAAGTCGCGGTTTTCGTCTTTCAAATCAACCGTCCAACCCATGCCTGCTTCGAGCGGGCTGGTGTCGTCATCCATATCGTTGCCGTAGAGGTTCATGCCGGCTTCCATGCGCAGGGTGTCGCGCGCACCGAGGCCGCAGGGTTGTACGCCGGCTTGTTGCAGGGCTTTGAAGAATGCGACGGCTTCAGTGCCGGGCAGGATGACTTCAACGCCGTCTTCGCCGGTATAGCCTGTACGGGCGACAAACCAGTCGTTGCCCAAGTCTGCACCTTGGAACGGTTTGAGGCCGTGAATCACGTCCGCCCATTCAGGTTTGACGGTCAGGAGTTTTTCAATGGCTTTCGGGCCTTGTACGGCGAGCATGCCGAGGTCGTAGCGCGGATTGAAGGCAACGCCGAACTCTTGTCCGATTTTGTGGAACTGGGCGGTGTCTTTCTCGCAGGTCGCGCCGTTGGACACGATGCGGTATTGGGTTTCGGCTTCGTTGGTGCGGTAAACGATCAAGTCGTCAATCACGCCGCCGTTGTCGTTGAGCAGCGCGGAATAAAGGGCTTTGCCGACGAAGGCGAGTTTGGCGACATCGTTGGCAATCAATTTGCGGAAAAAGGCTTTGGCATTTGCGCCCGCTACGTCGGTAACGAGCATATGGGATACGTCAAACATACCGGCGTCGGTGCGCACGGCTTCGTGTTCGGCGATTTGTGAACCATAATGGATGGGCAGCTCCCAGCCGGCAAAATCTACCAGCTTCGCGCCTGCATCTTGATGGGCTTGATGAAATGGGGTGGTTTTCAGAGCAGTCATTCTCAAGTTTCTCCGGATTTTTTGTTCAGATGCCGCCCGCGCACCTATGCGCGGATGACCCTATCTGTCCTTGAACCTGAGATTTTCGGCCGTATCCGCATGATGGCAAACCAGTCTGCTCACTGCTTTGCGCGGTTGTCTGAATGGTGGTTCAGACGGCCTTCTCCCCTTCGGTGGACGTTATTCTAACGCCGCTCTCCAGATTGTTTGTTTCAATGTGCAGTCCCTGATACCTGAGCGATTTAAGGGTGTCTGCGCCTTCGGTGGTTACATTGTAGTTGGGTGTAACACTCTCCTGCACATTTCCCGATTATGTCTTGAATCGGCAGTTTGGGCAAGTAGCCGACGAATATTTATGATGTGAATATCCGTCTTTTTATTGGGGCGGCAAAACCTGAGCCCTTATAAAATTGTTAGCTATGCGGCAAATGTTTTTGCAAAAGTCTCAGGCCGTCTGAAGCCCTTACCCGTTTTTCCTATATAATTCTGTTTTTTCGATTTATCTGCGTCCATCATGAACCGCCTCAAACGCATTAAAACCATCCTCTGCACGCTCTACCGCTACCGCCTTGCCGAGCTGATCGCCTCGCTGGTCCGTCCGGGTTGGGCGCGGACTTTCCTCAATATGCTGCCGCAGTCGTCCAAGTTCAAACACGAGATGCCTGCCGTGCGCCTGCGTTTGGCTTTGGAAAGCCTGGGGCCGATTTTCATCAAATTCGGACAGGTATTGTCCACGCGTCCCGATCTGATTCCGCATGATTACGCGGTCGAACTGGCAAGGCTGCAAGACAAAGTGCCGCCGTTTGACGCGCAACTTTCACGCTCGCAAATCGAAAAATCGCTGGGCCAATCCATCGACACTTTATACGCGGAATTTGAAACAGAGCCTGTCGCCAGCGCGTCCATCGCCCAAGTACACAAAGCCCGCCTGCATTCGGGCGAACAGGTTGCAGTGAAAGTCTTGCGTCCCAACCTTTTGCCCGTTATCGAACAGGATTTGTCGCTGATGCGCTTTGGTGCAGGCTGGGTAGAGCGTTTGTTTTCAGACGGCAAGCGTTTGAAGCCACGCGAAGTGGTGGCCGAATTTGACAAATACCTGCACGACGAATTGGACTTAATGCGCGAAGCCGCCAATGCCAGCCAGCTCGGTCGCAATTTCCAAAACAGCGATATGCTGATTGTGCCGAAGGTGTTTTACGACTACTGCACCAGCGACGTGCTGACCATCGAATGGATGGACGGCACACCGGTATCCGATATCGCCAAACTCAAAGCAGACGGCATTGATTTGCACAAACTTGCCGATTACGGCGTGGAAATCTTCTTCACGCAAGTCTTCCGCGACGGCTTTTTCCATGCCGACATGCACCCCGGCAACATTTTGGTCGCCGCCGACAACCGCTACATCGCCCTCGATTTCGGCATCGTCGGCACGCTGACCGACTACGACAAACGCTATCTCGCCATCAACTTCCTCGCCTTTTTCAACCGCGACTACCACCGCGTCGCCACCGCCCACATCGAATCGGGTTGGGTGCCTGCCGACACGCGCGCGGAAGAATTGGAAGCTGCCGTCCGCGCCGTGTGCGAACCGGTGTTCAACAAACCGATTTCACAAATCTCGTTCGGCCTCGTATTGATGCGCCTGTTTGAAGTCAGCCGCCGCTTCAATGTCGAAATCCAGCCACAGCTTGTGTTGCTGCAAAAAACGCTGCTCAACATCGAAGGCTTGGGCCGCCAGCTTGATCCTGATTTGGACTTGTGGAAAACCGCCAAACCGTTTTTGGTGCGCTGGATGAACGAACAGGTCGGCCCCAAAGCCCTTTGGCGTAACCTTAAAAACGAAGCCCCCGATTGGGCGCAAATCATCCCTTCCCTGCCGCGCAAAATCAGTGCGCTGGTTGACGAAAACCGCCAACAGGAAATGCGCGATGCCTATGTGCATCTGGTCAAAGTACAGCAACGCCAAAGCCTGTGGCTGGGTGTGATTGCGGTTGTTTTATTGCTGATTTTGCTGTTTAAGTAAACTGAAATACAGCTTTAAACGGCATATAAAAGGCCGTCTGAAATCTGATTTTCAGACGGCCTTTATATGCCGACCTATTCTTTTTTCTCGTGCTGAACATTTCCGCTTTCGGCTTCAATATGCCGTCTGAAGCGCAAACCTGCGGCATGGTAAAACGGATGCGGCGAGAATTGGCGCGAGACTTGCGAAGCGAAGATGCACGTCAGCAACATCCAAAACAGTAAATTCTGTCCGCCCGTCATTTCCATTACCACTACGGCAGCGGTCAGCGGCGATTGGGTCGCGGCGGCAAGGAATGCAGCCATACAAAGCAAAACTGCGACATTGGACGCGTCGCCCAGTTGCGCGAAAGAAGCCATGTGTTCGCCTATCATCGCGCCGATGGTTAAAGACGGCGTGAAGATACCGCCGGGAATACCTGCCCAATAGCTGAACACGGTTGCCGCCCATTTCGCGGCGGCCAAGCCGAACGGCGCTTCATACGCGCCTTTAAGAGCGGCTGCAGCTTCGTGATAGCCCGTACCATAGGTTTTGCCTTGATAAAACGTACCGAGCAGCGCCAGCAAAATACCCATTGCAAAGGCGACCACCAACAAATGACGGCGAATGAAACTGCGCCAGCGTACCGGTGCGAATGCCGCCGCGCCGCGATACAAAAAGCTGCCGAACAATCCGCCTGCCACGCCGCAGACCATACCCGACACCGCGGCCCACATCAGCATGTTTGGCAGCTCATGCCCTTGAAACCCTGAAAAATATGGGTTGTTGCCCTGTATCGCCACTTGAATGAAACCGGCTGCCAACACGCCCATCAGGATTTGGCGTTCCCAACGCAAAATCACGCCGCGCCCCAATTCTTCGATGGCAAAGACCACGCCTGCCAAAGGCGCGTTAAACGCCGCCGCCAAACCGCCGGCCGCGCCTGCGGCAATCAAATCGTTTTCCTGCATGCCCCTAAACGCCAGCCCGTGCTTTTTACACCACGCGCCCCAAGCGTTCATCACCGCCGCGCCCACTTGTACAGACGGCCCTTCCCTGCCGATCGACGCCCCCAAAATCATGCCCAAAAACGTCAGCGGAATTTTAAAAAAGGTTTCGCCCAGACGAATTAGACGGGTTTTCTGCGCGCCATACGGCAAAGACAACGAAGCGATGACCTGCGGAATACCGCTGCCGGAAGTGTACGGCGCAAATTTGCGCGTAAACCACGCCAAAAGCGGCAAGCCCAGCGGCAAGGCCACCCATGCAAACCACGGATATTTCCCTACCAACAAAGCGTTCCATTCCAAAGCCAAATCCGCCAAGTACGCAAACATCAAAGCCGTCAAGGCAACCAGTGCCGAGCCTGCCAGCAAAAACAGAAAGGCCATGCTTTTTTTCGACAGGCGTTTGGTTTGGCGGATTTTGTGGGCGAGGCGCGCCGCCCAAGTCTGTGGAAATTTCATCATAAACACGCAGTCAATGTGTTCAGACGGCCTTGATACTTTTCTCAAAGGCCGTCTGAAAACAAGGATAAAGGTTTTTAAGAACGGTAATCCGCGTTAATCGACACATATTCGTGCGACAAATCGCAGGTATAAACAGCCGCCGTCGTATCGCCGCGTTGCAAATCGATGTGGACGGTGATTTCCGGACGGTTCATCACGGCTTGTCCTGCTTCTTCGGTATAGCTTTCCGCGCGGCCGCCGTTTTCAGCCACCAACACGTCATCCAGCCACATTTTCAAAGCATCGACATCCAAGTCTTCAATACCGGCATAGCCGACGGCTGCCAACAGACGGCCCAAGTTCGGGTCGGAGGCAAAGAACGCGGTTTTCACCAAAGGCGAATGGGCGACGGCATAAGCCACCTTGCGCGCTTCTTCGCGGGTTTTCGCGTTTTGCACTTCAATCGTGATGAACTTGGTCGCGCCCTCGCCATCACGGACAATCGCCTGCGCCAATTCCAATGCCAGCGAACCGAGCAAGGCTTTGAGCTGCGCGTAGCGCGGATCGGCGGTATTGTCGATTTCGCTCTGACCGCAACGGCCTGTCGCCATAATCACGAAGCTGTCGTTGGTACTGGTATCGCCGTCCACGGTAATCGTATTGAAACTTTCGTCTGCGATTTCTTGCGTCATCAGTTGCAAAATCGGTTGGGATACTTTGGCATCGGTGGCGATAAACGACAACATGGTCGCCATGTTCGGATGAATCATGCCCGAGCCTTTGGCGATGCCGGTGGCGCGGACTGTGTGTTTTTCGCCTACCAGGCCTGTGCGTGAAGCGGCTTTCGGTACAGTATCCGTCGTCATGATGGCACGAGCCGCATCCGACCAGAATGCAGGGCGCACTTGCGGCAAAGCAGCCACAATTTTATCCACAGGCAGTGGCTCCAAAATCACGCCGGTCGAAAACGGCATAATCTGATTGGATTGGCAGCCGACCTGTTCTGCCGCCGCCGCGCACACTTTAATCGCGTCCAACCGGCCTTGTGCGCCGGTACCCGCATTGGCATTGCCCGTATTGATGACTAAGGCACACACACCGTCTTGGTCAAACAGATGCGACTTAGCAATATGCACCGGCGCGGCGCAGAAACGGTTTTGCGTAAACACCGCGCCCACCGTATGACCGCCGCCCAACACCATCAGCGTCAAATCGTCGCGGTCTTGTTGCTTGATGCCGGCACGACCTGTAAACAGACGGATGCCGTCGATTTCCAACAATTCGTCTGCACGTTTTTCAGTCAAATTTACAGCCATATCATTTTCTCCTGTTTACACTATTTTCAGACGGCCTAAACGCTATACGCCCAATAAGGGAATCAAGATAGGCACCAATATCGCCGTCAACACGCCGTTGAGCGTCAAACCTAAGCCGGCATATGCGGCCATACGGCGGCCGTATTCCAAAGACGCCGCAATACCCATCGCATGCGAGGCCGTACCCAAAGACATTCCCACTGAAGAAGGCATATACAACGCCCCTTTCAACACTTTATATCCGGCCATCTGGCCAAAAAGTCCGGCAATAATCACCGTTGCCGCTGTAATCGCCGGAATACCGCCGACCGATGCCGTGATTTCAATCGCAATCGGGTTGGTCACGGATTTGGAAGCCAGCGACAGAATCACTTCGCGTGAAGCGCCCAGCCATTTGGCAAAATATACGCCCGTAACAATGCCTGTTACGCTGCCCGCCAACTGCGACAATACCACCGGCAACCACTGGCTGCGGATACGGTCCCAATTTCGATAAAGCGGCACGGCCAGCAATACGACCGCCGGTTTCAACCAAAAATCGATAAACTGCGCCGCGTCGTGATACAGCTCGTAATCGATGGCAAATACCTTCAAATACCCCATCAACACCAGCGTGCTGATCAATACCGGATTGCACAAAACGTTTCCCGTGCGCACCCGAATCTGCACCGCCAAAGCATAAACGGCCAAAGTCAGAAACAGCATAAGCACGGGCATACGCAACAAATTGTCGATATCGCCCATCACATCAGCCTCCTGACCCACTCATGCACTTTGCCGGTTACCAACAATACGCAGATCGTACTGCCGATTGTGGCCGTCAAAATCGAAAACCAGTCGTTTGCAATCACATCCAAATAGCTGATGACGGCCACGCAAGGCGGCACCAAAAACAAAGTCAGGTTTGCCATCAAAATGTCTGCCAGTTCTCCCACCCAAGACAATTTGACCCAGCCTGCCTGAAGCGCGGCAAACAGCAAAGCCATGCCGACAATACTGCCCGGCAGCTTCAACCCCAAAATCCAAACGGTTGCCTCGCCCAAAGCCAGGCAACCCAATACCACCAATAAAGCACGAATAATATTCATTAAGCCGGTTTCTCCTTATCCTTTTTCAGACGGCCTCAAGAAATTTATTAATCATTGAATCATATCGTGCCACAGGCCGTCTGAAAAGGGAAGAAACGCCTTCCTTCAAGTTTAATGAAAGATAAGTATGATTACTCTAGCGGATTAGCTGAGGCAATATTGAAACCCTTACCCTGCTTTTTGTCTTTAACGGCCGCTGCAAACCGGGCATTCGGGATTGCGTCTCACCCCGTATTGCTGCCATTTTCCGCTCAACGCGTTGTAGGTAGAAAGTTTGCCGTGCGACGGCGTACCGATACCGATCAGCACTTTAAGCGCTTCGGCAGCTTGGGTCGTTCCGATAACACCGACCAATGGCGAAAAAACGCCGAACAATGCACAAGCACCGTCGCTGGCTTGTTCGCCGTCAAACAAGCAGGCATAGCAGGGCGTATCGGGAAGATCGGGACGGTACACGGCGATTTGTCCGTCAAAGCCGACGGCCGCTGCGGAAATCAAAGGCGTGCGCGTGGCAACGGCGGCGCGGTTGACCGCTTGGCGTGTGGGATAATTGTCGGAACAATCAAGAATGATGTCGGTGGCGTTTGCCAATTCGACAAGCCTGGCCTCATCGAGAAATTCGGCAATGGCTGTAATGTGTGTTTGGCTGTTGATCTGTTTCAGACGGCCTTGCATGACCAAAGCCTTGTTTTTGCCGATGTCGGCTTCGGTAAACGTGATTTGGCGTTGAAGGTTGGTCTCGTCGATGGCATCGGCATCGGCAATTGTCAGGCTGCCGATACCGGCAGCGGCAAGATACGGCAAGGCCGCCGCACCCAGCCCGCCGCAACCGACAACAAGCACATGGGCGGCCAAGAGTTTTTCTTGGCCTTCGATACCGATTTCGTCAAGCAGGATATGGCGGCTGAACCGCAAGAGTTGTTGATCGTTCATCATAACAATAAGGCCGTCTGAAACCCAATGTTCAGACGGCCTGAGTGATTTAGAAACTAATATTTTCGTATGCGTTGTCAAACAGGAAAGGACGGCCTTCGCTGCTGGTTTCGGATTCCAGGCGGATGCCGCTGAGCATCATATTACGGTCAACGTCTTTCATCATGTCGTAAACGCTCAAGAGCGCCAAATTTAGGCCGGTCAGGGCTTCGGTGGCAATGCTGCCGTTGCTGTTCGCTTGGACGGTCAGCGTGGCCTTCAGGCAGGCCAGCTCAACGTTAATATCGAAATCAACCTGCACGCCAATGATGCGGCCGGGCAGGTGCAGCGGAATCAGGTTGGCGGTCTGTTTGATGCTCTGAATGGCGGCAACGCGGGCGATGGTCAGGATACTTGCCTTTTCGGTGGCATTCTCTATCAACACCCGTATCGCCTGCTGGCTCATGTTGACGGTGCCGACGGCGACGGCGGTGTGTTGTTCAAGAAAATCGGGCTGGTTGGGAAATTCAATCATGGGTTTCTCGCCTCTGTTTTGATGGGTAATATTTTACGGCATTTTACAGACAGCGACCACGCGGCGGATACGGACGGCTGTTTTCTGGTTTGAAATGTATCGGACGGCAGCATTGGCAGTTTACAAAAATTTGCTATACAATGGATTCAGGACAAACCCAAATTAACATTTAAATAAGAGAAAAATCATGCAACTGCATATCTTAAACAATCCCAAAGATGCCGCTTTGGCAGCGGATGCGGAATTTTTAAAACAGTCTCTTTTCAATCTGCTGCATGAGGAAGCGTCGCCTTTGGTGGTCGAAACCGTTAAGTTATTATCGACTTCAGACGACAGCGCTGCCTTGATTGAAAAGGTGTTGCCGCAATTGGACGAACAACAAACCCACGATTTAACCTTGGCCTGCGGCCTGTTCGCGCAGATTTTGAACATCGCCGAAGACGTGCACCACGAACGCCGCCGCCAAATCCACGAAGATGCCGGCCACAGCGCAGCAGAAGGCAGCCTGACGGAAACCGTGCGCAAGCTCAAAGCCGGAAAAGTCAACGGCAAAGCGTTGCAACAACAACTGGACAATACAGTCGTTACCGCCGTTTTGACTGCGCACCCGACCGAAGTGCAACGCCAAACCGTCTTGAGCTTCAACCGCCGCATCCGCGCGCTGCTGCCGCAACGCGAACGCTGCACTAATCCTGATGCGCTGGCTCAGTTGCGCCGCGAAATCGACACCGTGCTTTTGGGCTTGTGGCAGACCAGCGAAACGCGCCGCCACAAACTCAGCGTCAACGACGAGATCAACAACGGTGTATCCATCTTCCCAATGAGCTTCTTTGAAGCCCTGCCCAAACTCTACCGCACAATGGAACGCGATTTTCAGACGGCCTATCCCGGCGTCCGCGTTCCGAATATCCTTAAAATCGGCGGCTGGATCGGCGGCGACCGCGACGGCAACCCGTTCGTTTCTGCCGAAACCTTGCGTTTTGCGTTCAGACGGCATGCCGACGCAGTGTTCCGTTTCTATCGCGGCGAACTCGACAAACTCTACCGCGAATTGCCGCTCTCCATCCGCCGCGTCAAAGTCAATGACGACGTAATGGCACTGGCCGCCCTCTCGCCTGACGAAGAAATCGCCCGTGCCGAAGAACCCTACCGCCGCGCCATCGCCTACATCATGGCACGCGCCATGGGCAAGGCACGCTCACTCGGTTTGGGCATGGGCTGCAAATTCGGCTTCCTCGAGCCTTATGCCACGGTCGAAGAGTTCCTCAACGACCTGAAAAAACTGCAACGCTCACTCCACGAAAACGGTAGCCAACTGCTGGCAGAAGGCCGTCTGGCCGACATTATCCGCAGCGTGTCCGTGTTCGGCTTCCACATGATGCCACTCGACCTGCGCCAACACGCAGGCAAACACGCCGATGTGGTTGCCGAACTTTTCCAACACGCAGGCTTGGAAGACTACAACAGCCTGAACGAAGAGCAAAAACAAGCCGCCCTGTTGCGCGAATTGAGCCATCAACGTCCGCTGTACAGCCCGTTCATCACATACAGCGACCATACCCGTCACGAACTGGCGATTTTCAACGAAGCGCGCAAAATCAAAGACGAATTCGGCGAAGATGCCGTTACACAAAGCATTATTTCCAACTGCGAACAACCCAGCGACCTGCTCGCCTTGGCATTGCTGCTGAAAGAAAGCGGCCTATTGGTGGTAGAAAACGGCAAACCGCACAGCCGCATCAATATCGTGCCTCTGTTTGAAACCATCGAAGCGCTCGAAAACGCCTGTCCGGTCATGGAAACCATGTTCCGCCTCGACTGGTATGATGCCCTGCTCGAAAGCCGCGGCAACATCCAAGAAATCATGCTCGGCTACTCCGACTCCAACAAAGACGGCGGCTACGTTACCAGCTCATGGTGTCTGTATCAGGCAGAGTTGGGCTTGGTCGAACTCTTCAAAAAATACGATGTCCGCATGCGCCTGTTCCACGGCCGCGGCGGCAGCGTAGGTCGCGGCGGCGGCCCATCTTACCAAGCTATTTTGGCGCAACCTGCAGGCAGCGTTGCCGGACAAATCCGCATTACAGAGCAAGGCGAAGTCATTACCGCCAAATACGCCGACCCGGGCAATGCCCAACGCAACTTGGAAACCTTGGTTGCCGCGACTTTGGAAGCCAGCATCCTGCCGGACAAAAAAGACCCTGATGCCAAACTGATGCAGGATTTGTCGGACGTATCGTTCAAATACTACCGCGAACTGATTACCCACCCCGACTTCATCGACTACTTCCTGCAAACCAGCCCGATTCAGGAAATCGCCACCCTCAACCTCGGCAGCCGTCCCGCCAGCCGCAAAACCTTGGCGCGGATTCAGGACTTGCGCGCAATTCCGTGGGTATTCTCATGGATGCAAAACCGCCTCATGCTGCCGGCTTGGTACGGTTTCGGCAGCGCAGTGGAAACCTTGTGCGAAGGCAATCACGACACACTGGCCGCCCTGCGCGAACATGCCCAAAGCAACCCGTTCTTCCAAGCCATGCTCTCCAACATGGAACAAGTGATGGCGAAAACCGACATCACCTTGGCGGAAAACTATGCCGGCTTGAGCGAATCGCCCGATAAAGCAAAAGTCATCTTCGGCATGATCAAGGAAGAATACCAACGCAGCCGCAAAGCACTGCTCGACCTGCTGCAAACCGAAGAGCTCCTGCGCGACAACCGCAGCCTCGCCCGTTCGCTTGCCTTGAGGATTCCATATTTGAACGCCCTCAACGGCCTGCAAGTCGCCATGCTCAAACGCCTGCGCAAAGAGCCCGACAATCCGCACGCGCTGCTAATGGTTCACCTGACCATCAACGGCGTAGCGCAAGGTTTGCGTAATACCGGTTAAGGCAGCACGGAAAAAAGGCCATCTGAAACAGTTTTTCAGACGGCCTTTAAACTAACTGCGAACCGTGGCAAAGACTTTACCCACGAAACCCCATACCGTTTTTCAACCTGCTTACTCCTCTTCCCCTCTATTCATTTAACTTGCCCTGTATTTTGGACTATTTTGGGAAATAGCAGATAATACACTGAAAAATCAAATTATTAACTTAATTATGGCAACCACTTCAGCATGGTGGATGGTCGGCCTACTGACATACCTTACCGCGGCACTGCTCCATATCGCCGCACAATAAGCTTTCAGACACCCTGAGGCCGTCTGAAAAACGAAAATATCTTACGCCAAGGCAACTATCAATATGTTTGACATTATATTTATCTTATTATTCGGCAGGCTTCAGCCCCACAAAACACCCGATTCATCCGACACGTCCGTCCCTTTGGGGCATTCGGCGGTAGGCTCGGCTTTAATTTATTTATGCATACGCATAGGGACAATCATCGTTCATGATTCGATTTCCGGAGCCATTGACAGCCTCCCCCTCATTCTGTTTCAAACAATCTGCATGTTCGGCTGTCTGGTTTTGTATTTCAAAATGTTACGTACCGCACCCGACCCGAAATACCGTCAGATGATTTATTGGGTATTGGGTATTCTTTCAGGTTTGATCTTAAGCCTCCTGTCCGAAAAATTGTTTTATTTAACGGCTTCATTCATTTACTCATTCTTCGGAAGAACAATAAGCTGAATGCCTGCCCCTCTTTTTTCAGACGGCCTTTCATTATAAGAACACACCAGCATTGCGGCTGTTTTGAGTACCTCCACAATATGCTATAATCCGCCGTTAAACTTTTATCTTTTCAGGAAAAACCATGAGCTTGAAATGCGGCATCGTCGGTTTGCCCAACGTCGGCAAATCCACCCTCTTTAACGCGCTGACCCAATCGGGTATCGAAGCGGCAAACTATCCTTTCTGTACCATCGAACCCAACGTCGGCATCGTTGAAGTCCCCGATCCGCGTATGGCTGAATTGGCAAAAATCGTCAATCCGCAAAAAATGCAGCCTGCCATCGTCGAATTCGTCGATATCGCCGGTTTGGTTGCAGGCGCGAGCAAAGGCGAAGGCCTGGGCAACCAGTTCCTTGCCAACATCCGCGAGACTGACGCGATTGTTAACGTCGTGCGTTGCTTTGACGACGACAACATCGTTCACGTTGCAGGCAAAGTCGATCCGATTGCCGACATCGAAACCATCGGCACCGAATTGGCACTAGCTGACTTGGCCAGCGTCGAAAAAGCCATCGTCCGCGAAGAAAAACGTGCACGCTCAGGCGATAAAGACGCGCAAAAACTGGTCGATCTGTGCAAAAAACTGCTGCCGCATTTGGACGAAGGTAAGCCTGTACGCTCCTTCGGTTTGGACACAGAAGAACTCGCCATGCTCAAACCGCTGTTCCTGCTGACTGCCAAACCTGCCATGTACGTCGGCAACGTTTCCGAAGACGGTTTTGAAAACAACCCGCACCTCGACCGCCTGAAAGAATTGGCTGCAAAAGAAAACGCGCCAGTTGTGGCCGTATGCGCCGCGATGGAAAGCGAAATCGCCGAATTGGAAGACGATGAAAAAGCCGAATTCCTCGCTGAAATGGGCTTGGAAGAACCGGGCCTGAACCGCCTGATTCGTGCCGGCTACGACCTCTTGGGCCTGCAAACCTACTTTACCGCCGGTGTCAAAGAAGTCCGCGCTTGGACCATACACAAAGGCGACACTGCGCCACAAGCTGCCGGCGTGATTCATACCGACTTTGAACGCGGCTTCATCCGTGCCCAAGTTATCTCCTACGAAGACTTCATCGCTTTAGGCGGCGAAGCCAAAGCCAAAGAAGCAGGCAAAATGCGTGTGGAAGGCAAAGAATACGTTGTACAAGACGGCGATGTGATGCACTTCCTCTTTAACGTATAAACCCAGCATAACGCTTTTTCAGACGGCCTTTTCTAAGATTAAGGCCGTCTGAATTTATTTTCAGACGGCCTCATGTCTTGAAATATCAACAAAACATCATCTCCATAATAAATGCGGGCATGACCCGTAATTTTTCTTTCTTAAAATCTCTCGTTTCTTACCCACGCCTTACCTAAAAATAGCGCAAGATTACATCATCAATAACAATACCACTGATATGACAATAAATAATTAAACAATACCACATCGTATTGATTCATTATAAAAACAACATATTAAATATTATGTTGAAACTATCAACTTTATTCCTACTCTAATCCATTACTATTCAAACGCATATCATCAGCAATCATTCTAAGAAGGCAAACAAACTGCCCTGTTCCGACAAACGATGGCCGACCTCCGAAATACTGCCATTCTCGGCAGGAATCACTTTTTAGACGACGCCATTAATATAAACTAATTAAAATCAAAATATTATGAGCAAAGTTTTATCTTACCGCCCAGATATTGATACATTGCGTGCCGTTGCTGTTCTATCCGTTGTCGTTTTCCATATTGAAAAAAACTGGCTGCCTGGCGGCTTTCTTGGTGTTGATATCTTTTTTGTCATTTCCGGCTTTCTGATCACGATGATTATCCATCGTGAAATGAGCAGTGGAATTTTCTCGTTCAAAAAGTTTTACATCCGCCGTATCAAGCGGATACTGCCCGCATTTTTTACCGTATTGGCGGCAACGCTGATATGCGGCTTTCTTTTATTCACCAAAGATGATTTTTCCCTTTTATGGAGGACAGCCCTGTCCACCTTGGGGTTCATCTCCAATATCTTTTTTGCAAAGGGTCAGGGCTATTTCGATCCCATACAAGAAGAAAAACCTTTGCTTCACATTTGGTCTTTATCGGTCGAAGAACAATATTATTTCGTCTTTCCGATATTGCTGTTACTGGTAGTCCGCAAAAGCTGGCGCACTCAGTTTGCCTTCCTTATCACGCTATGCGTATTCAGCATTTTGGCTTCTTTTATACCGACTTCGCTGGATAAATATTACCTGCCCCATCTGCGCGCCTGCGAAATGCTAATCGGCTCGTTGACGGCCGTGTGGATGCAATATCGGCAACAACAAGGGCTGGATACCGGCAAACCATATGCGGCGGCAGGCGCATTACTTTCCGTCTGCGTACTGTTTGCCTGCCTGTTTGCCTATACGGAAAAAACCGCCTATTTCCCGGGGCCTGCCGCCATCATTCCTTGTTTGGCCGCCGCCGCATTCATTTATTTCAATCAATTTGAACACCGGCTGAAAAAATTTTTCCAATGGAAGATTACAGTCGGCATAGGCTTGATTTCCTATTCGCTGTATCTGTGGCATTGGCCTGTATTGGCTTTTATGAGATACATCGGTTCAAACAATCTGCCTTCGTATTCGACTGCGGCCGCGATTGTCTTAATGTTTGCACTCTCCCTGCTTTCTTATTATTTTGTCGAGAAACCGTTTAAAAAGTGGAAAGGCTCTTTTGCCCAATCTGTGGCATGGATTTATGCCGTCCCCATGCTTGTTTTGGCCATAACGCCTTTTCTTGCCATGAAGCTCCCGTTTATGGAGCAGTACGACCGTATGGGATTGGCGCGTTCCTACACTTCTTGCCACAACAATACCGACAAACAATGTGTTTGGGGTGATACCGACAAACAGCCGGAATTACTGATTTTGGGCGATTCGCATGCCGACCAATATAAAACGTTTTTTGATACTGTCGGCAAAAAAGAAAAATGGTCGGCAACGATGGTTACTGCGGACAGTTGTGCCTATGTAGAAGATTATGCTGCGCCCATATTCAAGCAAAACGCCTCCTGCCGTGCCGTTTATGAGTATGCAAAAGAGCATCTGCCCCAACACTCAAAAGTGCTTTTGGCCATGCGCTGGGGCAGCCAAATGCCTGAAAACAGCCATTCCCTTGCTTACGATGCCGATTTTTTCAAAAAATTCAACCTCATGTTGCAAAAACTTTCTTCGGAAAAACAAGCGGTTTACCTGATGATAGACAACCCTAATCTGTCATACAACGGCTTGCGCGCCTATATTCTGTCTTACCGCATACCGGGATTTAGTCAAAATCTTGCCATTGATGAAACAGTCACTTCAAAAGGAAATGAACGCATCAAAGAATTGGCAAAAAAATATGCCAATGTGTACATTATCGATGCCACTGCCTATATTCCGGAAAATTTCAAAATCAACGGATTGCCAGTTTATTCCGATAGAGACCACATCAACCCTTACGGTGGCAGAGAACTGGCCAAGCGTTTTTCTGAAAATCACACGCTTCTTCAATAAGCCATAGCCATTCATCCGATGAAATTTGTTACAATTAGCAGTTTGTAAAACTGCTAATTTTTTTGGAAGATATCAATGAGCGTCATCAAAGACCTACAATCGCGTGGCTTAATCGCCCAAACTACCGACATCGAAGCCTTAGACGCTTTGCTAAACGAACAAAAAATTTCCCTCTATTGCGGTTTTGACCCGACAGCAGACAGCCTGCACATCGGCCACTTGCTGCCTGTATTGGCATTGCGTCGTTTCCAACAAGCAGGCCATACGCCGATTGCTCTGGTGGGTGGTGCGACCGGCATGATTGGCGACCCTAGTTTCAAAGCAGTGGAGCGCAGCTTGAATTCTGCCGAAACTGTTGCCGGCTGGGTGGAAAGCATCCGCAACCAACTGGCCCCTTTCTTAAGCTTTGAAGGCGATAACGCAGCCATTATAGCCAACAACGCCGACTGGTTCGGCAGCATGAACTGTCTCGACTTCCTGCGCGACATCGGCAAGCATTTCTCCGTCAACGCCATGCTGAACAAAGAGTCCGTCAAACAGCGTATCGAGCGCGACGATGTGGGCATTTCCTTTACCGAGTTCGCCTATTCCCTGCTGCAAGGCTACGACTTTGCCGAATTGAACAAACGTCATGGCGCAGTTTTGGAAATCGGCGGTTCCGACCAATGGGGCAACATCACTGCCGGTATCGATTTGACCCGCCGTCTGCATCAAAAACAAGTATTCGGCCTGACCCTGCCTTTGGTAACCAAATCAGACGGCACCAAATTCGGTAAAACCGAAGGCGGCGCGGTATGGTTGAACGCGAAGAAAACTTCTCCGTATCAGTTCTACCAATTCTGGCTGAAAGTGGCCGATGCCGATGTGTATAAATTTCTGAAATACTTTACCTTCCTGTCTATCGAAGAAATCGATGCCATCGAAGCCAAAGACAAAGCTAGCGGCACCAAGCCAGAAGCGCAACGCATTCTTGCCGAGGAAATGACCCGCTTGATTCACGGCGAAGAAGCCCTTGCCGCCGCCCAACGCATTTCTGAAAGCCTGTTTGCCGAAGACCAAAGCCATCTTACCGAAAGCGACTTCGAGCAGCTGGCACTCGACGGCCTGCCAACTTTTGAAGTTTCCGAGAGCCTCAACGTGGTGGAGACTTTGGTAAAAACCGGTTTGGCGTCTTCCAACAAAGAAGCGCGCGGTTTTGTTAACAGCAAAGCGGTTTTACTCAACGGCAAACCTGCTGAAGCCAACAATCCGAACCATGCCGCTGAAAAACCTGACGATGCCTACATGCTGACTGACGAACACAAACGTTTCGGCAAATACACCATCGTCCGCCGCGGCAAACGCAACCACGCTTTGTTGGTTTGGAAATAATCTTTAAACATTAAACGCATCGTTTAAAACAATCATGCCGTCTGAAATCAGCCACGCTTTTTTCAGACGGCATTTTCTATTGATGATATTCAGTTTTCCCAAAAAGAAAGGACAGGTATTAGACCTGCCCTTCTATTAAGCCAATTTCTTTAAGAAACTTTTATCCCGTACTTACTGCAAACGCTCATTTTCTTGGCGTACGGCATTCACCACATCCGCGCCAAACAAAGCGTTGACATCGGTTTCATCAAACACATACTTGCTATGGCAGAAATCGCAATCGATTTGAATGCTGCCTTGTTCTGCCACCACGCCGCCGACTTCCTGACCACCAAGCATCAACAGCATATCGCTGACTTTGCCACGGGAGCAGGTGCAGGCAAATTCAATGGCTTCCGGTTCAAAAACGCGGGGCGGGGTTTCATGGTAAAGGCGGTAAAGGGCATGATGCGCATCCAAACCGGTCAATTCTTGCGGAGTAAGCGTTTGCGCAAGCGTGGTCACATGCTCCCACGCGGCATCATCCAATTCTTCTTCCGGCAGGCGTTGCAGCAATAATGCGCCTGCGGCTTGATCGTCGGCGGCAAGCGTAATATAGGTATCGAGCTGCTCGGAACGTTTCATATAGTTGACCAACATTTGCGCAATGCTGTCGCCTTCCAGCGGTACAACACCTTGCCATGGGTCGGCATCTTTAGGCTGATGGGTCAAAACAAACACGCTGTTTTCGCCCAACAGCGCAGTCAGGCTTTCGTCATCACGGATTTCAGCAGTTTCGTCCCATCGCGCGGTAGCGCGGACAGTATTTTCAGAAGTCGCTTCCACCACCAACATTTTCAGACGGCCCTGACCTTGAACCTGAACAATCAGCGTGCCTTCGTTTTTAAGGTTGGCAGACAATAAAGAACCGGCGGCCAACAATTCGCCCAATGCGCGGCGGATGGCGACAGGATAATGTTTTTGGTTAACGATGTGTTGCCAAACCTTTTCGAGGCGGATGTGCATGCCGCGGATAGGCATATCGTCGAAGATAAAGCGTGTACGGATATCGCTGTGATTTTGTGTCATGTCAGTCTCTGAAAATAAATCAATGAATGCCGCTTATATGGTTGCAGCAGAGGATAAATCAAGCGAAACCGCATTTAATGTTTTTCTAGTTTGTTTGGAAACAAGGGTTTAACGCAAAATAACAGCAGTTTTTTTGCCAAAAAGACGGTTTTTGAATACAATCAAGCAGATAACAAAAGAATGATACGGGATAACATCTCAGAAACCGGCAATGTGCCTGCAATCGGCAGGGGATGCCTTCTGAAACGGAAGTTTTTATAATGAATTTTTTACTCCGGCTCGCAGCAGTTTGGACTTCGGTCGCTATGCTCGCGAGCGTCAATTTTTCTTACGCCGATGATTTGGAAAACCTGATTACCACCCGTCAGCATGTTTTAAACCAATTCAACGACAACGCCAACGTTTACGGCAATACGCGTCAGGCAACCCCTGTCCACCCCGTCAATACACGCCCAGCCCCAAGCAACAATACGCGCGCACCTTCGGGTAATGCAGATGAGTTAATCGGCAGCGCCATGGGCTTGCTCGGCGTGGCCTACCGCTACGGCGGCACATCAGCCTCTACCGGCTTTGACTGCAGCGGCTTTATGCAACATATCTTTAAACGCGCCATGGGCGTGAACCTGCCGCGTACCTCTGCCGAACAGGCGCAAATGGGCGTTGCCGTGAACCGTTCGGAATTGCAGCCGGGCGACATGGTCTTTTTCCGCACCATGGGTCGCGGCCGTATTTCCCACGTCGGCCTTTACATCGGCAACAACAATTTCATTCACGCGCCGAGAACGGGCAAACGTATCGAAATTACCAGCCTCGGCCACAAATATTGGAACGCGAAATACGCCTTTGCCCGCCGTGTGAAGAAAAACGATCCATCCCGTTTCTTAAATTGAGGTGAGCTATGGCAATGCCGCAAATGCCCAAATGGTATGACGACGACGGTCGGATCGTTTCCTGCACCGAAAAAGTCAAAGTCATGACCGAAAACTTGAACGAACTCTACCAAATGGCTCAGGACGCTTTTGAAGACGCCCTGCTGATGGGTTGCTCCGAAAAACAGTTGCGCGAATACTTCCGCGACTTAATGGCCGGGCTGGAAAACCCTTATCAAAAAAACGGTTAGTTCTTCAATCCATACAAAAAAGGCCGTCTGAAAGTTTTTCAGACGGCCTTTTTTATTGGGCAATCGCCCTATTCCATTTCTAACATTCCACCACGCGCACGGATACCGGTATGGCTTTTTTCTGCAAGGTAATGGCCAGGCCTGCGAGTGAGGTTTCTTTGTAAGTTGCCTTCATATCGCGGCCGGTTTGCAGCATGGTTTGAATCACTTCATCAAGTGAGACTTTTTTGTCTGTGCCGTCTTCCAAAAGCGCGAGGGTAGCGAGCTTGAGGGCTTTTTCGGCGGCGATGCCGTTGCGCTCGATACAGGGGATTTGCACCAAGCCGCCGACAGGGTCGCAGGTCAGGCCCAAGTGGTGTTCCATGGCCATTTCGGCGGCGTTTTCCACTTGTTTCGGGGTACCGCCGATAACTTCGGCGTATGCGCCTGCCGCCATGGAACACGCCACGCCGACTTCGCCTTGGCAGCCGACGTCCGCACCGGAAATCGATGCATTGGTTTTATACAAAATACCGATGGCACCGGCAGTCAGCAGGAAATCTTCGACACGAGATTGGTTAGCGTGCGGATTAAATTTGCGGAAATAGTGTAAGACGGCAGGAATGATGCCTGCCGCTCCGTTGGTGGGTGCGGTTACGACGCGTCCGCCGGCGGCATTTTCTTCGTTGACCGCCATGGCGTACACCATCGGCCAAAGTTGGGTATTGACGATTTCGCTCTCGCGCAGGACTTTGAGTTTGGCCGCCAACTGCGGCGCACGGCGGCGGACGTTCAAGCCGCCCGGCAATTGCCCTTCCGCACCCAAGCCGCGCTTGATGCAGTTTTCCATCACATCGGCTACGGCGGCCACACGGCGGCGCACTTCTACCTCATCGCAACCTGCCAACGCTGCTTCATTGGCCAACACGACTTCGGAAATATTCAACTGGTTCAGACGGCATTGTGCCAGCAACTCGTCGCAGTTTTTGTATGGATACGGCACATCGGCATTTTCCTGCGCCTCTTGTGCAAACCCTTCGTCTGTTACGACAAAACCGCCGCCGACTGAATAATAAATCTGCTCTTTCAGCTTCTGGCCGTCTGAATGGTAGGCGATAAAGTTCAAGCCGTTCGGATGCTTGGGCAACACTTTGTCGCCGCGGATATCCAAATCTTTTTCGGGATTGAAGGCCATTTCGCGGCCGTTGAGTTTTAAAACGTGTTGCGTGCGGATACGTTCCAAGCGTTGGGGGATGTCTGCCAGCGGAATATCGTGCGGCAGGCTGCCTTCCAAACCAAGCAATAATGCGTCGAATGTGCCGTGTCCGATGCCGGTCAAAGCAAGTGAGCCGTACACTTCAATGACAATGCGCGCTACTTGTGTATCCAAGTTTTCGGCATTCAGCAAATCAGCAAAAGCGGCCGCGGCCTTCATCGGGCCGACGGTGTGCGAGCTGGACGGGCCGATGCCGATTTTGAAAATATCAAAGATGCTGATCATAACTTTCCTATTATTGTGTGTGCGGGCTGTGTTTTTCAGACGGCCTTAAAGCCTAAAGAGGAATCTTGTGCGCCGCTTGCCAATGCAAGTACCAAATGTCCGACAGTCATCAAAGGATCGCCTGCTTCCGGCGATGTGTATTTCAGCATCAGTGGTTTTTTACGCAAGGGTTCGTAATGGCTGACTTTACAATGCGGGTCTTCCAAACTTGTAGAACCGGCGCGGTATCTGTATGCCAACAGCCGTAAATCGTTCAAGTCCATCTTCATGCCGTTGTCCAACAATTCGCGCAACTGGTTTTCCCAGGCAATATCATTGCTTCCGTCTTTAATAGCAATCAAGATGGACTTTTCGAGGATTTTTTGATGTGCTGGTTCAAGGAGCGGATTGGGAAATGCCCCAGCCACAACAAATCGGTCTCTGCAAATTGTGCGGAAAACTGCTCGATAAACCAGGAATGTAAACCTCGATAATCCGGCGAATGAAACAGGGTTGATTTAACCTTGTTGCCATCTTTATCCAACATATAATGGCAGCCGATAATCACGCTGCAAGATTCGACAGCCCATCTGGGGATAATGACTTTGGGGGTAAAGAGCGTTTCGAGGCGTTGCTCGGTAAATTGTGTGGTGAAATCGGGGTTGTATTGCAACGATGTCGGCAAATAGCCGCGCCAAAGGTACATGCCGATCCTGTTTTCGCCGATGACATCCAAGAGTTGTTCCAGCATGGTACGGCTAGGACATGAAATAAATTCGTCCGCATCCAGCGGAAAAACGAAATCTATCGCTTCATCTTTTACTACAAGCTGCTTCATCAACTGGTTGACCAATTGCTCATGATTGAACTTGAGCGCTTGATATTGATAGATAAATACCGGTAAACCTTCTTCTTTCAATTGAATCAGGATTTCCCTTGTGCCATCGCTGCTGCCGTGATCGATGATGTGCATTTCATCCATCAGCTCGAGATTATGACGGACAAACGATTCGATCACGTCGTTTTCGTTGCGCACCATGCTGATGCTGATTAATTTTTTTCCCATAAATTATGCAATGTATTGATAGGTTTTAATCATTTTTCAGACGGCCTTGATCCAACCGGCAATGCGTTTTTCAATCGTTTCGGCACTCAAACCCAAGTCGTCCAACAGTTTTTTCGGGTCGCCGTGTTCGGTAACTTTGTCTTCTACACCCAGCAGCAATACCGGTTTGCAGATGCCGTGTTTCGCCAACACTTCCAACACCGCACTGCCTGCGCCGCCTTGTTCAGCGTTTTCTTCGGCAGTAACGATGTAATCGTGGCTTCGGGCGAGACGGACGATCAGCTCTTCATCTATCGGTTTGACAAAGCGCATATCGGCAACGGTCGCGTTCAGCTTGTCGGCAGCGGCCAATGATGGGGCAACCATGCTGCCAAAAGCAATAACGGCAATTTTTCCGCCTTCGCGACGGATGATGCCTTCACCGATTTCAACGGTTTCCAGGCCGTCTGAAACGGTTGCGCCCGTGCCTGTACCGCGCGGATAGCGGACGGCGGACGGCGAATTTGCCTGATAGCAGGTTGAGAGCAGCAGGCGGCATTCGTTTTCGTCGCTGGGTGCGGCAATAATCATGTTCGGCACGCAACGCAAAAAGCTCAAGTCGTATAAACCGGCATGGGTCGGGCCGTCTGCACCGACAATACCTGCGCGGTCGATGGCGAACAAAACAGGTAGGTTTTGTAGGGCAACGTCGTGTACCAACTGGTCGTAAGCGCGTTGCAGGAAAGTGGAGTAAATCGCCACGACAGGCTTAATGCCTTCGCATGCCAAACCGCCGGCAAAGGTAACGGCGTGTTGCTCGGCAATGCCGACGTCGAAATAGCGGTCGGGGAATTGCTGTTCAAACTCAACCAAGCCGCTGCCCTCGCGCATGGCAGGCGTGATGGCAACCAAACGCTCGTCAGCCGCCGCTTGGTCGCACAGCCATTGGCCGAACACTTGCGTATAAGTCGGTTTGGCCGCGACAGGTTTGACTTCCGGCGCAGGCACTTCGCTCGGCAGCTTGGCGACAGCGTGGTATTTGACAGGATCGTTTTCGGCGAATTTGTAGCCGTTGCCTTTTTTGGTGATGACGTGCAACAACTGAGGGCCTTTGCGGCCGCGCAAGTCTTTTAATACGTCCACTAGATTTTCAACGTTGTGGCCGTCCACCGGGCCGGTGTAACGGAAACCGAAGTTTTCAAACAAAGACAGCGACTGTTTGGCGTATTCCGCTTCGCCTGCCAAGGTTTTGATTTTATTTTCGACTTTTTGGGCAAGCTCCATCGCGCCGGGCAATTTGTCCAATACTTTGCTCGATTGGGCTTTGATGGTACTCAATAGGCCGTGCATATCGCGCACGACGTTGCTGGCAAGGTATTTCGGCAGCGCGCCGACATTGGGGGAAATCGACATTTCGTTGTCGTTGAGGATGACCAGCAAATCGACATCCATATCGCCTGCGCAGTTCAGGGCTTCAAACGCCTGACCTGCCGTCATGGCGCCGTCGCCGATGATGGCGACGCTGCGGCGGTTGTTGCCCAACTGTTTGTCCGCAACGGCCATGCCCAAGGCCGCGCCGATGGATGTGGAAGAATGCCCCACGCCGAACGCGTCATATTCCGACTCGCTGCGTTTTGGGAAACCCGCCAAACCGCCGTATTGGCGCATGGTGTGCATTTGATTTTTGCGGCCGGTCAGGATTTTGTGCGGATAGCTTTGATGACCGACATCCCAGACCAAATGGTCTTCGGGCGTGTCGTACACATAATGCAGGGCCACCGTCAGCTCGACCGCGCCCAAGTTACTGGCGAAATGGCCGCCCGTCTTACCGACGGAATCCAACAGAAATTCGCGCAATTCGGCGGCGACTTGCGGCAGCTGTTTTTTCTCCAGACGGCGCAAATCCTGAGGCGTATCGATAATATCGAGCAAAGGGCTTGGGTTCATGATTTTTGGCGGTGAATTTTTGTGTAACGGACGATTATATCAAGAGATTGCACAACTTGTTACAAATGCTTTCAGACGGCCCGAACCTTTATCCTTTATAATACTGCCAACTGAAAACACAAGGCCGTCTGAAATGACCCAAAACGCAAACAACCTCTGCTGGCTCGATATGGAAATGACCGGCCTCAACCCGGAACACGACCGCATTATCGAAGTCGCCATGATCATTACCGACTCCGATTTGAACGTACTGGCGCAATCGGACGTTTACGTCATCCATCAAAGCGACGAGTTGCTCGACGGCATGGATGAGTGGAACACCACCACCCACGGCCGCACCGGCCTGACCCAACGCGTGCGCGAATCCAAACTGACCGAAGCCGAAGTCGAGCAAAACCTGTTGGACTTCATGTCTGCATGGATACCCGAGAAATCCACGCCCATGTGCGGCAACTCCATTCATCAAGACCGCCGCTTCATGGTCAAATACATGCCGCGTTTGGAAGCTTATTTCCACTACCGCAACCTAGACGTATCCACGCTGAAAGAATTGGCCAAACGCTGGAATCCGGCCGTTGCCAAAAGCGTGGTCAAACGCGGTTCGCACAAGGCATTGGACGACATCCTCGAAAGCATCGAAGAAATGCGCCATTATCGCGAGCATTTCCTCAAACTCCCTTCCGAACAATAATCCCAAGGCCATCTGAAACAGGTTTTACACCGTTCAGACGGCCTCATCGGCTTCCCTCATCTCATGAAAATCACCAAAATCTTTACCTTTGATTCCTCGCACATGCTCGACGGGCATGACGGCAAGTGCCAAAACCTGCACGGCCACACCTACAAACTCGAAATCACCGTCTCCGCGCCCGTTATCCAAGGCGGCGCAAAAGACGGCATGGTGATGGACTTTACCGACCTGAAAGCCATCGTCAAACAACACATTACCGACCCATTCGACCATGCCTTCATCTATCACAGCAACAACGAACGCGAAAGCCAAATTGCCGCGCTTTTGGAAGGCTGGAACATGAAAACCCTGCGCCTGCCCTGCCGCACCACCGCCGAAAACATGAGCGTAGAAATGTATGGCCGTCTGAAAAACGCCGGTGTCAAAGTATGCAGCGTGAAATTATGGGAAACGCCGACTTCGTGTGCGGAATATGAAGGGGAATAAACCGACGGCCTGTATTTTTCAGACGGCCTGTTCCCCAAACACACCCATCCGCTAAACATCAAAAGGAACCTTCATGAAAATCATCTCCACCCTCCTCGTCCTTTTCGTCTCTGTCGAACACTTCTACATTGCCTGGCTCGAAATGACGCAAATCCCAAGCGAAAAAGCGTCGGAACTGTTCAACATGCCTTACGAATTTATGGAACAAAAACGCGTGCAAACCCTGTTTTCCAACCAAGGCCTGTACAACGGCTTCCTCGCTATCGGCTTGGTATGGGCGCGCTTTGCAGCACCCGACAACGCCGTTTACGGCGCGACCATCCTGTTCCTCGGCTTTGTCCTCATCGCCGCCGCATGGGGCGCGTTTTCATCCGGCAACAAAGGCATTTTGCTCAAACAAGGCTTGCCGGCATTTTTGGCCGCCGCAGCCGTCATTAACGCTTAAACACAACAGCCATTCTTTCCCCTCGAACCAACAGAAAGAATGGCTGCCTCAACCAATTTCTCAAAACGCTTCACCACAATAATTAAATCCTGCACACCCGACATTCATGACCATTCAAATCACCCCGAACAATCCCCAATACCGCATTGTCGAAATCTTTGAAAGCCTGCAAGGCGAAGGCTGGAACACAGGCATGCCCGCCGTTTTCATCCGTTTGGGCAAATGTAATCTCGCGTGCAGCTGGTGCGATACCGACTACCTCAAATTCGGCATGATGAGCCTGTCCGATATTTTAGGCCGTCTGAAAACCTATACGGCGCGCAACATCATTATTACCGGCGGCGAACCCACCATCCAACCGCATTTGGATACCCTGCTCAATGCACTCAAAGCCGAAGGCTATTTCCTGTGTATCGAAACCAACGGCCTCAACCCCGCGCCACCGCAAATCGACTACGTTGCCACCAGCCCTAAGGCCTGCTATGCCGCCAAATATGAATCTAGTTGCATCGAGAAAGCCGACGAAGTGCGCATTGTTGCCGACGGCGATGTCATTGCGTTTTGCCAAGAGATGGAACGCAAAATCCGTGCCCGACATTACTACCTCTCACCTTGCGAACAAGACGGTGTGATGAATATCTACGACACAATCCGCCAAATCGGCGTATTAAACAGCCGACCCGACGCCCCCATCCATTGGCAACTGAGCGTACAAACGCATAAATGGGCAGGAATAGAATAATTCGTTTGAAATCAATTAAAAACAAAACCTTTACAAAATATTGAATGTAAATACCATTCGATATTCGACCAAATGCACTACTGGCAATGCTCTCAGGCCGTCTGAAAACCCAATTTCAGACGGCCTTTTTTGTTACAAACCTCTTGACCGATTACATAAGATTACGTAAAGTGTGCAACAGTTTTCATAAATTGGTAAAACCAATTTACCTGATAACTGGTTGCATCTAAAAAGATAGCAATCCTTATTCGAAAAACATCTATTACTCAACACATCGCATCAAACCGCCATTGATTGACGGTTATGGTGCTCGTTGCCCCGAGGATATTCCTATGGCTCTCTTTCTCAGCATTTTCCCCATCATCCTGCTGATTTGGCTGATGGTTAAGAAAAACAGTATGCCGTCTTACATTGCGCTGCCGATTACCGCCGCGCTGATTTACGTCATCAAACTGTTTTATTTCGGCGACAACGCCATGTTGCTCAACGCAACGGCAGCATCAGGCCTTGTCTCTACCCTGACCCCGATTACCGTGATTTTCGGTGCCATTATGTTTAACCGCATGATGGAAACCACCGGCTGTATCGACGTCATCCGCAAATGGCTGGCCACCATCAGCCCGAATCCGATTGCCCAGTTGATGATCATCGGCTGGTCTTTCGCCTTTATGATTGAAGGCGCATCCGGTTTCGGTACACCTGCCGCCATTGCCGCGCCAATCCTGATGAGCTTGGGCTTCAACCCGTTAAAAGTAGCCATCTTCGCTTTGGTGATGAACTCCGTACCCGTATCCTTCGGTGCAGTAGGTACTCCGACTTGGTTCGGCTTTGCGCCTTTGGGCTTGGATCAAAAGAGCATTATGGAAATCGGTATGCAAACCGGCGTAATGCACTTCTTTGCTGGTTTCGTAATCCCTGTTATCGGCTTGAGCTTCATCGTACCTTGGGCTGAAATCCGCAAAAACTTGGGCTTCATCGGTATCGCCGTATTCTCCTGTACCCTTCCTTATGTTGCATTGGCGATGGTCAATGAAGAATTCCCATCTCTGGTTGCCGGCGCAATCGGCCTGATGGTGTCCGTATTCGCAGCAAACCGCGGCTGGGGCTTGAGCAAAGATTACGCCAAAGACCCGAATGCAGAAAAAGTACCTTTCGCCCAAGTTGCCAAAGCACTGGCCCCTTTGGGTATGCTGATCGGCATGCTGGTGGTCACCCGTATCAAACAGTTGGGCATCAAAGGTCTGCTGACCAGCAAAGAAGAATGGTTCAGCTTCCAACTGCCGTTTGATTTGTCCAAAATCACCGTCAGCGACTCCCTGACCATCACCTTCGGCAACATCTTCGGTCAAGGCGTAAACGCTTCCTACCAAACCCTCTACGTTCCGGCTTGGATTCCGTTTGTCTTCACCGTTTGGATTTGCATCCTGCTGTACAAAACCAAATTCAAAGATGCGTGGTCTTTCTACGCTGCAACCTTCAACCAAACCAAAAAACCTTTGCTTGCCCTGATGGGTGCGTTGATTATGGTTCAACTGATGATGGTTGGCGGCGATGACTCCATGGTGAAAATCATCGGTAAAGAATTTGCCAATATGGCCGGCGAACATTGGGTGTACTTCTCCCCATATTTGGGTGCAATTGGTGCATTCTTCTCCGGTTCCAACACTGTATCCAACCTGACCTTTGGTCCGATTCAACAACAAATCGCGCTTGATACCGGCCTGTCCGTTACCCTCATCCTCGCCCTGCAATCTGTCGGCGGCGCAATGGGCAACATGGTCTGCATCAACAATATCATCGCCGTGTGCAGCGTGTTGAACGTGAACAACGCCGAAGGTGCGATTATTAAGAAAACCGTCATCCCGATGACCATCTACGGCATCATCGCCGTGACTGTGGCTGCAATTTTCTTCTTGTAAACCGCTTCATATCAAAGGCCGTCTGAACATTCAGACGGCCTTTTTTGTATTCTTTCGCTATATTTCTTAAAGAATCATTAATGTATATATTCCGCAACAACCCACATAACCACTTTGCAACACCAAATTACAAACAACTTTCTATTAATAAACAATCGGGTAATCATAAGTAAACACTGTTTTGCAATTTACCTAATTGCCACTACCGACAAAACGCCTAAAATACGCCTCATCTGCAAACGGAAACCCTTTCTCACTTTGCAAGATAACACACAACCCTCATATGGAGCTTAGATCATGAAATTACTTTCTGTTATCACTGCAGCCGCATTGGCTACTGTTTCCTTCTCTGCTGCCGCTGCACCTGCCGGCTTCGTTTCTTACCGTTGTGACGGTGGCAAATCACTGAACGTGATGTACGGCTTTGACCGCAGCGGCCGTGCAGTTACTGCTGACGTAAACGCCGGTGGCAAAAAAGCCTCTTTGGTTGTCGACAAAAAACGTTCTGACAGCACTGGCACTACTTTCACCAACCGTAAAGGCTATGTAATGTCTGCCGGCTTCATCGACAAAAACACCCATACTACTTCTGAAGTGGTTGGCGTGAACGCCCCTAACGGCTCATTCCTGGTGAAAAACTGCGAACCACGTCCACGTTAATCCCAGTTTTCCTATTTAACCGAATCATCCCGGTTTAATCAAAAGGCCGTCTGAAAAACAATTTTCAGACGGCCTTTTGATTCGAGCCTATAAAAAAGAGCGTGTACCGTACACGCTCTTTTTGTTTGTTCACACACCAATTAAATACGCATCGGCATTACGATGTATTTGAAATTCGGATTGTTCGGCACGGTAAACAGCGTTGAACGGTTGGCATCGCCGAAAGCAAGCTGCATATCGTCGGAGTGGATATTACGCAACACATCCATCAGGTAGCCGATATTGAAACCGACTTCGAGTTCTCCGCCTTGGTAAGCGATTTCCAGCTCTTCGCGCGCCTCTTCCTGTTCATTGTTGCTACATACGACACTCAGCAAACCAGGCTGCAGGAACAGTCGCGCGCCGCGGAATTTTTCATTGGCAAGAATGGCGGCACGCTCGAGCGCACCCAAAAGCTGGGTACGGGATACGAGGAAAATCTTGTCGTTATCCAAAGGAATCACGCGGTTAAAGTCAGGGAATTTTCCGTCAATGACTTTGCTGACAATGGTCGTACCATTACATTGGAAGCGTACTTGATTATCCAAAAGCTCAACGGTAATGGACTCGGACGGATTGTTCAACAGCTTAAAGAGTTCCAATACCGTTTTGCGCGGCAGGATTACTTCCGTTTTCGGCAGTTCTGCTTCAATTTGACTGGCCGCATAAGCAAGGCGGTGGCCGTCGGTTGCAACAAGGCGCAGTTGATTACCTTCAACCTGCATCAGTAAGCCGTTGAGGTAATAGCGGATATCTTGAACCGCCATGCTGTATTGCACTTGCGAAAGCATGGTTTTGAAGGTTTCTTGAGTCAGCGAGAAAGTCGCGCTCACATCGCTACCGACGTTCATCAACGGAAAGTCTTCAGCAGGCAGGGTTTGCAGGGCAAAACGAGATTTGCCCGCGCGCAGAGTCAAACGGTTGTCCGCCCAATCCAGTGACACCAGCGCACTGTCAGGCAGGGCGCGCAAAATGTCTTGGAATTTTTTAGCGTTGGTCGTAATACGGAAATCGCCTGCCTGACTTTCAGGGCCGGCGGTATTGATTTGGATTTCCAAGTCGGTTGCCAAAAGTTTGGTTTGTCCGTCTTTGCTTTCCAGCAACACATTGGACAAAATCGGCAGAGTATGGCGACGTTCGACAATACCGGTAACGGCTTGCAACGGCTTAAGCAGACTGTCGCGATCGGCTTGTAAAATCAGCATGTTCCATTCCTTTGAATTTGAAATCGGTTGATTTGGGTATTTTAAAATATTTTTTGTATTCAGACGGCCTCATATTGACATCAGGCCGTCTGAATATTGCATTGGGTCAGTTCTGAATCAAAATCAGCAGTTTTTCGTAGTCTTGCGCCAATTCGGGATCTTCTTCACGTAGTTTCGCCACCGCTTTGACACCGTGCATAACAGTCGTGTGGTCGCGGCCGCCAAAGGCATCGCCGATAGAAGGCAGGCTGAGCGTGGTCAGCTCTTTGGTCAGACTCATGGCAACTTGGCGCGGACGGGCAATATTGCGCGTGCGTTTTTTGCCCAATATATCGCTGATTTTAATACGGTAGTATTTGGCTGTCGCATCGATGATGATGTCGGCGGTAATGACTTTGTGTTTCTCGGCAATAATATCCTGCAAAGCCGTACGCGCCAAATCCATGTCGATGACAGGACGGTTCATAAAACGGCTGCTGGCGCTGACACGGTTGAACGCGCCTTCCAGCTCACGCACATTGGAGCGGATCAGATTGGCGATAAACAGAGCGGCTTCGTCTTCGATACTGATACCGGCTGCTTCTGCCTTTTTCTGCAAAATCGCCACGCGCATTTCCAATTCGGGCGGTTCGAGTTCCAAAGTCAAACCCCATGAAAAACGGGACTTGAGACGGTCGTCCATACCCTCGATTTTGGCAGGCAATACGTCGCACGTCAGGATCAGTTGTTTTTCTCGTTGTGGAAATGATTGTACAGGTAGAAGAACTCTTCCATCGTACGGTCTTTGCCTTTGATGAACTGAATATCGTCGATAATCAGCAGGTCATATTGCTTGTATTGTTGCTTGAACACGTCATAAGTGTTGTTGCGCACAGCCTTCATAAAGCTGCGGATATAGTCGTCCGAATGCATATAGCGCACTTTGGCATCAGGACGGTTTTTCAGCAATTCGTTGCCGATGGCCTGCACCAAGTGGGTTTTACCCAAACCGGTACTGCCGTATAAGAAAAACGGGTTGTAGCCCTGCCCCGGATTTTCAGCAATAGCCTGGGCGGCTGCGGCAGCAAGGCGGTTGCCCTTACCTTCCACCAAGGTTTCAAATGTATAGTCGCGCGACAGATTGGTCTGTTCGTAGCGCGCTTCTTCCGCATCGTGTTGCGCGTCGGCTTTAGCTTTGGCAACTGCTTTAGACTCAGCCGGAGCGGCAGTTTGCACTTGAGGCTCATGTGGCAGGTTTTTCATGCGTTGCGCCAAAATCTCGGCAGCCGTCATGGCAGCTGCAGGCTTGGAAACCGTTTCAGACGGCCTATCTTCTTCCATTGCAGCAGCAGTTTGCAAAGGTATTTGGACAGGCTCTACAAATTCTTCAACTTCAATGACTTCTTGCACTTGCACCGGCACAACAGCCTGAGCCGCCATTTCATAATGCGTACCTACGCCCGGCTTAAACGCAAACGCAGCCTGCTGAGGCACCAATTCGGCACGCACGGCGTCAATTTTGGCGGCAAACTGGCTTTTGAGCATATTGCAGGCAAATTGGTTTTTACCATACACCACCCATACGCCGTTTTCTTCGCCCACGGTTAAAGGCGCAATCCATTGCGCAAACTGCCCGGCAGGCAACATTTCGTGAAGGCAGCAAAGGCACAGCGGCCAAAATTCAGCTAACGTCATGAGATTAAGCTCGGAAAATGGAAGATTTGGGAAATACAAGAAGGCAGAGCAGACAGGCAATCCGATAAAAATCAAATTTTTACGATACTCCCGCTGCTTTCAGACGGCCTTGCGTACAGAGAAAAGCAAGGTTGGGCGATTATACCCATTCCGCTCTTTTTTATCCACAACCGCCGCAAAATTTTATCCACAAATTCTATCAATGCATAAAACCCGTTGTCACACTTAGGCCGACGAAAAGTTTTTATATTGATTGACAAAAGCGGCAAATTAGAGTGTAATTCACGGTTTAATTATCTACCAATTTTTAGGAAACATCATGAAACGCACTTATCAACCTTCCGTTACCAAACGCAAACGCACCCACGGCTTCTTGGTTCGCTCCAAAACCCGCGGTGGTCGCGCAGTATTGGCTGCTCGTCGCGCCAAAGGCCGCAAACGCCTGGCTGTATAATTTTGAATTACGGCTTCTCGAAGCAGTATCGCTTATTAAAAACGGATGATTTTTCATCCGTTTTTGCGTTGAAAAACCGACGCAGCCGCGATTTGCTGCAAGTCTCCCAGTCCGCAGACAACGCGCTCGGCCATCCGCGCCTTGGTTTGGTCGTCAGCAAAAAGACCGCCAAACGCGCCCATGACCGCAATTATATGAAGCGCGTCATCCGCGACTGGTTCAGGCTGAATCAACACCAGCTGCCGCCGCATGATTTTGTTGTGCGCGTGCGTCAGGCGTTTAATCGGGAAACTGCCCCGGAAGCCCGAAACCAACTTGCCCAGCTGATGAAAAAACGCCGATGAACACCCTGCTTTCCAAGCTCCTCCTTGCACTCATCCGCTTTTACCAATACTGCATCAGCCCCCTCATTCCGCCGCGCTGCCGCTATACCCCGACCTGTTCACAATACGCAGTCGAAGCCGTCAAAAAATACGGCGCATTCAAAGGCGGATGGCTGGCCATCAAACGCATCGCACGATGCCATCCTTTCGGCGGACACGGACATGACCCTGTTCCATAATGCTGCTGTCAACCATTTAAAGAACACGATTTCCTTTAATTTCCCGTCGGTTTCTATATAATGCCGTCTGAAGCAGTTTTCATCTCGATTACCTATCCGTCAATTCCAGGAATCTCTTATGGATTTTAAAAGACTAATGGCGTTTTTTGCCATTTCAGTGGCAATCTTTGCCGGCTGGGAACATTTTTTCCCCAGCCCCAAACCTAATCCGGCACAACAAGCTGCGCAACAGCAAACTGCCGCCACTCCGGCAAAAGCCGCTGCCGAAGCCGCGCTTGCCCCGGCCTCCCCTATTACCGTTACCACAGACACGGTTAAAGCCGTCATCGATGAGAAAAGCGGCGACCTGCGCCAGCTGACCCTCTTGCAATACAAAGCAACCGGTGACGAACACAAACCTTTCGTCCTGTTTAACGACGGCAAAGAATACACCTACGTTGCCCAATCCGAGCTTTTGGACGCACAAGGCAACAACGTTCTGAAAGGCATCAGCTTTACCGCTCCGCAAAAACAATACAGTTTGGAAGGCGACAAAGTTGAAGTCCGCCTGAGCGCACCTGAAACCAACGGCCTGAAAATCGACAAAGTTTATACTTTCACCAAAGGCAGCTACTTGGTTAACGTCCGTTTCGACATTACCAACAGCAAAGGCCAACCCGTCAACCTGAGCGCAGACTACCGCATCGTCCGCGACCACAGCGAACCTGAAGGCCAAGGCTACTTCACCCGTTCTTACGTCGGCCCGATGGTTTACACCCCTGAAGGCGGCTTCCAAAAAGTCAGCTTCTCTGATTTGGACGACGATGCCAAATCCGGCAAATCCGAAGCCGAATACATCCGCAAAACGCCGACCGGCTGGCTCGGCATGATTGAACACCATTTCATGTCCACTTGGATTTTACAGCCTAAAGACGGCCAAAGCGTTTGCGCCGCAGGCGACTGCCGTATCGACATCAAACGTCGCAACGACAACCTGTACAGCGCAAGCGTCAGCGTGCCTTTAGCCGCCATCCAAGCCGGCGCGAAAGCCGAAACCGCCATCAACCTGTATGCCGGTCCGCAAACCACTTCCGTTATCGCCAATATCGCCGACAAACTGCAACTGGCCAAAGACTACGGCAAAGTACACTGGTTCGCCTCCCCGCTCTTCTGGCTCTTGAACCAACTGCACAACATCATCGGCAACTGGGGCTGGGCAATCATCGTTTTGACCATCATCGTCAAAGCCGTACTGTATCCATTGACCAACGCCTCTTACCGCTCTATGGCAAAAATGCGTGCCGCCGCACCTAAATTGCAAGCCATCAAAGAGAAATACGGCGATGACCGCATGGCGCAACAACAAGCCATGATGCAGCTTTACAAAGACGAGAAAATCAACCCGCTGGGCGGCTGTCTGCCTATGCTGTTGCAAATCCCCGTCTTCATCGGTCTGTACTGGGCATTGTTCGCCTCCGTAGAATTGCGCCAAGCGCCTTGGTTGGGTTGGATTACCGACTTGAGCCGTCCGGATCCTTTCTACATCCTGCCTTTTATTATGGCGGCAACCATGTTTGCACAAACTTATCTGAATCCGCCGTCAACCGACCCTATGCAGGCGAAAATGATGAAAATCATGCCTTTGGTTTTCTCCATCATGTTCTTCTTCTTCCCTGCCGGCTTGGTTCTGTACTGGGTAGTCAACAACCTCTTGACCATCGCCCAACAATGGCACATCAACCGCAGCATCGAAAAACAACGCACCCAAGGCGAAGTCGTTTCTTGATGAAGGTTTAGGCAACACAAAGGCCGTCTGTTGTTCAGACGGCCTTTTTTATTTCCTCAAACAAATACAGTTTGAGATTGAACCCAATCCAGTTCTAAACGGCATGCAACACAAAAATCGTCGGGCGTTTTTTCAAGTTCGGCATTTCTTTCTTTTTCGCCACTGCGCAATCGTCTGGCTGATGATTTCCTGTGTCGGCAAGGTCAAGTCCGTAGCCACGCACAAGCGCGTTTCAGGATGCAGGTTTTCCACCGCATCAGCCAACAACGCATCGTTGCGATACGGCGTTTCGATAAACAGCTGCGTTTCATTTTGCTGGCGTGAACGTTGCTCCAAAGCCTTCAAACTCTGAATGCGCTCATTTTTTTCAGACGGCAGATAACCCTTAAACGCAAAGTTCTGCCCATTCGCACCAGAAGCCATCAGCGCCAGCAACAAGCTGGACGGACCGACCAAAGGCCGTACTTCAAAACCGTGTTTATGCACCAATGCCACCAAATTCGCGCCCGGATCGGCCACAGCCGGGCAACCCGCTTCACTGACAATACCCATGCTGCGCCCTTCTTGCAAAGGCTTCAGCAATTCCGGCAAAGTCTTCAAATCCGTGTGTTCATTCAGCGTTTGCAGATTCAGCTCGCGGATAGGCGTAGTCACGCCCAAATGTTTCAAATGCGCGCGCGCTGTTTTTTCCGCTTCCACGACAAAATCCGTCAGCCCGACAATCGCCTGTTGCTCATGCGGCAACAGGCATGGCGTATCAGGCGCACCCAAAGGGGTAGGAATCAAATACAAAATCGGTTTCATTCTTACAACTCCAAAAAATCTCAGGCCGTCTGAACACATTCAGACGGCCTCAAACTATAAAACTTCCACACCTTCGTTTTTCAAAAAATCAATCAGACGGAAAATCGGAAGGCCGATCAAAGCATTCGGGTCCGTACTTTCAATCCGCTCCAACAAAGCAGCGCCCAAACCCTCGCTCTTCGCCGCACCGGCACAATAAACCGCATCCGGCTCTCGTTCCAAATATCGGCTGATTTGCGCCTGCGTCAACTGTCGCATGGCAACCACCGTATGATCGACATGATGCTGAACCTTGCCCGTAGCAGTATTCAAAAGCACGATTGCGCTGTAAAATTTAATCCGTTTTCCGCTTAAGTCCGCCAGCATCTGTTGTGCATTTGCGACGTTCATCGGCTTGCCCAACTGCCGTCCTTCGCACCATGCGACTTGGTCTGCGCCGATAATCAGCGCGGCAGGGAAAGTTGCCACCAATGAACGGGCTTTGCCTTCAGCCAAACGCAGCGCCGTCTCGCCCGCATGCTCGCCCGCAATAGGCGTTTCGTCAAAATCAGGCGATGCCGTCTGAAAATCGATACCCAAACGGCGAAGCTGTCCGCAGCGGAAAACCGAACTCGACCCTAAAACCAAAGGCAGTTTTACTTCCATATTTTTACTTAAAAACATTGACGTTAGACTGCCGAAATTATATCATACTCCGTTTATGTCATACCCTAATTTGATTGACCCAGAAGTTTTCGCCGCCGAAGGGCAGAATCTGCAAGGCAGCTTCCTGCTCGAAGAATTGGATGAACGAGTCAGTTCGCACGATTATCCGGCCGACAAACAGACACGCGTGTCGTTTACGCTGCAAGGCGGTTGCGACCGGCTGCAACGTCTGTTTCTCGATTTAAACGTCAAAGCCGACATGCCCCTGATTTGCCAGCGTTGCATTACGCCCATGCCGTTTCTGCTCGATGAAACCAGCCGTATCGTCCTGTTTGCCGATGAAGAGAGTTTGGACGAAGCCATGCTTGCCGATGAAGAATTGGAAGGCATGCTGCTCGAAAAAGAGCTTGACGTGCGGACTCTGGTTGAAGACCAAATCCTGATGTCGCTCCCTTTCTCCCCTCGACACGAAGACTGCGGCAACAATGGAACACTGGACGAAGTCAATCGGGACAAACCAAACCCCTTCGCTGTTTTAGCAGGTTTGAAAAGCAGTTAATTAGGACACAGTTTATTTATCTAGGAGCTTGAAATGGCCGTTCAACAAAACAAAAAATCCCCTTCTAAACGCGGTATGCACCGTTCACACGACGCTCTGACTGCGCCTTCTCTGTCTGTTGACAGCGCAACCGGCGAAGTACATCGTCCACACCACATTTCTCCAAACGGTATGTACCGTGGCCGTAAAGTGGTAAAAGCTAAAGGCGAATAATCCGTTCGTCTGACTGAAAAAGCCAGAATATTGCCATGCAATGACTGGCTTTTTTGCATTGCACCCTGTATTTTCCTCTTCGGAAGCACACCATGAAACGTAAAATCTGGTACACCTACGACGACATCCACCGCGTAATCAAAGGATTGGCGGAAAAAATCCAAAACTCCGGCACCAAATACGATGCCATGATTGCCATTGGCGGCGGCGGTTTTATCCCTGCCCGCATGTTGCGCTGCTTCTTGGAAATCCCGATTTACGCCGTTACCACAGCCTACTACGACAACGATCACGAAGGTCAAGTGACCGAGGAAGTGAAAAAAGTCCAATGGCTCGATCCCGTTCCCGATGTACTGAAAGGCAAAAACGTACTGGTTGTTGACGAAGTGGACGACAGCCGCGTTACCATGGAGTTCTGCCTGAACGAATTGTTGAAAGAAGATTTCGGCACCATCGGCGTGGCAGTATTGCATGAAAAAATCAAAGCCAAAGTCGGCAAGATTCCCGAAGGCATCCCTTATTTCAGCGGCATTACCGTGGAAGACTGGTGGATCAACTATCCTTGGGACGCGCTGGACATCGACGAACACAACAAATTGGCTGCGCAAAACCAATAAATCTGGCACGACCGTCGCAACAAGCCTTTTCATCTGATTTTCAATTCATTCTCCTGAAAATCAGATGAGTGTGCTTGTCCGATTGTCTGAGGCCGTCTGAAACACACAAACCGGAGAACAACATGATTACACTGGCCGTAGATGCCATGGGCGGAGATGCAGGCCTTGCGATTACCGTCCCCGGTACAGTGGATTTCCTGAAACAGCAATCCGACGTACATCTGATTATGGTTGGCGATGAAGCAGCAGTCCGCCAAGCATTAAGCTCGGCAGGCGCGCCTATGGACCGCATTACCGTCTACCATGCAGCGCAAGTCGTCGAAATGGATGAAGCGCCACAATCTGCGCTGAAAAATAAAAAGAATCATCCATGCGCATCGCCATCAACCAAGTTAAAGAAGGCAACGCGCAAGCCGCCGTATCGGCAGGCAATACCGGTGCACTGATGGCGACCGCCCGATTCGTCCTCAAAACCATTCCCGGCATTGAGCGCCCTGCCATCGCCAAATTCCTGCCTTCCGACAGCGAACACGTTACTCTGGCTTTGGATTTGGGAGCTAACGTCGACTGTACGCCCGAACAACTGGTTCAATTTGCCATCATCGGCAGCGAGCTGGTACACGCGCTGCACCCTGAAAAAGGCAGCCCGCGCGTCGCTCTTTTGAACGTCGGTACAGAAGACATCAAAGGCACGGATGCCGTCAAACAAACCTTCAAACTGTTGAGCAGCAGCAAACTCAACTTCATCGGCAATATCGAAAGCAACAGCGTTTTGTATGGCGAAGCCGATGTCGTTGTCGCAGACGGGTTCGTCGGCAACGTTATGCTCAAAACCATCGAAGGCGCGGTTAAATTCATGAGCGGCGCCATCCGCCGTGAATTCCAAAGCACCCTGTTCAACAAACTTGCCGCCATTGCCGCCCTGCCCGCGCTCAAAGGCTTGAAAGGCAAACTCGATCCGCGCAAATTTAACGGCGCCATCCTTCTTGGCCTACGCGGCATCGTGATTAAGAGCCATGGCGGAACCGACGAAGTCGGCTTCCGTTATGCTTTAGAAGAAGCCTACCACGAAGCCAAATCTGCCGGCCTCGCTCAAATCGAACAAGGCGTAGCCACCCAGTTGGCCGCTTTGGAAGCCGTCAAAGCAGCAGCCGAACTGGAAGAAACCGCTGCTCTAACAACGGAAGCTTAAGGCTGATATACACAGGCCGTCTGAAACTTCAAAATGTTCAGACGGCCTGTTTTTATCTTTAATCACCGACTTCATTCTTAATATTGGGAATTTCCCCATTTTCGCTTACAATACCCGACTATCTGAATTAACTCTCTAAAAAGGCCGTTCTCATGCAATATGCCAAAATTTCCGGTACAGGCAGCTACCTTCCTGCCAACCGCGTCAGCAATGACGACCTTGCAAAAAAAGTGGACACTTCCGACGAGTGGATTACCACGCGTACAGGTATCAAATTTCGCCATATTGCAGACGACAGCGAAAAAACCAGCGATTTGGCCGCCGAGTCAGCGCGCCGCGCCTTGGCAGATGCCAATTTGCAGGCTGACGATATCGACCTGATTATCGTTGCTACAGCCACTCCCGATATGCAGTTCCCTTCCACTGCGACCATCGTGCAGCAAAAATTAGGCATTGCCAACGGCTGCCCTGCCTTCGACGTACAAGCCGTGTGCGCCGGTTTTATGTATGCCCTGACCACTGCCAATGCCTACATCAAAAGCGGCATGGCAAAAAACGCTTTGGTTATCGGCGCGGAAACCTTCAGCCGCATCGTCGATTGGAACGACCGCACCACCTGCGTCCTCTTTGGTGACGGTGCGGGCGCGATTATCTTAAGCGCATCTGACGAACCGGGCATCATCCACGGCAAACTCAAAGCCGACGGCAACTACCTCAACCTTTTGAACGTCCCCGGACAAATCGCCAACGGCCAGATTTGCGGTTCGCCCTACATCAGCATGGACGGCCCCGGCGTATTCAAGTTTGCCGTCAAAATGCTGTCCAAAATCGCCGATGACGTTATCGAAGAAGCCGGTTACACCACCGATCAAATCGATTGGCTTGTGCCGCACCAGGCCAATAAGCGCATTATCGACTCTACCACCAAACACTTGGGCCTGAGCATGGATAAAGTGATCTTAACCGTACAAGACCACGGCAACACTTCCGCAGCCTCCATTCCACTGGCACTGGATGTCGGTATTAAAAACGGCCAAATCAAACGCGGACAAAATCTCTTGCTCGAAGGCATCGGCGGCGGTTTTGCCTGGGGTGCGGTCTTAGTAAAATACTAACGGTTGGGCCGTCTGAACATCTCTTTCAGACGGCCTATTCTGCTAAAACCTATGAAATCCCTAACGTTTGCACTTTGCATCAGCAGCCTGTTTTTAAGCATAACGGCTGTAATATTGCCCAAACTGGCAATCGCCTATCTCACACTGAGTGCATACGTTTTCCTGCTTTACTACCGAGACAAACAGCGCGCACGCAATCACGGCGGACGCATACCCGAAGCAAAATTGCACCTGCTCAATCTGCTTGGCGGCTGGCCGGGCGGTTATTGCGGCAGCCTCGCATTCAGGCACAAAACCAGCAAACTCAGTTTTGTCCGCACCTTCCGACTGACCGCCGCAACCAATACTGTCGCCACCCTCCTTCTGCTGGCAGACACCCTCAAACATTCAAACCAATAAGGAATTACCATGTCTTTCGCATTCTTCTTCCCCGGACAAGGCTCACAAAGCCTAGGCATGATGAACGGCTTTGCCGAGCAAGCCATCGTTAAAGCCACATTTGACGAAGCTTCCGCCGTATTGGGTCAAGACCTGTGGGCAATGATTAACGGCGAAGATGCCGAATTAATCGGACAAACCGTCAACACCCAGCCCATCATGCTGGCTGCCGGCATTGCCACCTATCGCGCCTACTTGGAAGCCGGAGGTAAAATCCCTTCCGTCGTTGCAGGCCACAGCCTCGGCGAATACACCGCCCTCGTCGCTGCCGGCGCATTGGATTTCGCAGATGCGGTCAAACTGGTTCGTCTGCGCGCCGAACTTATGCAATCTGCCGTACCGCAAGGCGTAGGCGCAATGGCCGCTATTTTAGGTTTGGAAGACGAACAAGTGAAAGCCATTTGTGCCGAAGCTGCACAAGGCGAAGTCGTTGAAGCCGTCAACTTCAACTCCCCAGGCCAAGTCGTGATTGCCGGCAACACTGCCGCAGTCGAACGCGCCATGGCCGCCGCCAAAGAAGCCGGAGCCAAACGCGCCCTGCCGCTGCCTGTTTCCGTACCCTCACATTGCAGCCTCATGCAGCCTGCAGCGGAAAAACTTGCCGAAGCACTGAAAGACATCACCATCAAACAACCGCAAATCCGTGTCATCCATAACGCCGATGTTGCCTCTTACGATGATGCCGACAAAATCAAAGATGCCTTGGTACGCCAACTGTACAGCCCGGTGCGCTGGACAGAAACCGTCAACGCGCTTGTTTCCGAAGGCATTACCGAATCCGCCGAATGCGGCCCTGGCAAAGTCCTCGCAGGCCTCGCCAAACGCATCAACAAAGAAGCCGCGTGCAGCGCATTGACTAATGCCGACCAAGTGGCTGCATTTATCGAAGCCCACTAAAACGTTTTCGGACGGCCTTATCCTGTCAGGCAAGGCCGTCTGAAAAATCAGCCCACCCCAATCCGAATACATTATGAAAAAAACCATTATTCTTGCCGTTCCCTACATGTACGGACTGGATCAATGTATCGAAAAAAATCTGCGTTTTCTTGGTTTTGATGTCATTAATCTGTGCTATGACGACCGAGATTCCTATTATCCGAACTTGGGCAGCAGACTCAAAAACCTCTACCACAAACACATCACCAAAGACGGCAACTATAAAAAATACCTCAAATACAGCCGCCACCTCGACGACATTCAGCAAAAATTGGCCTTGCTAAACGGCAAAAAAGCCGATTATGCGCTTTGTATCCGCGCCAATATTTACCCCAAAGAAATCATCGCCACCATCCGCGAACACAGCAATGTTTGCGTGAATTATCAATGGGATGGCGTAGGTCGATTTCCAGATATTATTGAATATTTGGATTATTTTGACCAATGCTGGGTTTTCGACCCCGACGATATTCAAAAATATCCGCAATGCCATTTCAAAGCCACCACCAATTTTTACTTTGACTTTCCCGTGGCGGAATATGCGCCCACCAACAAACTCTACTTTTTAGGCGGCTACGAACTCCGACGCGAAGAGCAAACCAAACGCTTTATCCAAGAAACCGAACGCCTCAGCCTACCCTTGGATTTTCATATCTACTGCAAAGACGACAGGGCTGAAAAAGCCTTCGGACACAACGGCATCCGCTATCTTGACCGCAGCAGCATCCTCAGCTTTGAAGAAAACCTCAGCCAAGTGCAAAGTTGCGGTGCAGTCGTCGATTTTGCACAATTCGAACATTACGGCTTATCATTCCGTATCTTTGATGCGTTGCGTTTCGATAAAAAACTGATTACCACCAACAAACATATCTTGGAAACCGACCTATACCACCCAGACCGCGTGTTCGTATGGGACGGCGGTAATTTAGACGCATTGCCTGAATTTTTGGCACGTCCGTATCAGCAACCTGCCCCTGAAATCAAAGCCTATTATTCGTTTACACAATGGCTAAACCGCCTGCTCGGCATTGATTAACCCTATTGCCTATGGCAAATATACCTGCCTGACAAAATATTATATTGAATACATTATGAGTAAGAAAAAAGTCATTCTCGCCATGCCGGAACTCTTCAAAATCCACGAACTCATTATTGAGAACTTGGAGAAATGCGGATTTGAAGTGCTGTCCCTGACCTATGAAGAAAAAGAGTTCAAATACAAAAATGTATTTCAACGGCTGAAAAAAATCTGGTATCGAAATATTCTTGGACAAAAAGACTTCAAAAAACGGACCATGTTCCGCGCCGTAGAAGAACGCCTCAATACCCTGTTAAGCGAACATCCCGAACAAGCGGATTATTGCTTCATGATTTGGCTGGGCGCCTATCCGAAAGACTTCATCGCCAAGCTCAGAGCGCATTCAAAATTAATGGTGTACTACAACTGGGAAGCCCTGACCTTCTTGAAAGAAGACTTCGACAACATCGAATTTTTCGACAAATTTTACTTTTTCGATCCGTTTGACCAAGGCAAACATCCTGAATACACCGAAAAACTCTTTCCAACCACCAGCTTCTACTTTGACAGCTTCAGGCCGTCTGAAAACCCGCAAAACAAAATCTTGTTTATCGGCTCGTACGCCGCCGACCGCAACAATGACATCCGTGCATTTTGCGAAGCTGCACGTTCAATCGGTTTAGAAATAGATTTCCGCTTGGCCAGCAAGAAAATTGACGAAGAAAAAGCGGCTTTAGGCATTCCAGAAGTCGAGTTCTTCTCATTTGAAAACGCCCTCTCCTATCGTCAAAACTTAGAAGAAGCGGCCAAATCCTCCGTATTGGTAGATTTCCTCAACCGCAAGCACTACGGCCTCTCTTTGCGGATTTTCGAAGCGATTGGATTGGACAAAAAACTGATTACGACCAATCCGACCATCGTACATTACGATTTTTATCACCCGAACAATATGTTCTACTGGGACGGAAGCAACCTTGAAGAACTCAAAGCCTTCCTGACCTTGCCGTATATACCGCTTGCCCCCGGCCTGAAACACAAATACAGCTTCAGCAACTGGATCAGCTGCGCATTTGATATTGAACCGAATATCCCTATCAGATTACCTGAAATCAATAGAGAAGTTGTGGAGAATTTAAATGTTTGATAGAGAAAAATTAGTATTAGAAACTGTTCATATCCGCAAACGAGAATTCATTGAACATCCGAAACATATTGTTTATGCAGCCGATCAAAACTATATCAAACACATCGGCACTGCGTTACTTTCTGTGCTGCAAAACAATACCAGTCCAATACATTTTCATTTGTTAGTTAGTGGTTCAGAAGGTTATGATTTTAATATTTTCGATCAAATTGAAACATCAAATCAAAACTACGCAATAAGCGTTTACCATTTAAATACAGAATACTTTTCTACCCTGCAGACTACCCATTATTTTACTATCGCTATGTATTACCGTATGAGTATCCCTTGCTTATTAAAAGGTATTGCTCATACTGCGCTTTATTTAGATACTGATGTACTGTGCTTGGGCAACATTGATGATTTATTTGAAATCGACATTTCAAATTCTTTGATTGCTGCCGTACCTGATGCAATCTTATACAGAGCATATATAAAACAACTCAATCAATTTGGTTTTACAGATACTGAGCCTTATTTCAACTCTGGGGTCATTCTATTCAATATTGACAAATGGAATGATATGGCAATAGATAAAATTTTGTCTGAAAAAATGCAAGCCGTAGAAAAACAGAATTTTAAACTCTCCTGTCCAGACCAAGATATTTTGAATTTAGCCTGTATAGGTCATGTACACTGGCTTTCAGAAAACTTTAACTGGATACATTGGCATCAAAAATACAGTGAATTAATCGACAATCCCAACAATATCCGCTTAGTCCATTTTGTTGGCCATATCAAACCGTGGCATCAATTAGGCTTCCACCCTGCATATGATCAATATTTTAAGAATTCCCCATGGAATAACGGATATCTAGAACAACCTCTATCAACTTGGTTGCCCTTTCCAAATCCTAAAAGGAAATTTAGACAAGCAGCCAAACGACTTTGGAAACAAGGACAAAAAAAGCAAGCATGGGCATACTACAAAGAATATTTATTACGCAGAATCAACAAACGACGGTATCAAGCACCCTCCCTAGGTAAATAAGGCCGTCTGAAACCATTTTTCCCAATCGCAATTAAGGAATAAAACATGAGTACACAAGATTTGAGCGGCAAAATCGCTTTGGTAACCGGCGCTTCTCGCGGTATTGGTGCAGCGATTGCCGATACTTTGGCTGCGGCCGGTGCAAAAGTTATCGGTACAGCCACCAGTGAGAGCGGTGCGGCTGCAATCGGCGAACGCTTGGCACAATGGGGCGGCGAAGGCCGTGCATTGAATTCTGCCGAACCTGAAACCATCGAAAACCTGATTGCCGACATCGAGAAAGAATTCGGCAAACTGGATATTCTGGTCAACAACGCCGGCATTACCCGTGACAACCTCCTAATGCGCATGAAAGAGGAAGAATGGGACGACATCATGCAGGTTAACCTCAAATCCGTCTTCCGCGCCTCCAAAGCGGTATTGCGCGGCATGATGAAACAGCGTACCGGCCGCATCATCAACATCACATCCGTTGTCGGCGTGATGGGCAATGCCGGCCAAACCAACTATGCGGCCGCAAAAGCAGGCTTAATCGGCTTCTCCAAATCTATGGCGCGTGAAGTCGGCAGCCGCGGCATTACCGTCAACTGCGTTGCCCCCGGCTTTATCGACACCGATATGACCCGCGCCCTGCCGGAAGAAACCCGCAAAACCTTTGAAGCGCAAACTTCTTTGGGCAAATTCGGTGAAGCGCAAGATATTGCCGATGCAGTCTTGTTCTTGGCTTCTGATCAGGCAAAATACATTACCGGTCAGACACTTCATGTCAACGGCGGCATGTTGATGCCTTAACCCGTTTGTTTATTTAAAGGCCGTCTGAATATTTCAGACGGCCCTTTTTTTTCAATCAAAACACTACTTTACATTCTATCTTGATATAATCTTAACAATCCGTTAGATAACGCTCGAAACAGTAAGTCCAAATAAGCATGATACGGGAAATCAAATCGCAGAAATGAAGTTCATTCTGTGCGTTTTTATTTGGGTTTGCTGTCGGTTTTCGACGTGTTTCAGACGGCCTATATAACAATAGCTACTTTTAACGAAAGGCCGCCCACTCTATGCACGAATTCTCCCTCGGTCCCATTGTCATTGTCCTGTTGGTTTCCGTCATTACGGTTATCTGCTGTCGCAAATTCAACATTCCTTCCATGCTCGGTTATCTTTTGGTCGGTTTTATTGCCGGTCCGGGTATGTTCAAACTGATTCCTCAAAGCCACGCCACTGACTATTTGGGCGAAATCGGCATTGTGTTCTTGATGTTCAGCATCGGTCTCGAATTCTCCCTGCCCAAACTCAAAGCCATGCGCCGCCTCGTATTCGGCTTGGGCGGTTTGCAAGTCATCATTACCATGCTCTCGATTATGGGCATTTTGATGGCAATGGGCACACCGTTTAACTGGGCGTTTGCCACTGCGGGCGCACTGACCATGTCGTCCACCGCCATCGTCAGCCGCATTCTGTCGGAGAAAACCGAACTGGGTCAGCCGCATGGTCAAATGGCCATGGGTGTTTTGCTGATGCAAGATATTGCCGTTGTACCGCTGATGATTCTGATTCCGGCACTTGCTGGCGGCAGCGAAGGCAACTTATGGGTAGAGCTGGGCTTGGCCGGTTTGAAAATGTTGCTGACCTTGGGCATTTTGTTTGTTGTCGGCAGCCGAGTGATGTCACGCTGGTTCAGACTGGTTGCCAAACGCAAATCGTCCGAACTCTTTATGATCAACGTTTTGCTGGTTACTTTAGGCGTGGCCTATCTTACAGAGCTTGAAGGCCTGTCTATGGCATTGGGCGCATTCGTTGCCGGTATGCTGCTTTCCGAAACCGAATACCGCATTCAGGTGGAAGACGACATCCGTCCATTCCGCGATATCCTGCTGGGCTTCTTCTTCATTACCGTCGGTATGAAGCTGGATATTCAGGCGCTGATCGGCAACTGGCAGCAAATCCTGATTTTGTTGGCAATCCTGTTGATTTTGAAAGCACTGGTCGTCTTCATCATCGCTTTGCGCATGAAAAACCCTGTGGGCGACAGCCTCAAAAGTGCGCTTTATTTGGCGCAAGGCGGCGAGTTCGGCTTTGTGATGCTGGCCATTTCCAGCAAAATCAATATGGTTTCGCCCGAATTGGAACAAGCAGCCACTGCAGCCGTCTTGCTCTCCATGATTGCCGCACCATTCATTTTGGGCAGCAGCGATGCCATCGTCAGCCGCTTCGTCAAATCCGACTGGGACATGAAAGCCTTGGACTTACACTCCATGCTGGTGGAAACCATGAGCAAATCCGAACACGTCCTGATTATCGGTTTCGGACGCGGCGGTCAATCGGTTGCCCGTGTATTGGCGCAAGAAGGCATCCCCTACTTTGCCCTTGACTTGGACATTGCCCGCGTACAAGTGGCACGCAACGCAGGCGAACCGGTTTCCTTTGGCGATGCCAAACGCCGTGAAGTCTTGGAAGCCGCCGGCTTGGGACGCGCCAAAATGGTGGTCATCACACTGAACAATATGCACGAGACCCAACATGTTCTCGGCAACATCATGTCCATGCATCCGAGCATGCCGGTTTATGTTCGAGCCACCAATGACGATTACGTCAAAACCTTTACCGAAATGGGTGCGGAAGAAACCGTCTCCGATACCAAAGAAACCAGCCTGGTGCTGGCAAGCTATGCCATGTTGGGTCACGGTCTCTCTTACAACCATGTTTATCAAACCATAACCCATATCCGTCACAGCCGCTATGCATCTTTGCAAGACTTGTTTGTCGGCAGTGATGATGACAGCTTCTCCGACGAAGACAGCAAGGCCGTCTGCCGCCATGCCTTCCCATTACAAGGCGAGGCACACGCCATCGGCAAAACCATCCGTGAATTGCCATTGGCGGCGCATTATCTGAAACTATTGTTTATCCGCCGCAATACCGGGAAAATCCAAGACCTTGACCCTGATTTCGTTTTGGAAAACGGTGATATTTTGGTTGTCGCAGGTAAGCAAGAAGAAATTATTTCCTTTGAAAACTGGTGTTTGCAGGGAGATATCTAATTATCGGCAAATAAATCTTGCGCGCATCAGGATTTTTTGGTTTAATAGCGTCTTCGCAATTTTGCGCATGGGTGATTAGCTCAGTTGGTAGAGCGTCTGCCTTACAAGCAGAATGTCGGCGGTTCGACTCCGTCATCACCCACCACTTTCCTTTTCATTGTCTCTGACAGTGGATGCGCGGTGGTAGCTCAGTTGGTTAGAGTACCGGCCTGTCACGCCGGGGGTCGCGGGTTCGAGCCCCGTCCGCCGCGCCATTAAGTTAAAAGTAAAAAATACCGGTTTTTACCGGTATTTTTTTCGTCTGTACCCTATGCCTTTTCATAAAAAATCCAGCTATTTTAGATAAAATAAAACAGGGCAACGCAATAAAGCAGACATACGGTTTAAACCCTGAAAGACCATCCATCTCAAGCGGATTCACACCAAACGCTTATCCATTAAATCCCTATATCATCTATTCAAAATAGACATAAATACTTGCCTCCCCTTCTTACACAAAGGCCGTCTGAAAACGCCAATACATTTTCAGACGGCCTTTTTTAGCTTATCAAGCCTGATACCTAATCATGCAGGAGACCTTAGCATCAATCCAATGTTCGCCACCGGGCTGAACAATTTTAGACACCAGCTTATCCAAGTCGCGTAAATAATCGGTTGATTTCTGGCTGTTGATAATGACGACAACCAACAACGGCTTTTCGCCCAACCAATACCCTGCCAATGCGCGGACATCTTTAAGCGTACCGGTTTTAAGGCGCAGGTTTTCACCCGGCTGTTTCAAGCGTGTTTTAAGCGTACCGTCTTTACCGGCAATCGGCAGCGTACTGATAAACTCGTTTTTAAACGGGCTGAAGTAGGCTTTTTCCAACATTTGCGCCATCATGCGCGCATTGAGCCGTTCTACGCGGGACAGGCCTGAGCCGTTTTCCAACACCAGCCCTTCCGTATTGATACCGGCGACCGCCAGCTCACTTTTTACGATAGACGCGGCCTTAGTCTGCGCCAACTTGTAATCAGACATATTTCCGGCAAATTTAAGGAAAACCGAACGGGCAATCAGATTATTGGAATGCTTGTTCATATCGGTGAGGATATCGGTAAGCGGTTTGGATAGATGGCTTGCCAACACATGTGCATCATGAGGCGCGACACCTGTCGTCAGGCCGTCTGAAACCGTGCCGTCTTGTTGACGCCATTGGTTCACAAAACTTTTGCCGACATATTCTTTCATGCTGTACATATTCAGATACAGTTCTTTGCCCAAGCAGCTTTCCGGCAGCTTACCCGATACGGTCAGCGTATTGTTTTTATAGGAAGTCTTCATGTGGTTTTTTAAAACACTGCACTTCCCTTCTTTATTCTCAAGCGTCAATTTGTTTTGAATGTTCAGATTCGGCAGCGGCGGATTGGTACGGATGACCAAGCTTCCGTCTCCTTCTTTTTCAGCACGCAGTTCAACGGTTTTATACGCCAACATATTAGGATCGGGCGGTGTCATAAAGCTTTCGGCAGAATCGGAAGCAAAATCATCCGGATTCTTCACATCGCCCCACAGGCTGCGGTCGAGTATCAGATGTCCGTCAATATGGCGCATGCCCTTATCGCGCATCTGTTGCTGCATTTGCACCAAATCATGCTGGTCAAACACAGGATCGCCGCTCCCCACCCAATACACATTGCCTTTCAGCGTATCACCTTTGATTGTGCCGTTGGTTTTAAACTCGGTTTTCCAACGATAATCACCGCCCAACATACGAAACGCGGTAAACGCCGTTACCAGCTTCATGGTCGAAGCAGGATTGCGCAATTCATCGGCACGGTGTTCGGCAATCACTTTGCCGCTGTCCAATTCCTGCACATAAACAGAAATTTCATTTTCAGGAATACGCCCGAAATCCAAAGCCCATGACGGACAAACCGCCACCATCAGGCTGATTGATAAAATACTTTTCAACTTCATTATGTTACAAAAATCTTATAAATTCTTACGAGGTACTTAGGCCATCTGAACGTTTCAGACGGCCTTTTATTTATTTCTGATGCGCTTTCAAACGTAAAGCAAACATAACGACCACAACACCGACAACCAAAGCGCAACCCATCGCCAAATGGATACCGTCCAGCATTGCCTGTTGCGGCATATCTGCGTTGGAAAGTTTCTCGCCGATATTGGTCTCACCGACAAAAAATGCCGCGCCGATGGCACCGGCAATCGGGTTGATGGTGGTCAGAATCGCCGCACCGTGCGGATTGAGCGTTTTCGGCAACGCGTTCAGACCATGAGTTTCGCCGGTTACACAAGCAGACACGGAAAGCGCCAACAGCGTAAACATCGCCGTCAACATCACCACTTGCGTATCAATCCGCAAAAACAGCCACAATACCGCCAGCGACACCACCAGCATCACTGTTGCCGGCAAAACGACGAAGAGGCCGCCCTTTTTGTCCAACAATTTGCCGAACAACGGCGCAGCAACTGCTTGGGCAATACTGGCAGGCATCAGAATCAGGCCGGTTGCCGTACCGGTCAGCATCAACACTTGCTGCGTGTACATCGGCACCATCAGCTCCAAGCCCAAAAACAGGAATATCGCACCGGCCAAAATCACAACACAACATCTGAACTGTTTGTATTCAAACGCACGAAGGTTCAACAACGGCGTAGCCAAACGGAACTGACGATGCGCAAACCAACCCACCAGCACAACGGAAGCGGCAAAGAGCAGGATAAATTCCAGCAGCGGCATATGGGCAAAATTACTGCTCGCATAAACTAGCCCGCCGAAGCCCGCAATCGATAGTACAGCCGACAACATATCAATTTTCGGACGGCTGATGTTACTCAAATTGACCGTCAAATATTTGCCCACCAGCACCATCGCCGCCAACATAAACGGCGCGGTAAAGCCAAACAGTACGCGCCAATGCGTATGGTCGATGATGATGCCCGACAGCGTCGGCCCCATTGCAGGCGCGGCGGTAAACATCATGGTGATGACGCCCATCGCCGTTCCGCGCTTGTTGGGCGGAAAAATCGACAACACGCCGTTAAACAGAAGCGGGACAAAAAACGCGGCAGACACTGCCTGCACCATCCGACCGACCACCAATACGCCAAACGTCGGTGCAAACGCGCAAATCAGTGAGCCAGCTAAAAACGTCGCCTGCGTAAACAGCACCATTTTGCGTGTTTCAAACCATTGAATCACGCCTGCCGTAATCGGCGTAAATGCCCCCATGACCAGCAGAAAACCCGTCGTCAGCCATTGGACCGTGGTCTTATCGACACCGAAATCTTTCATAATCGGCGTGAGCGCGACATTCAGCAGCGTATCGTTGAGATAGCCGAAAAATGCGCCGATGAATAAGGTGGCGACAATGGTTTTAGCAGGAAAGTCGGGATTGTCGGCGTAGTATTCGTGTGCCGTTTCGCCCTCTTGCGAATCAGAAGCGTGCATAATAATTTGAAATATCAGCGAAACCGTTATTTTAGCATAAACCATTTTGACAGGCCGTCTGAAACCTTGACCGCTTCCCCAGATAACACTAAAATTTAGAATTGTTTTCATTTTTATTATTAAACAGGAGAAAAACATGTCAAAGAAAGTCAGCATCTTGGTCGGCAGCCTGCGTAAAGGCTCGTTCGCACGAAAAGTCGCACAAAACGTCATTTCCATGTTCCCCGAAGGCTACGAAGCGCAAATCGTCGAAATCGGCCATTTGCCTTTATACAACTTCGACTACGACGATCCTGCCGTTACCGACTTCCCTACTCCGTCCAGCTATACCGAGTTCCGTGAAACCATCAAAGCCTCTGCCGGCGTATTGTTCGTGACTTCTGAAAACAACCGTACCCTCCCAGCATGCCTGAAAAACGCCATCGACATCGGCTCCAAACCCAATGCCGATGTTGCCTGGAAAAAAACACCGGCCGGCATCATCAGCCATTCTGTCGGCAAAATGGGCGGTTATAGCGCGCAAAAAAATCTGCGCCTTGCCCTCTCATATTTCGATATGCCGCTGACCGGCCAACCGGAAGTGTTCCTCGGCAACTCTCCAACCCTGTTTGACGACAACGGCCAGCTCATCGAATCTGCGCGCGGCTTTGTTCAAGGCTATATCGACCAATTGGTTGCCTTGATTGAGAAAAACCCTAAATAATCGGGATTGAAGCATACAGGCCGTCTGAAAACCGAATTTCAGACGGCCTCTTCTTTTGCAAAAAATCAGTTTTTCGATAGTTCCTAAATTTTTACTAATTGAGTGCGGTTATAATCACTATCCACCCATCCTCCGGAGAACTTCCATGCGCGTATTATTGGTTGAAGACGATGCCATGATTGCCCAAGCCGTCAGTGCCAACCTGAAAGACACCGGCTACGCTGTCGATTGGGTCAGCCGCGGTTCGGAAGTTGCTGCAGCAGTGGCGGCGCAGGCATACGATTTGCTGCTCTTGGATTTGGGTTTGCCCGGCAAAGACGGTTTGGACGTATTGGCGCAAATCCGCAACGGCGGCTGTACCGTTCCCGTCTTAATCGTGACCGCGCGCGATGATTTGCACAGCCGTCTTAACGGCCTGGACGGCGGCGCAGACGACTACATCGTCAAACCCTTCGACATGGCTGAACTGCAAGCCCGTATGCGCGCCGTATTGCGCCGACACGGCGGACAGGCGCAAACGCTGCTGACCAACGGCATCATCACGCTCAACCCTTCCACCCATCAGGCGGAAGTAGTCGGGCAGGAACAGGCCATCATGCTCAGCAACAAAGAATTTGCCGTCCTCCAAGCCCTGCTGCTGCGTCCGGGCATGATTCTGTCGCGCAGCGATTTGGAAGATAAAATCTACGGCTGGGGCGAAGAAGTCGAAAGCAACGCCGTTGACTTCCTGATTCACGCCTTACGCAAAAAACTCGGCAAAGAAGCGATTCAAAATGTCCGCGGGGTCGGCTGGCTGGTTGCTCAAAACAACCAGGCCGTCTGAAAAACCACAACAATATCAACACATAAACCATGCAACGCCTTATCCACACCATCAAACAATCTCTGCAAGTCAAGATCAGCCTCGCCCTGATCTGTATGCTCCTGCCCCTCTCCATTCTTGCAGGCATATTTTCATATTACGATACTTATCACGAGACCCAAGAGGTTCAAGACGACCTGTTGCGCCAAGTCGCGAACTATCTCGACCCGAGCGATGCCGATGACGAGAATCACTCGCTCGACAACGACAACAAGATTTCCGTTCAATTTCCCAATACGCCCAACCCCATTGTCAGCCTACCTGAGAAGATTTCAGACGGCCTGCACACCATTCAGGCCGATGACGACGACGATTACTACCGCGTTTATACCCGCACCACCAAGCAAGGCCGCATCGCCGTCATGCAGGAAAGCGACTACCGAGAAGAGCTGGCCGAAATGGCCGCCGTGCAGAGCATCCTCCCCATGCTCCTCGCCCTGCCCCTGATTATCCTGCTTACCGTCTGGATTACCCACCGCGCCATGCATTCCATCAAAACCCTGTCCAACGATTTGGAACAGCGCCAAATCAACGACCTCTCGCCGATGGACACGCAAAACATTCCCAGCGAAATCCAAGGCTTTGTCATCGCCATTAATAACCTGTTGCAACGTACTGACGAAAACGTCCGCCAACAGCAACGCTTTATCGCCGATGCCGCACACGAATTGCGCAGCCCCATGACCGCCCTTTCCCTTCAGGCAGAGCGGCTCAACAATATGCAGCTGTCTGCCGAAGCGCGCGAGCAGTCCGCCCTGTTGCAACAAAGCATACTGCGCAACCGCCACCTGCTCGAGCAACTCCTTTCCCTCGCACGCGTCCAAGCACCCGAAACCCAACGCCCTAAAACCTTGATCAGCCTGCAAAACCAGTTCCGCCGCGTCTTGCAGGAACTCATGCCGCTGGCGCTGGCCAAAGGTCAAGATATCGGCGTTGCCGTTGAAAACGACTGCCAAATCCACGCCGACGACACCGAAATCTACACCCTCATCAAAACCTTTACCGACAACGCCATCCGCTACACCCCTAAAGGCGGCCGCATCGATTTGGGCTTTGATGAAACCGCCGAATACCTCAACATTTGGGTGGAAGACGACGGCCCCGGTATTCCCCCAAGCGAACGCCAACGCGTTATCGACCCCTTCTACCGCATTCTCGGCACCGAACAACAAGGCACCGGCTTGGGCCTGTCCATTGCAGACACCATTGTCAAACGCCATCAAGGCCGTCTGAAACTGGCCGACAGCCGACGCTTTGACAGCGGCTTGTTGATTATCGCCGAGTTGGATAAAAAGACGCTTTAAATGATTGACCTGCCCAAATTGGTTTATCTAACTTTAAGCCGATGAATCAAAACGCTTAAAAAACCAAAGGCCGTCTGAAAATGACTTTCAGACGGCCTTTTTACATTTTAAAGCAAACCTCATCCATTCTTCACAAATACGGCTGCAAGGTTTGGCGGAGGATTTCCATATCGGTAATTTCGGTGATATTGGCTTTGCCCAAGTATTCCAAACCGACAAAACGCATGATACCGCTGCTGACTTTTTTGTCGTGGCTCATGTGTTCAATCCATTTTTCAAAGGAGAAAACAGGCGGCGCAGACGGGAGGGAGGCAGCTTCCATTAAAGCGGCAATACGATCGGTATCGGCTTGTTGGGTTTTGCCCAAAATTTGCGACAAATGGGAAGCGAGGACGCAACCGGCGGCAACAGCTTCGCCGTGCAGCCATACGCCGTAACCCATTTCAGCTTCGATGGCATGGCCGAAAGTATGGCCGAGATTAAGCCATGCGCGGATACCCTGCTCGGTTTCATCTTGGGCAACAATATCGGCCTTCATTTTGCAGCAATGATAAACGGCTTCTGCCATTTTTTCTTGGTGTTGCACCATCAGGTCGGCCATATTCTCTTCCAACCAAGCAAAAAATTCGGCATCGCCCAATGCGCCGTATTTGATGACTTCGGCCATGCCTGCAGAAAGTTCGCGCTGCGGCAGCGTTTGCAGGGCGGTCAAATCGGCCAGCACGGCTTGCGGCTGGTAGAACGCGCCAATCATGTTTTTACCGAGCGGATGATTGATGGCGGTTTTACCACCGACCGAGGAATCGACCTGACTGAGCAATGTGGTCGGCACTTGGATAAAAGGTGCGCCACGCTGATAAGTCGCCGCGGCAAAGCCGACCATATCGCCTATCACGCCGCCGCCCAAAGCGATTAAAGTGGTTTTGCGCTCGGCACGGTTTTGCATCAAGCCATCGTAAATCAGGTTGAGCGTCTGCCAGTTTTTATATTCTTCGCCGTCGGGAAGGATAATGCTGAAATGCGGCACGCCCAGTCTGTCTAAGGCCGTCTGAAGCTGTTTGAGATAAAGCGGCGCAACGGTTTCGTTGGTAATGATGGCTGCTTTTTTGCCTAAATAGGGCTGAAGCAGCGTATCGGCCTGCTCAATCAGTTTATGCCCAATAAAGATGGGGTATTGATGGGACGGGGTTTGGACAGTCAGTGTGCGCATAGTATTCCTTTGCAAAGCGTATTTATTCGCCTAAAGCCTGTATCAGGCGTTTGAGCGTTTTGTGACAGCTGTCGGATTCGATGACGAGATGGGCGGTTTGACGGTACAGCGTATCGCGTTGGTCATACAGCTCTTGCAGTTTGGTCAAAGGGTCGGCAACTTGCAACAGCGGCCGGTTGCTGTCGTAACGGGTACGCTCCAGCAAGGTTTCGGGGATGGCATGCAGATAAACAACCGTGCCGTTTTGGCGCAAAAATCTGTCTGTTTTCACTGCGTAATACGGAGCCGCCACCGGTCGATAAAACGATATTGCGCCGGGAAGCGAGCTTCTTCAACATATTGGTTTCGCGGGTTTCGGAAGCCTTCCTCCCCTTCCATCTCAAAAATGGTCGGAATGGATACGCCCGAAGAAGTGCAGATTTCGTAGTCGCTGTCGTAAAACGGGCAATTCAAACATTTGGGCTAAGCTGCTTGCCCAAAGTGGTTTTGCCCGCGCCCCATCAGCCCGATTAAAATTAATTGCCGTTGATTTTTTCCATGAGGGTCAGTTTTATACGATATGGTTGGTTTCGTGGAAAAGTTCGTTGGTTTTCAGACGGCCTAGAACGAAAGGCTGTCTAGGAAAACGAAAACGAGGACATTACCTTTGCAGATATGTCTTTTTTGCTAGTCTTAAAATACTAATAACGCAGTACTTGTTACCCTA
>NZ_LAEI01000049.1:0-334 GCF_001618065.1 Neisseria flavescens
GCAACCGATATTTGTCGAAGACCCGTTATGTGGTCGAACAAAGCTTCGGTACACTGCATCGTAAATTCCGCTACGCCCGGGCAGCCTATTTCGGACTGATTAAAGTGAGTGCACAAAGCCATCTGAAAGCGATGTGTTTGAACCTTTTGAAAGCCGCCAACAGGCTAAGTGCGCCTGCTGCCGCCTAAAAGGCGGCCGGATGCCTGATTAATCAGGTATCCAAGGGAGATTAAGGGGATATTTGAGTAGAATCGGTGGATATTTGAAACGAAAACAGCCGAAATCCTGTTTTGGGCTTCGGCTGTTGAGGAAAGGGCTATTTTGCAAAGGTCTC
>NZ_LAEI01000072.1:0-334 GCF_001618065.1 Neisseria flavescens
GCAACCGATATTTGTCGAAGACCCGTTATGTGGTCGAACAAAGCTTCGGTACACTGCATCGTAAATTCCGCTACGCCCGGGCAGCCTATTTCGGACTGATTAAAGTGAGTGCACAAAGCCATCTGAAGGCGATGTGTTTGAACCTTTTGAAAGCCGGCAACAGGCTAAGTGCGCCTGTTGCCGCCTAAAATGCGGCCGGGTGCCTGATTATCGGGTGTCCGGGGAGGATTAAGGGGGTATTTGAGTAGAGTCAGGAGTGATTTGGAATAGGAACAGCCGAAAACCTGTGTTTGGATTTTGGCTGTTGGGGGAAGGACTTTTTTGCAAAGGTCTC
>NZ_LAEI01000042.1:0-2569 GCF_001618065.1 Neisseria flavescens
CCTTGACCGCGTATAAATTTACGCATATCGGCGCGGCTGACGGCGGTATGATTCACGGTATCCATGTGTACGGTGATGATTTTGACTTTAGGCATGACTTGACTGGCTTTTAATACATCAGCCGTCCCCATAATAATGCCGTCTGAAATACCTGAAATCAGCGCGTAGCCCGTGTTCATAATCAGATAATCGGGTTTGTAGCGGTTCAATGCTTTGTTTACATCTGCCGTCCACACAGTATCACCCATAATATAAGCGGTTTTATGTCCGCTGCTTTGGAATACCACACCCATTGCATCACCTAAGATTTCGGCTAGCTGCGGGTTGGCATACATGGCTTCTGTACCATGTACGCCGCCGGTTTTGCTGATAGTTACGCCGTTGAAGACAGTGCTACCGTTCAACACGCGTACATCAGTAAAGCCTTGGCTGCGGATTTTTGCCGCGTCAGCTTGGTGCTGAACATATACGGGCAATTTTTTCGGAATAGAACGTGCGGCGGTTTCGTCCCAATGGTCTTCGTGGGTATGGGTAACGATAACTGCATCTACACCGTCCAAAATTTTATTCACGCTCATCGGCAGCCCGACCAGCGGCATTTTGGCTTGGCTGTTGAACGTGCCGGCAAAGCCGTTCATGGAGTGCTTGGGTGCGAAAAACGGGTCAATCAAAAACGTCTGCCCTGCGTATTCGACTTTGGCAGTAGCGTTACGGATATGTTGGTATGAATCGTCTGCCCAAGCTGAAAAGGCTGTCGCGCCCAAAACAGTGGCAAGAATAAATTGCTTGAATTTCATGATGTTGCTCCTTAAAAAACCATGGAGCGTATTTTAAGCAGCAGGTGCATTGGCTAAAATAGGCAATATTGCCAATAAACGTAAGGATAGTGCCAAAATGTCGTCTGAAAACGAGCGTAACGAGTTTCGCCAAAATCAAGCTGTCCCCAAAAATCGTGCTATATGCTCAATCGGGCATGAATGATTTTGTCTTCAACATTCCCTTTTCTGTTTTTCAGACGACCTATCGGGACAATCCGTTCTTTGACCTGAAAATCTGTTCCGATGACAGCAAAGACGTCATCACGGCACTGGGCGCAAGCATTCCCATACACGGCGGCCTAGATTTGACGAAAGAAGCCGACATCATCGTCATCGCAGGCTGGCGCAATCAGGCTAAGTGCGCCTGTTGCCGCCTAAAAGGCGGCCCGGATGCCTAATTATCGGGTGCCCGGGGAGGATTAAGGGGGTATTTGAGTAGAATCAGTGGATATTTGAAACAAAAACAGCCGAAAACCTGTGTTTAGGTTTCGACTGTCGGGGGAAAAGGAATTTTGCAAAGGTTTCAGTCTATACACCTTCCCCTCCCTACCAAAAAGTTTGACAAACATTTGAAATAAGAAAGGTGAGCAAAAATGCTCACCTTCTAAACTAATATTTAGTAATTATCCGCATACTTTTTCCAAGTGTGCTTGGTAGTCTGCTAAATATTGTTCTACTTATGGATTTTTAATCACATCGTTACATCAGCTTAATTACTGTTCACAGTTACTGGGCTAGTGCTAGCTACTGCCCTACTCTTCCGTTAGCATTTGTTTGTAATGGTATTTATAAACTGCTAAGGTACTTATCTCAAAGAAGTTGGAGGTACTTAGTATAGTAGAAGCTATTTTCCCTAGACACTATTCCATCACTCATTAATTCAGTGGTAAAGTTACAGTAAAATTAAGCAGCTTAAAACCTATTGATTTGATACTAAAAATTGGAGTACTATACGGAATCTTTTAAGATTAACTAATAGTTAACAAATAGGAATAAACAACGGCGATTGTTAGGTATAGGGAAAAACTACATAATTTATATTATGTTAAATTCATAATGCTAGTATTTTAGCCTGCCAAGTCCTATTTCTCAAAGTTATACAATCACTTATAGAATTCAAATATAAAAAGGCCATCTGAAAGATTTTTTCAGACGACCTTTTATCAAATGCTCCAGCTTTTTCTCAATAAATCCCTTGTTGTTAAATCCCCGGTTCTTTCAATTTCATCCAGCATTCTTTTAGTTGTAATAACAAAACGGTTGTAGTGCAGCCTGTTCTTTTCATCATGATACTGAACAGAACGTGGACTTTGAGGCTGTCTGAAACGGTTTCATTACAGATTCTACCCCATGCTTCGTATTCGGCTGTCCATACGGCTTCGCCTTTTGCATTGCGTGCGGCAATCGACGTACCGAGATGGTCGAGTTGGTAATAAACCAAGTCTGGCTGCGCTTCAGACTGCTCTTGTGGTTCGGACGGGATTTTTAGCAACGGATCGGTTTCGGGGTCGTAGCCGTACGGCTCGGTGGATGCCCGAATGTCTTTACTCTATGGTGGTTTACTATTTTCAACGGAAAAGGTCGTCTGAAAAGAGGGCAAGCTTTTCAGACGACTTTTGAAAGGTTAGATTTTCAATCTGACTTCCTCTTACTTCTTAAGAATAGCCTTTATCTAGAATAAGTAAAGACTTCCCACATTATCTATAGTCGTGGTGTGGTCGGCGTCTCTCAAAGGCACACAGGGGGATAGG
>NZ_LAEI01000047.1:0-4768 GCF_001618065.1 Neisseria flavescens
TGGAACTGCAGCCGTATGTTTGCCTTATAATCGCCATTAGCGGCGGCAATGCGGTAATACGGCAACAGTTCATCCCAAAAACCGTCCTCCCTCTGTCCAGGCCACATATGGTTCAAATCACGGTGCAGCGCGTAGTTGTAGAGTTGCTGTGTTTCCTCGGACAGAGGTGGGCGTTTTTCATGCACGCAGGTAAATTCTAGGTTCTTTTTGATTTCTTCAACGGTCTTCAAGGTTTCTTTCTTCCGTTGCTTTTCTTCCCACTTTTCCCCTATGCTGCAATACGCGGGTTTAACATGACCATTTGCACCGCCTATATGGATGGGATTGCATTGCAACCAAAGGAGAAAGCAAATAAACATTGCTGCCAGACAGCCTAAGACAATCAGGGTGTATTTGAGGGATTTATGCATAATAGTCAATTTAATCGAGAAAGGATGTGATATAAGCGCAGAAACTCACCCTGCAGCTACGGTGTTTGTATGCAACTTCGCTATTCCAGCAAAACATAATATCATGATAAAGGTATAGTATCTATGATCGTGCTGATGGTAAAGGGAAAGGGATAAACGAGAAGAAGGCCGTCTGAAAAACATGGTATTTTTCAGACGGCCTTCCTTATCAAATTTAATTTACTTAATTGGTTTTAAAGTTGGCAATACGGTGTCCTAGATAGCGAGGATTTCGGCTTCGCTGCGCTTCGTTCCATCTTTCTTCTCGGTACCAAACTGCATCATGATGCGCGGACTCCTACTACCGGTAGGTATTTACTATATTCCTATTTAATTATTTTCAGTACCAAGATACCATTGAGATAGAGTTTTCCTTTATAAACAGAGATCTTTGCAAAATTCCCCAAAATCCCCTAAATTCCCACCAAGACATTTATGGGATTTTTCATGACCACCTTCTTTCAGCAAGCCGCCCAAGCCATGATTGCCAAACACACAAATCAAACAGCAGTTTGACACGGTAGCGTCCCATTTCGTCGATGTAGGCAGATCGGCTTGGAACAACTTCAAGCGATATTTATAAATAAATGTCGTCTGAAAAGATTTCAGACGACATTAGCCTATTCTTCAAATAAGTTTGCAAACTTTTCTCTCTGGTAAAGTGGCTTAGACTGATAAAAATAGGTTAGATAATCCTTGACTCCTCCCACTTTGAATGGTCCTTACAATGGTAGCCCGGTTTTTACATCCAAGCCTGCTTTATCCGCCAGCTTCTTTATCAACTCATCAGAGGGTTTTGGTGGTTCATCCCCCTCTACCCAGCGTTGAAAGGCGATTTTGCCGTCCCATTCGGGTAAAGGTGCCGGCGGTAGCGGAACGATGTCGTCCAAGTCGGGAACGGTAGGCGACATGAAGTCGTAAGTTGATAGATAAGAGTCAATAATACCGTAACGGCGAGCACGCTCTTCATCAGTCTCCACATCTAAAAAGTCGTTATTTCCTTTTTCTTTTCCTGCTTTAAACGCATTAGAAAGAATAAAAGCAGATAAATAATTACCGTTTTTACCCCCTGATGATAGGCTCTAACAGCTTCATCATATTTATGATAGTCAGGAAGAAACATACCCAACCAATAAGAAGCATTACCTTGCCCTTGTTCAGAAGCACACCGATATAACTTCATCATTAGCTTTAATCGAAATTCACGTGTTTCTTCATCATCTAAACTACTGATCATCTGACCTAACGTATATTGCGCCTCCCTGTTACCCATATCCGCAGCCTTGCGCAAAAATGCCAGCTCACTGTCGGGGGGTGCACTGACACCGTAGCCGTCTTCAATATAGCCTTTGAGCAGATAGTAGGCGGTAGCTGGAAGTTGTTTGCGCAGCATTTTATACAATTTCTGGGTTTCGGCTTCAGCCTCAATATCGGGAACCCTCGTCCAGCCATCGCTGAGCAGGAACTGCAGTCGTACGTTTGCCTTATAATCGCCATTAGCGGCGGCAATGCGGTAATACGGCAATAGTTCATCCCAAAAACCGTCCCCCCTCTGTCCAGGCCACATATGGTTCAAATCACGGTGCAGCGCGTAGTTGTAGAGTTGCTGTGTTTCCTCGGACAGAGGTGGGCGTTTTTCATGCACGCAGGTAAACTCTAGGTTCTTTTTGATTTCTTCAATGGTCTTCATGGTTTCTTTCTTCCGTTGCTTTTCTTGCCATTTTTCCCCTATGCTGCAATACGCGGGCTTAACCTGACCGTTTGCACCGCCTATATGGATGGGATTGCATTTCAGCCAAAGGAGAAACCAAATGAACATTGCTGCCAGACAGCCTAAAACTATCAGGGTATATTTGAGAGATTTATGCATAATAGTCAATCCAATCGAGAGACTTTAGGATCCAGGCGTAAAAATTCGCATAGAGGGTGCAGTGGCGGTTTCCCGTTTATAATCTGTTTTTTATTTTCATCCATTATTATCTGCCACCGTTTAAAAGCCATAATTGCTACGCTCGGATCATTCATCGCCTCTGGATTCGCCGCATTATCAAACTTTCCTGCCGCATTATTGGCTTTGTGCAGATCGCGTGTATGTAGTTTCCACAGATCTTTGCGCAGTTTTCGCGCCACTGCGCCGTTTTCGGTAAATATGCCCAATTCCGTATCAACCTGCATACTACGGGTATTCAGATTAGCGGAACTGATAACAGTAAAGACATCATCTATAATGGTTACCTTCGAATGAATGTAAACTTCTTTCCAAGCATTGGATGCAGTTAAAGTGCAGACATGAACTTTAACGCCTAGTTCTTTTTTCAGTTTTTTGGCAAATTCTTTCTCCCTCACTTCTTCCGCATTTTTAGTGTAGGATTGTTCTCTTGTACCAGAACGTTGCTGCTGTCTTGCTTTTAACCCTGCCAATTCACCTTTCCATTTAGCAATAGTACTTGCTGATCCTTGTCCTTGTGCATGATTATTTCCAAGCGATGCCTCCAAAAATTCTATACGATCTGTATGAGTAAGGGCAACATTAGGCATCACATCCTGCCTTCCCAACTTTTCTAACATTTTATTTGTTGTATACGTTCCTTTTCCCAAACCATCATCAGATGAATTAGTTACAACAAACCAATGTATTGGCATATTTTCAGGGCGCCCCTTCGATCTTAAATTTTGCCAATGCTTGATAAACGCCTCAGCTAAGGGAGGCCATCTAAAATACTGATTTTCTGTATAGATATAACTGGTCACCCTTTTGATATTTTGCAGGTAGATTTTTTTGATGTCTTCAATATCCGGCTTGTCGTAAGTGCGCAATATCTGCGCCATCAAAGGCGTACCTCCGGCAGATTTGTTAAAAGGATATTTGTCGAAAGTCAGAGCCTTTCTTTTTTCTCCAAGTTTTTCACTACTTACCTTATCCCAAGATTGGCAGAAATTACGGTTGATATACCATAAAACTTCACCGCTAACGATACTGGACACATCCTGTAATGGTGTATCAACATTTTTTCCCTGGTTTGGCGCTGATACCTTACCAGAAATATGGCTGTTATCATCCCAATAATTGTCTAGCATATTATGTTCCATTACAAAGCCTACTGCCTTGTGAGGTACTTCGTAGTCTATCAAAACTGTTTTTTGGTGATGAGAAGGAAACAACCTCAATGTTGATTTTGCATTTTCTGGTAACTCCTTATCTTCATATTGATTACTCTGAGATTCAACACTCCGAGTTTTGAACTTCAGATTATTTTGATATGAAGACTTTGATAGTTCCCATAAATGAGGGTACGATTTCTGAATATTTTGAGATGCATGTGGATCTAACGTATGTAATTTCCCTTCTCTTGCTAAATACCAATTTCGATCATACTGCCTCTGAGCGTTAGTTACCCCTGGCACTCCGCCTTTAAAAACACCAGGTGCATTTCCCATATTGGCTTCTGAAAAAGTCTGTATTTTAAAAGGTATACTCCAAACTAATATCCTCACCTGCACACCTGCTTTTGCTTTTTCAATCAATAAATCCCCAATGCACTTACTCTTACCGTCCCGCTTTAGATGCATCGAAGGCTGAAATCCCCATATCGCAATATCAATTGAATGTTCGGCTTTTTCAATTTTTTCATGGAGCGTTGTAAAAGCTTCTTTCCCATTAATCAATGGCCTGAAAGTAGCAGCAACAGGTGATGATTCCTGTGAGTCTAAAAACCAGTTCATTGATGCTGTTGCACCCAATTTAGATTTAGTGGAAGTCGCAATCACAGGTTTACCCATTTTTAGAACCTTTCGAACTTTTGTCTTTTATATTATGTACTATTTCAAAATATTTCTTTGCTTGCTCTATCGGAGAAAGTTCAGAACTTGTATATTTCAAGCCATGAAAACCACGATTGGTTATTTTATCTCTTGATGTATTTTCATTAAATTCATCCTCAATCGGAATCAAATATTCCAAATCGTTAGCAAATACAATCTTATATTTACTTGTTGGTATTTCATGTTCGACAGCAATATACCCTGTTGCATCCGTTACCCCTCTTTGAATTTCTTCTCCATCTGCATAGATTGTATAAGGCATACCGATGAAAAAGTGATCTGAATGAGGAGATTGACGCAGATTAATTCGCATCGGACGTTTTGGTAAAGTTTTAGGCCAATCTGGGTGAGTGATTCCTAAACTATTCGGCCCATTCACCACCAACGGCGCCCTCACCCGCACCACCTTCGGACTCCCGATCTCCACTTCCCCGTTGCTCAGCTTGATATACGCCCCCTTGCAGGTAATCAGAATCTCTTCCTTCGCCGCAATGGTG
>NZ_LAEI01000011.1:0-11110 GCF_001618065.1 Neisseria flavescens
GGAAACGGTCGATGTGTTTGGCGATCATGGCTTGGGCGGTTTGTTGAAAGAAGGTGGTCATGGAAAATCCCCTAAATGTCTTGGTGGGAATTTAGGGGATTTTGGGGAATTTTGCAAAGGTCTCGGCTTTGCACACCGCCTGACCGAAGGCGAAAAACTACTGACCCAAGCCCTCATCAAACAAGACCTCGCCGCCTACTTCAAACACGAAACCAGCGGCGCATTTGCCGAACAAGCCCCCTTATTCTCGGCCCAGCAACTTGCCGAACAGAAAAACATTCCCAAAAACGATGCCATCGGCGTTTACGGCAAAATCATCAAAACCCAAGACCGCACCGCCTGGCTGCAAACCGACAAGCAAACCCTCAAACTCGATTTGGCCGAACCGCTGCAAGAAACTCAAGGCGAAGTTACCCTCGTCTGCCAACATGAAAACACCGCATTCCAAGACTGCCAAACAGAAGAAAACTTCGCCCGACGCTTTACCGAACAAATCTTCTCGGCGGTCGAGTCCGGACGCGTATCCGCCCAAACAGACGCACCGGCCGAAGAAATCATGGCCGGCCGCCTCATCCCGTTTTTAAGTGCCGCCAGCGACTTTACCGGCAACTTCAAAGCCTGCGCCACCACCATGACCGAATACTGCACCAGCCGCCTGGCACGCGAAATGCCCGAATCCGCAGTCCGCAAAAAAGCACAGGAATTGGGTTTGACCGAAATAGCATTTAAAAAGAAAAAATAAATATTTAGGCCGTCTGAACCCTATAGCGGCTGTGTTATAATCCGCACCTCATACAGGTCGGACAGACAGTCGCCGCGTAAGGCATACGGGGAGGAAAGTCCGGGCTCCACAGAGCAGAATGCCGGCTAACGGCCGGGCGCGGCAACGCGACGGAAAGTGGAACAGAAAGCAATACCGCCGATGATTGCCTTCGGGCAAAACAGGTAAGGGTGAAAAGGTGCGGTAAGAGCGCACCGTGCATTTGGTAACAAAGCGCAGCAGGCTAAACCCCATTCGGAGCAAGACCAAACAGAACGCGATGACGCTGCTCGCCGAGCGTTCGGGTAGGTTGCTTGAGCACACCAGCAATGATGTGCCTAGAGGAATGACTGTCCGCGACAGAACCCGGCTTACCGTCCGAGCTGTATGTCCCCATACCGCTGCAGGTTTTTAAAACCTGCCGCATTTTTATAGAAATAAAAAAGCCGTCTGAAACCTGAATCTTGGTTTCAGACGGCCTTTTTTTAAACCGCTGTTTATGGACGGTATTCCGGTTTCATGCCGTTGGGCAGGAGCTGCCATACATAGCCGGTAGTTTTCATTTTGCCGGCCACTTCGCCTGCTTCGTCGCCATAGCCCCAGAAATAATCCACACGGACTGCGCCTTTAATCGCGCTGCCGGTGTCTTGCGCCATAATCAGGCGGTTGAGGGCTTTTTTGGTAATCGGATGGGCAGTGGCGACAAATAATGGTGCGCCAAGCGTGATGTAGTGACGGTCGATGGCACCGGCGTATTCGCCCATCAACGGCGTACCCAATGCGCCCACCGGGCCTGAATCACTGCTGCCGGTCAGCTCGCGGAAGAAGACGTAGCTTGGGTTTTGTCCCAAAACTTCGGCAAGGCGGCCGGGGTTTTGCTTCATATAGGCCTTGATGCCCTGCATGCTGGTCTGACCCAGCGGCAGATAGCCTTTGTCCGCCATATAGCGGCCGATGGAAACATACGGATGTTCGTTTTTATCGGCAAATCCGACACGGATGTATTTGCCGGACGGTGTTTTCAGACGGCCTGAACCTTGAATGTGCATAAAGAAAAGTTCGACCGGATCATCTGCATAACCCAAAATCGGCGCTTTGCCGTTAAGCGCGCCGCCGTTGATTTGGCTGCGGGTGTAGTAAGGAACGAAGCGGCTGCCTTCAAAACGGCCTTTCAGCGCAGTGCTGCGTGCTGTAATCGGGAATCTGGACAAATCGGCCGTGTATGTGCCGCTGTTGTCGATGACGCCGCTGTTTGGGCCGGTTTGGCGGATGCGGACGGTGGCTTTGCTGCCCCTCAAGTTTGCAGCCAACGGAACGGAAACAAAATCGTTCGGAATGCCGTAAATAGGGAAACGGGATTGGCTTGTGGGCTTGTCGTCCCCGTGCAGGACCGGTTCGTAATAGCCGGTAATGGTGCCGGCAGGATTGCCGCCATTGTCGACGCGCCATGCGGTGAAATAGCGTTCAAAGAAATGCTTGGCTTGGAAATGGTGCGCCGGCGTTTGCATGGCTTGGATACAAACGTCCTGCCAGCCTTGACGGTTTTTAAGTTTTTCACAGCCTAAGCGGAAAGATTGCAGGCTTTTGGCGAAGTGTTGGAGGTCCCAGTGCGGCAATTCGTTGTAGGAAACTACGGTGTAGTTTGCTCCTCCCCCGCTCACTGTCGTACCGACGGGGTCAGGCGTACCGGTGGGGCGGTCAGGGCCTTTGATAACGCTGGTGTCGGATTCGGGAAGATTTTTAATGCTTTTGCTCGGGCAGGCGGCAAGAATGGCTGCGGCAATGCTGACGAGCGTGATGCGGTACAGATGTTTTTTCATGGAATCAATAGCGTGTCGAAAGGCCGTCTGAAAGTTATTTTTCAGACGGCCTATGTTGGAAAGTGCTGATTTTAACACAAAAAAGCCATTTATCGGCGCGGCGGCAATTTGACGACAACCGTATCGGCCAGCATATCGTAGAGCGTACGGCGGTCGCGTTTGACGGAGAAGAGCATGATGAAGTTGATGAAAGCTATAAGCAGAGAAACCAAATCTCCACCCGTTTCATTTACTGCCAACATTACTGCAATGACTATAATACCGACAATAAATGACCAAGCCACTTCGCGTATCAAAACCGTACCACCGAAACCCGGATTGCTCCCGTCACTTTTTAACACCCGTATGCCCATAATTTTTTTACCTAAAGACTGACCGTCCCGGCTCATGTAATACAATTGGAAGATACCAAAAATCAAATAGACAGCCAAAGAAATAAAAGATGTTATGACTGCATAGTCAGGGGTATTAGAAAGAGAAGACTCCGAAACTAATTCTTTGCTTTCATCAAAAGTGAAAACTACCATCACAATGAATGGTACCCATATCAAAACAGTAAACAAATTATTCAACAAATATGCCGTAACCCTCGCTCCCGGCGAAGCAATATGGACATCTACTATTTCTGTTTTAGGCAAATCCGACAAATTGATTTCGCTCATTTAATCTTTCCTCTGTGCTATTTAATGAGATGCAATTTCATTGCCATCTTAACCTATTTTTCCATCATTCTAAAAAATTTCGATAAAAACCTTTACATTTTCCGCAGACGGCGTTAAAACGTTTGTTTTCCCCTTTGTTATAGTGGGTTAACAAAAATCTGAACAAAGCGGCAGGCGATGCTGTTCCGATTTTTGTTAATGCACTATAAAACTTATCAGGATTTTCTTCTCAAGGAGTAGCACATGAAAGTAGGTTTCGTCGGCTGGCGCGGTATGGTCGGCTCTGTTTTGATGCAGCGTATGAAAGAAGAAAACGACTTCGCCCACATTCCCGAAGCGTTTTTCTTTACCACTTCCAACGTCGGCGGCGCTGCCCCTGATTTCGGTCAGGCAGCCAAAACATTGTTGGATGCCAACGATGTTGCCGAATTGGCAAAAATGGACATTATCGTTACCTGTCAGGGTGGCGATTACACCAAATCCGTCTTCCAACCCCTGCGCGACAGCGGCTGGAACGGCTACTGGGTTGACGCGGCTTCTTCCCTGCGCATGAAAGACGACGCGATTATCGTCCTCGACCCTGTCAACCGCAACGTCATCGACAACGGCCTCAAAAACGGCGTGAAAAACTACATCGGCGGCAACTGTACTGTTTCCCTGATGTTGATGGCTTTGGGTGGTTTGTTCCAAAATGATTTGGTCGAATGGGCAACCAGCATGACCTACCAAGCCGCTTCCGGCGCAGGTGCGAAAAACATGCGCGAACTCATCAGCGGCATGGGCGCGATTTACGCCAAAGTGGCAGACGAGCTTGCCGATCCTTCCAGCGCGATTCTCGACATCGACCGCAAAGTATCCGATTTCTTGCGCAGCGAAGACTATCCGAAAGCCAACTTCGGCGTACCGCTCGCCGGCAGCCTGATTCCGTGGATTGACGTGGATTTGGGCAACGGCCAGTCTAAAGAAGAATGGAAGGGCGGCGTGGAAACCAACAAAATCCTCGGCCGCAGCGACAATCCGACCGTAATCGACGGCTTGTGTGTACGCATCGGCTCTATGCGCTGCCACAGCCAAGCCATCACCCTGAAGCTGAAAAAAGACCTGCCCGTTTCCGAAATCGAAGCGATTTTGGCAGGCGCGAACGACTGGGTGAAAGTCATCCCCAACGAAAAAGAAGCCAGCATCCACGAGCTGACGCCCGCCAAAGTTACCGGCACGCTGTCTGTTCCTGTCGGCCGTATCCGCAAACTGGAGATGGGTGGCGAATACATCAGCGCATTCACTGTCGGCGACCAACTCTTGTGGGGTGCTGCCGAGCCGTTGCGCCGCGTATTGCGCATTATCTTGGGCAGCCTGTAATTTAGGTTGGCATGAAAAAAGCAACGGTTTGGGCCGTTGCTTTTTTTGTCACAATAAGGCCGTCTGAAATGTTCAGACGGCCTTGTTTCCTATTCTTTCTTACCGGCCAAACCGATTTCTTTGGTGGAATCGCCAACTTTGATTTGCGCCTTACCGGCAATTTCTTCAGCCTGCGGGCCGAAAAGTTTCAAATCGTAACGGCCGTTTTCGATACCGTTCAAACTGGTTTTACCGCTGATGGCGGCTCTGCCATTGTTATTGGCAATGCCTGCGGCAAGCAGGTCGACATTATTGTGGGAAGCCATGCTGCTAATGTTGCCGTAACCTTGTTTTTTATCGAAATCGACGGTGTATTTCAGACGGCCGCTGCGGTCGTCGCCGTTAAACGCGATACCCGAATACTGATAGCTGCCTTGTTTGGGTAAATTGCGATACGCTGTTTCATCGCCTTGGACTTCGCCGACGGTAAATGTGTATGTATCGAGGTTTTGCAGCTTGCCTGCATCATCGGCTTTTTGTTTGGCGTAACGCGCGGCAACAGTGGAATAATTTTGTTTATACACTTGGAAGTCGCCCGTTTCCAAAGTGATGACTTGGCCGTTTACCTTAATTTTTTGGGCGTAGTCGTAAGAAGATACTTTATCGGTTTTCAAAAAGCCGGTATCGAGTTTGTCGCCTTTTTTCAGGGTTTGCGTTTTACCGTTGGCCGTCAGCTCCAACGTACCGTTTTCAGGGACGGATTCGTTCAATTCAACGGACAACACACCTTTCGGATGCGGATTGAGCGGCTCGGTCACGGCATTCGACAAGCCGCTTGTTGCGCCGCCACAGGCAGCCAGCATCAAAGACAGGGAAGCAGTCAAAGCAGAAATGCGGAGGGTTCTCATCATTTTTTCCTTTCCTTTTTTATTTGGTATGATATTTATCATATACCTAAAAAAATGAACAATAAATGATTTTTGTCAAAATTAAGTATTTTGAATATTAATTTTATAAATATTGAAACATTTTAAAAATATCGGGCATTCAGTCCTTCCCGCCTCCCTTCCGCTATAATCATTTTATTTTGCAAACGGATTTCATCATGCCGAAAATCACCCTTATCGCCGCCTACGCCGCCCGCCGCTGTATCGGCATTAACAACACCATGCCTTGGCATTTGCCCGAGGATTTTGCCTTTTTCAAATCCTATACCACCGGCAAACCCGTCATTATGGGCCGCAAAACATGGGAATCGCTGCCGCGCAAACCGCTGCCCGGCCGTCAAAATATCGTCATCACCCGCCAAGATTATCAGGCCGAAGGTGCGCAAACGGCGGCTTCTTTGGAAGATGCGCTGGCTTTGTGTCAGGGGGTTGAAGAAGTCATCATCATGGGCGGCGCGCAAATTTATGCACAAGCCCTGCCGATTGCCACCGATTTGTGTTTGACCGAAGTCGGTTTGGATGTGGACGGCGATGCGTTTTTTCCTGAGTTTTCCACAGAAACATGGCAAGAAGCCTCTCGGGAAAACCATGTTTCCGCCAAAGGCATCGAATACGCGTTTGTGCATTATGTGAAGGCATAATCCGACAACGCAAAGGCCGTCTGGAACCCTGTTTTTCAGGTTTCAGACGGCCTTTTTATTTCGTTTGTTTACGGCATGCCGTTTAAGCCGTTTTGTTTTTCAAAGGCAGCTTAATATGCGGTTTGGCCTGCTTGGGCGCTTCTTTCAGTCCAAGTTCGATTTGCTGCTCTTCGCTCAACAAATTGCTCCAGTCGCCTTTTTTATACCAATCGCGGCCGTCCAACTCGATGGGGTGTTGGATGCGCTCGCAACCGTTGCCGCATTGTAAATCGTCTTCTTTGCAGTATTTGTCGCAACCCCAACAGATACGCTCGGGATTTTTCGGGAAAATGGGAAATTTCTTGGCCATGATGTTCTTCTTTTGTTTGTGTGCGGTACGGGCAGAATTATAAGTGATTTGAATGGGGCTGGCGGCGGGTTTATCGTGTTTTACGCTGATTTTTTAAGATGTGTTAACCTTTCAGACGGCCTATACTGTAAAACTATCCCTACGCGGTACAACAAGAGGACCCGATATGAACATATGCCGTCTGAAGCCTGAATTTGTCGAGCCTTTAGCCCTCGCACTGTTTGAGGAATGGCACGATTTTGCGCCGTGGTCGTCTTTGGACAAAATCCATGCGTATTACGTGCAGTGCCTTAATGGGGATGACTTGCCGCTGGCGTTTGCGGCTGTGGATAACGAAGGGCTGCTGATGGGTTCGGCGGCATTGAAGCGGTTTGATATGGCGTGTTTTCCCGAATACGAATATTGGCTGGGCGATGTGTTCGTTTTGCCGCAATTTCGCGGTTTGGGCGTGGGCAGGCAGCTGGTTTCGTTTTGCCTGGATAAAGCATGCGAACTGGGTTTGCCGCATCTGTTTCTCTATACGCCGGATGTGCAGGCCGTGTATGAAAAGTTCGGCTGGAAAGAAATCACGCAGACTTGTCACAACGGGGAAACCGTATCCGTCATGAAATTGGATTTATAGTTTGAAAAGAATAAAAGGCCGTCTGAACATTTGGTTTCAGACGGCCTTTGCCTTTGAATTATCCACAACTACCCTATCCGCTTAAACGGCGGCAGGCAGGCCAATAATTGTTGGCCGTAGCGTTGCGTTTTGACGCGGTTGTCGAGGATGGTGACGCGGCCGTAATCCTGTTCGGTACGGATAAGGCGGCCGACGGCTTGGATCAGTTTGATGCTGGCTTCGGGAACGGTGATTTCGATAAAGGGATTGCCGCCGCGTTGTTCAATCCAACGGTTTTGGGTTTTCTCGATGGGGTTGTCCGGCATCGCAAACGGCAACTTGGCAATAATGACTTGCACGCAGGCCGTACCGGGCAGGTCGAGGCCTTCGGCAAAACTGTCAAGGCCGAAAATAATGCTGGCTTTGCCTTCGGCAATGGCTTGATGATGCCTTTGTAACAGGACGGCCTTGGGCAACTCGCCCTGCACAAGCAGAAGCGGCAAGTATTCGTCAGGCAGGCGCAAGGCGACGTCCTGCATTTGTTTGCGCGAGGAAAACAACACCAGCGTGCCGATGGCTTCAACCGGCGAAACCAGCTTCGGCAACCATTCGACAATGGCAGCCGTGTGCGCATCAGGGTCTTTGGGGCTGGCATGAACCGGCGGAATATACAGCTCGCCTTGCGTATCGAAATTAAACGGGCTTTCCAAAGCAAGCGTGGTGGTTTCGGGCAGCCATAATAGGCCGGTTTGACGCAAAATCAGGTTGAAGCTGCCGAGCGATTGCAGGGTGGCCGAAGTCAGCACCGCGCCTGCCGCGCGCCGCCATAGGCTGTTGGCAAGGTGGGATGCGCTGCTGATGGGGCTGGCGTTGAAAATATAGTCGTTTTTGTCGTCGGCACGGCGGGTTATCCATTTCGCCAACGGCTCTTCGCCTTCAATGGGAACGGTGGAGAGCAAATCCCAAACCGCGCTGATTTGTTCGATACGGGCGATAAAAAGACCGAACTCGCTGGTCAGGCGGTCGAGGAGCGCGCCGTCCTGTTCTTTTTCGCGGCGAGCGGCAGAAAGCGCATCGTTCAAGCCGACAACGTGCTTGAGCAGGCTGCGCGCAGCAATGGCCGTATTGGAAACTGTGGTCTCCAGGCCTTTGGGTATTTTGCCGTCTTCCCACAGCCAAGTCGGTTCGTTGTGTTTCCGCCTGTCGTTTTCAGACGACCCCAGACTTAAAGACGGCTCTTCCGCCAAATGGAACTGCCATTCATGCAGGCTGTCGAGCAAGGATGTGGCAGCTTCGTCGGCAAGGTTGGCAAGTTCGGCTTTATCGGTAAGCGCGGCAATTTTGCCGGTCAGCTGCGGCAGTTTTTCCAGCGTCCAAACGGCAATATTCCATGAATGTTCGGCGGCAAAGCGGCTGAGGGCTTTTTTGGGTAGGTGGTGCGCTTCGTCTATGCAATAGAAACTGTTTTCGGGCGCAGGCAGAATCACGCCGCCACCCATACTGATGTCGGCAAGCAGAAGATCGTGATTGGCAACGACGACATCGACGGTTTCCAAGACATCGCGTGCCAGGTAAAACGGGCATTCCGGACGGTTGGGACAGGCGGATTTCAGGCAGCCGTGGCGGTCGTTGGTAACTTTGAGCCAAATCGCGTCATCGATTTTTTCCGGCCAAGTGTCGCGGTCGCCATTAAAGCGGCGGGCGGAAAATTCATCGGCAATGTCGCGCAGTAGGTTCAATTCTTCGGGCTTGGGTTTGCTGTCCCACAACACTTCCGGCACTTCAAAACCAAGCAGGTTTTGCTGGGCGTTGTTTTGCGTCAGTTGATAGAGTTTGTAAGGGCAAAGATAACGGCTGCGCCCTTTGGCAAGCGCAAAGGTCAGCTCTAAACCGCTTTTTTCGACCAGAAACGGCAAATCGCGGTCAACCAACTGCTCCTGCAAAGCCACCGTCGCGCTGCTGACAATCAGCCGTTTGCCGCGCGTTTGCGCCATGATGCCGCCGGCCAAAAGGTAGGCCAACGATTTACCCACACCGGTCGGCCCTTCGATTACGGCAATGCTCTCGCCCTCGCGTTTGGGTGCTTCTTCGCCTTCTTCACGCGTCAACGTCCGCGAAAAAGCGTTGGCAATCGCCGCAATCATTTCCCGCTGCGAAGCGCGCGGACGGAAACCGGGCAGGTTTTTGCCGATGTTTTGGTAATGGTCGCGGATGGCGTTTTTTTCTAAATCGGTGAGCATTGAGGCCGTCTGAATGGGTTTGCAAGAATAGCGTATTTTAGCATTTTTACCTTCATGAAGCCTTCGTAAAGTCTTACTCTATTTTAGGGTTTGGCATTTTGATGGCGATGGACGAACCGCAAAGGCATAATCGGTTTTAATCAAGCAAAAGGCCGTCTGAAACTTTAGCCGCACTGATGTAAAGGCACCCACAATTTTTGCTTTTCGGATTTGTTTTTCTCGTAGCGGTTCCACGCTTTTTCGTGAAAATAAAAGACAACGGTATTGACGATGGGTTCGACCAAAGCGACCGCGCTGGAAACTCCGATACTGCCGGTCAGAATATAGGCGACACTAAATGCGACGCTGAAATGCAAAATAGCAAATGTAATGGTTTTAATCATGCTGTTTTCCTGATACATTGATGTTTTAATCGCTACATAATAATTATTATCAACTAACGCGTATATTTTAAATCCTTTATCCTTATTTAGATTTTATAAATCGATATTTATTTTTGATAGAAATTTTATGAACCAGCTCCACATTGTCGTCCTCGACCGCGATACCCTCGTCAACCGCCCGTTTGATTTTGATTTTCCACATACATTGAGCAGCTACGGCACAACCGAAGCGCACGAAACGCTGGAGCGCATCCGCGGCGCGGACATTGTGATTACCAACAAAGTCGTGATTTCCGCCCAAGCATTTGCCGAAAATCCACAACTCAAGCTGGTTGCCGTTACCGCGACAGGCGTCAACAATGTGGACGTTGAGGCTGCCAAACAAAACGGCACGGCAGTGTGCAATATCCGCGCTTACGGCAATGAATCCGTGGCGGAACACGCGTTTATGATGATGATTACCCTGATGCGCAACTTGCCTGCCTACCAGCGCGACGTTGCGGCAGGCTTGTGGGAAAACTCGCCGTTTTTCTGCCACCTCGGCGCACCGATGCGCGATTTAAACGGTAAAACACTGGCGATTTTCGGTCGCGGCAATATCGGTAAAACGCTGGCAACTTATGCTCAGGCTTTCAAAATGAATGTCGTGTTCGCCGAACATAAAAATGCCCAAAGCGTCCGCGACGGCTATGTTTCCTTTGACGAAGCCATCCGCTCCGCCGATGTCGTATCGCTTAATTGCCCGCTCACGCCGCAAACGGCCAACATGATAGGCGAAGCCGAATTGCAGCAAATGAAACCCGGCGCCATCCTCATCAACTGCGGGCGCGGCGGCTTGGTAGATGAAGCCGCTTTGGTTGCGGCGTTGAAATACGGCCAAATCGGCGGTGCAGGTTTTGACGTATTGACACAAGAGCCGCCGCGCGACGGCAATCCTCTGCTGAAAGCCCGACTGCCCAACCTCATCGTCACGCCACACATTGCATGGGCAAGCCAAGAGGCCGCCAACCGTCTGTTTGACATTCTTTTGGACAACATCAACCACTTTGTGGCCGGTAATCCGCAAAATCTGGTTTAATCTATGGAAAACCTGTTGATAAGGTTGTGAACAATTTTAAAGGCCGTCTGAAATATTCAGACGGCCTTTATTAATTCTTATTTATTTCATAAAGTTATCTATAAAATAGGTTAAATCGTTTCATTCTTTATTGTGGATAACCCTATAAAAAGGCCGTCTGAGTATTTCAGACGGCCTGAGACCTTTGCAAAAAAGTCCTTCCCCCAACAGCCAAAATCCAAACACAGGTTTTCGGCTGTTCCTATTCCAAATCACTCCTGACTCTACTCAAATACCCCCTTAATCCTCCCC
>NZ_LAEI01000064.1:0-90599 GCF_001618065.1 Neisseria flavescens
TTAACCACCGCCCTGTTTTAACAGGGTTTTTATTTGATAAAAACACTATCAACCTTTCTACACATTCCATACATACAAAAAATACAAAACAAAGGCCGTCTGAAATGCTCTTTCAGACGGCCCTTTTCATGTTTTCTATTTATCCAATACGTTGAAGGACAATTTCTAGGACAAATTTACTGCCTACATAGGCAAAAATCAAACTAACAAATCCGACAATAGTCCAAACAGCGGCTTTTTTGCCGCGCCATGCGGTCATGCTGTGTTTCAACAATAATGCACCATAAATCAGCCACGACATAATACTGAAGATGGTTTTATGCGTGAAGGTCATCGGCTTACCGAAAACGGTTTCTGCAAAAAACGTACCGCTGATTACGGAATAAGTCAACAGAATGAAACCTGCCCACATACCTTGGAACATGAGTTTTTCCAAACTCAATAATGGCGGCAAGAAGCTAACCAATGCGGAAAAACGGCGTTTGTGCAGATTGCGGTCGAGCAAAAGGATCAGGATGGCAAATAAGGTAACGATGCCAAATAGTCCGTATGCGAGTAATGATGATGCGATGTGCGACAGCGGCAATAAGTCTACGATTTGGCGGCCTGAAAAATCACCCGGGAAAAGGAAACCCAACAATAAGGTCAATGCGGCACAGGGATACAATAAGAGTTGCACACCGCGCAGACAATAAAAGAAGCTGCCTAAGCAGTACATCATCAGCATCAGCCAGACTATCAGGCTGAGCGAATAGCCAAAACCGGTAATCAATACCCTATCCTGCAATACTGGGAACATCAATGCTGCGCCATGTACCAATAATGCGCCACTCAAAATCAGCAGCTCGGTTTTCAGCGGGTAAGATTTATTATTGTGCTTTTTATGTTGCAACCAGGAAAATGCACCCAATCCGGCATACACCAGCATAAGGCAGATTAAGACAATCGGCATAAATATCTTTCTCAATAGACATGTAAACACTTGCAAACAACCGGCAGGGTTTCAGACGGCCTTGGTGTGCGTATTTGTGTTCTTGAAGCATAACTTCGGACTATCGTGTAAAATAATCCGAATTTTATTTTAACAAAGAATGCCCTGTATTGGGCAGCTATTCTCATTATCAAGGATAAGTATGTTAGACAACCTGACCAACCGCTTCAGCAAGGTACTTAAAAATATTCGCGGCCAATCAACGCTGACCGAAGACAATATTAAAGAAGCCTTGCGCGAGGTTCGTCTTGCCCTGCTGGAAGCCGACGTTGCATTACCCGTCGTTAAAGAATTCGTCAACACAGTCAAAGAACAAGCCCTTGGCCAAGAAGTCGTCGGCAGCCTGACGCCTGACCAAGCCTTTATTGGCGTGGTCAACCAAGCCTTAGTCGAATTGATGGGCAAGGAAAACAAAACGCTGGACTTATCGGTTTCACCGCCTGCCATTGTTTTGATGGCTGGTTTACAGGGTGCCGGTAAGACAACAACCGTCGGCAAACTTGCCCGCCTGCTGAAAAACGATCAGAAGAAAAAAGTTTTGGTGGTATCTGCCGACGTTTACCGCCCTGCCGCGATTGAACAGCTGCGCCTGTTGGCCGAACAGGTCGGCGTGGACTTTTTCCCATCCGATACCAACCAAAAACCGGTTGAGATTGCAACTGCCGCTGTTGATTACGCCAAAAAACATTTTTACGATGTATTGATGGTCGATACCGCCGGCCGTTTGGCAATCGATGAAGAGATGATGAACGAAATCAAAGCGCTTCATGCAGCAGTCAACCCAGTTGAAACTTTGTTCGTTATCGATGCCATGCTGGGTCAGGATGCAGTAAACACTGCTCAGGCATTTAATGAAGCCCTGCCGCTGACCGGTGTCGTATTGACCAAGATGGACGGCGACTCGCGCGGCGGTGCGGCATTGTCCGTACGCCATGTAACCGGCAAACCGATTAAATTTATCGGCGTCGGCGAGAAAATCAACGGCCTCGAACCTTTCCACCCCGACCGTCTTGCCAGCCGTATCCTCGGCATGGGCGACGTATTGACACTGATTGAAGACGTTCAAAAAGGTATTGATGAAGAAGCCGCCGCCAAAATGGCGAAAAAGCTGCAAAAAGGCAAAGGCTTCGACCTCAACGACTTTAAAGAACAAATCCAACAGATGCGCAATATGGGCGGCTTGGAAAACCTGATGTCGAAAATGCCGGGCGAACTGGGTCAAATATCGAAACAAATCCCCGAAGGTACGGCTGAAAAAGCGATGGGCAAAGTGGAAGCCATCATCAACTCGATGACCCCTAAAGAACGCGCCAACCCTGCCCTGCTCAAAGCCAGCCGCAAACGCCGTATTGCAATGGGTGCGGGTACGACCGTGCAGGAAGTGAACAAATTGCTCAAACAGTTTGAACAAATGCAACAAATGATGAAGATGTTCAGCGGCAACGGTTTGGGCAAACTAATGCGTTTGGCCAAAGGCATGAAGGGAATGAAAGGCATGTTCCCAGGTTTGTAAGCCGATTTGACAGAAAATGCCGTCTGAAAAGTTTCAGACGGCGTTTTGGTTTTTACTCTAGCAAAAATTACTGTTCACATATAACTATGAAATCTATTCCTTTTAAGAATTTTCATAGCGTATCGTTGCCTCTTCCAACATTTCCCATTGGCCACCACTACCATGGTAGGTTTCGGCACCAAGCCTGAAAACGGCATTGCAATGCGTACATTGAAAATAATGTACCACGAAATCGTTCCAACCATATATGTCACGATTACCCTGAGAATCAGTATGGGTAATGTAACCGCTATTGGCGATGGTTTTGGCAAAATCAAGGCTGGGACCATAAACTTTGTCGTAGGCTGGGGTAATGTCGATGAGCGTGCCGTCTGCTAAACGATCAGAGGCTCGCAGTAACATTTGCGATAATTCTTTCGGAACCCTGATACGAACGGTAGGTCGCAGGTCAGAACAGTAATCACACATCGTTTGGATCTTTCAGCATAGTAAAGGAAAACGAAGTGGAAGGAGCGCGGAATCCTTGCTTATTCAATCCTCAACTTATTGTGGCTTTTTCTGCTCTTCGCGTACTTTGTCCACCAACTGGTCAATCGTGGTCATGCCAGACTGCCAGTCTTTAAATTCGACTTGGTATTTGCCGCCGACAATAACGGTCGGTGTGCCGCTGATTTGGAATTTATTGGTCAATTCTTCCATTTGAGCCGCACGCGCTTGGCTTTCAGGAGCCTCAAATGCAGCCAATACTTTTTTGCCGTCAAACGCTGTTTGCTCGGACAGCCATTTTTTCAGGGTATCGGTATCGGCCAAGTTGATTTTTTGGTTAACCATCGCATCGAAAATATGGCTGTTGGCTTTATCTGATTCACCGGCCATTTCCACTGCGGCCGCCAAACGTGCCAAAGGTTTCATTTCATCACCCCACACGACATGCTCCCGGCGCATATAGGTATCGTCTTTAAACGTTTTGATGTGCTCGCTCAAAACCGGCTCAAGATGGGCACAATGCGGGCAGAAGTAGCCGAAGAATTCCAATACTTCGATTTTGCCGGCCTGCTGTTGCGGAATCGGATTGGACAATACGGTGTAATTGACACCTTCGGTCAATGCGGCAGGGGCTGCCGGAGCGGATGTGTTGCTTTGGGCGCTGTCTGCCGGAACGCTGGTTTCCGCCTGTTTGCCGCAAGCGGCCAATGCCAACAGGGTTAATGAGGTCAAGGCTAAGGTTTTCAGTTTCATAGGTATCTCTTTACATTCAAATCAATGGGCGGATTTTATGGCATTTTGTTGGAGGTGTGTTCGATTTGAGTGAAAAAATGTGTTTAGTTTTATTTCAACCTTTATAAAAGGCCGTCTGAAATATGGCTTAGATCATAGCCTTATTTTCAGACGGCCTTTGCCTGATTTCATCAGAAACGGTAATTTACCCGGGCAGTATAGCCGCGCGGATTACTCGGCATGGCATCCGAACGCCAATATTTTTGATTGAGCAGATTGGCAGCGGCAAAGGTAACGTTAACATTTTTATGGTTCCAGCCGAGCATGGCATCAACTCGGGCAAAGCCTGGAAGCGTAGTCACTTCTTTATTTCTTGAGTCGTAACCGTAGCGTTTGCCTGTACCGGTTACGCCGATTTCGCCGTAGAGGTTTTCGGTTGGTGTGTAACGGAAAAACAGGTTGCCGGTAACGTTGCTGGTGTTATTCAAATGGATGCCCACTCGGTCGGGATTTTCTTTGTCTTCAACGACTTTCGCCTGCATCAAGCCCAACGAACCGCGCAGATAGAGTTTTTTGGGAATGATTTGCCCGATGGCGGACAATTCCACGCCGCGCGAACGGTGTTTACCGCTGACTGCCCAAGTGTAGGGATCATTTTGCGCGTCGGGGCGGTAGCGGATATTGAAGCGTTCGATTTGGTAGGCGGACAACGTAGTGCTGAGGCGGTCGTCCAGCCAACTGCTTTTCACGCCGGTTTCGTATTGGCGGGTGTACTCGGGGTCGGCGTTGAACACGGCGGCAGACGACGTGTCGATACTCAAATAGCCGCCGCGTCCGCCATAAGGCGCGAAGCCTTTGTTATACGAGGCGTAAAGTGTGTGGACTGGGTTGATGTTCCACACTGCGCCGATGTTGGGGCTGAACGAGTGGCCGCTGTACTGGCGGCTGCTGCCGGTGAGTTTGTTTTCGGAATTAAAGGTGTATTTGTCGTAACGGCCGCCGAGGACGAATTTCAAATCGGGCGTGGCGGAGAAGATGTTTTGCACGAAGATGCCGTAGGAATCGGCCTTGTGTCGGTTTTGAGTGAGAACGGGCTGCAATCTGCCCGAAGCCGGCCAGCTCGCGCGGTCGTAGGGGTTGATGGAGGCTGAAAAGGCGCGGCTGTAACCCAAGGTCGGGTTGCGGTGTTCGCGACTGTAGTCCATGCCTACGGTCAGGTGGTTTTCAAAACGGCCGATGTTGTAGTCGCCGTTGAGTGTGAAATTGGACGACAGGGTTTTGTTGTCGGTCTGCTGCCAAGCATAGTTACGTTTGATTAAGTTGCCATTTTCGCTGCCTGCATAAAAATGGTCGAAATCCTGCGCCGCCGTACGGTGGGCGAGCTGCCATTGGGCGCGCCATTTGTCGTTGAAGGCGTATTCAAGGTCGGAACGCCAAACTTGCAGCTTGTCTTTAACAAAATCGTTCGGGTGAGCAAAACCCATGCGATAAGGCAGTCCGAAGCGGTCGTACACGGACTTGGTCGGGCTGCGGTCGGGTGTGCGCTCCACATTGTCGTAGGTGTATTGCCCCGTCCATTTCAAGCCGTTGTCGAGTTTGACGGTAATGCTGGGCGAAACCATGACATTTTTACTGTCTATGCCGCTGCGGAACGAATTGGCGCGCCCGACTTCGCCGGTGAGGCGGATGGCGACGTTTTTATTCAGCACTTCGTTGATGTCCATATTCAGGCTGCGGTTTGCCCACGAGCCGTAAACCGCACCGATGTTGCGGCTTTGTTTGAAGTTGGCGTATTTGCTGACCATGTTGATGACACCGCCGCCGTTGGTGCGGCCGTAAAGCACGGAAGACGGGCCTTTCAGGATTTCCACGCGCTCGATGTTGGCGGTGCTGCGGCGCACTTGTCCGCTTTCGCGCACGCCGTCGCGGTAAATATCGGATGCATCGGCTTGGAAGCCGCGCAGGAAAATGCTTTCGCCACGCATATCGTAGGCAGCGTCGATGCCGGCATTGCCTTCAAGGATGGAACTCAAATCGTTCGTGCCGTAGTTTTTGTTTTTCTGAATATTGAGCGTATCGACGGTTTGCGGCGTTTCTTTGATGAGCTGTCCGTTGCGGGTAACGGCGGCTTCGTCGTAGTTGATGTAGCCTTTGAGTACGCTGGTGTCGGACTGTCCGACCACGGTAACGGTGGGCAGGGTGGCGGTGTAATGTTCACCATTATCCTGCGTATCGGCGGCAGCAACAGGGAAGGAAGCGATAATCAGCGTGGGTAATAAAGCTAAATGAAATGGTATTTGCATTTTTATACTCAATTTAACGGAACAACCGAATTATATTGCTTCATAAAAGAAATGAGAATAGTTTCTTTTAATTATATTTAACATGATATTTGCAAACAAAGGCCGTCTGAAACACATATCGGTTTCAGACGGCCTTTGTTTATTAATAGACATTTCTAAACTACTTACTCAACAGCATTTCCTGCATCAGCTTCATGCCCCATTGCCAGCCGCCGAGTGCGCCGTTTAACCGGCCGGAATGCGGCGATTGAAGCAGGCGTGCATGCCAGCAGTCGGCCTGTTCTTGCGCCCAATCGCGTGGCGCACCGTTTGTTTCGGCGATAACCAGCGCTGTACGGCAAGGGCAGCGGACGCGTTGAAACGTATGGATTTCGTCCTCGGGAAAAGCTTCTGGACGCGGCGAGACCAAAATAATATTGGTCAGGCGTTTTTGCGTCATGATGTCGGCTTGATACAGCCATGCCAAAAATGCGGACACGCCTGCACCATGAGCCACGACGGCAATATTTCTGCTCACGATATGGTCGAAGGCCGTCTGAATGGCATGTTGCCATTCGGAAATGGTTTGCCGACTATCGGCTTCGGCAGTTTGAACAATCGGATAGCTGACCGCCCAGCGGTCTATCCACATTTCCGCTTCATCCGCATCGCGTATCAGAAACAGTGCCATTTCTTCGAGTTCGAAGCTCTGCATTTCAGACGGCCTATTTGAGCAAGTCATTGAGTGTAAATGCAATCAGCAATGCGGCAGGCACACTGAGGATGGCACAAGTCGCCAGACAAAGTACGATGTTGGCCACCAGCCGCCAGCCCTTCCAAGCAAAGCATTTGGCCGCAATCAGCAGGCAAGGCAGGGAAAACAGCAGCCATACCAACGCCCATGTCGGATTGGCCTTGGTCGGGGCAACCCAGCCGGACATCCGCGCCAGCATAAATACCGCCCACACCAGCATAGGCAGCACAAATGCCGCTACGACCCACGCTGCGCCTACGCCGGTTTTGCCGTTTATATTCCAATCATATTTACCAAAAACCTTATTCGGCAACATAGTCATACTCCACAACTAAAGGGGCGTGATCCGAGAATTTCTCGTCTTTATAAACATGTGCGGAAACGGCTTTGGCGGCCAACTCCGGCGTTACCATCTGATAATCGATACGCCACCCGACATCTTTCGCATACGCTTGTCCGCGGTTGCTCCACCAGGTATAGCCCGGCACATCGGGATAAAGTGTGCGCCACATATCCGTCCAACCGAGCTTGTGGATGACTTTGCCTATCCATTCGCGCTCTTCAGGCAAGAAGCCCGAATTTTTCTGATTGCCCTTCCAGTTTTTCAAGTCGATGTTTTGGTGGGCAATATTCCAATCGCCGCAGACGACGATGTCGCGTCCTTCATTTTTCATGGCTTCAAGCATGGGATAGAACGCGTCCAAAAAGCGGTATTTCACTTGTTGGCGCTCTTCCGCGCTGCTGCCGCTGGGCAGATACAGCGAAATTACCGACAACTTGCCGAAATCGCAACGGACAAAACGGCCTTCCCTGTCAAATTCTTCAATGCCCATGCCGATTTGCACATTGTCGGGTTTGCGTTTGCTGTACACCGCCACGCCGCTGTAACCGCGCTTTTCGGCGCAATGCCAGTAGCCATGCATACCGTGCGGATTCTTCATATCGTCTGACAGGTCAGCCTCTTGAGCTTTCAGTTCCTGCACGCAGACAATGTCCGCGCCTGATGCGGCGATGTATTCATAAAAACCTTTTTTATAGGCGGAGCGGATGCCGTTGACGTTGGCAGAGATGATTTTCAACATAAGATTTGAGTAATTTTTAAAAACGGATAATAGGATTGAGGTTTTTCAGACGGCCTGCAAGTCATAAACGAATACTTTGGAATTGCGGCCGTTGGCATTGTATTCCTGCAGACGTTCGGCAGGCAGGTCATCGGCTGAGGCTGTCTGAAAGCCCCGTTCGACAAACCATTCGCCTGTATGTGTGGATAAGGCGAAAAGCGTTTTGATATTTAAGGCGCGTGCTTTCTGAAACAGATGTTCCAACAGCAATTCGCCATAGCCACCATCGCGCGCTTCGGGCGACACCACCAGACAGGCCAATTCGCCGCAATCAGGCTCGGAAAAGGTTTTCAACGCCACGCAGCCGTAAATGTTTTGATCGTGTTCCAATACGGAAAAACTGGAAATATGGTTTTCCAAATACTCGCGGCTGCGGTGTAACAAGATGCCTTGTTCCGCCAACGGACGGATTAAGGTGATGATGTGCGGAATGTCGTCGCTGCGTGCCTGACGGATGGAAACAAACGGCTCACGGGCAATAGATGTACCGCTGCCCTCGCGGGTAAACAGCTCGCGCAACAGGCTGCCGTCTTCACGGCCGTTGAGAATCTGCACCCGCGATACGCCGTTTTCCAACGCGCCTACCGCCGCATGCAGCAAATCGGCCGGCGCATCGGGATTGTCGTGTATCAGTTCCTGCACTTCGCCGACAGACAAAGTATTGGCCAACGAGCCGTCGGCACGACGAATACCGGCTTCTTCGGTCAAGAAAACCAGCTTCTCCGCCTGCAAAGCCATGGCCACTTCCTGCGCGGTTTCGCACATACTCAGATTGAAGGTTTTGCCGCTGTACGAATGCCCCAAAGGACTGATTAGCACCACCGCGCCACTGTCCAAGCGCAAACGGATTTCTTCCGCGTCGATTTTGCGGACAGTACCGGTATAGCCCATGTCCACGCCGTCGATAACGCCCAACGGACGGGCGGTAATAAAGTTGCCGCAAGCGATAACCGGCGGCTTGCTCCGTTGTTGTGCAGATACGCTGCTGAACAAGGCGGCTTCGATATCGCTGCGGATAATTCCCGCCACCTGCTTCACTTCCATCAGGGTCGCTTCATCGGTAATCCGTCGGCTGCCGCTGTATTTCGGAACAAAATTCCGACCCGAAGCCAATTTGTCGAGCAAATGCCGCGAACCGTGCACCAAGACCAAACGCAAGCCCAAGCTGGCCAACAGGTTCAAATCTGCGGCCAAACGGATCAGGGTTTCGCCTTCTAACAAGCTGTCGGTCACGCCGACCACCATGGTTTTGCCGCGCAAATATTGGATATAGGGCGCGGCTTCGCGAAAGCTGGCGACAAAATGGGCGATGGCACTCATAGCAGGGCAAGATAAAAGAGTTGCATAATCAAAACCGTCAGCGCAATCAACGATGCCAAAGTCCAGTTGAAACCGTCCTTGCGCGTTTTGACCGCCACCTGCTCTTCCGCCTTAGGCTCTTCCTTGAGCGCGCTATTGAGCAAATCGGAAATTTCTTTGCGCGAGAGTTTGGAATGCTTGAGAATTTGCGCACCGATGTTATGCACGAGGCGCACATCCGTTACCGCCACAGGCAGATGGGCCGGATCGGCCGGCAGGTTGCCCGACAGATAATCCTTGGCCTTAAACATCCCCGAACAACGCGTGCAGACCACGAAACCCTGCGCCACGTTCAACTGGGCATCTTTCACCCAATGCGGCGTTTTACAATGAGGACAAGAACAAGCAGGCATGAGTATTTTCCGTAAGTGTATTGAATCAAAAATATATTTTAGCCAATGTTTCAGGCCGTCTGAAACAGTTTTCAGACGACCTGAGCATAATATTATGGTTTAAACCGCGCCGTAACGTTCACGATAGGATTTGACCGGCTCGAAAAAGCCGCCAAATTCGGCATTGTTTTGCAAGAGCGTGAACAAGTCGTTCAAGTTGGCAATCGAAACCACCGGCAGGCCGTATTGTTTTTCGACTTCCTGCACCGCCGACAATTCGCCCGTGCCTTTTTCCATGCGGTCGAGCGCAATAGCCACTGCGGCAGGCGTTGCGCCTTCGGCCTCAATCAGTTTGACCGACTCGCGCACGGATGTACCGGCGGAAATCACATCATCGATAATCAGCACGCGGCCTTTCAAAGGCGCGCCCACCAACACACCGCCTTCGCCGTGGTCTTTGGCTTCTTTGCGGTTGTAGGCAAACGGTACGTTTACGCCTTTTTCCGCCAACATCATCGCTGTTGCTGCCGCCAAAATAATGCCTTTATAGGCTGGGCCGAACAGCATATCGAACTTCACGCCGCTGGCAATAATGGCTTCGGCGTAAAACTTCGCCAGCTGCAAAGTCGATGCGCCGTCATTGAACAAACCGGCATTGAAAAAATAAGGCGACTGACGGCCGGCCTTGGTCGTAAATTCGCCGAATTTCAACACGTTTTGTACCAAAGCGAATTTGAGGAAGTCTTGACGAAAATCGGACATTTGGGTTCTCCCGAAAGATGTTGATTTATCAAAGAAACGATTATAAAGGATTCATGCGGAAAAATCAGGCCGTCTGAAAACAGGTTCAACCCCGCTTTAAACCGACTTGCCCTATTCCCTTTCAAACTGACAAGGCGGCATTGTCTTCTTATCCCTGCACTCAAAGCGGATTATTCCCGATGATACGGATGGTTGTGCAAAATCGAAACGGCACGATAAAGTTGCTCGGTCAGCAAAACGCGCACCATGCCGTGCGGCAAAGTCAGGCTGGAAAGGCGCATCATCATGTTTGCCTGCTGTTTCAAACGGTCGGTCATGCCGTCTGCGCCGCCGATAATAAAGCAGACGTGTTCGCCGTTTTGCTGCCAGCTTTTTAAATGTTGCGCCAACTCGACCGAAGTCGGCGCTTTGCCGCGCTCGTCCAATACTACCAAAAACGCGCCCTGCGGTATGGCTTCCAGCAGGCGTTTTTCTTCAGCCGCCATGCCCTGAGCCGCATTCACACCTGCGCCGCGTTTCTCTGGCTTGATTTCTTTCAGCGCATAATTGACATCGCGCCCAAAGCGTTTGGCGTACTCGCCGACGGCTTCATCCACCCAACGCGGCATTTTCGTGCCGACAGCCAAGACGGTGATATTCATGGAGTATCCTTTTGTTATCGAATTGTCGGTTGGATATTATGGTCAATCAAGTCCTTAAGCTGTTCAAGCCATGAGAAACTGCCTACGCAACCGACTGAAAATAAAAGGCCGTCTGAAAGCCGAATGTATCCCGTTCGGCTGTTTCAGACGGCCTTTCAATGATTAGCAGTGAACCAGTGTACCCTCGTTTTCGCCGGTTACCACGCGTTTGAGCGAGCCTTCTTTAGCAATGCCGAATACTACAATATTGAGCTTGCGTTCGCGGCAGAGGGCGAAAGCGGTGGCGTCCATCACTTTGAGGTTTTTCAACAAGGCTTCATCAAAAGTAATGGTTTCGTAGCGTGTTGCAGATGGATCTTTTTTCGGGTCTGCGGTGTACACGCCATCGACGTTGGTGGCTTTGAGCATCACGTCGCAGTTCATTTCCGCACCGCGCAATGCGGCGGCAGTGTCGGTTGTGAAGAACGGATTACCGGTACCGGCAGCGAAAATCACGACTTTGCCTTCTTCCAAATATTGAATGGCTTTAGGGCGGGCGTAAGTTTCAGCGATTTGCTGCATAGACAGTGCGGATTGTACGCGCGCTTTGATGCCCAAGGTTTCAAATGCGTCTTTGAGTGCCAACGCGTTCATCACGGTTGCCATCATGCCCATGTAGTCGGCAGTGGCGCGGTCCATGCTGCCTGCTTGTGCAGATACGCCGCGGAAAATGTTACCGCCGCCAACAACGATACCGACTTGCACGCCCATTCTCACGATTTCGGCAATTTCGCCGACAGTTTGAACGATGGTATCGTGATTGATGCCGAACGGATCGGAACCCATCAGGGATTCGCCGGAGAGTTTCAGTAATACGCGTTTGTATTTGATTTGCTGTGTCATGGGATACCTTGCTTTCTTGAATGTCGTCGGTCGGAGTTCGGGCCGTCTGAATTTTCAAACGGTCGGATTACAATGATATGGTGTGTCGTTCTATTATTGTTTTGTTTTCAGACGGCCTTTATATTCGGTCGTCTTAAAATAGGTACCGTAAACGGTTTTCTCAAAAAAAAGCACCCTGATTCGTTTGGAATCTAGGTGCTTTCTTTTTCATAAGTGCCTTACACTTTAGCAGCGGCAGCAACTTCGGCTGCGTAGTCAACAACGGCTTTCTCGATACCGTCACCTACTTTGTAGCGTACGAAGCTAACCACTTCAGTGCCGTTTTCTTTAGCGAATTGGGCAACAGTTTGGTCAGGGTTCATCACGAATGCTTGGCCGTTCAGAGTGATTTCAGCCAAGAATTTACGGATACGGCCTTCAACCATTTTAGCGGCGATGTCGGCAGGTTTGCCGGAAGCGATAGCTTGTTCTGTGTAGATGTGGCGTTCTTTTTCAACGGTTTCAGCATCTACTTCGGCTTCGCTTACGCATTGAGGTTTGGCGGCAACGATGTGCATACCGATTTTGCGTGCCACGTCTTCAGAGCCTTTGTACTCAACCAATACGCCTTCAGTAGCCAAAGCACCGTGGATGTAAGCAACCAGTTGGTTGGCAGTATCGATCACTTGGAAGCGGCGAACAGACATGTTCTCGCCCAATTTAGCGATGATGGCTTTGCGTTCTGCTTCAACCAGTTCGCTCAGTTCTTCAACGGTAGCCGGTTTTTTCTCGGCAGCAGTTTTAGCAACGAAGTTGGCAAATTCTACGAATCCGGCGTCTTTAGCAACAAAGTCGGTTTCGCAGTTTACTTCAACCAATGCACCAACATTGCCGTTGATTGCATAAGCCAATACGCCTTCGGCAGCCGTACGGCCAGCCAGTTTACCGGCTTTCGCACCGGATTTAATACGCAGGATTTCTTCGGCTTTGTCGAAGTTGCCTTCAGCTTCAACCAAGGCTTTTTTGCATTCCATCATGCCCAGGCCGGTAGCGGCGCGCAGGTCGGCAACCATTTTTGCAGTAATTTCTGCCATTTTGAATCTCCTAGATTTTTGGGAACACGGCCATTGCCGTGTTTGGAAATAGTGGCCGTCTGAAACGGATTTCAGAACGGGATTTGAGAAAAGGGGCATAACGCCCCTCTTCTATGTACCGAATTACTCGGCAGCAGCTTCTTGGGCAGCGGCTACAGTTTCTTGCAGTGCTTGGTTTTTGCCTTCCAAAACTGCGTCAGCGATGCCGCGGCAGTACAGGCGGATAGCTTTAGCGGAGTCATCGTTACCAGGGATAACGTATTTCACGCCGTCAGGGCTGTTGTTGGTATCGACTACGGCGATAACAGGGATGCCCAATTTTTCAGCCTCAACCAAAGTACCTTTTTGGTAGCCGGTATCGATAACGAAAATCGCATCAGGCAGGCCTTTCATGTTTTTGATACCGCCCAAAGAACGTTCCAGTTTTTCAACGTCGCGTTGCATTTCCAAAATTTCTTTTTGTTGAAACCGCCTTCAGCAGCGTTTTCCAGGGCAGCAGTTTTTTCTTCCAGGCGTTTGATGGATTGCTTAACGGTTTTGTAGTTAGTCAGCATACCACCCAACCAGCGGTAATCAACGAAAGGCATACCGGCACGGGTAGCTTCTTCGCGGATGATGTCGCGGGCTTGGCGTTTGGTACCTACGAACAATACTGTACCTTTGTTGGCAACTAGACGACGTACGGCTTCTTGCGCCTCTTGGAACATCGGCAGGGTTTTTTCCAAGTTTACGATATGGATTTTGTTGCGCGCACCGAAAATGTATTGAGCCATTTTCGGGTTCCAGAAACGGGTTTGGTGACCGAAGTGAACACCGGCTTCAATCATCTGACGCATAGTAATTTGAGACATGTTATTTCCTTGAAAGGGTTAAAGAGCACACATTCAATCGCATAGAACTTGATAGGCGGCGCCTATTGTCAAGCACCCTTCGGCGAAAGTGGGCATAAGTTTTAAAATAAAAGAGTGTTTCCGAAATCGGAAACTGACGGATTATAGCGGATAAGAGGCCGTCTGAAAAGGGATTTTATACCTTTCCGTCCTGTTTTTCATCCGTCTGTACCGCCTTTTGGCGGGCCGCTTCAAACTCCGCCTGCTCCTGTCGTTTCATCAAGCGGTTGCGGCGGCGGATGGTCACGACAAAGACCGTAAACACGGTGGGCAACACTGCCCAAAAAACCAAATAAATCAACGCACGCGCAATACTCGGCTGCGCGGCGGAAAACATCACGGCAACAAAAAGATAGCCGATGGCGACAATGTGCCACATCGTGTGCGTCCTGTTTGAATGTTAACAAAATAGTTATAATCGCAACATTCTACCGCAATCCCGAAAGGCCGTCTGAAAATGAGGAATCCCGAAAAATCGGCACTACGCAAACAGTTCCGCCGCGCACGCGCCCAAATGAGCGCCGACGAGCGGAACGCCGCCACCGAAACCATCAACCGCCTGCTCAAGCCCTACATCAAAAAAGGACGGAAAATCGGCGTGTATTGGCCGATGGGCAAGGAATTGCGATTGGACGGCTTTGTCCGTGCCGCACAAAAGCGCGGCGCAAAACTCTACCTACCCTATATCGAACCGAACACGCGGCGGATGTGGTTCACCCCCTACCCTGCCGACGACGCCAAACAAGAACGCAAACGCGGCCGCGCTAAATTGCATGTCCCCCAATTCACCGGCAAAAAAATCCGCGTCCACCAACTCAGCCTATTGCTGGTCCCCATCGTCGGCATCGACAAACGCGGCTACCGCCTCGGACAAGCCGGCGGCTATTACGACGCCACCCTCTCCGCCACGAAATACCGCTTGCAAGCCCAAACCCTGGGCGTAGGCTTCGGCTGCCAATTGACCGACACCCTGCCGACCGAACCCCACGACATCCCCCTAAACGGCTTTGTCTCAGAGCTTGGCATATTGAAATTCAGAAGACTTCGATAGAATAATTATCGATTTATAAAAATGATTAAAGGCCGTCTGAAACCTGATTTTTGGGTTTCAGACGGCCTTTTTTCTGTTTTATATTTCTCTTTTACATCAATCAGCGGCATTCAAAGCTATCTGCTTTATTTTCATTCCCGCCGGTATAAGTGGCGACTTTCGGGTAGGCGCAAATCGGCATTTGTTTATTCGGGAAGGATTTCCCTTGTGCAATCATGCGCTCGGGGGCTTGGTTTTTGCCATGCCAGTTTTCCAAAAGTGTGAGCGGATCTACATCATTGAAGGCTTGGCCGCCGCCGCAGTGGTTCATGCCGGGTATCATAAACAGGCGGCTGAAGTTTTGGGCGTTTGGCGTGTCGGCGTTCATTTGGCGGAACCATGCCACTTGGTCTTTGGCGGAAAACACAGGATCGGACACGCCGGTGATCACAATCAGTTTGCCGCCGCGTGCGCGGAAGGTGCTCAAATCGGTGGACACCGCATCGTTAATTGCGCCGGTTTGGTATGTTTTAGGCGTATCGCGGTCAAAATCGAATTTGCTCAAATCAAAGTTTGGCACGGCGGGAGTCATGAAATACCAAGTAAGCGAACCTGCGCCGAGCGTTACGCCGCGTGAATCAGGCTTGGCGGTTTGCGAGCTGCCGAGCTTCCATTTACGCCAGTCGGGCTGATTCATACCCACATCGTAATACCAACCGCTGTAAATCTGGTTGCCGCGTGAGTCGCGTGCGCCGTCCATCACGGCTTTAAGGGCTGCGGTTTTGGCGGGGGAGAGACCGGCGTGTTCGGCTTTGAAATCGCAGCTTTCCCATGCGTTAATCACACCGTCTTTCAGTCCGTCGCGCGCGTCGCAGCGGTTTTTCACCGCTTCGCTCACTTTATCCAAATCGGCCTGAGTAAGGGCGTTTGCCAAGATTTTGTTGCCCTGCGCGTCTTTGGGGGCAATTTTCATGAACTGTTGATAATCCCACTGTTGGGCGACGGCAGCACGCGACAGGCGGAAGCCGGGATTGGCGGCAATCACACCGTCAAATTCCAAAGGATAGCGTTGTGCGGCCATCATCGCTTCGCGTCCGCCGTTGGAGCAGCCCATGAAATAGCTGTGTTTCGGTGCAACGGCATACATCTTTTGAATCAACTGCTTGGCAACGGCGGTTACTTTTCCTGTGGACTGGTAAGCGAAGTCTAAACGCGCCTGCTGGTCTGCGCCGAAGTTGGGCGTGGGCGTAGGATGACCGCCGTCCATGCTGACCACGGCATAACCGCGCATCAGCGCTGGCGTAGCGGTAGAGGTGCGTACGGGGATACTACCCACGGCGGGCGCGACAAAACCGTCCACCCCGCCACCGCCTTGAAACAGGAAACCTCCGTTCCAGTTTTCAGGTAGCCTGAGTTGGAATTTCGTGCCGTAATGCTTGCCGTCCGCACCGGTGCGCGCGCCAATTTCGCCTTCCACCACGCAATGCGGTTTGGACTGTAAGACATTGGTTGAACCACCGGTGAGGGAAGACATTCTGTCGGCACTGATTTCGCCGTTCGACCATTCGGCTTTGGTGATGACAGTATCGGTAATAGTGGTATTTTTCAGGGTAATGCACTGATTTTGTGCATTTTGAGCGGGTGCTGCATGAACAGCAGAAATTCCGGCCAAAAATAGCACGGCAGCAAATAGGGAAAGTCGGGGTTTCATTGATACAGCTCCAATTTGAAGGTGGGCTTAAGGAATTTAAAAATTCCCGTAACTGAAAAATAAATTGATAAAACTGTCTGGAATGATATTTTCAGACTGCCTTTCAAGGGCGAGTATGGTAATCCATATGTTCGGCATTTTTTACATAAATTTCATAATTCCAGCCGTTATCATAGGGATAAATCAGATGTTTACCGACTAAACCTCTTGAATCTTGTGTATCAAATGTTGCAATTTTACTCCTTTTTACTATTTATCGAGTATTAGTGCCGTAGCAACTGTATTTTTTACCCCGTCGGGCAAAAATACAGTTGCTACAGAATACGGCTTTTCCAAGATTGAAACTGATGAAATCCGTTTAAAAGCAGCATTTGCAACTCTTCTCCAGAAGATATGACGGTATAGTTATCACTATATTCTTCCGGCAAATGTTGTGCAGTGTCTTGTTCTAATAAGATAAATAAGGGTTCAGTATCGCTAAATTGCGGATTAACAATCACCCAATCCGCAGCACGGCACAACTCATAGATGAAACTACACTCCTCATCCGTTAAATATGCATGGCCAATATTTCCTTCAAACTGGCATTCCCTATCATTGAAATCCGTTATTTCCAAATCTGTGGAACAGTTATCAAACTCTAAATAGTTGCCGTCCTTATCACGAAGGCAGCTATCTAGTCCCCTGCTGTTTAAAAATGATTTTGCACCTTCACGGTTGCCGTCTACCTGTTCGCCATTTTCAAAGCGGTAAAAATATAGGGAAAAGCCCATTGTTACTCCTTATTTAATTTTCAGGTTGGGTTTTACACATCAATTTTAATGTGTAGGCTGCTTTTGTAGACTTTGAAAACCTACCGCAAGTCAGATTCTTGAATCTGACATCTTGTAGTAACAGATGTATCGAAACACACGAATTATCTGACCTGCGGCTGCTCCGCGTTCAGGTAGCTTACTTCGCATCTTTAAACCCGCGCTTCAAATGCACCATCAGCAAAGCCACTGCTGCGGGGGTTACGCCGGAAATGCGGCTGGCTTGGCCGACGGTTTCGGGTTTGTGCTGGTTGAGCTTTTGCTGCACTTCGGCGGATAAGCCTTTGACTTTGCTGTAATCGATGTCGTCGGGCAGCTTTAAGGTTTCGATGTCGCGGCGGCTGTCGATTTCTTCGTTTTGGCGGTCGATATAGCCTTGGTATTTGACTTGGATTTCGACTTGTTCGACCACGCTGTCGGCAAGTGCGGTTTCAGGTTGTGCGTCGGGCAGGGTCATCAGCGCGGCGTAGTCGAGGTTCGGGCGGCGCAGGAGGTCGTGCAGGTTGGCTTCGCGGCTGAGTTTTTGGCCGAATACGCGCAGCTGCTCTTCTTCGGCGAGTTTTTGCGGTGTGTACCACGTTGTTTTCAAACGTTGAATTTCGCGTTCGATGGCTTCGCGTTTTTCGTTGAACATGCGCCATTGTTCTTCACCCACCAAGCCGATTTTGTAGCCGTCTTCGGTCAGGCGCATATCGGCGTTGTCTTCCCTGAGTTGCAGGCGGTATTCGGCGCGGCTGGTGAACATGCGGTAAGGTTCATTCACGCCTTTGGTGATGAGGTCGTCCACCAATACGCCGAGATAGGCTTGTTCGCGGCGCAGCAGGAGCGGGTCTTGTTCGCGGATGTATTGCACGGCGTTTGCGCCTGCGAGCAGGCCTTGTGCGGCGGCTTCTTCGTAGCCGGTGGTGCCGTTGATTTGTCCGGCGAAGAAGAGGCCTTGGATGGTCTTGGTTTCGAGGCTGGCTTTAAGGTTGCGCGGATCGAAATAGTCGTATTCGATGGCATAGCCGGGGCGCAGGATATGGGCGTTTTCAAGGCCTTTCATGCTGCGCACGAGGGCGATTTGGATATCGAACGGCAGGCTGGTGGAGATACCGTTAGGATAGTATTCGTGCGTGGTCAGGCCTTCGGGTTCGAGGAAAATCTGGTGGCTGTCTTTATCGGCGAAGCGGTTGATTTTGTCTTCAATAGACGGACAATAACGCGGACCCACGCCTTCGATTTTGCCGGTAAACATCGGGCTGCGGTCGAAGCCTGAGCGAATGATGTCGTGGGTTTGCGTGTTGGTATGCGTAATCCAGCAGGACACTTGGCGCGGGTGCATATCGGCGCTGCCGCGTACAGACATTACAGGAACGGGGGTGTCGCCGGGCTGTTCGGTCAGTTGGGAGAAGTCAATCGTGCGTCCGTCAATACGCGGCGGCGTGCCGGTTTTCAGACGGCCTTGAGGCAGGTTCAATTCGCGCAAACGGCCGCCCAAGGATTTGGCGGCTGGGTCGCCGGCGCGGCCGCCTTCGTAGTTTTCCAAACCGATGTGGATTTTGCCGGACAAAAACGTGCCTGCGGTCAACACGACGGCGCGTGCTTTAAACTCTACTCCCATCGCGGTAACCACTCCGCTGATGCGTTCGCCGTCGAGCGTTACGTCTTCGACGGCTTGTTGGAAAAGGTCGAGGTTTTCTTGGTTTTCCAACATTTCGCGGATGGCGGCTTTATATAGGATACGGTCGGCCTGCGCGCGCGTGGCTCGCACTGCCGCGCCTTTGCTGGCGTTCAATCGGCGGAACTGGATACCAGATTTGTCGGTGGCCAACGCCATCGCGCCGCCCAATGCGTCGAGTTCGCGCACGAGGTGACCTTTGCCGATGCCGCCGATAGAAGGGTTGCACGACATTTGGCCGAGGGTTTCGATGTTGTGTGAGAGCAGCAGGGTTTGCGCACCCATGCGTGCGGCGGCAAGCGCGGCTTCGGTACCGGCATGGCCGCCACCGACGACAATCACGTCGTAGGTTTTGGGGTAAATCATGTAAGTCATTTTTATGTATTCTGTAAAGGTTTCAGACGGCCTTTTGTTGATCAGGCCGTCTGAAAAGTGGAATCAAATCTTAAAAACCAAGCTTAGAAGGTATAGCCTGTTTCCAATTCGTCATCGCCGACCAATTCGACCAGCAATGCATACAGCGGCGCCAAATCATTGTAACGGCGCGATACGCGGCGCAAATAATTCAAGAAGCGCGGAATTTCAGGGCGGTATTTGTCTTTGCCGTCGCGGTAGTACAGGCGGGCAAAAATACCGGCCACTTTCAAATGGCGTTGAACGCCCATCCATTCAAACCAGCGGTAGAACTCGTCAAACTCGGCAGGCACAGGCAACTCGGCAGCGCGTGCTTTTTCCCAGTAACGGATGACCAAGTCCAATACAAATTCTTCTTCCCATTCGATAAACGCATCGCGCAACAGCGACACCAAATCATAGGAAATCGGGCCGTAAAGCGCGTCTTGGAAGTCCAACACGCCCGGGCGGCCTTTTGCCAACATCAGATTGCGGACGATAAAGTCGCGGTGGACATACACTTTGGGCTGCGCCAACAGAGGCGGCAACAGCGTATCGACGGTTTGCTGCCACAACTGGCGTTGTTTGAAGGTCAGCTCGCGGTCCAATTCTTTGGCCACAAACCATTCGGGGAACAAGTTAATCTCGCGCAGCATGACTTCGCGGTCGTATTCCGGCAGTTTGCCGGGTTGGCTGGCTTTTTGCAGTTCGATCAGTTCGTCGATGGCTTCGAGCAGCAGGGCTTTGTGGGCGGTTTCGCTGTTTTCCTGATTCATGGCGGTCAGGAATGTGGTATTGCCCAAATCGTTCAACACCATAAAGCCCAACGCTTCATCCACATGAAGCACTTGCGGCACATTGACCATGTCAAACAGTTTTTGCACTTTCAAATAAGGCGCAACACTCATCTTCTCAGGAGGCGCGTCCATACAGATAACGGTTTGGCCGTCTGAAAACGTCGCGCGGAAATAGCGGCGGAAGTCGGCATCGGCTGCCGCAAAGCTCAATTCGAACGGCTGGTTCGGATAAACAGACTCCAGCCAGTTTTGTAATTCGGTTTGTCGTTGCATAGCGGTATCGCAGAATTTCAGGTTACAATAACCGCTATTCTAACTGGCAAACCGATTTAAGGGGCGATTTTGGCTCGTTTATTTTCACTCAAACCCTTAGTACTCGCCTTAATTATGGGCTTTGGCGCAACAGCCGTGCGCGCGGAAGATGCTTCTGTTCCGCAGGCGGAAGACTATACCCCTGCCCACACTGCTGCATCCAAACCGGCAAAAACCAGCCAAAGCGAAGCCGACCCGCTTTCCTTGGGCAGCACTTGCCTGTTTTGCGACCACGAAGATGCCAAGCCGGCCGAAACCGCCGAAATCAAACGCAGCGGCGAGCCTGCCCTGCCTGCCGATTACACCCGCGTCAACGCCGATAAAATAGAAGGTCAGACCCAAGTCGGCGTCCGTGCCGAAGGCGACGTCATTGTCGAGCGCAATGCCGATGTTCTCAATGCCGATTGGGCGCAATACGACCAAGCCGCCGATACCGTTACCGCCGGCGACCGCTTTACCCTGTATCAAAACGGTTCGACCGTATCCGGCGATCAATTGGTTTACAACCTCAAAGACCAGACCGGTTCCGGCACCGCCGTGCGCCTCAATACCGAACAAGGAGGCCGCCGCCTTCAAAGTATCAGCGAAAAAGCCGAACTCAAAGGCAAAGGCCTCTACAAACTCATCAATACCAAATTCAACACCTGTTCGCCCGGCGATGCCAGCTGGTATATCCAAGCGCAAAGCATTGAAGCCGATGAGTCGACAGGCATCGGCGTGGCCAAACACGCTTCGCTCGTATTCGGCGGCGTCCCCGTCCTCTACACGCCTTGGGCAGACTTCCCCATCAACGGCAACCGCAAAAGCGGCCTGCTCGTTCCGACTATTGCCACAGGTTCAGACGGCCTTGAGCTGAGCCTGCCCTACTACTTCAACCTTGCGCCGAATTTGGATGCCACCATCCGCCCGGGCATCATCAGCAAACGCGGTGTGCAACTGGGCGGCCAAGTCCGTTATCTGCAACCGAATTACAGCGGCGAAGTCGATGGCGACTGGATGCCCAACGACCAAAAAAGCGTCCACAACAACCGCTACCAGTTCAAATGGAAACACCAGCAGCAGCTGAACAGCAAAATCAGCGGCGGCATCAACTACAACCAAGTTTCCGACGACGATTACTACCGCGACTTCTATGGCCGCGAAGACATCGCACGCAACGTCAACCTCGACCGTCAGGCATGGCTCAATTACAGCGACAAACTGTTGGGCGGCAGCTTCGACGGCTCGTTGCGCGTACAAAAATATCAAACGCTGGCCAACCAAGACGGCTATAAAGACGAGCCTTATGCCATCATGCCCCGTCTGACCGGCCGTTGGCAAAGCCATCTCGGCAAAGCGCAACTCAACGTGTTCGGCCAATTCACCCGTTTTGATCACGATACCAAGCAAGACGGCAGCCGCGTGGTACTCTACCCGAGCGTCAAATGGGACTTCCACAACCAATGGGGCTACATCCGACCTAAAGTCGGCGTACATGCCACTTATTACAGCCTCAACAGTTTCAACGGTCAAAGCGGCCGCAATGTCAGCCGCGTCCTGCCGATTATCAACGTCGACAGCGGCCTGACCTTCGAGCGCAGGGCCCGTCTATTCGGCGGTGAATACCTGCAAACACTCGAACCGCGCCTGTTTTACAACTACATTCCGACCAAGTCCCAAAACGACCTGCCTAATTTCGACAGCTCCGAAAACAGCTTTAGCTACTCGCAGCTGTTCCGCGAAAACCTGTATTCGGGCAACGACCGCATCAATTCGGCCAACAGCCTGACGCTGGCCACACAAAGCCGTATCCTCAACCCCAACACCGGTGCGGAACTCTTCCGTGCAGGTATCGGCCAGAAGTTTTATTTCAAAAAAGACAACGTCCTGCCTGACGGCAACGTCAGCAATTATCCGCGCAGCCAATCCGACTGGGTAGCCTTTGCACACGGCAACCTTACTCCGAACACACGCATTGATTTGGACATCCACTACAACCAAAACCTAAGCCGTGCCGAAAGCTACGCTGCAGGGATTACCTACAACCCCGAACCCGGCAAAGTCTTAAGCGCGCGCTACAAATACGGACGCAACGAACGCATTTATCTGCAAGCCAACGGCGACTATTTCTACGACAGGCTTAGCCAAGTCGATCTTGCCGCCCAATGGCCGTTGAGTAAAAACCTGTACGCCGTCGCCCGTTACAACTACGAAATCGAAGCCAAAAAACCGCTGGAAATGCTCATCGGTGCAGAATACAAAAGCAACTGTGGCTGCTGGAGCGCAAGCTTGGTCGGCCAACGCTATGTTACCGGCGAAAACAGCCACAAAAACGCCGTATTCTTCAACCTCCAACTCAAAGACTTGAGCAATATCGGCAACAACCCATTCGAAAAACTCCGCTTAGCCATTCCCGGTTACAGCAAAACCAACGAGGTAGTCAAACAATGAACTTCAAACCCCTGATTCTCGTCGCCGCACTCACTCTCGCAGTAGGCGCACACGCCGCCCCTAAAGCCAAAGCAGGCAAAGCGCGCGCAGCCAAAGCAGCTACCGTCAGCGCCACCACCATGCCTGCCGTACAAAGCGGCGTACATCTTTCAGACGGCATTGCCGCGGTTGTCGACAACGAAGTCATTACCCACCGTCAAGTAGAACAAGCCGTGGCACAAGCGCGTCAAACCATGCCTAAAGGCACACAAATGGACGCCAACGAGCTGCGCCAACAAGTTTTGGCCCAAATGATCAACCAGTCCCTGATCCTCCAAGCAGGCAAACGCCGCAACATCCAAGCGACCGATAGCGAAATCGAAGCCGTTATCGCGCACAACCCCAACATCAAAAATCCGTCTGCCGCCGTCCGTCAAGACATCGCCGATAGCATTATTGTTGAAAAAGTGCGCCAACAGGCCATCATGCAAAACAGCCGTGTCAGCGACTCCGAAGTGGCACGCTACATCGAGCAGGCCAAACAACAAGGCGTCACCCTGCCTGAAGCAGACCCTGTGCGCCAATATCATGCCCAACACATCCTCATTAAAGCCGACAACGACAATGCCGCCGTTGGCGCAGAAAGCACCATCCGCAAAATCTACTCACAAGCCCGCAGCGGCGCAGATTTCGGCGGCTTGGCACGCCAATACTCGCAAGACAGCAGCGCCGGCAATGGCGGCGATTTGGGCTGGTTTGCCGACGGCATGATGGTTGCCCCGTTTGAAGAAGCCGTCCACAAACTCAAACCCGGCCAAATCAGCGCCCCTGTCCGCACACAATTCGGCTGGCACATCATCAAGCTGAATGACGTCCGCGAAGCAGGTACGCCTGAAGAGCGCCAACAAAACGCCGTCCGCCAATACCTGTCCCAACAAAAAGCGCAACAGGCGACCACCAACCTCCTGCGCGAACTGCACAGCAGCTCCTACGTTGACGTACGCTAATCGCGCGTATTGTTAAAAAGGCAGAAATCCGTACAATAAGGCCGTCTGAAATCCATTGTTCAGACGGCCTTTTCTCCTTTTACTTAAACAACCCATTGATTAAAGCACCCCATCATGCCCATCCGTCCCAACTGGCAAGCCGCCACCCTGCTGCAAGCCGAAGAAACCGCCATTACTTCCGCTCACACCGGCCGCACCTACCGCATTCAAGCCGCGACACTCGGCGAACGTCCGGCAGGAGGCTATCCCGTGCTGTATATTCTTGACGGGGATGCCTTTTTCCCCGCCATCCTCAATATGGCGCAATCCCTGCTCATCAACCCCATCACCAAAAGCCATGCCGCCTGCCTGATTGTCGGCATCGGCTACACCGGCAGCACCATCCGCGACTTAAGCCAACGCGCCCTCGACTACACGCCGCCACTGCCAGACAACGCGCCCGAATCCGAACGCAAACAATACGGCCAAGCCGACCGCTTCAGCCGCTTTCTCGATGACGAACTCTCCGCCCTGCTCAACAGCAAATACCGCATCGATACCCAAAACCAAGCCGTCTTCGGCCATTCGTTCGGCGCCTTGTACGGCCTCTATTCCCTGTTCACCTGCCCCGAACGATTCCGCTATTATTTGCTGGTTTCGCCGTCTATCTGGTGGCAAGACCGCCGTGTACTCGATTGGTTGCCCGGCACATTGCCGCAAGGAATCGGCATCCGCCTCGGTGCAGGCGAACATGAAGGCAGAAACAACCGCCCCGACCAAACCAGCCGTGGCATGGTTGCACAAGCCAAAATCCTTGCCGGCACTTTGCACCACCTCGGCGCGGATGTCCGCTTCACCCTCTACCCCAACGCCAATCACGGCAACGCCCCGTTTTACGCCCTGACCGACTGCATCGAATATTTGCGTAGCGCATGGCAGCGTTAAAACAGGTTTGCCAAACATTGAGGCCGTCTGAAACGCAAACACCAAAGCGTCTTGAACCTATTGGATCAGTTTTAAACCCTCTAAAGTCTAATCAAAAAAGGCCGTCTGAAATCTATTGTTCAGACGGCCTTTGATATACGGTTTGCCAATCAGCCATTACCCCTGCTTTTTCCATTCCAAAGCCAAATCATACAGCGCCTTTTTATTCTCACCGGTAATCTTGGCGGCAAGCTCGGCTGCTTGTTTGGTCGGCAACTCGGCCGCAAGGATTTTCATGGTATTTTGCGCCGCCTCGGGCAAATCGCTGTGCTTCTCTTTTACCGCAGGGTGCAACACCAGCACCATCTCGCCACGCGTTTGGTTGCTGTCGTTTTTAAGGGCGGCTTGGATTTCGGCAACCGTGCCGCTGAGGAAAGTTTCAAATGTTTTGGTGATTTCGCGCGCCAAAGTCAAACGGCGATCGGGGAACTGTGCAGCCATATCCGCAAGACTTGCTTCGATACGGTGCGGCGTTTCAAACATCACAATCGGAAAATCGGATTCCGCCCATTTGGCCAGCAGCTTTTGGCGTTCGCCGGCCTTAGGCGGCAGAAAACCATTGAAGTAAAAATCGGATTCCGTCACCCCGGCCACGCTCAACGCCCCCATGACCGCACTTGCGCCAACCACAGGCACCACTTTAAATCCGGCCTCGCGCACGCGGGCGGCAAGTTTCGCACCAGGATCGCAAACCGCAGGCGTACCCGCATCCGAAACTTGGGCGACGCTCAGGCCATCTGAAAGATGGGCGATGATTTTATCGGCCATTTGCTGCTCGTTGTGTTCGCGCACGCTCACGAGTTTACCCTGAATACCGTACGCACTCAAAAGCTGGGCGGTAACACGGGTATCCTCGGCGCAGATCATGTCGGCCTTTTGCAGAACGGCCAGCGCGCGCAGCGTTATGTCGGCTAAATTGCCGATGGGTGTGGCGACAACGTATAATGTCTGTTTTTCGATGCTGTCGACGGCTTTTTGCAGGTGTTTTGTGTACATAGATTCAAGGCCGTCTGAAACGGCGTCTCTTTAAAAACAATGATTATATAACGGGTAAACTTTTCATGCGCTTAAACCACAAACAGGGGGCGGCGGCCGAAGATGCGGCGCTGGCATTCCTGCTGGGCAAAGGCTACTCGCTGCTGGCGCGGAACTGGCATTGCGCCTACGGCGAAATCGATTTAATCGTCAAAAACGGCAGTACGATTGTGTTTGTTGAAGTAAAATACCGCAAAAACCGAGGTTTCGGTGGTGCCGCATACAGCATCTCGCAGTCCAAATTATTGAAATTGCAACGAAGTGTAGAGTATTATCTGCAAAAGCACGGGTTAAACCATGCGCCCTGCCGCCTGGACGCGGTATTGATTGAGGGCGACGGCCCGCCCGAATGGATTCAAAATATTACAGGTTAACCTCATGACAACATTACAAGAACGCGTTTCCGCACATTTTGCCGAGAGCATCCGCTCCAAGCAAGAAGCCGAAAAAGTACTGGTCGAGCCGACCGCACAGGCCGCCGAGCTGATGCTGCAATGCCTGATGAACGACGGCAAAATCCTGGCTTGCGGCAACGGCGGTTCGGCTGCCGACGCGCAGCACTTCGCCGCCGAAATGACCGGCCGTTTTGAAAAAGAGCGCATGGAATTGGCCGCTGTCGCGCTGACGACGGACACTTCCGCCCTGACCGCCATCGGCAACGACTACGGTTTCGACCATGTATTCAGCAAACAAGTGCGCGCGCTCGGACGTGCCGGCGACGTATTGGTCGGCATCTCCACCTCCGGCAATTCCGCCAACGTCATCGAAGCCATCAAAGCGGCACACGAACGCGACATGCACGTCATCGCCATGACCGGTCGCGACGGCGGAAAAATCGCCGCAATGCTCAAAGATACCGACGTTTTGCTCAACGTCCCTTATCCGCGCACTGCCCGCATTCAAGAAAACCATATTTTGCTGATTCACGCCATGTGCGACTGCATCGACTCCGTCCTGCTCGAAGGCATGTAACCCTTTCTTTTCAGACGGCCCATCCCTTAAAGGCCGTCTGAACACCCAACCGTCCATACCCAAGGAAAAGGATATGAAGAATATCAAACGCTACGCCCTCCCCGTTCTGACAGCGACCCTCTTGAGCCTGAGTCTGAGCGGCTGCGTCGGCGCACTGATCGGTGGTGCAGCCGTGGGCACCAAATCCGCCGTCGACCGCCGCACCACCGGCGCGCAAACCGACGACAACGTTATGGCCCTGCGCGTCGAAACCACCGCACGCTCCTACCTGCGCCAAAACAACCAAGTCGAAGGCTACAAGCCCAAACTGAACGTTGTCGGCTACAACCGCCACCTGCTCCTGCTCGGCCAAGTGGCTACCGAAGGCGAAAAACAATTTGTTGAACGCATCGCCCGTTCCGAACAAGCCGCAGAAGGCGTGTACAACTACATCACCGTTGCCTCACAAGCGCGTTCGCTCGGCGATGTGACCAACGACACTTGGGGTACATCCAAAGTCCGCGCCACCCTGTTGGGCCTCAGCCCGGCCACCCAGGCACGCGTCAAAATCGTGACTTACGGCAACGTGACCTATGTGATGGGCATCCTTACGCCTGAAGAACAAGCCCGCGTGACCCAAAAAGTCAGCACGACCGTCGGCGTACAAAAAGTCGTCACCCTCTATCAAAACTACGTTGCCAACTGATTCACAGGCAACCCGGGGCCGTCTGAATATTCAGACGGCCATTCCTCCAACGATTACCCGACCCATCATGTCAAAGAATAATAAAACCCCTTTCCAACTTAAGCCCAAACACCTAATCCGCGCTTTATTCCTTGTCAGCTTTATCGCCGTCGCAGCCCTTGTTGCCGGCGTATTCAGCACCCTAAACTCCGGCAAAACCGACGTACCCGAAAAAAACCCTGCAGAACAAACCGACACACGCATTGAAGTTTGGCGCCCCAACGGCGCAGTCGAACCTGAAACCGTTCAGCCTGCCAAAGACGGCGACGCAAAAACCGCCTCCGGCAATCCTGTCGTCCCACAAAACGAAAAAAGCGACAACGCCGAAGAAGGTGCAAAAAACGACCGTCCTGCCGCACACCGCGGCAAACGCACAGAAAACAAACGCGTTGAAGCCGACAAATCAGAAAAAACACAATCCGACAACAGCAGCCCTGCCGCTCAAAACACACCTCAAGCAGACAGCCAGCCGGTAGCAAACAAAGCCGCAGACAGCAAACCTGCCGCACAAGCGGTAGAAAAAAAACCGGCAAAAGCCAAAGCCCCCGAGTCCAAACCGACTCCGAAAGCCGAGCCTGAGGCCAAACCACAAGCCAAACCGCGCAATAAAGACAATCTCGACAACCTGTTTTAAACAGACGGCACACCCGTCCCGTTCAGACGGCCTCCATGCCGTCTGAAACAAGAAGGAAACCTCATGGACAAAGTCATCATCAAAACCCCCGAAGAAATCGAAAAAATGCGCGAACTCGGCCGCTTGGTCGCCGAAGCCCTCGATTACATCGGCCAATTCGTCAAACCCGGCGTAACCACCAACGAAATCGACAAACTCGTTTACGACTACCACGTCAACGTTCAAGGCGGTTATCCGGCCCCCCTCAACTACGGCAACCCGCCTTACCCGAAATCCTGCTGCACCTCCGTCAACCACGTTATCTGCCACGGTATTCCCGACGACAAGCCGCTGAAAGAAGGCGACATCGTCAACATCGACCTGACCATTAAAAAAGACGGCTTCCACGGCGATTCCAGCCGTATGTTTACCGTCGGCAAAGTCTCCCCGATTGCCCAACGCCTGATCGACGTGACCCACGCATCCATGATGGCGGGTATCGAAGCGGTCAAACCCGGTGCCACCCTCGGCGACGTCGGCTATGCCTGCCAACAGGTTGCCGAAAATGCCGGCTACTCCGTCGTACAGGAATTCTGCGGACACGGCATCGGCCGCGGCTTCCACGAAGCGCCGCAAGTGGTCCACTACGGCCGCAAAGGCGAGGGCCTCGTTCTGAAACCGGGCATGATTTTCACCATCGAGCCGATGATCAACCAAGGCAAACGCCATCTGCGCATCCTGAACGACGGTTGGACAGTGGTCACCAAAGACCGCTCCCTCTCCGCCCAGTGGGAACACGAAGTTTTGGTTACCGAAACCGGCTACGAAATCCTCACCATCAGCCCTGCCAGCGGTAAGCCTTAACCTTGAAAAACTCTTCAGGCCGTCTGAAAATACAGATTCAGACGACCTGAAATTTATTCGCATTCTCAATCTAGAAAACCGAATAAAAGCTCAAAATTAAGTTTTTACCCATAATGAATTGTTTAGTTATGTAAAAATTTGCTCATACCATATTTAAGATAATCGCATAATTTAATGATTTATATGCCAAAAATTATACGAAATAATGAATTAAGAAATATTTACACAAATTATGGCAGACAGCGGAAAACTTCTTTCGAATATACTGTCTAATTATCTAGATCAGTCATTTGCAATACGCCCACATATCACCCCAAAAGCCTACAGGAAAAGGGATGCCGGCATTCTTGCAGACCTATTTTTATGCCTAGAGGCATGCAACAAATACCACAATAAGGAAGATTCATGAAATCGTTCGAAAAAATTGAAAACATCCGCGATATCCGTAAAAAACTCGGCCTGAACCAAATGGACTTCTGGAGCCGCATCGGTGTGACTCAATCCGGTGGTTCCCGTTACGAATCCGGCCGCAATATGCCTAAACCTGTACGCGAATTGCTGCGTTTGGTACACATCGAGCGCGTAGATTTGGCTAAAGTAAACCGTGACGACTTGGCCGTTGCGTCCCTGCTGAAAAACCGCGACCCTGAGTTGTACGCTTCTCTGAAAAAAGAAGCCAAAGCCGACAACAAAGGCAAATAATCAAGCTATTCAAAAGGCCGTCTGAAATTCGTTTTCAGACGGCCTTTTTACTTTCTACACTCTAAGGGCATGTCGCATATATGCCCTTTCTCCTTTACGGCTGATACTGTTTGAAATAGTCCAACACCGTTTGCGGCAGCCATTGCAGATTCAGACGGCCTTGATCGCGGCTGACGAAGCCGACATGCCCGCCGTATGCCGGTTGCAGCAGCGTAACGGCCGAGGACACGTCCCGCCCGGTCGGCAGGGCTTCCGGCGGCAGGAAGGGGTCGTTGACGGCATTGAGCAGCAGCAACGGCGTATCCACGCCTTTCAGAAACGGTTTGCAGGAATTACGGCGGTAGTAATCGTGGCGGTCGGCAAAACCGTGAAGCGGCGCGGTAAAGCGGTCGTCAAAATCGCCAAGCGTTTTGCAGTTTTGCCGGTTCAAGGCCGTCTGAAACTGAGGAATCGCTCGGGCTTTCGGCAGCAGCGAATTCAAAAAATAGCGCGTGTAAATCAGTCGCGTCATGCCTTGGTCAAAACGCGTACCGGCCGCCACGGCATCAACCGGCGCGGAAACGACGGCAGAAGCACGCGGAACGGCATTACTGCCCTGCTCGCCCAAATATTTGGCCAGGGCATTACCCCCCAAAGAAACGCCGACGGCGTAAATGGTTGAATAGCGTCGGGCCAGCGTGTTAAGCATAAAGGCGATTTCAGTCGTATCGCCGAGGTGGTAGAACACGGACGCGGTGTTTGCGATGCCGCCGCAACTGCGGAAATGGGCGACCACGCCGTTCCAACCGCGCTGCTGCACGGCTTTCATCAGCTCGACCGCGTAATGGCTCTCGCTGCTGCCTTCCAGTCCGTGGAACAAAACCACCAGCGGCACATCGGGGTCGGCGCTGTCGACAAAATCGTAGGCAACTTGGGTTTTACCGGTGCTGTCGGGCAGAAGCTCGCGGCGGTAGTCGGGCGCTTTGCCTTGCAGCAACTTAGCAAACAGGGTGTCGGCATGGCCGTTTCTGAGCCAATAAGGCGTGTTGGGTGAACGTGTATTCATAATTCGTTTCTTCTATTTTTCAGACGGCCTGAAGATAAGCATATACACCAGCAAGGCAGTCAGCGTGCCGTTTGTCCAGCCTGCCCAAACGTCGGTGGGATAATGCACGCCCAAATAAACACGTGAAAATCCGGTCAACAGGGCAAAGGAAATACCGCCTATCCAAGCGGTGCGACGGTAGCGCGTGCGGCGGCAAAGCAATATCAGCATGACGGCAATGGCGGCGGAAAACGTACTGTGGCCGCTGGGGAAGGAAAAATTGCTCTCTTCAATCAGGCGCGGCCAAAGCAGCGGACGTTCGCGGGCAAACCATACCTTCACAATCAGCATATTCAAAGTCGGCACCAATGCCGCCAACACGCAAAACAGTGCTTCGCGCTTCTTATCAGCGAAATACAGGGCAGCGGCGACTGCACCGATCAGCGGCACGGCAATCGCGGTTTTGCCCAGATAGTGCAACACGGTGGCAATCGGGTCAAACCATGTGCCCGCGTGGGCATGGACGGCGTGCATCAGCGGCGGCTCGAAAGCGAAGCCGCCATATTGCGCCAGCCAAATACCGATAACGAGGGTCGGCGGTAAAAACAGCAAAGAAGCAAAAATCAGTGCGCGTCTGGATTGGGCCGGGGATAAGTGCATTATTCCACCGTTTCTTTCAAAGTCGCGCCAATCGCCTGCAAACCCTGCAGCGCATCTTCCCACGCCGTATCCAGCAAGCGGCAGGCCTCGCCTTCCGCCTTGATGCCGAACTCGATATGCGGCGGAGTATAACGGCCGTCTGAATCGGTACGGCCCACGGTGGGCAGGCTGTACGAACGGATACCGGCGTAGGTATGTTCAAGATGTTCCATAATCGGCGTAATGCGCGACTCGGGTTGGTCGAACACATACACGCTGCGGCTGCCGCGTTCGGTTTGGTTAAAGCGGTCAGCGTAATAAGTATCCAAAACCCATTCCGCCATCGGGTGCGCCATCACGGGGAAGCCGGGGAAGAAATAATGTTCGCGGATGGAAAATCCGGCGATGTTGTTAAACGGATTGGGCACCAATTCCGCGCCTTCGGGAAAATCCGCCATTTTCAGGCGTTGGGCGTGTTCCGGCGAATCGAGCGGCTCGCCGCGTTTCAGGGTTACGCCTTCGATAAACTTGGCGGCCTCAGGATGGCGGACGACAGGCAAATCCAAAGCAGCCGCGGCGGCTTGGCGCGTGTGGTCGTCAGGCGTAGAACCAATACCGCCGGTAACAAAAGTCGGCAGGCCGTCTGAAAAACTGCGGCGCAGTTGTTTGACCAGCAAATCGGGTTCGTCAGGCAGATATTGCACCTGATTGAGCTTCAGCCCGTGCGATTCCAATAAGGATTTAAAAAAGGCGAAATGCTTGTCTTGACGGCTGCCGTGCAGGATTTCGTCGCCGATGATAATAAGGTTAAAAGCGTTCATGATGAGGTTTCTTTAATACGGCCCTCCGAACATTCAGACGGCCTAATTGCTGACAATGTATTCCATTTATAAGATAATGGTTTCAACTTTTCAAGTCTGGAGGAATCCCAATGAGCCAAAACCATACCATTTTACAAAATCTCCCCATCGGTCAAAAAGTCGGCATCGCCTTCTCCGGCGGTCTTGATACCTCTGCCGCGCTGTTGTGGATGAAACTCAAAGGCGCACTGCCTTACGCCTACACCGCCAACCTCGGTCAGCCTGACGAAGACGATTACAACGCCATTCCTAAAAAAGCGATGGAATACGGTGCGGAAAACGCCCGCCTGATCGACTGCCGCGCACAGCTGGCACACGAAGGCATCGCCGCCATCCAATGCGGCGCGTTCCACGTTTCCACCGGAGGCATCGCCTACTTCAACACCACGCCTCTGGGCCGCGCCGTGACAGGCACCATGCTCGTTTCCGCCATGAAAGAAGATGATGTGAATATCTGGGGCGACGGCAGCACCTACAAAGGCAACGACATCGAGCGTTTCTACCGCTACGGCCTGTTGACCAATCCAGCGTTGAAAATCTACAAACCTTGGCTCGACCAACAATTTATCGACGAACTCGGCGGCCGCCACGAAATGAGCGAATTTCTGATTGCCAACGGCTTCAACTACAAAATGTCGGTTGAAAAAGCCTACTCTACCGACTCCAATATGCTGGGTGCCACCCACGAAGCCAAAGACTTGGAATTCCTCAACAGCGGCATCAAAATCGTTAAGCCCATCATGGGCGTTGCCTTCTGGGACGAAAACGTCGAAGTCAAACCCGAAGAAGTCAGCGTACGCTTTGAAGAAGGCGTGCCGGTTGCATTAAACGGCAAAGAATACGCCGACCCTGTCGAACTCTTCCTCGAAGCCAACCGCATCGGCGGCCGCCACGGCTTGGGCATGAGCGACCAAATCGAAAACCGCATCATCGAAGCCAAATCGCGTGGCATCTACGAAGCCCCGGGCATGGCTTTGTTCCACATCGCCTACGAACGTTTGGTGACCGGCATCCACAACGAAGACACCATCGAACAATACCGCATCAACGGCCTGCGCCTCGGCCGCCTGCTCTACCAAGGCCGCTGGTTTGACAGCCAAGCCCTTATGTTGCGCGAAACCGCCCAACGCTGGGTTGCCAAAGCCATTACCGGCGAAGTCACCCTCGAGCTGCGCCGCGGCAACGACTACTCGATTCTGAACACAGAATCGCCTAACCTGACCTACCAACCGGAACGCCTGAGTATGGAAAAAGTCGAAGACGCAGCGTTCACACCGCTCGACCGCATCGGCCAACTGACCATGCGCAACCTCGACATCACCGACACCCGCGCCAAACTGGGTATTTACTCGCAAAGCGGTTTGTTGGCATTGGGCGAAGGCTCTGTATTACCGCAGTTGAATAATAAGGAGTAGAATGAGGGGGCTTTAAAGCCCCCTTATTTTTAAAGGAATAAAATGAAAGAATATAAAGCCGTCATTTATCAAGAGAACCTGCTTTCCAGTTTGGTTTTTGGCAGCGCCAAAATCAATCCGGTCAAATTCAGCGATTTCCTCAACAGCCACGCTTCGCAAGGCTGGAAGGTCGTTACCATGGAAAAAGACCAACGCCGCATGCTGCTGTTTTTCGTGCGTGAAGCCTACGTCGTCATTTTGGAAAAAGAACGTGTTTAAACTCGGCGTCTATGCCTGTCTCGGATTGTTCGTCAGCTGGGTGTTGCTCTTGATTTTGCAACTTTGGTTTTCCTTCATCGATGCCGATATGTTTCTCAAAATCACCCTGACCATGGCAGGTCTTTTCATTATCATTCTGGCCAGCTTACTGGTCATCAGCCAGTATTTTTCCGAAAAGAAAATGAAGGACGACGGATTTATCAACTGATACTACTTCGGGAAGCGCCATGTATGCTTTATCCGAAACCTTAACGCAACATCCTTGTTTAATAGACAAGGCCGTCTGAAATGTAAGTTTCAGACGGCCTTATTACCCTTCCCAAATTTATCAAATACCATGAAATTCTTTTCTCACTTTTATCTTGAAAACCATATGTATTTCAACGACTACTTGAAATACGTCCTGATTTTCGCCGCCCTCGTCATCCTCCTGCTCGCCGTATCGCAATACCTGCGCCACCGCATGGACACCAAATACCGCGACCTGAGCATTATTGCGCTGTTGTTGCTCATCCTCATCTGCGGCACGCAATATCTTTCGTACAGCGAGCGTCAAAACTTTGCCGCCGATACTTCGCGCATGGTTGGCTTTCTCGATGCCTTGATTGAAAACCAAAAGGTTGAAAAACAAGACATCATCGTCAACAGCACGCGCCCGTCCAACGGCATGATTGTCGGCATCAAAAGCCAATATTACGAAGTCCATTTTAATCAAGACTTCTCTGCCTACACACTGACGCCCATCAATTTGGTCAACAACAATATCGAACTCATTGATAAAGAATAACAGGATACACACATGGAAGCATACTCCCTGCTCGCCCTCAAACTGCTGATGGGCATTTTAGGTTTGATTTTGCAAATCCACCTCTTAGGCAAAGGCAACCTCGCGCCGACCTCCGCCATGGACCAAGTGCAAAACTTTGTACTCGGCGGCATCATCGGCGGCGTGATTTACAGCGACAGCGTCGGCCTGCTACAATTTTTCCTCGTGCTGATTTTGTGGACGCTGTTGGTCTTGAGCCTGAAATTCATCAAAAACCACAACCACTGGGTCAAATCCGTGATTGACGGTAAATCCGTTTGGATCATCGTCAACGGCAAAGTCCAAGCAGAAGAATGTATGAAAAACGGCATCAGCGCGCATGACCTCATGTTCAAGCTCCGCGCCGCCGGCGTCTACGAAATCTCTGCCGTCAAACGCGCCGTGATGGAACAAAACGGCCAGCTCACCGTCATTCAGTACGGCGACGAGAGCCTGCGCTATCCGCTGATTACAGACGGCCAAGTCGACCCCGACATCCTCGAAATTATTAAGCGTGACGAAGAGTGGCTGCAACAAGAACTCGACCGCCTCCACCTTGAAGCCTCGCAAGTCTATATCGGCGAATACATAGACGGAAAATTGGTGGCACACCCTTATCCTTCTTGATTTGAAAATAGCAGGCCGTCTGAAACCTTGATTTCAGACGGCCTTTTTGTATTCAGCCCAAACACTGATTTTTTAATCGCGATATTCAAACCTTGCACCCAAAAATTGAGCCAGCGCAGAGACGTGGGAATGTCGGGGATCTTTGACGGCGGTCAGCAACAGGATATTGCCGTGTTGCCGCTCCAAATCCAGCAGCCGCTTGATGGCGGCCTGCTCGGCATCGCCTTGCAGCTCTTCATGATAACGGCTGACAAAACTGTCAAAATTCTCAGTCGGATTTTCGTGATACCAGCGACGCAGGTTTGCACTGGGTGTAATGTCTTTCAGCCAAAGCGCAGTGGCAAAAATCTCTTTGCGGACGCCGCGCGGATAGAGGCGGTCGATAAAGACGGCGGTCTGTTCGGGATTGGGCTGATACGCGTAAATGCGCTGTACGGTAAACATTTTTTCTCGTCTCCAATGGATTCAGGCCGTCTGAAAATTCAGACGGCCTGATGTTTTTTAGGGTTTAGAACAGTTTTTTGACTTCGGCTTCGATATCGTCGGCTCGCATAAAGGTTTCGCCGATCAGGAAAGTATGCACGCCGTGGCTGCGCATGAAATCGACGTCTTCTTTGTTGCGGATGCCACTTTCGGTTACAACGGTTTTGCCGTTCAATTCAGGCAAGAGGTCGAGGGTTTGTTGCAGGGTCACTTCAAACGTACGCAGGTTGCGGTTGTTGACGCCCCACAACGGCGTGGTCATGTTGCGGCATTTTTCCAACTCGGACGCATCGTGCAACTCCAACAATACAGTCATGCCCAATTCGTGGGCAACGGCTTCAAAACGCTCAAGCTGCTCGGCTTCCAATGCGGCGGCAATTAGAAGAACCGCATCCGCACCCCACCCGCGCGCCTGATAGATTTGGTATTCGTCGATGATGAAATCTTTACGCAAGACCGGCAGCGCCACGGCCGCACGCGCCTGTTTCAAATACTCGGGCGAGCCTTGGAAGTAAGGTTCGTCCGTCAACACGGACAAGCAGGCTGCACCGGCTTTTTCATAGGCAGCGGCGATTTCAGCAGGATGAAAATCAGGACGGATCAGGCCTTTGCTCGGGCTGGCTTTTTTGACTTCGGCAATAATGGCAGGTAGATTCTGCGTGTGTTTTTCACGGATCGAGCCGATAAAGCTGCGAACCGGCGCGGCAGCCTGCGCTTGGGCTTTGATGTCTTCCAAGGAAACGGCAGCTTTTTGGGCGGCCACTTCTTCTGCTTTGGTGGCAAGGATTTTGTTGAGAATATCGGTCATGGCGTTTTTCTATTGGGGCTGATTTTCGGGTTTGAATCGTGCAACATGCTGCTGCAGATTAGATTTCAGACGGCCTGAATGCCGCTATTTTAATGGTTTGAAAAAAGGCGGGCAAGAATGCCCGCCTTTGTGTCTGCTTCAATTTAGTGATGAATGCCCAAAACGGACGCGTTGTGGCTGATGATTTCGTCCGCCAAAGACGGATTGTCGTTCAGCTTGATACCGTAGCCGGGCACCAATTCTTTCAGACGGCCTGACCATGATTCGGCATGATCTGGGAAGCATTGGTTGATCAGCTTAATCATCAAAGGTACGGCGGTTGATGCGCCTGGGGACGCGCCCAGCAATGCGGCCAGCGAGCCGTCGGCATGAGCGACGATTTCGGTACCAAATTGGAGTACGCCGCCTTTTTTCGGGTCTTTTTTGATGATTTGTACGCGTTGACCGGCGGTAATCAGTTCCCAATCGTCAGGATTGGCTTCCGGATAATACTCTAAGAGCGAAGTGAAGCGTTCTTCTTTGGTTTTACGCAATTCGCCCAAGAGGTATTTGGTCAGCGGCATATTAGCCCAACCGGCGCGGAGCATAGGATAGAGGTTGTCCATGTGGATGGACATCGGCAAATCCATGAGCGAGCCTTGTTTGAGGAAGTTGGGACGGAAGCCTGCATACGGGCCGAACATCAAATGGCGTTGGCCGTCCACGTTGCGGGTATCCAAATGCGGAACGGACATAGGGGGCGCGCCGACGGAGGCTTGGCCGTACACTTTGGCGTTGTGTTGCGCGGCCGTTTCGGGATTGCTGTTGCGGAAGAAGAGGCCGGAAACCGGAAAGCCGCCGTAGCCTTTGCCTTCGGGGATACCGGATTTTTGCAGCAGGGTCAGTGCGCCGCCGCCTGCGCCGAGGAAGACGAAACGGGTGCGGAGTGTCAACGGGTCGTCATCGTCTTTGGTGCTGCTGGTTTTCAGCACCCATGCGCCGTCCGATTCGCGGTTGAGGTCGTCGACATGACGGTTAAATTTGATTTTTACGCCTTTGTCGCTCAAGTATTTAACCATCTGGCGGGTCAGGCTGCCGAAATCGACGTCTGTGCCTTCGGCGGAGTAGTTGGCGGCGATGGATTGGTTTTCATCACGGCCGTTGACAACCAGCGGTGCCCATTCGGCAATTTTGGCGCGGTCGGTAGAAAACTCCATTTTTTCAAAGAGTTTTTGGTTTTTGAACACGTCGAAACGTTTTTGCAGATAACTGCAATGGTCGGCGTTCATCACCAGCGACATATGGGGGACGGAATTAATGAACGTGCGGTCGGTCAGTTTGCCTTCTTCGACCAAAGTCGCCCAAAATTGGCGGCTGATATGGAATTGTTCGGCAATATTGAGGGCACGGGTCGGATCGATCGTGCCATCGGCAGTCAGGGGCGCATAGTTCAATTCACACAGCGCAGAGTGCCCCGTACCGGCATTGTTCCATGCATTTGATGATTCCAACGCCACATCTTCTAAGCGTTCGATCAGGGTGATTTCCCAAGATGGTTCGAGTTCTTTGAGCAATACGCCCAAAGTGGCGCTCATAATGCCGCCGCCTACTAATACGACATCGGTTGCTTCAGCCATGGTTTTACTCCTACTAAAGTCAGGCATGGTTTGCCTTGTGGTTATCTATCATTATAAACAACTGATTTCAGAGGAATTGTTTTGTTTTTGTAGTGTGTGAAACTTTTTTGCCTGCTGAGTTTCCGAGCGTAAATGGCGGGAGGCAGTTTCGGTTTGGGTTCCAGATTTCAGGTCTTTATAATATGTTATTGAGAATTTAGTAGATTTTACGGAGAAATGCAAAGATTTTCTGTTCGGTTCATATAAAAATAAGAGATTAGGCCGTCTGAAAACGTTTTCTTACCCTTTATCCGCCAACGTTTGCCAAGAAAAAAGAATTTTTCATTTCTTTTTAATTGACCGTTTTTGTCAGCAATTTCAGCGCTAACAAACGTGAATCAACCGCCAATCTGCTATCATTTCGGCTTATCCCACAACAAGGCAAGCCGCCATGTACCTGACACAAGAAAAGCCCTACCGCCCCCTATTGGTCGCACTGATGTTCCTCACCCTGCCGCTGGCGATGATATTGCACAATATCGTGCAAATCGCCTTTTCAGACGGCCAAGGACTGCTGATAACGGTCAAAGACGGCGCGTGGGCATGGCAAAGCGGTTGGCAGGATTCAGTCGCATGGTTTGTCTGCGGCATGTTTGCCTTCCTCAACCTGCCGATTGCCGGCGGACTGACCAAGCTGGCGTATAAAAAATGATGCGCCGACATTCGCGTTATGCCATCTTCCTTGCCGGTATAGCAGCGTGTGCCTCGGCGGCGGCAGGTTTGATTTTTGAAGCCATCTTAGGCAATGCCGCATTGGCCGGTATGCGCGGACAAGGCGTGTTCTACTACACCCTCTCCGTATGGATCATCGCCATGCTGACCCTGCCCAAACAGCTCACGCGCGCACCGGAACAGCCCATCGTCTTTCACAAGATGAAACGTTGATTCAACAAGCACAAACATTTTCAGCCGGCATGCTTTCCGTTACCATTACATCCAACGCGTTTTAACCAATAAGGAATAACAAATGAATCAGGCGCAACAGCTCCGCGACGGCATACAGGCACTGGGTTTGGACATCGACGAAGCCAAACAGACCAAGCTTCTAGACTATGCCGCCCTGCTGCAAAAGTGGAACAAAACCTACAACCTGACCGCCCTGCGCGATCCCGCCCAAACCGTCAGCCACCATCTGCTCGACAGCCTGACCCTCTTGCCCTATATCGAACACGCCCAAACCATGCTCGACGTCGGCTCCGGCGGCGGACAGCCCGGCATACCCACCGCCATCTGCCGTCCCGACCTCGACATCACCCTCCTCGATGCCAACACCAAAAAAACCGCCTTTCTGCAACAAGCCGTCATCGAACTCGGCCTTAAAAACGTCCGCGTCATCAGCGGCCGCGTAGAAGCCGCCGCCGACTGCCGCGCCGACGTCATCACCAGCCGCGCCTTTGCCGAACTCGCCGACTTCGTCAACTGGACCGAACACCTCCTCAAAGACGGCGGCTACTGGGCAGCCATGAAAGGCGTATATCCGCAAGAAGAAATCGACAAACTCCCCGAAAGCGTCGCCGTTGAAAAAGTCGAAGCATTGCACGTCCCCCAACTCAATGCCGAACGCCATATCGTCATCATCCGCAAAAAGGCCGTCTGAAAACAACCCAAGCATACCGAATAACGGTACAATCCAGCCATCCACACTTAACACGACAGCAAAGCACATGAGCGCACAAATCCTCGCCGTCGCCAACCAAAAAGGCGGAGTCGGCAAAACCACCACCACCGTCAACCTAGCCGCCTCCCTGGCCTCCAAAGGCCGCCGCGTCCTCGTCGTCGATCTCGACCCCCAAGGCAACGCCACCACAGGCAGCGGCATTAACAAAGCCACCATCGAAAACGGCGTATATCAAGTCGTCCTCGGCGAAACCGACATCCCCAACGCCGTCGTCCGCAGCAAAGAAGGCGGCTACGACGTATTGGGCGCCAACCGCACACTGGCCGGCGCAGAAGTCGAACTCGTCCAAGAAATCGCACGCGAAATCCGCCTCAAAAACGCCCTACAGCTCGTTGCCGACGACTACGACTACGTCCTCATCGACTGCCCCCCGTCCCTGACCCTGCTCACCCTCAACGGCCTGGTCGCCGCCAACGGCGTCATCGTCCCTATGCTTTGCGAATACTACGCCCTCGAAGGCATCTCCGACCTCGTGGCCACCGTCCGCAAAATCCGCCAAGCCATCAACCCCGACCTCGACGTAACCGGCATCGTCCGCACCATGTACGACAGCCGCAGCCGCCTCGTCGTCGAAGTCAGCGAACAGCTCAAACAACACTTCGGTAACCTACTCTTCGACACCGTCATCCCCCGCAACATCCGCCTCGCTGAAGCCCCCAGCCACGGCCTCCCCGCCCTCGCCTACGACGCCCACGCCAAAGGCACCCAAGCTTATCTCGACTTGGCCGATGAACTGATTGCACGGGTGGAAAAATAAACAGAAATATGAATATAAAAAGGCCGTCTGAAAGGTAGAAAGTACTTTCAGACGGCCTTTGGTTTGATTGGAAAGAATATTTTTTCAAAAGACCGCGTGCGTGCGTACCGCACACACCCTACGCATAAATTTCAAATTCTTTATGATTCATAGGTAGGGGTATAGAAAGGTACGGATGTAGTTGGACAAGCTACTGATTAATTTCTTTATAGATATGGTTGTACGTTTTCACATTTCCTGATATATTGCGTAAATATTACGTATAAAATTAGGAAATTAATAATGGTGGAATTCGCATTGTCAGAACCTTTCCCATTTGAAATAGGAGAAATAGTTGAGCAACAAGATAGTGATATTGCTTTGAGTAAAATCAGCAAGTATTTATCTCAGGAAGTACTTAAAGAGATTGTACTTACTGCGCATAATAATATTCAGGACAAAGCAGCATTATCTGATAGAAACACATTGGGAAATTACCGACAGGGAGAAATTACACTTGCGTTAAGGGTATATTTAAGTGAATATGGCTGGACGCTTGAACCTTGGTCTGGAGGTGCATTTCTATGTCTCTCGCCATGTCGAACTAAAAGTATTATTGTAGCTACTGCTACTTCAGATGTTGGTAGGCATAATGGGATGCCAATGACAACCTCAAGCAAAGGTAGGAAATTTGAGGAGGCTATTCGTAACTCAAAATTAGATTTACCTGATACTGTTCAGTTTTGGGTTCTGTTGTTTCACTGGGAATATAATAAAGTGCAACTTGAATTATCTTTACCTAGTGGTTTTGTTAGTCATCAAATAACTGGATACAAACAGCGAATTATATTAGCTGATGTTGATTTGACTAAAATTGATGAGATTGAACGTAAGCAGCCTGTTGAAGAATATGAACCTTTGGTTGAAAGAAAACAAAAAGCAGGGTAATTTGAATGATATATCATGCAGACATTTAATCGTGAAAGACTGGAATTTGCACTCGATAAACGTGGTTTTACGCAAACTAAATTAGCTGAATTATTAGGTATTACCGCTCGACAAGTAAGAAACTATGTAAAAGATGAGCAAATACCTGATTTGAATGAATTAGCTAATTTATTAGAGTTTCCAGTTCATTTTTTTACTAATGACGAAAAACTGCCTGAGTTGAAATCTCAGGCAGTAAGTTTTCGTGCCCGTTCACGCACTTCAAAGAGGCTTGAAAAACAAGCATTAAATCATAGCATTACGGCTTTTTTGTTGAATGACTGGCTCGAGACAGAATTTACACTAAGTCAAGCCGTATTGCCTGATTTTTCTGATATTCCTCCTGAAGAGGCTGCTCAGGAACTAAGATTAGAATGGGGGCTGGGCAATGAACCTATAACAAATATGCTTACTTTACTCGAAGCTAAGGGTGTCCGTGTATTTTCGCTATCTCTAGATACAAAGGATATTGATGCCTTTTGTACTTGGTATGAGAATCACCCATTTGTATTTTTAAATACACAAAAATCTGCAGAACGTAGTCGATTTGATGCTGCCCATGAGTTGGGACACTTAATCCGTGATAAATACAGTATGGAACATAGTAAAAATAGTGAAATTACTGCAGATGAACCTCGTGATATTATCGAAAAAGAAGCTAATGCCTTTGCTTCAGCTTTTTTAATGCCAGAGGCTGCACTACGCTTATATCGTCATGTTCCTATCACTATTGAAAATTTATTAAAAATCAAAAGACGATTTGGTGTTTCTCTTGTTGCCTTAGCATATCGGATGCATAAATTAGGAATGATTACCGATAGGATGTATATACACAACCTTTGTCCTTTGTTTGCAAAGAAAAAATATCGAACTATCGAACCAGAGCCAATGGAAAGGGAAATATCAAGTGCATTACGTAAAATGCTTACTATTTTAAAAAATGATGGTATCGGTATTGAACAGATTGCTGAAAATTTAAACGTATCCCCCAAAGATGTTGCTGATTTAACTTTTGGATTAGTTGAGAGGGACTTAAATAGATATAGAAAACTTCGATTAGTTAAATAAAAAAAAGCCTGAAAAGTTTCAGGCTGTTTTTTATTTTCCAATTTTTTCCCTACTCCTTCATTAACCTCTTCACCGACACCGGATACGGTGTCTTCAATTCCTGCGCAAACAGCGACACCCTCAATTCTTCAATCATCCATTTAAACGCGGCGAGGTCGTCTGAAATGGGTAGTCCTTGTTTCACTAAGCTGTCGGTTTTTTCCTGCCACATTTGTTCCAATTCCTGTATGTCGGCTTCGCGGGCTGCGTCGCGTGATGGGTTGCTGCTGTATTTTTCGAGGCGCAGGGTCATGGCTTTGAGGTAGATGGGTAGGCGTGGCCATTGTGCCCACGGGGTGCGGGTGGCGAAGCCGGGGGCAAGCAGGGTTTGCAGGCGTAGTCTTAGAAGGTGGGTCAATGGGTGTTTGCCGAGTTTGCTGTTGAGTTCGGCATAAGCGGCGGCGGTTTCCTGCAGGTAGCGGCTGAGGGCTTCTTTGACGGCAGGCAGGCGGCTGCGGGCGCGTTTGATTTGTTCTTTAAAGGCTTTTTCGTTGCGCGGCAGCTCGTCTTCGCCGATAAAGGCGCGGTCGCAGACGGCCTGTGTAAGGTCGTCGCGCAGGGTGTCGGCGTTGATGTGTTTGAGCAGCATGGCGGCTTGGGTGAAGCCTTGGATGCCTTTGTTCAGGTCTTTAACTTGTTCTTTTAATAGCAGCTTCATCAATTCGATTACGCCTAGTCTGTGTGCCTGCTCGGCGGCTTCGGTGGTGTCAAACAGGCGCAGGGCGATGCGGCCGTCTTTTTCTTTTTGCAGGCCGAGGTAGCCGGTGAGCTGTTGTTTGCCGCGTGCGAATTTGATGGATTCGGGCAGGGTGCCGATGTCCCATGCGGTAACGTTGTCGCGCTCGAATTCTTGGGTGTTGTCGCGGAAGGTAACGGCGGCGGCTTGGCCGAGCTGTTGTTGCAACTCATGCAGTTTGCGGCCGCCGGCAAGCTCTTGTCCTCCGTCGTCGATAATGCGCAGATTCAGATAGCAGTGTTCGGGCAATTCTTGCGCCGCCCATGCGTCTTGGTCGATTTGCTCGAGAATCCGCATATCGCCGGCGCTTTTGGCGATAAAGTGCGCCAACTGGGGAATGATGGCCGCTTGGCGGTCGGGATTGCTTTCGAGGAATTTGGTAATGAAATCGGGTACGGGCACGCAAATGCGGCGGATTTGCTTCGGCAGGGCTTTAATCAGCAGCTGGATTTTTTCGCGCAACATACCGGGTACCAGCCATTCTAGCGACGGCGCGTGCAGGCGGTTGAGGACGGTCAGCGGCACGGTCATGGTCACGCCGTCGAGCGGATGGTGCGGCTCGAAGCGGTAGGAAAGTTTGAACTTGCCGTCTGCGGTTTGCCAGAATTTGGGGAATTGCTCTTCGGTAATGTGCGCGGCGGCGTGTTGCATCAAATCGTCGCGGCTGAGGAACAGCAGGCGCGGATTGTCGCGTTCGGCTGTTTTGAGCCAGGCTTCAAAGGTGCGGATATCGGCAAGGGGCAAAGGTTTCAGACGGCCTTTTTGAGATGCTGGCTGCTTTTTGGGATTGGGGCCGTCTGAGACATTTTGTCGGGTATGTGAACTCGGTTCATGCACGCGCTTGTCCGTATCTTTGGAATCTGAGTGCGTGGCTTGCGCCACACGCCCTGCGTTGCGCTGGTTTGCTTGTCCGTTTTGTCCGGCCGTCTTGTCCTGCTGGGTTTGTCCGCCCTCTTCGCTTCCCCAAACTCCGCCTTTCGCGTCTTTCCACACCAGCTCGGGCAGGCGTTCGTTATAAAACGCAAACAGGGCTTCGTCATCGACCAATACGTCTTGCTTGCGCGATTTGTGTTCGAGTTCGGTAATTTCTTTAATCAGCTTTTTATTGTGGGCAAAAAAGGCCTCCTGAAGATTGCTTTCCTGCGCCACCAATGCGCCGCGGATAAAGATTTCGCGCGCTTCTTCGGGGGCAACTTTACCGTAAGACACGGGGCGGCGCGGCAATACGGTCAGGCCGTAAAGCGTCACGCGTTCGCTGACGACTACTTCGCCGCGTTTTTGCTCCCAGTGCGGCTCGAAATAATGATAGCGAACGAGGTGCGGCGCTTCCTGCTCTATCCATTCGGGCTGGATAACGGCGACGTCGCGCGCGTAAAGGCGCGTGGTTTCAACCAATTCTGCCGCCATCACCCATTTGGGTTTGGCTTTGAACAGGGCTGATGCCGGGAAAAGGTGGAAGCGGCTGCCGCGCGCGCCGGTGTAGTCGTTGCCGTCGGGCGATTTCATGCCGACGTTGGCGATAAGGCCGGTCAGCAGGGCGCGGTGGATTTGTTCGTAGCCGGCTTCTTTGGCGGCGCGGATTTGGGCACGGTGTTGTTTCTTATCCAGTTGTTTTTGTTTGAGTTTGGCCGCCAAATCTTGGTCGCCTTGGCTTTCAGACGGCCTTAATTGTTCTTGGGTAGGAGGTTGTCTAAACGCGGCTTCTTTAGTGGTCAAACCCATTTCAATCGCGGTTTGGGCAAGCTGGTGGTGCAGCTCGCGCCATTCGCGCATCCGCAGGTGCGACAGGAAATATTGACGGCACCATTGCACCAGCTGCTTATTGGACAAACCTTTGTCGCGCTCGCGCTGGAAGCTGTCCCAAATATTCAGATAGGCAAGAAAGTCGGATTGCTTGTCGGTAAAGCGTTCATGCGCCTTGGCCGCGGCATCGCGCGCTTCCAGCGGCCGCTCGCGCGGGTCTTGAATCGACAGCGCGGACGCGATCACCAATATTTCCGCCATGCAGTCGTGTTTCTTCGCCGCCAACAAAATGCGCGCAATTTTCGGGTCGATGGGCAGGCGCGCCATTTGTTCGCCGAGCTTGGTCAGACGGTAGCGCGTGTTGGCACCGATATGGCCTGAACTGTTTTGCAGGCCGTCTGAAATATTGGCTGGGTTGAATCGGGCATCCATACCTGATCCGCGTACTTGGTTTTTCATATTTTGCATAGTCTTGTCGGTCGGGCATCTTCCCCGACATCATCTAAATTTGTCTTTATTGGTTTTCACGCCGCTTATTGCGGATAAACATATTCCGCCTTGCCATCGCGAATGTTCAAGCTGCCTGCATCGCCCGTAATCAGGTTGCCCGTTACCGAGCCTTCACTACAACCTGAAACCGGCATATCGTAGCCCAGCGTGTGAATCAGGAACGTTGAAAGCTGCTGATGAAAGGCAATCTCGCAAGGCGCAAAAGTTTGGTTGGCAGCCTGTTGCACAGCCTTATCCGGGCTGTACAACACCAGCGGCACGAGATAGCTGTCGGGCTGCACCGTGCCTTGATTGTAGGTATCTTGGCGCACATACTGGCCATGATCGGAGGTATAGGCAAACAGCCAGTTGCCGTCAGGCTGCTTTTGCAGCTGCTCGAATACGGTTTGAATCATTTGGTCGGTTTTGTGGATGGTGTTGTCGTACTTATCCACAATATTGGCTTCGCCGAATACTTTATCTTGAGGCTGCAACAATGCGCCGTATGGGACGTGCGAACCGCGTTGGTGCAACACTATAAAATGCTTGCCCTGCCGCAAATTGATTTTGTCGAACAGCGGCAGCAGTTTCTCATCAGGCATATTGTCGCTGTTGCCGTAGCCAAGTTGCGTCGGCTGAATCAGATGGTCTATCCATTTCTTACCGATTAAGTTCAAAATCGCCATCTCGTTTTCAGCCTGCGCGCTGTAAAAATACGTTTCATAGCCCTGCTCTTTGGCGAGGCGGAACATATTGGTATCGCCGCTGCTGATTTGCTCATAGCCGTTGGCATGCGGTATGGCATTGAAAAAGCTGGGCAGGGACACAGCCGTCATCAAAGCGGCGGAATAGCTTTGTTTCACAATCGGCTTAAAGTCGGCTTGCGAAAGCTGGGTCAAAAACGGCGAAGTCTCACGCCCATAGCCAAACAGTTTCAAATGCGCCGCGCTTTCGCTTTCGCCCATAATCAGGACGATATTTTGAACACTGCCCTGCCCGATTTTGCTTGGCGCAGGCTGCTTGAACACAGGGATTTTGCTTAAATCAAACAACTGATACGGCAACACGCGCCCGACAAAATAGCCGAAGCTGAAATAATTGGCTTTGATACGGCTATATGTCGGCTTGGGCGAAATACCGTGTTCCTGCGTCGTACTGAATGAACGTCCAAAAATCAGCAACATCGCTGCAATAAACAAAATATCGGCGGCAAAGTGCGTCTTACGGCGGAACTTGGCAAGGCTGCAAAACAGCACGACTTCCGCCACGCCCCACAACGCAGGCAGCCACAACTTATCCAACATCGACGCGCCCGCGCTGCCGACTTCAGTAACCTCTTTCAGCATCAGCCAATAATTGATGCCCGTCATCCAGCTTTGATAAACCGCATAATGCACATTGTTGGCAATGATGCTGAGCGCAAAAAACAACGCAATCAGCAACCGTGAAGCCTTATAACGCGCAAACAGATACAGCGCAGCAATCACAAATGTCAGCGCAAACGTTTCCGCAATTTTTGCCGCCGGTAGAGTTTCAATCCCGAAGACAAAACGATAGGCAATTTCGCTGGCAGTAAGTAAAGACGAATACAGAACAAGCGCGAGGAAAGATTTTTTCATCATTAATATTTCACAAAAAAAATTTACCGATTGAGTTTTAAAACCCAATATTCCCTTTTCAATAGTTTTTAGTTTCTCAATGATTTAGGCCGTCTGAAAATAAAACATGATCTACCATTTTCTTTTACTTTCAGACGGCCTCCACCACTCCCAATTCCAACAACACTATTGAGGAACTAGCATAGAAACATATTATAAAATACCAAATAAATTCTATTTCAGACGACATGTTTATTATTAATTTGGTCAGCCCTTCCAAATTTCTTGTCTATGATATTCTAAATATCCTGTTCTCCCTTCAATCTTTAACCTTGGATATTTTTTTCTGTCGCTTAATCCTAATTTTGAATAAGTCATTTTGGATAGAAAAGGAGAGAGTAGCATTTCTTGATTATCTGTGAAAGTAATGAAACCGCGATCAAATAGATAATCTATGGTTGGGGTAAACATAAATCCGTTATATGGATCTGTTTTCTCAAAGTCATTTGATTTTGCCCATGGTTTAATATGACTTGCGATTAAAAGGCGATCATCAGAAATCAATGTAATTGGACAAAATGGACATTGTTCTAACAGTTTTTTCCTATATTCTCCCTGACCTTGTCGTGCTCTTAATTTTTCTGTTTTTTCACGACTATCAGGTTCTCCTAGGATATTTTTTTCTTCTTGTTCAAGAATAGCAGGATGGATAACATCACCAAAATAATCTGCAAAGAGACGAATATAAAAAATAGGTTCTTTTAGAGTTTTTGGGTTAACTAGTTTTACGATAGAAATATATGTCACATTAGGCAACGAAAGTTCTCGGATAAGTTCATATCCAAATTTTGATTGTTTATTATTAAATTTAACATACAATCTTGGGCCTGCAATTTGTGTTTGTTCTTCTATATCAAACCAAATTATTTCAGGCAGCTTGGTAATCTTTTGTCGGCGCTCTAACCACAATGTAGGGAGTTCGCTGGCATTTTGATAAAGCTGTTCTGGAGATAAATATTCCTCTTTCGTCTCATCTAAGTATTTAATTAAATCCTGCTTCAGTAAAAAACAACGATCAATAAATCCATTTGGACCAAAAAATGATCGATTTTCCTTATTTTCATTGCCGATATATAATTTTGCCTCTCCATTTCCAGAACCTATTTTATTGGCTCTAACTACAAATGAATCCGCAATGGTAATCTTTTCTTTAGTATCTACAGGAAAATAATCAATTCCATCAATTAGCATTATTATGCTCCATATTTTGTAATATCAATTTGTTTCAAAATAGCAATTAAAACATCAACAACAATACTATTTCCTGCTTGACGGTATGCTTGTGTATCACTTACAACAATTTGGAAATCATCTCTAAAGCCCATAAGTCGGAGGCATTCTCTTGGTGTTAATTTCCTAATACGGCCTTGATTATGAGTAACATAATTATCAACCCCAGCTCGATGCATTTTATGCATTGTTTGTAATAATGGTCTTGCAACAGTTAAGTCGGTTTCTGTACTAGTTTTAAAATTCTTTGTACCACCAGCTAAAACATAATTGCGGATTTTATTTGATAAATAATATTTTTCTTCTACATCATTTACATTAAAAATAAACTCATCAAATTGACTAGAATTAACTGCATATTCAAATATGAAATCCCCGTGCCAGTTAAATTGTTGATTGGCCTTTTGGCATAGCATTACATCACCGTTTATTTGAGTGTACCGTTTTTGGCGATTTTTAGAGCTGGTTACGAATTTAATTCCTTTTTCTTTTAGAAAATATTTGCTATCTGTGTAATCTTCTAGGAAATCTTGCATAGAATGCTCAAGAGGAATCTCTGCTGGAAATATAAATCCCCCTTGAGGAGGAGTTTTAAAACCAACCACAAAAATACGCTCCCGATGTTGTGGTATGCCGTAATTTTTGCTGTTCATTACTTGAAAATATAAATCATAACCTAATGCGTGCAACACATCTTTTACCACCTGCCATGTTTTACCATTATCATGATTTAATAATCCCTTTACATTTTCATAAATAAAAATTTTTGGTTTCGTTTCATTAACTACACGAGCAAACTCATAGAATAAAGTACCACGAGTATCTTCCAAGCCATGCCTTTTTCCTACCATAGAAAATGCTTGGCAAGGACTTCCACCAACTAATAAATCTATTTGTCCTAGATAAGGTGTCGCATCAAATGTTGTAATATCAGAATGCCAGAGCTCTTCTGATAATTGATAATTTGCTAGATAACTTTTTTTCACATGGGGGTCAATGTCTCCCGCAAATATGATTTCATGGTTTAATTTCAAACGTTTCATCGCCTGTTCAATCGCACCAATACCACTAAAAACAGTTGCTAAACGAATATGCGAATTAGGATTTGAAAAAGGTTTATTCCTCCAATCTTCGTACTGAAAAGAAAAAGGAAGGGAATAATTTTCTTGATTTTTATATGCTAAATTTGACACTAAATTATCTCTACTAAATCCAAAAGTCGTTGTTAATTATAACAAAATTTAATTATTGCTGGCAGTTAACCATTCACAGAAAATATTTTCAGACGACCTCCACCGCTCCCAATTCCAACAACACCTGAAAACCATCATTGATATACCGCTGGTCCGGTGCTTCGAGGAATGGGAATGCTGCCACATCGCCGAGTTTCAACGCTGCCATGCGCAGGATGACGGCGGCGAGGTTGCTGCGGACGATTTCTGGGTCGGTAAATTCGGGGCGGCTGTTGAAATCTTCTTCTGAAAACAGTCGGATACACACGCCTGCGGAGACGCGGCCGCAGCGGCCGGAGCGTTGGCGGGCGGCGGCTTGGGAGATTTTTTCTACATGGAGCTGTTCCACCTTCGCCCGTGCGGAATAGCGTTTGACGCGCGCGAGGCCGGTGTCGATGACGTATTTGATGCCCGGCACGGTGAGCGAGGTTTCGGCAACGTTGGTTGCCAGCACGATGCGGCGTTTTGCGCCGGAGGGGTGGAAGATTTTGTGCTGCTCGGCATGCGACAGGCGCGCGAACAGGGGCAGGATTTCGTCGTTGCGGCGCAGTGTGGATTTGCGCAGTGCTTCGGCGGCTTCGCGGATTTCGCGCTCGCCCGGCAGGAATACCAAAATATCGCCTTCGCCATATCGCGCCAATTCGTCCGCTGCATCGACAATCGCATCGGTCAGCTCGACTTCTGCGTCGTCTTCGTCTTTGCTGGTCAGCGGGCGGTAGAGGATTTCGACGGGATAGGTGCGCCCGCTCACTTCCAGCACGGGCGCGTCGTTGAAGTGTTGGGAGAAGCGTTCCGCGTCTATCGTTGCCGAGGTGATGATGACTTTCAAATCAGGGCGGCGCGGCAGGAGCTGTTTCAGGTAGCCCAGCAGAAAGTCAATGTTCAGGCTGCGTTCGTGCGCTTCGTCGATGATAATCGTGTCGTAGGCGGCGAGATAACGGTCGGTTTGCGTTTCCGCCAGCAGAATGCCGTCGGTCATCAGCTTGACGCAGGCATCGCGCGAGGTGTGGTCGGTGAAGCGCACTTTATAGCCGACCGCGTTGCCGATTTCCGATTTCAATTCTTCGGCAATCCGCTCTGCCACCGAGCGCGCTGCCAAACGGCGCGGCTGGGTATGCCCGATCAGCCCCGCCGCCCCGCGCCCGAGTTCCAAACAAATCTTGGGCAACTGCGTGGTTTTACCCGAACCGGTTTCGCCGCAAATAATCGTTACCTGATTCTCGGCAATGGCTTTTTTGATTTCGTCGAGTTTTTCGTGAACGGGCAGCGTGTTGTCGAATTCGGGCTTGGGCAGTTTGGACAGGCGTTGCAGATAGAGGTCGTGCGATTTTTTGTATTTTTCCTCGACCTTGGCCAAGCCGCCGTATTTATTGGGGTTTTTAAAGGCAGATCGCAGAAAATGGCGGTCTTTGGAGAGGGTTTGGGCGAAATCGGGTTGCGGCATGATGGTGCAATAAATTAAATAATGTGAAAAGAATGGAATTATAGCAAAAGGCCGTCTGAAACTTGCTTGCTTTCAAGTTTCAGACGGCCTTTGTATGGATAAACCGTTTTAGTCGGCGGCGTGCCAAGGTTTTTGCATACCGGCGTGGAAACTCGGTTTTTCTCCGCCCCACAAGGTGTCAATGTCGTAGAAGTCGCGCACGGCAGGGAGCATGACGTGGACAACGAGGTCGCCTGCGTCGACGAGCGTCCATTCGCCGCTGTCGCCTTCGGTACTGAGGATTTCGAAACCGGCTTCTTTTAAATCGACGGCAACGTTGTTGGCCAATGCTTTGACTTGGCGTGTGCTGTCGCCACTGGCAATAATCATGCGGGCGAACAGGGAGGTTTTGTCTTGGGTTTCCAAAACAGAGATGTCTTTGGCTTTAATGTCTTCAAGGGCGTTTACGGCCACTTCGACCATTTTTTGCAGGTCTTGCAATTCTTGTTCGTTCATTATTTTCCTAGTTGAAATGTTTTCAGACGGCATTATAGCTTATCTGCCTGAATAAACGCTATTTTTCATAGAGTTTGTGTTGGCGGATGTATTGGGCGACGGGTTGCGGCAGGCCGTCTGAATGGTGCGTTTTGGCGAGATTGGCACGGATTTGGGTGGAACTGGTATTGTGCAGCGGCGCGTTGAGGATGCGGACGCTGCCGTTTTGCAGGGCTTCGCCGAGCCATACGTGCAATTCGCGCGGGGTTTTGTTGAGGTTGTCGCCTTGGCGCATGGCGATGGCGATATGGGTCTGGCGCACGAGGGTTTGCCATTTTTTCCATGTGTGCAGCTGCATCAGGCTGTCGCTGCCCATCAGCCACCATAGTTGCGCGCCGGGAAACTGCTGGCGGAAGATTTGGACGGTGTCAAACGTATAAGTTGCGCCGTCGCGGACAATGTCGCAGTCGCTGGCGGCGAATTTCGGCTCGTCGGCGATGGCGAGTTCGACCATATTGAGGCGCTCTTGTGCCGGCGTGCGCGTGCTGTCTTTGTGGTACGGGTCGCCTGCCGGCAGGAAGACGACAAGGTCCAAACCGATTTCGTCGGCAAAGGCGCGGGCGATGTGGAGGTGGCCGTTGTGGATGGGGTCAAACGTGCCGCCGAATAATCCGATTTTTTTCATTTCGTGGTGTCTGCGTTAGATGTTTTGGCCGTCTGAAGCAGGCAGGCTGCCGTCAACAATCAGGTTGAGCTTACCTGTGGTCGGGTGGATGACCAGGCCGTGGATGGCGATGTTGTCGGGCATCAGCGGATGTTTGCGAATCAGCTCGACGGTATGGCGCACGCTGTCTTCGACGTTGTCAAAACCGGTCAGCCAGCCGTCCAAATCGATACCGGCATTGCGCAGGGTTTCGATGCGGTCGTCGGGGATATTGCTGTCGTGTACGCGTTGGAGGAACTCTTCGGCGTGCAATCCTCGCATACCGCAGTCGTGGTGGGCAATGACCATGATTTCTTTGACTTTGAGTTCAAATACGGCCACCAACAAACTGCGCATCACCGAACCCCAAGGGTGGGTTACCAGCGCACCGGCGTTTTTGATGAGCTTGGCATCGCCGTTTTTCAAACCCAACGCATTGGGTAGCAGCTCGATAATGCGTGCGTCCATGCAGGAGAGGATGGCCAGCTCGCGGCCGGGGTATTTGTTGGTGAAATATTTTTCGTATTCGCCCGTTTCGACGAAATGTTGGTTATAGGCGAGGATTTCGCTCAATTCGCTCATGATGTGCTCGTTTCGGATGGTTTACTCTATTATAGCGGTTTTCGAGTAGTGCGGTTGTTTTGCAAATTCGCCGTAAACGGCTAAAATCGACGTATCTTTAGTTCTTTTGGAGGATGCGCCATGTCTCAGTCTTTCCGTTTTGAACAGGTATTCGCGTCCGATGTCCACGACGCATTGTGGGATTGGGCGCAAACAAGCTATGGCGCATCCGACGATTGGTGCATTCTGTATCTCAACGGCCTGCCTTTAGGCCGTCTGAACCCGTTATGGCGCGAACGCCTCGGGCAAGATTGGACAGGCAGGCAGTCAACCCTTTCAGACGGCCTGAATTTGGAAACAGACAGCTGGGCTCAGATGGGCGATAGTTTGCAAACGCTGGCGCAACAATGGCGCGAATGCGGTTGGCTCAAAGGTTGGCGCGATGAAAAGTTCGACATCTGCGACCAGGCAGGCAAGCCTTTATGCGCACTCGAACGCGCCGCCTTCCGTCCGTTCGGCCTAATGAGTCAGGCAGTGCATTTGAACGGATTGGTCGAAACAGAAAACAGTCTGCGCTTTTGGATAGGCCGCCGCAGTCCGCACAAAGCCGTCGATCCAAACAAACTCGACAACCTGACCGGCGGCGGTATCAGCAGCGGCGAGAGGCCGTCTAAAGCCGTCTGCCGTGAAGGCGAAGAAGAAGCTGGCATTCCCGCTTCTCTGACACCCCATATCCGACCGACTGCCCAAATATATAGTTTGCGCCCTGTTAATCGCGGTGTCCACAACGAAATCCTGTATATCTTCGACATCGTCCTGCCCGAAGGCTTCCAACCCGCCAACCAAGACGGCGAAGTCGCCGGTTTTGAACTGATGGACATCCCCACCCTGCTTGATGCCATGTTGGGCGGACACATGATGCACGATGCCCAGCTGGTCACGATCGAAGCCTGCCGTCGATACGGCCTGATCGACCCCAAACATCCGCTGTCCGCATGGCTCGACAGCATCCGTTGCTGACCCCATTTTTAAAGGCCGTCTGAAACCATGTTGCAACTCAAAAACATCAACAAACGCTTCGGCAGCAAAACCGTTGCCCAAGACATCAACCTAAACGTCGAAGCAGGCAAAATCCTCGCCGTACTCGGCCGATCCGGCTGCGGCAAATCCACCCTGCTCAAAACCATCGTCGGCCTGGTGCGTCCCGACAGCGGCGAAATCTGGCTCAACGGCGACAACATCACCGACATGCCGTCTGAAAAACGTAATATCTCGCTGATGTTTCAAGACTACGCCCTTTTGCCGCATTTAACCGCCCTCGACAACGTCGGCTTCGGCCTTAAAATGCGCCGTCTGCCCCAAGCCGAAATCGAAGAACAATCCATGCAGGCCTTGCGCGACATCGGTTTGGAACACGAAGCGCAACGCAAACCCGAAAGCCTCTCCGGCGGCGAACAGCAACGCCTCGCCCTCGCACGCGCCCTCATCACGCGCCCGTCGCTATTGCTCTTGGACGAGGCCTTCTCCAGCCTCGACACCCACCTGCGTCACCACCTGCGCACCCTGACCGCCGAACGCATCCGCAGTCAAAACATCCCCGCCATCCTCGTGACCCACTCCGCCGAGGAAGCCTGCACCATGGCAGACACCATCGCCATCATGCACGAAGGCCGCATCCTCCAACACGGCACGCCGGAAACCCTTATCCGCCGCCCCGTCAACGCCCAAGCCGCCCTGCTACTCGGTTTGGCCAACACCGGCGACACACGCTACATCCCCCAACACGCCATCCGGTTCGACCCGAACGGCACGGCCGTCCGCATCAGCGAAGCCGTCCCACTCGCCGAAGGCATACGCCTCACCCTCGCTCATCCGCAATACGGCGATTTGATTTGGTACCCCCACGCCGACCACGATACGAACAAACCGCAAACCGGACAGGAAATCCGCATCAGCGTGGATGAAAGTCAGATCGTTTGGTTTGATTGAATCTGATGGATTGAGAAAAAGAAAAAGGCCGTCTGAAAAAAACATTTTTCAGACGGCCTTATCTATTCAATCAAAATCAGTCTTTCAACTTCGCCAACTGGGTTTGAACTTTCGCCATTTTGTCTTCCAATTCCGCCAAATCGGCTTTGTCTTTTTCCACCAAATGCGCCGGGGCTTTTTCGGTGTAGCCGGGTTTGGAGAGTTTAGCATTGAGTTTGTCCAAGGCTTTTTGCAGCTTCTCGGCTTCTTTGCTCAAACGGGCGGTTTCGGCGGCTTTGTCGATTTCGACTTTCAGCATCAGGCGCGCGCCGTTGCAGACAGCGACAGGTGCGTCTTCCGCTTCGGGCAGGTTGTCCACCAGCTTGGCTTCGGTCAGTCGGGTCAGCGACGGCAGGTATTTGAGCAGGCCTTCGAGTTCTGCGCTGCCTTCGACAAAGAGCGGTGCTTTGACGTTTGGCGCGATACCCATTTCGCCGCGCAGTTTGCGCACTTCTTCCACCAAGTCTTTCAATGCGGCCATTTTGTCGAAGGCCGTCTGAACGATTTGTTCTTTATCGGCTTGCGGATAGGCGGCCAACATGATGCTGTCGGCGGTTTTGGCATTCGCCAGAGGCGCAACAACCTGCCACAGCTCTTCGGTAATGAACGGCATGATTGGGTGCAGCAGGCGCAGGATGGTTTCGAGTACGCGCACAAGGGTGCGGCGTGTGGTGCGCTGGGTTGTCGGGCAGCCGGTTTGGATTTGCACTTTTGCCAGCTCGATGTACCAGTCGCAATATTCGTTCCACACAAATTCGTACAGCGTTTGCGCGGCAAGGTCGAAGCGGTAGGTTTCAAAGGCTTCGGCAACGGCGGCTTCGGCCTGTTGCAGTTTGCCGATAATCCATTGGTCGGCGAAGGTAAACGCCAACGGCTGCATTTCGTCTTGACCGCAGTCTTTATCTTCGGTGTTCATCAACACGAAATTGGTGGCGTTCCACAATTTATTGCAGAAGTTGCGATAGCCTTCGGCGCGTTTGAAGTCAAAGTTGACGCTACGGCCGAGGCTGGCGTAGCTCGCCATGGTGAAGCGCAATGCGTCCGCGCCCATGCTCGGAATGCCTTCGGGAAAGAGTTTTTTGGTTGCTTCTTCCACTTTCGGCGCGGTTTCGGGTTTACGCAGGCCGGTGGTACGTTTCACCAGCAGTTTTTCCAAGTCGATGCCGTCGATCAAATCCACAGGGTCGATGACGTTGCCTTCGGATTTGGACATTTTTTTGCCTTCGTGGTCGCGTACGATGCCGTGGATGTACACATCTTTAAATGGTACTTTGCCGGTAAAGTGGGTGGTCATCATAATCATGCGTGCCACCCAGAAGAAGATGATTTCGTAGCCTGTAACCAAGACATTGGACGGCAGGAAGGCTTTAAGTTCGTCGGTTTCAGACGGCCAGCCGAGTGTGGAAAACGGCACGAGCGCGGAGGAGAACCATGTATCCAATACGTCTTCTTCGCGGGTCAAACCGGTTTTGCCGGCTTGTTTTTCGGCTTCTTCCTGATTGCGGGCGACGTACACATTGCCTTCGTTGTCATACCACGCAGGGATTTGATGGCCCCACCACAGTTGGCGTGAGATACACCAGTCTTGGATGTTGTTCATCCATTGGTTGTAGGTATTGACCCAGTTTTCAGGGATAAAGCGTACCGCGCCGCTGTCGACGGCTTTTTTGGCTTTGTCGGCGAGGCTCAAGCCTTTGAATTCGCTGTCAGGCTCGCCGCCGTTTGGCGTGGCGGACATGGCGACAAACCATTGGCTGGTCAGCATCGGCTCAATCACCGAACCTGTGCGGTCGCCTTTCGGCGTCATTAGCGTGTGCGGTTTGATTTCGACCAAGAAGCCTTGTTCCTGCAAATCAGCAACCATTTGTTTGCGCGCGGCAAAGCGGTCTAAGCCTGCGTATTTTTCAGGTAGGGCAAAACCTTGTTGCGCTTCGCCTTTGAAGTTGAACACTTCGGCGTTGGCCAGCACTTTGGCTTCCAAGTCGAACACATTAATCAGGCGTGTGTCGTGACGTTTGCCGACTTCGTAGTCGTTGAAGTCGTGCGCAGGCGTGATTTTCACGCAGCCGGTGCCGAAGTCTTTTTCAACGTATTCGTCGGCAATCACGGGAATGGTGCGGCCGGTCAGCGGCAGGATTAATTCTTTGCCGATCAAATGGGTATAACGTTCGTCTTCAGGGTTGACGGCAACGGCCACGTCGCCCAGCAGCGTTTCGGGACGGGTGGTCGCCACGATAACGGCTTCGGCGGGATTGTCTGCCAGCGGATAGCGGATGTACCACATAGAGCCTTGTTCTTCCACGCTTTCCACTTCCAAATCCGACACTGCGGTACCCAATACCGGATCCCAGTTCACCAAGCGTTTGCCGCGGTAAATCAAGCCTTGCTCATACAGGCGTACAAACACTTCGGTTACGGTTTCGGCGCGCACATCGTCCATCGTGAAATACTCGCGCGTCCAGTCGGCAGAGCAGCCCACGCGGCGCATTTGTTGGGTAATCGTACCGCCGGAAACTTCTTTCCATTCCCACACTTTTTCCAAGAATTTTTCGCGGCCCAAGTCATGACGGGACACGTTTTGCGCGGCAAGCTGACGCTCGACCACGATTTGCGTGGCGATACCCGCGTGGTCGGTGCCGGGAATCCAGGCGGTATTGCAGCCTTTCATGCGGTAGTAGCGGGTCAGGCCGTCCATGATGGTTTGGTTGAAGGCATGGCCCATGTGCAGCGTGCCGGTTACATTGGGCGGCGGCAGTTGAATGGAGAAAGACGGTTTCGTCAAATCCATATCAGGTTGGAAATAGCCCTGCTCTTCCCAGTTTTGATAATGTTTGGATTCGATTTCGGCTGGATTGTATTTGTCTAACATGATGGAACTTTGTGAAATTAAGGTTATTTTTGATGTGCGGATTATAACGCAAAAAGGCCGTCTGAATCATTTCAGACGGCCTTTGGCATACGGGTTTTAAAAATGGAACAATACCAGGCTGACGGCAATCACCGCCATGCCCGTTGTCAGGCCGTAAACGGTTTCGTGGCCGTCTGAATAGCGTTTGGCGGCCGGCAACAACTCGTCCAACGCCAAAAACACCATCACGCCGGCTATCACGCCGAACACCGAGCCAAACACGGCAGGCGACAAAAACGGCTGCAAAACCAAATAGCCCAAAGCCGCCCCCAAAGGCTCGGCCAAACCGGATAGCAGACACGCCCATACCGTTTTCTTACGGCTTCGGGTGGCAAAATAAACCGGCGCGGCGATGGAAATGCCCTCCGGAATATTATGGATGGCAATCGCCAAGGCCAAAGGCATCCCGACCGCCGGATTTTCCAAGGTGGCAAAAAACGTCGCCAAGCCTTCGGGGAAATTGTGCGCCGTAATCGCAAACGCCGCCATCATGCCGACTCGCGCAATATGGCGGCGTTTGCTTTCTTGAAACGACGGGTCTTGCGCATCCAAGGTTTCATGCGGGTTCGGCACCAGGCGGTCAATCAGCGCGATGCCGCCCATCCCAGCCAAAAATGCCATGGTCGCCGCCGCAAACGCGTGGTCTTTATCATAAATTTCAGCAAACGCCTCACTGGATTTACTGAAAATCTCCGTCAGGGAGACATACACCATCGCACCGCCGGCAAATGCCAAACCAAACGACAACACGCGCGGATTAGGCGTTTTGGAAAACATCACCAAGCCGCTGCCTAATACGGTAAACAAACCGGCAGCCAACGTGATGGAAAAGGCAACGGCCAAATTGGACATCGAAAAATCGGGCATGAGAAAACCTGCGCTAAAAGCTGGGACAGGTTCAGACTAACACTTTTTAATGCGCATGATAATAGTTATTATTTATTTTATTGATTGGATACCCGGATTTTGAAACAAAAGGCCGTCTGAAAAATGGTTTTCAGACGGCCCTCAAGTTTGAAATGTCGCTAAACCTTATCGCTTTCCAGCTTAAGCCTGATAGCGCGACAGGCTCAAGTCGTCGCTGCGGATTTCGGTGTCTTTGCCGCTCACGATATCGGCAGTTAATTTTGCCGAACCCAGCGACATGGTCCAGCCCAAAGTGCCGTGGCCGGTATTCAGGAACAGATTATCAAAGCGGGTGCGCCCGATTAACGGCGTGCTGTCGGGCGTCATCGGTCTGAGGCCGCTCCAGAACAATGCTTGGTTCAAATCGCCACCTTCTGGGAACAAGTCGTTGACGACTAAAGCCAAGGTTTCGCGGCGTTTTTCGGGCAGTTTGATTTCGTAGCCCGACAATTCCGCCATGCCGCCGACGCGGATTCTGTTGTCAAAGCGCGTGATGGCGACTTTGTAGCTCTCATCGAGAACGGTGGACACCGGTGCGCCGTCTGAGTTTGTGACGGGCAGGGTCAAGGAATAACCTTTGACGGGATAAATCGGCAGATTGAGATCCAACTGCGCCAACACAGTCCTGCTGAAGCAGCCGAGCGCGCAGACAACGGCATCTGCTTCAAACCGCCCTGTTTCGGTTTCAACGGCTTTGATGCGCAGCCCGTTGTGGTCGATGCGGCTGATGGTTTGGTTGAAATGGAACTGTACGCCCTTTTCCTGACACAATTTGTATAAGTTTTCAGTGAAGAGGTGGCAGTCGCCGGTCGCGTCCGCAGGCAGGTGCAGGCCGCCGGCAATTTTAGTGGTAACGCGCGCCAGCGCAGGCTCAAACTCTGCGCATTCTTCGGGTTTCAGACGGCGGTACGGTACGCCATAGCGTTCCAAAACGGCAATGTCTTGTTCTGCCGCTTCGACTTCTTTGGTTTGGCGGAAAATCTGCAACGTCCCTTTTTTGCGCCCTTCAAAATTCATGCCGGTTTGCGCTTCAAAACGGCGGAACATTTCACGGCTGTATTCAGAAATCCTGACCATGCGCTCTTTATTGATTTGATAGCGGGATGCCGTGCAGTTTTGCAGCATTTGCCACAGCCATTCGATTTGATACAGGCTGCCGTCAGGGCGAAACAGCAAAGGCGGATGGCTTTTAAACAGCCATTTCAGCGCTTTGGTCGGGATACCGGGTGCAGCCCAAGGCGTGGTATAGCCGTAGGAAAGCTGGCCTGCATTGGCAAAACTGGTTTCCATCGCCACGCCCTCGGCGCGGTCGATGACCGTTACCTCATGTCCTGCCTCTGCCAGATACCACGCGGAAGATACGCCGGCAACTCCGGCACCTAAAACCAGCACTTTCATTTTTCTCCTCCTCTGACTTTTTTCAAAACAAACTGATATCCATCGGGCCGTCTGAATGTTCCGTTTCAGACTTCCTTGGACATCAATGCGGCAATTCGCCGTTTTTGATTTTTTGTTTGAAGTCGCGCGTTTCATTGACGATGACTTTAGCCATCAACAAAAGCGCAATCAGGTTGGGCAATGCCATCAAGCCGTTGAATGTATCCGAAGCCAGCCACACCAAATCAAGGCTCAACACGGTTCCCAGCATAACCGAAGAAACATAACCGACACGGTACAAACCGGCAAACTTCTCGCCGAAGACGTAAACCGCGCATTTCTCGCCGTAATAACACCAGCCGAGAATGGTTGAGTAGGCAAAGAAAATCAGGCCGATGGTCACAATCCAGCCGCCGATGCCGGGCAGCATTTTTTGGAAAGTAACGGTTGTCAGCGCCGCGCCGCTCAATTCAGGTTTCACAAACTCGCCGCCTGCGCCGAGCAGACCCATGACCAACACGATACCGGTAATCGAGCAGACAACGATGGTGTCCAAAAAAGTACCGGTCATGGAAACCAAAGCCTGACGGACGGGATGGTCGGTTTTCGCGGCTGCGGCGGCAATCGGCGCAGAACCCATACCTGCCTCGTTGGAGAACACACCGCGCGCCACGCCGTAACGGATGACCGTACCGATGGCACCGCCAGCAACGGCCTGTGCGCTAAACGCATCGGAGAAAATCAGTTTGACGGCAGGCATCAGTGCGTCAGAATTCACGACAATAATGGAAATACCGCCCACTACATAAAACACTGCCATGGCAGGTACGATAAAGGACGCGGCTTTGGCGATGCCCTTAATGCCGCCCAAAAGCACAATGGCCGTTAATACGGTCAATATCACGCCGGTGTAGGCAGGTTCGACACCGAAGCTGGTTTGCACTGCCTGCGCGACTGAGTTGGACTGCACCGAGCTGCCGATACCGAAGGAAGCGAATGTGCCGAACAGGGCAAATGCGACGGCCATCCATTTCCAGTTTTTGCCCAAGCCTTTTTCAATGTAATACATCGGGCCGCCGGACATTTCGCCTTTGGAATTGGTGACGCGGTATTTCACCGCCAACACGCCCTCGCCGTATTTGGTGGCCATACCGAAAATGGCGGTCATCCACATCCAAAATACTGCGCCCGGGCCGCCGGTTACCACCGCAGTCGCCACACCGGCGATGTTACCCGTACCGATGGTGGCGGACAGCGCGGTCATCAACGCCGCGAAATGGGAAATATCGCCTTCGTGGTCTTCGCCGTCTTCATGCTTCTTTGACGGCATAAACGCCTGTTTCAGCGCATAACCCAACATGGTGAACTGCAAGCCTTTCAGCAAAACGGTCAGCAAAATGCCCGTACCGACCAGCAGCATCAACATAATAGGTCCCCAGACCCAGCCGCTGATGGTTTCGAAAAAGGCTTTGAGATTGTCTAAAAACAATTGCATGGCTTTCTCCTTTGTCTGTTTTATTTTTTATGCACTACTTTTTGTAGTGTCATGTAATTTCAGCACAGAATATTCAATAAGACAATATCTTTCTTTTTAAAAAGATTTTTGAGGTTTTACCCTAAAAAGATATCTATTTAGACCGGTCAGATTGTTTACAATCCGCTAAAAATAAAGGCTGCGTCCGAGATAAAATGCCAAATGAAAGTTAATCAACCATCAATTAAGACTGCAACAATTAAAATGACACAATCGACAAATGGCACATTATTGAAAAATACAAACATGCAAATCTTGTTTTAAAAAGCCTCAGGCCGTCTGAAAGATGGTTTTCAGACGGCCTGAGGCTTTTTAATTATATTGATAAAGTCAGGTTGATGAATGTTGCCCAAGCAACTGCGCCAACAATCGGGCAAAGCGTTCCGCCGCGCCTTCGCTGGTGTGCAGGTACAGGGCAGGTTCGATGAGTTCCAACTCATTAAGCAGGAAGGTGTCGCCAATCAGTGTACCGTCCACGCGGGCGTAAACCGGCATTTGCGGCAAGGCGGCCAGTACGTCTTGCGCGGCACGGATGGCAAACTCGGGCGGCTCAATACCGAACACCGACACGCCATAGGCCGAGTTGGCACGCCATTCACCTTGTGGCGGCTGACGGCGCACAGCATGGCTGAATGCGCTGTTGAAAAACACCAGCGAGGTTTCGCCTGCTGTTTCGATTTCGCGGATATACGGTTGAACAATCATGCCTTGCGGATAATCCGCCATATCCACGTCCAATGCGTCCGCACAAACTTTAACCACGCCTTTGCCGCTCTGTCCGAATGCCGGCTTGATGACCGCTTCCGTCCAGCCCTGTTGGTTCAGTATGTCCGCCAATTCGGCTTTTTGCGGCGGAACGAACACACTGGGAATCACTTGCGCGCCGCGCGCCGCCAAATCGCACAAATAAGTCTTTTCCATATTCCAAGCCATCAGCTCGGGCGGATTGATAAAACGCTGCCCCACCTGCCCGGCATGCTCCAGCCATTGGCGGAAGGCTTCGGGTTCGGCGGCATAATCCCATGCGCACAAAGGCAGTAAAAACGGTGCGGACGGATGGTTTTGCCACGCATCAAATACGGTTTTCACGCCCATGGTTTCCAAATGCGCCGCCAATGTTTTCAGGTTGTCCGACGGTTCGGGATAGGTTTGGCAGGTAATGAGTGCCAAAACGGTTTGCTCGGTCATGGTTGCATCTCGTTGCTAAAACCAAAATTATATAGCGAAATCAAACCAAAAGATTTTTCAGACGGCCTGATACATGAGGCCGATTCTGATAAAATGGTTTCCCCTTTTCCGTCGGAACATGCTCATGAAATCTGCTCACGTCCTTGTCTGGTTCCGCCGCAACCTCCGCCTGCACGACAATGTCGCGCTTAATGCCGCCGTTGCAAGCGGTTTGCCCATCGCCTGCGTCTGGGTCAGCCAAAGGCCGTCTGAAAACCACAATTCGCGTCAAAGCCTGTTCCATTATCAAGCCGCACAAGAACTGCATACCCGTCTGGCGGCACACCATATTCCTTTATATGTCGTCGCTTCCGACGAAGACCTCCTCCCCTTGGCTGCTGCGCTCAATGCCCATACCGTCATCACAGACGAAGCCTACACCGAGGCCGAAATCCGCCAAGACAACCACCTCTGGCACAATTTCGACCGAGCAGGCATTGCCCTGCAACACGCCACCGACCGCGGCATTTTGGCCAAATCCCCCCTCATGGATGCCAACGGCCTGCCCTATACTGATTTTGCCGCCTATAAACAAGCATGGTTGCAGGCTTATTCAGGACAAAGACCGTCTGAAACCGAATTGCCTGTTCAAACCGGACAAAACGTTCCACTGTTTCCAGCCCATACTGGCACAGTATTGCCTGCCTATCAACAGGGCGGCGAAACCGCAGCCTTAACGCAATGGCACGCGTTCAAACAGAATTTGGTTCACTACCCGATTACCCAAAATTTTCCGGCACGAAAAAACACCAGCCTCCTCAATGCCTACCTGTCCGCAGGCTGCATTTCCCCACGCCTGCTGGCTGCCGAAAGCTTGGCAAACCGACATTTCGAGTGGCTGGACAAGCTTATTTTCCGCGACTACTGCTACCAGCTCGCCTACCACCGCCGCCTGCCCGAAATAACCGATGCAGCCCCGATACGCGAATACTGGCGACACGGCCAAACCGGCGTGCCCATCATCGATGCCTCCATCCGCGGCCTCGAAGCCACCGGCCACTTACATCCCGTTCTCCAGCAACTGTGCGCCCACTATTTCTGCCATGCCCTCAACTTCGACCCCAACCAAGGCATCGCGTGGACAGCTTCCGTCCAAACCGGCACCGACCCCGCGATCAACCAAGCCAACTGGCACCTCGCATCACAAGACACGGCCACCGTCCGCTATGCCCACCGTTCGCACCAAATCGATCCCGACGGCAGCTACATCCGCAGTTACCTCCCCGAATTGGCGCACCTGCCCTCCACCCTCATCCACACGCCGTGGGCCGCCGCCGACGACATCGACACACACGGCTACCCCTTCCCCAAGGCCGTCTGAAACCTGCGTTCACACCAAAAAACCACACTAAATACAGCTGAAAAACGTTCAAACAAAATATTTTGGTTTCAGACGGCCAAACAGATTGAATAGCCAAGATTTACACGGTAAACTTACGTCATTAAAAAATTTTATTATTTCATTACAATGAAACCCGCATTCGACATAAAAACGTCACGTTTGGACGTCTTATCCATCCATCTGCACACCGCAGATCTAACCGAATTGGAAGAATTCCTGCGCCAACTGGCAGGCCAATCCCAAGACGAATTCGTTCCCTTCATTTTAGACGTACAAGATTTCGACCATCCCGAATCCATCGATTTGGGAGGCATGATTTCCCTGTTTGCCCGTTACGGCATGCAAATTTTAGGGCTGCACCACACCAGCGATACCTGGGTGGCAGCGGCAGCGCGTTACCACTTGGTCTTCAAACAAGGCAATTCCACCCAGGCAGCCGACACACAGGCAGCACCTACTCCTCGCCAAGCACCGCAGCCGCAAGACGTACAAGCCACCGTTATCAACAATCCGACCGTATTGGTCAGCACGCCCGTGCGTACCGGCCAGCAGGTTTACGCTGAAAACGGCGACCTCATCGTTACCGGCATCGTCAGCCAAGGTGCGGAACTTATCGCCGACGGCAACATCCATATTTACGCTCCCATGCGCGGCAGAGCGTTGGCCGGCGCAAAAGGCAATACCAACGCGCGCATCTTCATCCATTCCATGCAGGCCGAGTTAGTCTCCGTTGCCGGCATCTACCGCAACTTCGAGCAAGACCTGCCCGAGCATCTGCACAAAAAACCCGTACAAGTATCATTGCAAGACAACCGACTGGTTATCAGCGCAATCGACGCCGAATAAACATCAGTACTTAAAAAGGAAATATCGTGTCCAAAATCATCGTAGTAACTTCAGGTAAAGGCGGCGTAGGCAAGACCACTACCAGCGCCAGCATCGCAACCGGCCTGGCCCTGCGCGGCCACAAAACTGCCGTGATCGACTTCGACGTCGGTTTGCGCAACCTTGACCTGATTATGGGTTGCGAACGCCGCGTCGTATACGACCTCATCAACGTCATCCAAGGCGAAGCCACACTCAACCAAGCCCTGATTAAAGACAAAAACTGCGAAAACCTCTACATCCTGCCCGCCTCGCAAACCCGCGACAAAGACGCACTGACCCGCGAAGGCGTGGACAACGTGATGAAAGAGTTGGCCAGCAAAAAAATGGGCTTCGAATTCATCATCTGCGACTCCCCTGCCGGTATCGAACAAGGTGCACTGATGGCGCTCTACTTTGCCGACGAAGCCATCATTACCACTAATCCGGAAGTATCCAGCGTCCGCGACTCCGACCGCATCTTGGGCATTTTGCAAAGCAAATCCCGCAAAGCCGAACAAGGCAGCACAGTTAAAGAGCACCTGCTGATTACCCGCTACTCCCCGGAGCGCGTGGCTAAAGGCGAAATGCTGTCGGTACAAGACATCTGCGACATCTTGCGTATTCCGTTGATCGGTGTGATTCCTGAATCACAAAACGTTCTGCAAGCTTCCAACGCCGGCGAACCTGTCATCCACCAAGACAATGCCGCAGCAGCAGAAGCCTACAAAGACGTTATCGCCCGCCTCTTGGGTGAAAACCGCGAAATGCGTTTCCTCGAAGCTGAGAAGAAAAGCTTCTTAAAACGACTGTTCGGAGGTTAATACATGTCACTGCTCGATATGCTGTTCGGCAGAAAGCCGAAAACCGCCACAGTCGCGCGCGACCGCCTGCAAATCATCATCGCACAAGAGCGCGCACAAGAAGGCCAAGCTCCGGACTATCTGCCGACCCTGCGTAAAGAGTTGTTGGAAGTCCTGTCCAAATACGTCAACGTATCATTGGACGACATCCGCATCTCCCAAGAGAAACAAGACGGCTTGGACGTTCTTGAGCTGAACATCACCCTGCCGGAACAAAAAAAGGCTTAACACATGACCTTGACCGAATTGCGTTACATCGTAGCCGTCGCACAAGAACGTCACTTCGGACGTGCCGCACGACGCTGCTTTGTCAGCCAGCCCACCCTCTCCATCGCCATCAAAAAGCTGGAGGAAGAGCTGTCGGTATCCCTGTTCGACCGTAGCAGCAACGACATCATCACGACCGAAGCGGGCGAGCGCATTGTTGCCCAAGCCCGCCGGGTTCTGGAAGAAGCAGAACTCATCAAGCACCTTGCCAATGAAGAGCAAAACGAATTGGAAGGCGCATTCAAACTCGGCCTGATTTTTACCGTTGCCCCCTACCTTCTGCCCAAGCTCATTACCGCGCTGCGTGAAACCGCACCGAAAATGCCGCTGATGCTGGAAGAGAACTATACCCACATCCTGACCGAGTCGCTCAAACGCGGCGATGTCGATGCAATCGTCGTTGCCGAACCGTTCCAAGAGCCGGGCATCGTAACCGAGCCTCTGTATGACGAACCTTTCTTCGTCATCGTTCCCAAAGGACATCACTTTGAAGAACTCGATGCCGTTACGCCCCAACTTTTGAGCGAAGAACAAGTGTTGCTGCTGTCCGAAGGCAACTGTATGCGCGACCAAGTGTTGGCAAGCTGTTCCGAATTGGCTTCCAAGCAAAAAATCCAGGGCTTGACCAATACCCTGCAAGGCAGCTCCATCAACACCATCCGCCACATGGTTGCCAGCGGCCTGGCCATCAGCGTCATGCCGGCTACCGCATTGACCGAAAACGACCACATGCTTTTCAGCATTATCCCGTTTGAAGGCACTGCACCGCACCGCCGTGTCGTTTTGGCTTATCGCCGCAACTTTGTCCGTCCCAAAGCACTGACTGCCTTGCGCACGGCTATTTTGCAATCGCAACTGACCGGTGTAACGTTCGTCAACGAATAAACCGTAAAACAAAAGGCCGTCTGAATATTCAGACGGCCTTTTTATTTTAACCGAATAAAGGATTAGTAGCGGGTATGAACCTGGCTGCCGATAACGCCACCCAAAGCCGCGCCACCCAAGGTAGAGCCGGTATCGCCACCAATCAAGTTACCTGCCACGCCACCCAATACCGCACCAGCAGCAGTGTTGCGTTGGGTTTGAGTCATATTGGCACATGCACCCAAAGAGGCAGCCAGCATGATCAAGGTCACAGTTTTTGCAAAAGTTTTCTTCATGGTTTGATTCTCCATCAGGGGTTAAGCTTTATATGGAGCAGTATGGCACAACCTTTCATTAATATATTTTCTGATAAGTAAAGACAGATTAAACTAAGATAACGCTCTTGATGAACGGTTAACTTCAAAAATAAACGGCAATTCCAATAGAATATTTATAAAATTTAATATATTTGGCATAAAATTGCGCATACATCAACCGCATTCGGTAGTGATACAATGACGACTTGTCTGAATTACCGGAAACACCCGTCATGAGTATCTACGCACTGGCACACATCATCCACGTTTATTGCGCGATTGCCTTTGTCGGCGGCGTATTTTTCGAAATGCTGGTTCTCTCCGTTTTGCACACCGGCCGCGTTTCGCGCGAATCGCGCCGCGAAGTCGAACGTGCCATGTCCCATCGTGCCGTCCGCGTGATGCCGCCTGTCGTCATTACCTTGTTCATCAGCGGCATCGTGATGGTGTACAACCGCTACCTGCCGATACTTCACCACCCATTCGACAGCTCTTTCGGCATCATGCTGAGCATCAAAATCCTGTTGGCAGTAAGCGTTTTGGTACATTTTGCCATCGCCGTCGTCAAAATGGCACGGCACACCCTCACCGTCGGCTGGTCGAAATACATACACGCCGTCGTATTCAGCCATATGCTGTTTATCGTCTTTTTTGCCAAGGCGATGTTCTACCTGTCTTGGTAAACCTTACCCATGCCCCACACACAAGGATTGTTTATGACCCAATACCCGTCCGTCGGCTCGCCGATGTTTTACGGCATCTTCTTTATTGCCGTCTTAATCATGATCGCCATCGATATGGTATCGCTGAAAAAAAACGGCGCCCACAAAGTCAGCATCAAAGAAGCCCTCGCCTGGAGCGGCATTTGGGTGGTCGTATCCTGCACGTTTGCAGGCTGGCTCTATTTTGAACTGGCGGGCAACCCGACTTACGGGGCCATTGTCGCCAAAGAAAAAGTCCTCGAATTCTTCACCGGCTATGTGCTTGAAAAATCCCTTGCCGTTGATAACATCTTCGTTTTCCTGATGATTTTCGGCTACTTCAAAGTCGAACCCAAATTGCAACACCGCGTCTTGCTCTATGGCGTATTCGGCGCCATCGTCCTGCGCGCCATCATGATTTTCATCGGCGCGGCACTGGTACAGCAATTCGAATGGATTCTCTACCTTTTCGGCGCATTCCTGCTCTATACCGGCATCCACATGATGAAACCCGAATCGGACGAAGAGGAAGACCTTTCCCAAAACAAAATCCTGACCCTACTCAAAAAAGTCATCCCGACCAGCCAACAGTTTGACGGTGAAAAATTCTTTACCATCGAGAACGGCAAACGCATCGCTACACCGCTTTTGCTGGTATTGATTATGATCGAATTGAGCGACGTCATCTTCGCCGTGGACAGCATCCCCGCTATTTTTGCTGTAACCACCGACCCTTTCATCGTCCTCACTTCCAACATTTTTGCCATCTTGGGCCTGCGTGCCATGTACTTCTTACTGGCAGACTTTGCCGAACGCTTTATCTTCCTCAAATACGGCTTGGCCTTCGTGTTGAGCTTTATCGGTATCAAGATGCTGATTATGCACTGGGTACATATCCCGATTTCCATTTCCCTGTCCGTCGTCTTCGGCGCACTGGGCGCGTCCATCCTGACTTCTTTGGTGTACACGCGTCAGCAAGAGAAAAAATAATCTGCCGATATAAAAAGGCCGTCTGAACATTTCAGACGGCCTTTTCAAATATCAAACACCAGCTTATTTAGCAGCGTCTTTCAATTTGTCGGCAGCTTCCTGAGTCGCATCGGCAGCTTTACCCATAGCGTCTTTAGCTGCGTCTTTGGCAGCATCTTTAGCATCAGAAACTGCATCTTTAGCTTCTTCAACCGCTTTACCGGCAGCATCTTTAGCGTCAGAAACCGCTTTATCCGCAGTTGCTTTAGCATCTGCAGCTGCGTCTTTAACATCAGAAACAGCTTGCTCAGCCGCACCTTTGGCTTCAGAAGCAGCAGCATCAACAGTAGAAGCTGCATTTTCAGCAGCAGTGTTTACATCGGAAGCAACAGCAGAAGCCGCCTCTTGGGTTTCTTTTTTCGCTTCTTGTGTACACGCCGCCAAGCCGGCTACCATCATCGCAGCAATCAATAATTTTTTCATGTTGTATATCCTTTGGTCTAAAAAATATCCATCAGAACTGACAGATTAGAAAATCATAACATAATTAATACTCGAAAACGGGAGAATTAACGCCAAATAACAGCCGATTTACGTTTTTTGAAAAAAATTTCAAAAAAACAGTTGACGAAAAGAAACAATCTCCCTATAATGCACAGCTTATCGGGTCGTTAGCTCAGTCGGTAGAGCAGCGGACTTTTAATCCGTTGGTCGAGCGTTCGAATCGCTCACGACCCACCAAATATAAAAACCTGCTTTGAAAAAAGCAGGTTTTTTTATATTCTCCATCAAGCCTTTCTTCACTTGATACTTTTTTATCATCAAAATCAAGCAATATCCGAGCTTTGTCACAATGCTGTTATGGACTCAACTCAAGGCATCACACCAGCTCCAACCTCTTATCCAACTCCCTCACCCATCATCTTTTTCTAAAAACTTCCAAATACCTATCATCAACCCACGCTAAATCCTCTTGTATGCCAGACGATTTAGGCATAGACTAAAACTACATCCAACTACAACAACAGGAGAAGGTTTGATGAAACAACTGTCTATGTATATCAACGGCCGCTTTGAAACCGACTTTAACGGTACATGGCGTGATGTATTGAATCCGGCAACCGAAGAAGTCATCGCACGTGAGCCTAAAGGCGGAAAAGCCGATGTTGATCGTGCCGTTGCCGCAGCCAGAGATGCACAAACTGCATGGGAGCGTTTGCCTGCCGTTGAACGCGGCGCATACCTGCGCAAAATTGCCCAAGGCATCCGCGAACGCGCCGAAGAGCTGACGGATACCATTGTTGCCGAAGGCGGCAAAACCAAAGATTTGGCACGCATAGAAGTCATGTTCACTGCCGATTATCTCGATTACCAAGCCGAATGGGCGCGCCGTTATGAAGGCGAAATCATCCAAAGCGACCGTCCGCGCGAAAACATTTTATTGTTCAAACGTCCTTTGGGCGTAATCGCCGGCATTTTGCCGTGGAACTTCCCATTCTTCCTGATCGCCCGCAAAATGGGCCCGGCTTTGGTAACCGGAAATACCATCGTCGTCAAACCAAGCAGCGTTACCCCGATTAACTGCCACATTTTTGCTGAAATCGTTCATGCTTCAGGCTTACCGGCCGGCGTATTCAACGTCGTCAACGGCCCGGGCGCGGAAATCGGCAATGCCTTGGCATCGCATCCACAAGTCGATATGGTCAGCCTGACCGGTTCTGTCGATGCCGGCCGCCAAGTAATGGAAGCCGCCTCCGCCAACATTACCAAAGTCTCACTGGAACTGGGCGGCAAAGCCCCTGCCATCGTCCTGAAAGATGCCGACTTGGATCTGGCCGTCAAATCCATCTTGGCTTCACGCGTGGGCAATACCGGCCAAATCTGTAACTGCGCCGAACGCGTGTATGTCCACAGCAGCCTGAAAGACTCGTTTATCGAAAAAATGACTGCCGCCATGAAAGGCGTGCGCTACGGCAACCCGGCCGAAGCCGAACCCGGCGCGCTGGAAATGGGCCCGTTAATTGAAGAGCGCGCTGTCAAAGCCGTTGCCGAGAAAGTCGAACGCGCCGTCAAACAAGGGGCGACACTGGTCTGCGGCGGCAAACGTGCCGACGGCAAAGGCTACTTCTTCGAACCTACCCTGCTGACCGATACCGACAACAGCATGGACATCATGAAGGAAGAAACCTTCGGCCCCGTCCTGCCGGTTGCCACTTTCGACACGCTCGATCAAGTCATCGCCTTGGCAAACGACAGCGAATTCGGCCTGACCAGCTCCGTCTATACCACCAATCTGAATGAAGCGTTTTATGTAACCCGCCGTCTGCGTTTCGGCGAAACCTACATCAACCGCGAAAACTTTGAAGCCATGCAGGGCTTCCATGCCGGTTGGAAAAAATCAGGTATCGGCGGCGCCGACGGTAAACACGGTTTGGAAGAATATCTGCAGACCCAAGTTGTTTATTTAGAAACCGATATCTAACCGCCGATACTGCCCTTCATGAAACAAAAGGCCGTCTGAAACCGATTTTTCAGGTTTCAGACGGCCTTTCTGCCTTTATAGAAAAAAACACCGACATCGCGTAAAATAGAGCCAATTTTTCACTTTATTCAGGCCGTCTGAAAACTCTGGCAGCCTGACTCATTTTTCCGGAAAACACCATGAGCGAACAAAACAATCCGCAAATCGAGCCGCAGTTGGACGAAAACCAAATCATCGCCCTGCGCCGCGAGAAACTGCACAACATCCGCAAAGAACGCAACGCCTACCCTAACGATTTCAAACGCGACAGCTTTGCCGCCGACCTGCACACCCAATACGGTGAAATCAGCAAAGAAGAACTCGACCCGCAAGGCATTCCCGTCAAAGTGGCCGGCCGCATGATGCTCAAACGTCAAATGGGCAAAGCCAGCTTCGCCACCATTCAAGACGTTACCGGCCAAATCCAGCTTTATTTGAACAACAAAGGCGTGAGCCAAGAAGTTTTGGACGACTTCAACCACTGGGACTTGGGCGACATCGTCGGCGCGGAAGGTACTTTGTTCAAAACCAACCACGGCGAATTGACCGTGCGCGTGTCCAACATCCGTCTACTGTCCAAATCCCTGCGTCCGCTGCCGGACAAACACAAAGGCTTGAGCGATCAGGAAACCAAATACCGTCAACGCTACGTCGATTTGATTGCCAACGAAGAATCGCGCAATACCTTCATCAAACGCAGCCAAATCATCCAATCCGTGCGCAATTTCATGGTCAACGAGCATTATTTGGAAGTTGAAACCCCAATGATGCACCCGATTCCAGGCGGTGCAACGGCAAAACCGTTCGTTACCCACCACAATGCCTTGGACATTCCACTCTATCTGCGCATTGCGCCCGAGCTGTATCTGAAACGCTTGGTTGTCGGCGGTTTGGAACGTGTGTTTGAAATCAACCGCAGCTTCCGTAACGAGGGCATGTCCGTGCGCCACAACCCTGAATTCACCATGATCGAATTCTACGAAGCCTTCTCCGACTACGAACGCATGATGCAAATGGCGGAAGACGTCATCCGCAACGCTTCCCGCGCGGTAAACGGTACGGCAAAAATCAGCTACAACGGCAAAGAAGTCGATTTGGAAAGTCCGTTTGAACGCCTGACCATTCTCGGTGCCATCAAGAAATACAATCCGCACTACACCGATGAGCAGTTGAACGATGAAGAATGGCTGAAAAAAGAAATTGTCAAACACGGCGAAAGCCTGCCTCCGTCTCCGGGCATCGGCAGCCTGCAACTCGCCCTGTTTGAAGGTTGCGCCGAGGGTAAACTGTGGAACCCGACTTTCATCATCGACTACCCTGTCGAAGTGTCGCCATTGGCACGCGCATCCGACAGTAAACCGGGCTTGACCGAACGCTTCGAGCTTTTCGTTGTTGGCCGCGAACTGGCAAACGGCTACTCCGAGTTGAACGATCCGGAAGACCAAGCCGAACGCTTCAAGGCGCAAGTGGCACAAAAAGACGCCGGCGACGACGAAGCCATGCACTACGATGCCGACTACATCCGCGCCATGGAATTCGGCCTGCCGCCGACCGGCGGCTGCGGCATCGGCATCGACCGCTTGGTAATGTTGCTGACCGATTCGCAAACCATCCGCGACGTGATTCTGTTCCCGCAAATGCGTCCTGAATAACGTATTGAAATAAAATCAAGGCCGTCTGAAAACAAGATTCTGTTTTCAGACGGCCTTTTTGTTCAAATATGTAAAACGGAAAAATTAAAATCGATAATTTCTTTACATTATAATAATAAAATTCCATGATAATCAAAAGCATAATATAAAAAAGAATATGTAAACGTTTTTCAGTTTGTTGACAGTCTGCTAGAATACATCCAATTACAGACAGCCCACACACACAGGCCGTCTGAAAATGCAAAAACTCTGAAAGGTTTGTATGGATCAATTTTTCGAACAGCTTCACGGCTGGGTAAACGCCATCAACGACCAAATGTGGTCGGGGTTGGTATATATGCTTTTAGGCGCAGGCCTCTTTTTCACCGTTACCACCGGTTTTGTACAATTCCGCCTCTTCGGCCGCAGTATCAAAGAAATGCTGGGCGGTCGCAAACAAGGTGATGATCCGCACGGAATCACACCATTCCAAGCATTCGTTACCGGCTTGGCCAGCCGCGTAGGCGTGGGCAACATCGCCGGTGTGGCGATTGCCATCAAACTCGGCGGGCCGGGCGCGGTATTCTGGATGTGGGTAACCGCCTTAATCGGCATGAGTTCGGCGTTTGTCGAATCTTCACTGGCCCAACTCTTTAAAGTCCGGGACTACGACAACCACCACTTCCGCGGCGGCCCTGCCTACTACATCACTCAAGGCCTGGGACAAAAATGGCTGGGCGTTTTGTTCGCCCTGAGCCTGATTTTCTGTTTCGGCTTTGTATTTGAAGCCGTACAGACCAATACCATCGCCGATACCACCAAAGCGGCATGGGGCTGGGATCAACACTATGTCGGTGTCGCCCTGGTCATTCTGACTGCCCCTATTATCTTCGGCGGTATCCGTCGCGTATCTAAAGCCGCGGAAATTGTCGTTCCGCTGATGGCGGTTTTATATCTCGTCATAGCACTCTTCATCATTGCTACCAATATTTCCCTGATTCCTGACGTGTTCGGTCAGATTTTCTCCAACGCGTTTAACTTCGATTCGGCTGCAGGCGGTTTCCTCGGCGGTCTGATTTCAACCACCATGATGCAGGGTATCAAACGCGGCCTGTATTCCAATGAGGCGGGTATGGGTTCCGCGCCGAACGCCGCAGCCGCAGCCGAAGTGAAACACCCCGTCTCCCAAGGCATGATTCAAATGCTGGGCGTTTTCGTCGATACCATCATCGTCTGCTCATGCACCGCCTTTATCGTCTTGACCTATCAACAGCCTTACGGCGACCTGAGCGGTGCGGCGCTGACCCAAGCGGCAATCGTCAGCCAGGTAGGCGAATGGGGCGCGGGCTTCCTTGCCGCCATCCTGTTTATGTTTGCCTTTTCAACCGTTATCGGCAACTATGCCTATGCCGAGTCCAACGTCCAATTCATCAAGAGCCATTGGCTGGTTACCGCCGTTTTCCGTATGCTGGTTTTGGCATGGGTCTACTTCGGCGCAGTTGCCAACGTACCCTTGGTATGGGATATGGCAGACATGGCCATGGGCATCATGGCATGGATTAACCTCGTTGCTATCCTGCTCCTGTCCCCACTTGCCTTCCTGCTGTTGAAAGACTACACAGCCAAGCTGAAAATGGGCAAAGACCCAGAGTTCAAACTCTCTGAACACCCGGGCTTGAAACGAAAAATCAAATCCGATATCTGGTAAAACCAAAGGCCGTCTGAAATTTCAGATGGCCTTTTTAATCCCTGCCATTTAGACAAAACGATGCCCCTTAAAGCAGAAGCCTTAAGGGGCAGAGCGTTGCGGCACATCTTTTCAGACGGCCTTAAAGAAGGTATCGAAACCCTGCTGATGACGCAACGCCTGATGCTATTCAAAAAATGTTGAGGCATTGCACCTTTGAACCGACAGAACCGAAAGCCACCAAAGACACCTACACAGCCGAACGTTTTATCTGGCTGACCAAGCTGAACAACCTGTGTATTTTAGAGCAAGGCAGCGAGCGGCCATTGATCGATACCGAACGTGCCATACTTATAAATCAGCCGTATAAAAAGAAACTGACTTACGCACAAGCCCGTAAGCTGCTGGGTTTAGAAGATACCGCCTTTTTCAAAGGCTTGAGTTACGACAAAGACAATGCCGAAGCCTCAACATTGATGGAAAAGAAGGCCTACTATGCCATCAGACGTGCGCTGGAAAAAGAAGGATTGAAAGACAAAAAAATCCCCATTAAACCTTTCTTCCGAATTGCAAGATGAAATCGGCACGGCATTCTCCCTATTCAAAACCGATGAAGACATTACAGGCCGTCTGAAGGCTGAACTGACCCTCGGCATCAAACAAAACCTTATCAAGACCCTTCACTGTCAAATCCGCATCGAACGGCAACACTTCAACACCTTGGCCGCCATCGACAAAATGGTTTCTTCATTTCAAGCCAGCGTAACCGCCAAAAATGCCAAACAGCCGAAATTGCTAGAAATCTTGCCATTGAAAGAATACCAATATGAGTGAGGCCAAATTTATGAGGATTATCGTCTTCTTCGACCTACCGGCCAAGCGCAAAGCCACCAATCAATTCCGCCAGTTTCTATTAAAAGATGGATACCAAATGCTCCAATTTTCTGTATACAGCCGTATTGTCAAAGTTCGATATTCGTTGTAAAAACAACACAATAGGCTATGTGCAAACCTACCGCAAGAAGGTTCAATTCGCTGTTTGGAAGTAACAGAAAAGCAATATGCCACCATGAAACTGCTGTTGGAGGAGTTGAAAACCCAAGAAAAAAGGTAAATTCCGACCAATTATTATTTATTTTAAGCCCATTTTTCCAGACCAAATAAAACGGGAAACCCTTATAGAATAAGGATTTTCCGTTAGAGTATTGTAGCACTGCGAAATGAGAAAGAGTCAATCCAAATAAAAAAGCACCACCTAAACAGGTAGTGCTTTCATATTAATTTGCTTATTCAGCAGAATCAGCTGCTTTATCAACCAATTCAACCAATGCCAAAGGAGCATTGTCGCCTTTACGGAAACCGTATTTCAGTACACGAACATAGCCGCCGTTACGAGCAGCAAAGCGTGGACCCAATTCGTCAAACAATTTAACTACAACATCACGATCGCGAGTGCGGTCAAAAGCCAAACGACGGTTTGCCAAAGAAGGTTTTTTACCCAAGGTAATCAAGGGCTCAACTACGCGGCGCAATTCTTTTGCTTTAGGCAAAGTTGTCACGATGGTTTCGTGAGTCAACAAGGAATTCGCCATATTGCGCAGCATCGCAGCACGGTGGCTGCTAGTACGGTTTAATTTGCGGTTGCCATTACGATGACGCATGTCATTATCCTTTAATCTTCAAACTTACGGCTTTTCTAAGCCTACAGGCGGCCAAGCTTCTAATTTGGAACCTAATGTCAGACCTTTAGAGGCCAACACTTCTTTGATCTCATTCAAAGATTTACGACCCAAATTAGGGGTCTTGAGAAGCTCGGTTTCAGTACGTTGAATCAAATCGCCAATATAGTAAATATCTTCAGCTTTCAGACAATTAGCTGAACGTACGGTTAATTCCAAATCATCTACAGGACGCAACAAGATAGGATCGATAGGAGGTGCTTTTTCTTCAACCTCTTCAACCGGAGTACCTTGTAGATCTGCAAAAATAGACATTTGGTCAATTAAGATACGTGCGGCACTACGTACAGCCTCTTCTGGATCAATAGAACCATTGGTTTCAATATCCAAAACCAATTTATCCAAATCCGTGCGTTGCTCTACGCGTGCAGGTTCAACTTCAAAGCTAACACGACTGATGGGCGAAAAGCTCGCATCCAACTGAATCGCACCAATCTGTTTGTTCTCATCACGCAATACGCGACGGCCTGAAACAGACTGATAACCACGACCTTGCTCTACTTTAATTTCCATGTCGATTTGGCCATTGTCAGCCAAGTGGCAAATAACATGTTCAGGATTGATGATTTCCACATCGTGTGGCAAATCAATATCACCGGCTACAACTGCACCGGCACCTGTTTTCTTCAAAGTCAACTGAACTTGGTTACGACCGTGAAGCTTGAATACGATACCTTTAATGTTCAAGAGAACGTCAACAACATCCTCTTGAACACCATCAATAGTAGAGTATTCGTGCAATACACCGGAAATAACTACTTCAGTTGGGGCAAAGCCATTCATGGATGACAGTAAGATACGACGCAAAGCATTACCTAAAGTATGACCAAAACCACGTTCAAATGGCTGCATAGACACCTTGGCCCGAGTTGGAGACAAGGTATCTACATCGATTTGACGAGGTTTCAAAAATTCGGTTGTGCTATTTTGCATTTAACTGTCCCTCATTGAGCTAGCATTATTTAGAGTAGAACTCTACCACCAGCTGTTCATTAATATCGCCAGACAATTCTGAGCGATCCGGCATATTTTTGAATACGCCTTCCAATTTGTCGGCATCAACAGATACCCAGCTTGGCAAGCCAATTTGAGTGGCCAGGCTCAATGCTTCTTGGATACGTACTTGTTTCTTAGCTTTTTCACGAACAGCTACAACATCACCTGCTTTAACTTGGAAAGAAGGGATATTAACAACTTGACCGTTTACGACGATAGCTTTGTGAGAAACCAATTGACGTGCTTCGGCGCGAGTAGAGCCGAAACCCATACGGTAAACGACATTGTCCAAACGAGACTCCAGCAATTGCAGCAGCAATTCACCGGTAGAGCCTTTACGACGAGCTGCTTCCGCGAAGTAACGACGGAATTGACGCTCTAATACGCCATAAATACGACGGATTTTTTGTTTTTCACGCAATTGCAAACCGTAGTCTGACAAACGTGGTTTTTTCGCACCGTGTTGACCAGGTGCAGAATCCATTTTACATTTGGAATCCAAAGAGCGACGTGCACTCTTCAAAAACAGATCCGTACCTTCGCGACGTGCTAATTTACATTTAGGGCCAATATAACGTGCCATGTTTTAAATCACTCCAATATTAAATACGACGTTTTTTAGGCGGACGGCAACCGTTATGAGGCAACGGGGTAACGTCAGTAATGCTGGTAATCTTGAAACCAAGAGCGTTTAAAGCACGTACAGAAGATTCGCGACCAGGGCCAGGGCCTTTAATGCGAACTTCTAAATTTTTAACGCCATACTCTTGGGCAACTTTACCAGCTGCTTCTGCTGCAACTTGTGCTGCAAATGGTGTACTTTTACGAGAACCTTTAAAACCAGCGCCGCCAGAGGTAGCCCAAGACAATGCATTGCCTTGACGGTCAGTGATTGTAATGATGGTATTGTTGAAAGATGCATGAACGTGCACAATACCTTCGCTTACGGTTTTACGTACTTTTTTACGTACACGCGAAGCTGTGTTTGCTTTAGCCATTAATCAAATTCCTTAAAATTTATTTCTTACCGGCAATCGCTTTGCGCGGACCTTTACGGGTACGAGCATTTGTGCGAGTGCGTTGACCACGACAAGGCAAGCCACGACGATGACGGAAGCCGCGATAGCAACCCATATCCATCAGTCGTTTAATGCTCATCGTTACTTCACGACGCAAATCGCCTTCAACTTCATATTTAGCAACTTGCTCACGCAAAGCGTCTAATTGAGCCTCGTCCAAATCTTTTGCTTTAGTAGTAGGAGCAATATTTGCTGCCTCACAAATCAATTTAGCACGAGTCGCACCAATACCATAAATAGCCTGAAGGCCAATTACGATATGGGCATTATTAGGGATATTTACCCCTGCAATACGAGCCATATTTTTCCTTTTTAGGGCAAAGTATGTCACTATACCACAAAATCAATAGTTAAGAAAACTAGCTTCTTAACCTTGACGTTGTTTGTGACGTGGGTCAGTACAAATTACGCGAACTACACGATTACGACGAATAATCTTGCAATTGCGACAAATTTTCTTTACAGAAGGTTGTACACGCATTTTATTTCCTTTTATCGTTTATCTTGCTCGGAAAACAATCCGAGCACGGGTTAAATCATAAGGAGTTAATTCAACTGTTACCTTATCACCTGGAGAAATACGGATATAATGCATTCGCATTTTGCCAGATATATGACCAAGTACTACATGATCATTTTCCAGTTTTACTTTAAATGTTGCATTGGGCAAAGTCTCAAGAATTTCGCCCTGCATCTGTATGGTATCTTCTTTAGCCATAAGCCTACTTACGTGACAAAGATTTCATATCTGGACGACTCATCAAGTCTTCATACTGACTACTCATTATGTATGAATTAATTTGCGTCCTAAAATCCATTGTAACAACGACCAAAATAAGCAAAGATGTACCACCGAAATTGATAGTAACATTCCATGCAGTTGTTAAAATTTCAGGTATCAGACAGATTATAGTAATGTACAAAGCACCAAATAATGTCAACCTTAGTACCACTTTTTCCAAATATCTAGAGGTTTGCTCACCTGGGCGAATACCCGGCACAAATGCACCACTCTTCTTCAAATTTTCAGCCATCTCTTTAGGACTAAATACTAAAGCAGTATAGAAATAGCAGAAGAAGATGATAGTTGTGGCAAATAATACAATATACAAAGGCTGTCCATGTTGCAGCATCGCAGCAACCTTATGAAGAACAGAATTCGTACTATTTGAACCAAACCAACCTAAAAGTGTAGATGGAAATAAAATGATACTGGAAGCAAAAATAGGAGGAATAACACCTGCCATATTTAGCTTGAACGGCATATGAATGCTTTGTCCTGGCATCATTCCAGAGCCAAACTGCCTTTTAGCATAATGCACAGGAACTTTACGCTGAGCACTCTCAAAATAAACTACAGCATAGATCAACAGCAAAATACCAATCACAATTGATACTGCCATCAACATAGAACGTTCAGACAAAGTTAACAACTGAACTATACCGGATGGGATACCCGATACAATGCCTGCTGTAATGATCAAAGAAATACCATTACCAATACCACGCTCGGTAATTTGCTCCCCTAACCACATCAGAAACATAGTACCAGTAACCAAACAGACTACTGTAGAAATATAAAACTCAAGCGCAGTCGTTACAACAACACCTTGTTTATAAACAGATGATGCAGCCCAAAAGCTTTGCAATACAGCCAATAATACCGTCCCATACCTAGTATATTTCGTAATTATTTTCCTACCAGCCTCACCTTCCTTCTTCAAAGCTTTTAAAGAAGGAACAATCTCAGAAGCAAGCTGAACAATAATCGATGCCGAAATATAAGGCATGATACCAATTGCAAATATACTAAAGCGCTCCAACGAACCACCCGAGAACATATTTAACATTCCGAATATGCCGTCACGAGCGCCTTCGAATAATTTAGCTAACGCAACAGCATCTACGCCCGGTACCGGTATATGACCACCAATACGGAAAACGACTAAAGCACCTAAAAGGAACAACAGACGTTTTTTCAGATCACCAAATTTGGATAATCCTGATAAAGATTGTTGATTAGCCACTGTAGTGCAAGCCTTATTCTTCTACTTTACCACCGGCAGCCTCAATAGCAGCTTTAGCACCTTTAGTAGCTTTTACACCTTTCAAGGTAACTGCTTTTGAGATTTCACCAGAAGCAATAACTTTTACATTAGAAGCAGTTGCAGGAATCAGACCAGCTTGTTTAAGAACCAAAACGTCAATCTCGTTCACAGCAATCAGATTTAATTCACTCAAACGAACTTCAGCATTAGCGGCTGCAGTCAAAGATTTGAAACCACGTTTCGGCAGACGACGTTGCAAAGGCATTTGACCGCCTTCAAAACCTACCTTGTGGAAGCCACCAGAACGGCTTTTTTGACCTTTATGACCACGACCACCTGTCTTACCCAAGCCGCTACCAATACCACGGCCTACACGACGACTAGCGTGAGTAGCACCCTCAGCAGGTTGAATAGTATTCAAAAACATATTAAGACTCCACTTTCAACAAGTAGCTGATTTTATTGATCATGCCACGGTTTTCAGGGGTATCCAAAACCTCTACAGTATGTTCACGGCGGCGCAAACCTAAACCGCGAGCACATGCACGATGAGATTCAATTGTACCGATCAGGCTCTTAACCAATGTAACTTTAATCTTTTTTTGCTCAGTCATGGTTAGCTCCCAAAATATCTTCCACTGTCAAGCCACGTTTTGCAGCAATATCAGCAGGGGTATACAGTTTAGACAAACCGTCTAATGTAGCGCGTACAATATTGTAAGGATTAGTAGAACCATGTACTTTAGCTGAAATGTTATGGATACCCATAGCATCAAATACTAAACGCATTGGACCACCAGCTTTTACACCGCTACCTTCTTTAGCAGGTTGCATAAATACCTTAGTAGCACCATGACGACCAATAACCTCATGATGAATAGTACCGTTTTTCAAAGGTACTTTAATCATAGAGCGACGAGCTTGATCCATTGCTTTTTGAACAGCAACTGGTACTTCTTTTGATTTACCTTTGCCCATACCGATGCGACCATCACCATCACCAACAACAGTCAGTGCAGAGAAAGCCATGATACGGCCACCTTTAACTACTTTAGTCACGCGATTAACTGCGACCATCTTTTCAATCAGGCCGTCACCGCGTTCTTCAATTTCATGTTTTGCCATCTGAAAGTCTCCAAATATTAGAAGCTTAAACCATTTTCACGTGCAGCTTCAGCCAAAGCTTTCACACGACCGTGATATTGGAAACCTGAACGGTCAAAAGCAACTTTTTCAACACCTACTGCTTTAGCTTTTTCAGCAATACGCTTACCAACTACAGCTGCTGCTTCAACGTTGCTACCTGATTTCAGGCTACTACGTACTTCAGCTTCCAATGTAGAGGCTTGAGCCAATACTTTATCACCTTCAGCACTAATTACTTGAGCATAAATATGATTATTGCTGCGGAACACACATAATCTTACCATTTTCAAGTCCGCAATACGCGCACGGGTTTTGCGTGCACGACGGAGTCGGGTTGTATGTTTATCCATTAGTGAACCTCAATTATTTTTTCTTGGCTTCTTTCATCACTACTACTTCACCTACATAACGAACACCTTTACCTTTATAAGGCTCAGGAGAACGGAATGCACGAATTTCAGCAGCGACTTGGCCAACCACTTGTTTATCTGCACCAGTCAAAACGATTTCTGTTTGGCTAGGAGTTTGAACAGAAACACCTTCAGGCATTTCATATACGATTGGATGAGAGAAACCCAAAGACAAGTTCAGAACTTTGCCTTGAGCTTGGGCGCGATAACCCACACCAATCAATTGAAGTTTTTTCTCAAAACCTTCAGAAACACCCTTAACCATGTTATTAACCAATGCACGAGCAGTACCAGACATAGCATTAGCCTGTTTACTGTCATTTTTTGCAGCAAAAGTCAATTTACCATCGTTCAGTTCAATAGCAACATCGGAATGCAAAGGAAGAGACAATTCGCCGTTTTTACCTTTGATAACCAATGCATCTGTTCCGAATTTTACTTCTACACCAGCAGGAACAGTCACTGGGTTTTTTGCGACGCGTGACATTTACTTTTCTCCACTAGGCTACGATGCACAACAACTCACCACCAACACCCTCAGAACGGGCTTTGCGATCAGTCATTACACCTTTAGAAGTACTAACAATAGCGACACCTAAGCCATTCATTACGCTAGGGATCTCACTTGATGCTTTGTAAATACGCAAACCAGGACGTGAAACACGTTTAATTTGCTCAATCACAGGACGACCTGCATAGTATTTCAATTGAATTTCCAATACCGGTTTTGCATCAGCAGAAACCGCAAAATCCTCGATATAACCTTCTTCTTTCAGAACTTTTGCAATTGCACATTTTAGTTTAGAAGAAGGCATGGCAACTGCTGCTTTATTAGCACGTTGCGCATTGCGAATACGAGTCAACATATCGGAAATAGGATCATGCATACTCATTATTTATACTCCTATTACCAGCTAGCTTTAACAACACCAGGGATCTCGCCACGCATAGCGATTTCACGGATTTTAATACGGCCCAAACCAAATTTACGGAAAGTGCCACGAGGACGACCTGTTAAAGCACAACGACGACGTTGACGTACAGGTGCTGCATTACGAGGAATGGATTGAAATTTCAAACGTGCTTCAAAACGTTCTTCTTCAGTCGCATTAGCATCATTAATAACAGCGAAAATTGCCTCACGTTTAGCTGCAAACTTTTTCGCCAATGCTTGACGTTTCAGCTCACGATTAATAAGTGCTTTCTTAGCCATGATTATCCTTTAAACGGAAACTTGAACAGTGACAACAAAGCTTTCGCTTCTTCATCAGTTTTTGCAGTAGTTGTAATAGTAATATTCAAACCACGCAAAGCATCGATTTTATCGTATTCAATTTCCGGGAAAATAATTTGCTCACGAACGCCCATATTGTAATTGCCACGACCATCAAATGATTTACCGCTTACACCACGGAAGTCACGTACGCGAGGCAACGCAATAGTAATCAAACGATCCAAGAATTCAAACATTTGATCACGACGCAATGTTACTTTGCAACCAACTGGATAGTTATCACGGATTTTAAAACCCGCGATAGATTTACGAGCAACAGTAACAACTGGCTTTTGACCAGCAATTTTCTCTAAATCAGAAACAGCGTGTTCCATAACTTTTTTATCAGCAACAGCTTCACCCACACCCATATTCAAGGTGATTTTTTCAATACGTGGAACTTCCATTACTGATTTGTAACCAAATTGTTTAACCAATTCAGGAACAACTGTATCTTTATAAAACTCTCTCAAACGAGCCATGTTATCTCCTTATGCTCCAATGATAGAGCCATTTGATTTGAAGAAACGAACGCGTTTAACTTTGCCTTCATTTTCAATCAGCTTAATACCAACACGGTCTGCTTTATTAGTTTCCGGATTCAGGATTGCAATATTAGAAATATCTAAAGGCATTTCTTTAGTAATAATGCCACCCTCAATACCACGCATTGGATTAGGTTTTTGATGGCGTTTCACAACATTAACACCCTCAACAACAACTTTATCACCCAACACTCGAACTACTTGACCTTGCTTACCTTTATCTTTACCGGTAATCACTACAACCTGATCGCCTTTAATGATTTTATTCATCGCGCTATTCCTTATAATACTTCAGGCGCCAATGAAACGATTTTCATAAATCGCTCAGTACGCAATTCACGGGTTACCGGACCAAAAATACGGGTACCCAGAGGTTCAAGTTTATTATTCAACAACACAGCAGCATTGTTATCGAATTTAATTAACGCACCATCAGGACGACGTACACCCTTAGCAGTACGAACAACTACCGCATTGTATACGTCACCTTTTTTGACACGACCACGTGGGGCTGCATCTTTAACTGCAACTTTAATAATGTCGCCAACAGAAGCGTAGCGACGCTTAGATCCGCCCAATACTTTGATGCACATTACGCGACGCGCACCAGAGTTATCAGCCACATCTAAGATGGTCTGCATTTGAATCATATTAGTACCTTTAAATTAACCAACTTAATTTACCACTTTCATATAACTCGCACCTTACTTTAAGCTGCTTATTAAATGAAACCATCACGGTTCTAGTAAACCAGTCTTGGATCCCGAAGGGAGAGAAACTTCCATAAGAAGCTGGAAGATAAGAAACGAAGTTTACACGCAAATTAACTTTGCTGCAAGACTTCGTTTCTTATTAAGCTACATTACTGTGTTTTAAATCAAACAGTACGCGCTTTCTCAACCAATTCTTTCACAACCCAAGACTTGGTTTTTGACAAAGGACGAGATTCCTCGATTACCACTACATCACCAATGCCATATTGATTGTTTTCATCATGAGCATGGATTTTAGTTGATAAACGAATAATTTTACCGTACAGAGGATGTTTAACTTTACGCTCAACCAATACTGTAACAGTTTTGTCCATTTTGTCGCTTACCACTTTGCCTTGCAAAGTACGAACATTTTTAGCTTCGCTCATTACTTAGCACCTTTTTCAGTTAAAATGGTTTTAATACGAGCAATATCGCGACGTACACGTTTCAACTCGCTAGATCTACCCAACTGACCGGTTGCATTTTGCATGCGTAAGCCAAACTGAGCTTTCAACAAGTCCAACAAATCAGAGTTTAATTGCTCAATAGATTTGTCTTTCAATTCATTTGCTTTCATTATTGACCCACCTGTCTTACTACAAAGGTTGTAGGAATAGGCAATTTGGCAGCGGCCAATTCAAATGCTTCACGAGCCAAAGACTCAGGAACACCGTCCATTTCGTACAATACTTTGCCTGGTTTAACTTCAGCAATGTAATATTCCACATTACCTTTACCGCCACCCATACGAACTTGGATAGGTTTCTCAGTAATTGGTTTATCAGGGAATACACGGATCCAAATACGACCGCCACGTTTAATATGACGAGTCATAGTACGACGAGCAGCTTCGATTTGGCGGGCAGTCAAACGACCACGGCCTACGGCTTTCAAACCGAACTCACCGAAACTTACTTTGTTACCGCGAGTAGCAATACCGGTATTACGACCTTTTTGTTGCTTGCGATATTTCAGTCTAGTTGGCTGCAGCATTACGTCCACCTGCCTTTCTTTGTTTCTTCTCATGCTCAGGTTTAGAAGATTTAATATTACCTTCTGTATAAACCCAAACTTTCAGACCCAGTACACCATAAGTAGTATGTGCTTCGCTAGTTGCATAATCCACATTCGCACGCAAAGTATGCAAAGGTACACGACCTTCACGGTACCATTCGCTACGAGCGATATCAGCACCATTCAGACGGCCTGAAGTCATGATCTTGATGCCTTTAGCACCAGAACGCATTGCATTTTGCATTGCACGTTTCATAGCGCGACGGAATTGAACACGTTTTTCAAGCTGCTGGGCAATACCATCAGCAATGATTTGCGCATCCAATTCAGGACGACGAATCTCTTCAATATTTACATGAACAGGCACACCCATCAGAGCTTGCAAGTCACGTTTCAAGATTTCAATATCCTCGCCTTTTTTACCAATAACCACACCTGGACGAGCAGAGTGAATGGTAATACGTGCAGATTTAGCAGGACGCTCGATCACTACGCGACCAACTGAAGCATTAGCCAGTTTTTTACGCAAGTAATTACGAACATCAATATCTTGTTTCAAAACGGTAGAAAAGTCGGTGCTTTTAGCAAACCATTTTGAAGCCCAGTCTTTAGTTACCGCCAGGCGAAAGCCTGTAGGGTTAATCTTTTGTCCCATAGCTTTTCCTTAGTTGCCCACTGTCACGTTAATATGACAAGTTTGTTTCTCGATGCGGTTACCGCGACCTTTGGCACGAGCTTGGAAACGTTTCAAGCTTGGGCCTTTGTCAACAAAGATAGTTACCACTTTCAGTTCGTCAACGTCAGCACCATTGTTGTGCTCGGCATTGGCGATTGCTGATTCCAATACTTTTTTAATCAGCTCAGCACCTTTTTTAGGGCTGAATGCCAAGATATTCAAAGCTTGGGCAACGTCTTTACCACGAATCAAATCAGCTACCAAACGAGCTTTTTGAGCTGAAATACGGGCGTTTTTATGTTGTGCACTTACTCTCATGATTCACCTTATTTCTTTTTAGCCTTTTTATCAGCCAAGTGGCCTTTAAAGGTACGGGTCAATGAGAACTCACCTAATTTATGACCAACCATATTGTCGCTGATGAACACTGGCACGTGAGTGCGACCGTTGTGAACAGCGATAGTCAGACCGATGAAATCAGGTAAAATGGTAGAACGACGTGACCAAGTTTTAATTGGGCGTTTGTCGTTGCTTGCACGAGCAGCATCTACTTTTTTCAGCAAATGCAGGTCTACATATGGGCCTTTTTTTAATGAACGAGCCATACTAATTAACCTTTATTTGAGTAACGACGACGAACAATCATGTTATCCGTGCGTTTGTTATTACGAGTGCGGTAGCCCTTAGCAGGAGTACCCCATGGACTAACCGGTTCGCGAGCCTCACCAGTACGGCCTTCACCACCACCATGTGGGTGATCAACAGGGTTCATTACAACACCACGAACGGTCGGACGAATACCACGCCAGCGGTTAGCACCAGCTTTACCGATTTTTTTCAGGCTTTGTTCTTCGTTACCAACTTCACCGATAGTTGCACGGCAATTTACGCTAATTTTGCGCACTTCACCAGAACGCAAACGAACTTGTGCGTAAGCACCTTCTTTTGCAAGCAATACCGCAGAAGCACCAGCAGAACGTGCAATTTGCGCACCTTTACCTGGTTTCATTTCGATACAGTGAATAGTTGTACCAACAGGAATATTGCGGATCGGCAGAGTGTTACCTACTTTGATAGCAGCTTCAGCACCGGAAACCAATACTGCACCGGCTTGAATGCCTCGAGGAGCAATGATGTAGCGACGCTCACCATCTGCATAGCACAACAGTGCGATAAATGCAGTACGGTTAGGGTCATATTCGATACGCTCTACTTTTGCAGGGATACCGTCTTTGTTACGTTTAAAATCTACTACGCGGTAATGATGTTTATGGCCACCACCTTTATGACGGGTAGTGATATGACCATTGTTGTTACGACCGGCAGTAGAATTTTTCTTTTCTAGCAGAGGTGCATAAGGTGCACCTTTGTGCAAACCTTCTGTTACCACGCGAACCATGCCGCGACGGCCTGCAGAGGTCGGCTTCATTTTAACGATTGCCATTTTGTTTATTCCTTATCTGCAGCTGCAGCAGCGGCTTCCAAATCAAACTCTTGACCGGCAGCCAAGCTTACATAAGCCTTTTTAACATCGCTGCGACGACCTAAAGTGCGACCAAAACGTTTAACTTTACCTTTAATGGTAACAGTAGTGACGTCTGCAACTTGAACGCCGAACAGCAGCTCAACAGCCGCTTTAATCTCAGGTTTTGTTGCATTTGCCAAAACTTTAAACGTCATTTGGTTACGTTTTTCAGCCAATACGTTGCTTTTTTCAGAAACGATAGGTGCCAAGATTACTTGAGTCAAACGTTGTTGATTCATACCCATTGCTCCTCTAATTGTGCAACTGCATCTTTAGTGATAACGACTTTTTTGTAACGCAGCAAGCTGTAAGGATCAACTTGTTGGGCTTCCAAAACCAATACGTTAGGCAAGTTGCGTGAAGCCAAGTAAACATTCTCGTCGAGCTGTTTAGTTACAAACAGAACTTGCTCCAAACCCAAATTTTTCACTTGTTCGGCAAAAACTTTGGTTTTAGGAGTTTCAGCAGTCAATGCTTCAATTGCAAACAAACGTTCGTCACGAGCCAATTGGGACAAAATAGTCGCCATACCGGCACGGTACATTTTACGGTTCACTTTTTGAGTAAAGTTTTCGTCAGGTTTGTTTGGGAATGCACGACCACCTTTACGCCACAACGGAGAAGAAGTCATACCGGAACGAGCACGAGCGGTACCTTTTTGGCGCCATGGTTTTTTAGTAGAGTGGTTTACTTCGGCACGAGTTTTTTGAGCACGGTTACCAGAACGGGCATTTGCCAAGTAAGCAGTAACCAGTTGGTGAACTAGAGCTTCATTGTATTCGCGAGCAAACAAAGCATCAGAAACAGCCAAGCTGCCAGATACTTGTCCTTTAGCGTCAATTACTTTCAATTCCATTACGCACCTACTTTCACGCTAGGACGAACCACGACGTCGCTGTTAACCGAACCCGGAACAGCACCTTTAACCAACAAGAGTTGGCGTTCAGCATCAACACGTACAACTTCCAATTTTTGAACAGTTGCTTTAGTGTTACCGTATTGACCTGCCATACGTTTACCAGGGAACACGCGACCAGGGTCTTGTGCCATACCGATAGAACCAGGAACACGGTGAGAACGGGAGTTACCGTGGGAAGTACGTTGAGCACCGAAGTTATGACGTTTGATCGTACCAGAGAAACCTTTACCTTTAGAGGTGCCAGTTACATCTACCAGTTGACCAACTTCAAACATAGAAACGGTAATTTCATCACCGGCTTTCAATTCAGCCAGTTTTTCTTCAGTCAAAGCAAATTCAACCAAACCGCGGCCAGCTTCAACACCTGCTTTAGCAAAGTGACCAGCTTCAGTTTTGTTGACACGATTAGCTTTTTTCTGACCAAAGGTAACTTGTACAGCAGTGTAGCCGTCAGTATCTTTGGATTTCACTTGTGTAACGCGGTTAGCAGACATATCCAAAACAGTTACCGGAACAGAAATACCCTGTTCGTCGAACACGCGAGTCATACCAACTTTGCGTCCAACCAGACCTAAAGTCATGATTATTTTCCTTTTAAGTAAAGGGGCGGGCTACGATTGGCCTGCCTTTCAGACAAAGTTAAACTTGATACGGATGTACCAAGTCCGCCATTATAATTGACAAATCAAAGAAATATCAACAAAAATTTCAATTTAACTTCTTAAACCCATCATTTTTTCGGATGAAGTGTTGCCAAATATCTGAAAATTTTCAGACGGCCTAAGAATTCTATAAAAAACCGAACAGCCAAGCTGTTCGGTTTTTCAGTTCTTATTGAACTTTAATTTCTACATCTACACCTGCTGGAAGATCCAGTTTCATCAGTGCATCAGTAGTTTTGTCAGTCCAGTCCACGATGTCCATCAGACGCAAGTGGGTACGGATTTCCAATTGTTCACGAGAAGTTTTGTTCACGTGAGGAGAACGCAAGATGTTGAAACGTTCGATTTTAGTTGGCAAAGGAATCGGACCTTTAACAACAGCGCCAGTACGTTTGGCAGTTTCAACGATTTCTTGTGCAGAACGGTCAATCAGACTGTAATCATAAGCTTTCAGGCGGATACGGATTTTTTGGTTTGCCATTTATCAATATCCCTCAATTAAGCAATTACAGAAGAAACCACACCCGCACCTACGGTACGACCACCTTCGCGAATCGCAAAGCGCAGGCCTTCTTCCATAGCGATAGGCGCAATCAGTTCTACAGTAATGGTTACGTTCTCACCCGGCATTA
>NZ_LAEI01000062.1:0-20882 GCF_001618065.1 Neisseria flavescens
GGGTTTTAGTCAAAGGTCTCAAGACTGTCGTATTCGAAAATAAGGCGTGGAAATATAGTAATTGTCTTTCTTAAAATAGGTTTCTTATTTTTGTAGCTGCTTTGATTTTGCAGAATTGGTATGGGTTTTAAATATAACATTTTTGCCAGTCTTTAAAAAACATCAGGCCGTCTGAAATTGGGTTTTCAGACGGCCTGAGTTAATGAAACGGTTTATTTTTGCCAATAGGTTTTGATGTTGACGAACTCGTATAGCCCGAATTCTGATAGCTCACGTCCATAACCTGAAGCTTTGACTCCGCCAAAGGGAAGGCGCAGGTCGCTGCTGGTGTGGCGGTTGATAAAGACAGAGCCTGCTTGGATTTTTTCGGCGTATTGCCATGCGTTTGCCGTGTCGGCTGTGTAGATACAGGCGCCGAGGCCGAAAGGTGTGTCATTGGCAAGCGCAACGGCGTGATCTGGATTGTCGGCGCGTAAGATCATGGCAACCGGGCCGAAAACTTCTTCATGCCAAACGCGGCAGTTTGGATTGACTCGATCCAAGACAGTAGCCGGGTAAAACCAGCTTTGTCCATCAGGAATATAGCCGCCGCTCAAGCATTGCGCACCGTGTGCAACTGCATCTTGAACCTGCTCGTGCACGTTTTGGCGCAAGTCTTCACGGTGAAGCGGGGCAAGGGTGGTGTTCGGATCTTTGGGATTGCCTGTTTGCAGTTTGGCGCACTCGGCAAGGAAGAGTGGGATAAATTGTTCGGCAATATCTTGGGTAACAACGATGCGTTTGGCAGCATTGCAGGATTGTCCGGCATCGCGAAAGCGCGAATAGCAGGCATCGATGGCTGCGCGTTGCAGATCGGCATCGGGCAGGATGATAAACGGATTGCTGCCACCCAGTTCAAGGACGGTTTTTTTCAGATGTTTACCTGCATGGGCGGCCAGCAGGCGGCCGGTATGGGTCGAACCGGTAAACGCCATGGCATCGGTATCTTCAATGGCTTGAAGCGTGTCTTCATGGCTCAACCATGCGCCGATAAGCGGCAAACCTTCTGGGACAAGGCTGAATAGGGTTTCGCTGACGCGGGCAACACTGGGCGCAGGTTTGACCGCGCAGGCATTGCCGGCGCACAGGGCAGGGATGGCAAATCGTAAAATTTGCCAAACAGGGTAGTTCCACGGCATGACCGCCAAAACAACACCCAAAGGCTCGAAGCGGACTTGGCTGAGGCTGGCTTGGGTGGCGATGGTTTTATGGGCAAGCAGTTCGGGGGCAAGGCGGACGTAGTAGCGGATAAGCTCGATGGATTTACTGATTTCGGCACGGCATTCGTGCAGGCAGCGTCCGACTTCTTCGCAAACCATTTCAGCGAGGCGTTCCTGGTTTTGGGTGAGGCTGTCGGCAAATTGCTGTAAGAGGGTAGTGCGCTCAGTAATGCTTGATTGGGCGAAGGTTTGCTGAATGGCTTGGAGGCGGTTTAATTCGTCGGTGAACTCGGTATAGCTTTGCGCCGGTCGGTGGTAAATGGTTTCTCCGGTGAAAACGTGGGTGCTGTGAAACATGGTTGGCTCCTTTGTTTTTATGTTTTTATGAGGCCGTCTGAAAATGTTTCAGACGGCCTTTTATTGTGATGATTGTACTTCAAGCGACCAGTTGGGGGAAAATAGATTTTAGGCCGGCAACAATAATCTCTACGGAAATGGCGGCAAGCATCATGCCCATGATACGGTTGAGGATGGTCAGGCCGGTCGTGCCCAAGCGTTTACTGATGCGTCCGGCAACGATCAGGATGAGATAGCAAATCAGGCTGACCAGAAAGCCGGAGATGATAATTAGGGCAATATCGCTGTAATTTTTGGCGGCAGAGGAGTAAATGATGACGGTAGAAATACCGCCGGGACCGATGGTAATCGGAATGGCAATGGGGACGACGGCAATGGCTTTTTCATTGCGGCGGACTTGTTGCTCATGGTGATGCTCTTCTGAATTGGGGTCGATTTTGGGCTTGGCAGGATTATCGTTGCCGTTCATTAAGGAGATGGCAATCAGCAAAACCAGAATACCGCCGCCGACTTGGAAGGAGCCGACGCTGATGCCGAGTACTTTCAACAAGATACCGCCGCCCAGTGCAAAGACGACAATCACGATGAAAACAGCCAATGCGGCAGTACGCGCGATTCTGCGCTTTTCTTTGGTGCTGTGGTTTTGTGTCAGGTCAAGATAAATCGAGAGCGCGCTGAAGGGGTTGATCAGCACGAGAAATGCCACGAGCAGCTTGCCGATTTCTACACCCAGTTCCATATTATTCCTCGCTTTCAGTTAGGTCATCGTTATCCGCATTACGGCGGCGGTTTTTGTGTTCATTGGCAATACCCATCAACAGGGCGAGCACCACCATGATGGAAAGCGTAGCCGTACCGCCATAGCTGACCAAGGGGAGGGGGACGCCGACAACGGGCAAAATACCGCTGACCATGCCCATGTTTACAAAGGCATAGCAGAAAAAGGTCATGGTCAACGCGCCTGCCAGAGTGCGGCTGTAAAGGGATTGCGCTTGCGCGGCAATCCACAATCCGCGTGCCAGAATGATAAGGTAAACCAGCAGCAACAGGATATTGCCAATCAAGCCGAACTCTTCGCCGAATACCGCGAAAATAAAGTCAGTCGTTGATTCGGGAATATAGTCCAAATGGGTTTGTGTACCGTTGAGCCAGCCTTTACCCCATACACCACCCGAGCCGATGGCAATCATGGATTGGATGATGTGGTAGCCTGCGCCCAACGGGTCTTTGGTTGGGTCGAGCAGGGTAAGGACGCGGGTTTTCTGGTAGTCGTGCATGCCGTAGTTCCACAAGAGCGGCAGGGTGGCCACAAAGGCAATAATAGCGGCAAAAATGGCTTTCCAGGGCAATCCGGCAAAAAAGATGACAAAAATGCCCGAAGCCATAATCAGTGCTGCCGTCCCCAGATCTGGCTGTTTCAAAATCAGGGTGACAGGAACAAGAATCAGAACGAGGGCGACAATATAATGTATCCATTTCAGACGGCCTTCATAGCGTTGGAAATACCACGCGACAGTCATGGGAATACCGATTTTCATGATTTCGGAAGGTTGGATACGGGTAAAGCCGAGACTCAGCCAACGGGTCGAGCCGTTGACGGTAACGCCGGCAACTTCGACGCCAATCAGCAGTAATACGCCGACAATGTAAACAGGCAGGGCAATTTTGGCAGCCGTTTGCGGCTTGAATACGGCGATAATCCATAAAAGAGTAAAGCCCAAAACGGTATGGATAGTTTTGTTTTCCAATTGACCGAACTCTTGCCCGTCTGCAGAATAGAGCAGGAACAGGCTCATGATGTAGATGGCGAGCATGGCAAAAAACAGCCAAGGATCAATCGGGGCTGCAATGGTGGATTTGAAATTTTTCCACGCTGATGTGTTATTCATGATGAGCCTCCGGCTGTGAGGCAGGGCTTGTCGGGGTCAGTCCGTAGGCAGATTGGAAAATGCTGGTAATAGGCTGATGTTTGTCCGTTGTTTCGGTTTTAGCCGAATCTGATTCAAGGCCGTCTGAAAACTGTTGCGGCTTGACGTGAAGCATATAAAAATCAGTCATTTCACGGGCCAATGGCGCGGCATACGCACCCCAGCCGCCGTTTTCCAAAATAACGGCAATGGCGATTTCAGGTTTTTCCAATGGCGCAAACGAGATAAACCATGCGTGGTCGCGGTGTTGTTCGCGCAGGGCTGCGGCATTGTAGCGGCCGCCTTGTTTGATTTGTACGACCTGGGCCGTACCGGTTTTACCACCCATCGTATAAGCGAGTCCGCCACCGATACGGTGTGCCGTGCCGCCCGGTTTCAATACCTTTTCCATTGCGCGTTTGACGTATTCGAAGTTATCGGCTTTGAATGGAATTTGACGCTCGGGATTGGGGTTGATACGGGTAATTTTGCGTGCGCCGAAGTCCAATACTTCTTTGACTAAATGCGGCTGATGAACGACACCGTCATTGGCAAGAGAAGCTGTCGCATGTGCCATTTGCAAAGGCGTGTAGGCGTTGTAGCCTTGGCCGATACTGACGGAAACCATTTCGCCGGCGCGCCATTCTTTCGCGGTCGGGTCGGAAGACTTGGCAAAGCGTTTGGCTTTCCATTCACGGCTGGGCAAAACGCCTGCGTATTCGCTGGGCAGGTCAATGCCGGTTTTTTGGCCGAAACCGAATTGCGCCAGATACGGAGCGGCTTTATCGATACCCATTTCGTAACCCAAACGGTAGAAGAAAGTATCTGAGGATACTTGAATGGCTTTGCTCAAGTTGGCCGAGCCGTGACCGCTGCGGACGGAGTCGCGGAAAATATGGCGGCTGCCGGGTATGCTCCATGCGCCGGGGGCGGGGACGATGGTGTTCTGAGTGATTTTGCCGCTTTCCAACAAGGCCATGCCCATAAAGGGTTTGAATGTAGAACCTGGCGGATAAAGGCCTTGGGTAACGCGGTTGATCAAAGGCTTTTTCCAATCGTCATTCAGCATTTTCCAAGTGTCGCTGTCGATGCCGTCAATAAAGAGATTGGGATCGAAGGAAGGCTTGGAAACAAAAGCCAAGACAGTACCATCTTGCGGATTGATAGCCACCAATGCGCCACGGCGGTCGCCCAAAATTCGGTCGGCTTCCTGCTGCATGCGGATATCCATGCCTAGGCGCAAGGTTTGCCCCATCTTGGACGGGACATTTTTCAATACGCGGACGATATTGCCGTAAGCATCTTTTTCGACTTCCTGATAGCCTGGAACGCCATGAAGCTGGTGTTCGTAATATTTTTCCAAGCCGGATTTGCCGATATGCGTACTGCCGCGGTAGAGAGCGGTCAGGCCTTCTTCTTCCAGCATTTCTTTGTCTTTATCGCTAATACGGCCGATGTAGCCTAAAAAAATGGGAAGTCAGCTTGCCGTAAGGATATTCGCGGAATGTGCGTGAATTGACCTCTACGCCTTTGAATTCGCGCAGATGTACGGACAAACGGGCGGCCTCTTCATCGGTCAGCCTGAGCTTGAGCGGGATATTTTCAAATTTTCGATAGCTTTCGCGGTATTTTCTGAAGCGTTTCAAATCTGTCGGCGTGATATCGACATATTTTTTCAATGCTTCAATGACATCTTCCATCTTGCCTTCGATACGGCTGGGAATAACTTCGAGCGAAAAGACAGGATAGTTTTTGGCCAAGGAAACGCCGTTGATATCGACGATTTCGCCACGTACGGGCGGCGTTGGAATCAGGGTGATGCGGTTGCTCGATGCCTGGCCGGAAAACTCATTGTGTTGAGTTACTTGCAGGTAGAAGAACCGCGCCAGTAAGATGGAAAAGAAGATGACAATCAGGATAAAGGCAACGAGCAGGCGCAACAAAGCATCGGCTTGTGCTGCCTGAGCGGAAGGTTTTTTGGTATGTTGACCACCGGAAAGACGGCGTGGAAGAATCGGTTTCATCTTTTCAGTGGGAGCGGTAAATACGGGTCACAATCAGCATCAACTGGCTGAGTATCGGCCAAAGCAGTGCGCCGACAAATGGGGCAGCAAAGCCTTGCAAAGTGATGACCTGATGATTGAGGAACAGACGTGCAACAGTTAAGACGGCCTGATTGAGAAGCAGGGCAGCCAAGACAGCGGCCAATTGCATAATGTGGCCGTAAAGCATGATTTGGCGGCGGCGGTTTAAGATGAAATAAGTCATCACGACGTAAGACAGGGCGTGCAATCCTAAAGTTGCGGCGGTTGCGGCATCGACAATCAGGCCGATGGCAAAAGCCAGTCCCATGCCTGCGCGTTGCGGTTGGTGCAATGTCCAATACAGCAACATCAGTGCCGTCATTTCAGGCAGCCAGAAGAATCCGTCAAAGGAAAACGGCATAAAGTCCAGTATCATCATCACAATGAGACTGGCCGCCATGATGTGCAGCGGTACTGCACGGTAAGAATCGTCAAAATCGTTCATGAAATCAGCGTGGGGAAGAAGGGCCGGAAGAAAGTACCAAGACAAAACGGCTGCTGCGTAAAGCGGCCAAAGGCGTCAGTTGCGTATCGTAATAAGGTGTTCCCGATGCGCGGACAACCTTGCTGACGGTTGCAACGGGAATCCCCGCCGGATAAGTACCATCCAGGCCGGAAGTCAGCAGAATATCGCCGGGTTTCAAGTCTGAGCCGGTTGGAAAATAGCGCAAATCCAAACCGTTGCCATTGCCGTATGCCAAATTGCTTTCACCGGTGCGGCTGACGGCTACGGGGACAATGCTTTGTCCACTTGAGATCAGTTCAATTTCCGCGCTTTGTGTGTGAACTTGTGTCAACAGGCCAATCAAACCGCTTTGATCGATGACTGCATCGCCAACTTTCAAACCGTCTTGGCTGCCCTTGCCGATAATCAGTCTTTCGGAAAGCGGATCTTTGCCATTGGAAATGACTTCCGCACCGATAACGTTGTGAATGCCTTTTTGTTGCAAACCATACAGTTTTTTCAATTCGCGCAATTCATCGGTATTGACTTTATCCCGCTGCAAATCGATTTTCAGACGGCCATTTTCATCTAAAAGCTGGCGGTTCTGTTCCAAGAGCTCGGATTTGGACTGGGAGAGGTCGGCAAAATATTGATAAAGTTGAACAGGTTGATTCGCCAGCCATTGAACAGGGTAGAGCATGGGCATTACTGCCGCACGCACCGGCTGCATCAATGAAAAGCGGTAATCGGCCACCATCAGGCCGGCCGCCAGGACGACATAAACGACAAAACGAGGCAACAGCTTAGGGCCTTTTGCCTCGTCAAAGCGCAAAGAAGAGCGTTCCATAACCATCTACCTTATGGGTTTTCCGTAAACACGGTATCCCATTTGCCGATATAGTCCAAAGCTTTACCGGCACCATAGGCGACGCAGTTCAGAGGCTGATCGGCAATACCGACGGGCAGGCCGGTTGCATCGGCCAAGACGGTATCGATACCGTGCAGAAGTGCGCCGCCGCCGGTCAGCATAATACCGCGGTCGGCAATGTCGCCGGCCAGTTCTGGCGGAGCCTGTTCCAAAGTCAGACGGACGGCACGTATGATTTGATTCACCGTTTCACTCAATGCTTCACGAATTTCATTTGAAGTAACCGCCAATGATTTAGGCGTACCTTCGGCCAGATCGCGGCCTTTAATGCGCATGGCTGTTTCGGTTTCAAAGCCCGAGGCAGAGCCGATTTGTTTCTTCAATTCTTCTGCCGTAGCTTCACCAATCAAGACACCGCGATGACGGCGCAGGTAATGGATGATACTTTTATCGAATTCATCGCCGGCTGCGCGGACGGAAGCAGAATAGGCCATGCCGCCCAGTGAAAGAATGCCGATTTCGGTCGTACCGCCGCCAATATCGACAATCATCGAACCTGCCGCATCTTCAATCGGCAAGCCCGCTCCCAAAGCGGCGGCCATCGGTTCTTCAATCAAATGCACGCTTGCCGCGCCGGCAGCAAACGCTGAATCCAAAATTGCTTTACGTTCCACTTGGGTAGAGCCACCCGGAACACAGATAACCACACGAGGCGGAACCAAAGACCGTCCTTCGGTGGCTTTTTAATCAACATACCCAGCATACGCTCGGTAATCACAAAATCAGCAATCACGCCGTCCCTCATCGGGCGGACGATTTCAATATTGCGCGGCGCACGGCCCTGCATTTTTTTGGCTTCCGTGCCCACTGCCATAATTTTACTTTTATTGCCTGCGCCGGATTGAATCGCAACCATGGACGGCTCATCCAAAACAATCCCTTTGCCGCGTACAAAAATCAGCGTGTTGGCCGTGCCCAAGTCGATGGCAATGTCATTAGAGAGGAAACGAGATAAAAGACGAAACATAGGATTCCTGAAATTCCGGCCCAGCCCGGATGTGTTTAGCATTATTTAAAATAAGAAAAACAGGTACACGGTTTTAGACGGATAAATGCCCCCTTAAAAGGCCGTCTGAAATAAAACACCATGCCAACCTGTTTGGTTTTCGGTTATAATTCTTCGCTTCATAGAAGACGAAATGCAATGATACCCCAAACCCAAGAGGCATTGCTATCAGACAAGGATTTTTTATGGCTTTAAGCTTAAATGATGTGGAAAAAATCGCAAAACTCTCGCGCCTCACTTTAACGGACGAAGAAAAAAACAAAACGCTTGCCGAGTTGAACGACATTTTCGCCATGGTTGAAAACATGCAAAGCGTCAATACCGACGGCATCGAACCCATGGCGCATCCGCACGAAGCCGCTTTGCGCCTACGCGAAGATAAAGTGACTGAAACCGATCACGCTGCAGAATATCAGGCTGTTGCCCCCGAAGTGCGCAACCGCCTGTATATCGTTCCTCAAGTAATTGAAGAATAAGGTTTCAGACGGCCCGATTTATTGATCTAAACGGATGTTTTCAATATCTGTTTTGAAAGCAAAAACTGTTTTATAGAAAGTACGGCACAATGACCGCTTACACGCTCAAACAAGCCAGCAGCCTGCTGCAATCCAAACAAATTTCCGCAGTCGAATTGGCGACCGAATATTTGGCAGCTATTGCTGCGAAAAACCCTGCCATCAATGGCTATGTGACCATCGATCAAGATAAGACCCTTGCAGAAGCCAAAGCAGCCGATGCGCGTATCGCGGCCGGTAATGCAACGGCTTTGACCGGTGTGCCAGTTGCTTACAAAGATATTTTCTGCCAAACAGGTTGGCGCAGTGCATGCAGCTCCAAAATGTTGGATAACTTTGTTTCTCCTTATACTGCCACTGTGGTGCAAAACCTGTTGGATGCCGGCATGGTCACTCTTGGCCGTACCAATATGGACGAATTTGCTATGGGTTCGACCAATGAGACTTCGTTCTACGGCGCAACCAAAAACCCATGGAATCTTGAACATGTTCCCGGCGGTTCGTCAGGCGGTTCGGCTGCTGTAATTGCAGCGCGTTTGGCACCTGCTGCGTTGGGTTCGGATACCGGCGGTTCTATCCGTCAGCCTGCGTCGCATTGCGGTATTACCGGCATCAAGCCGACTTACGGTACGGTTTCACGTTTCGGTATGGTTGCTTATGCTTCCAGCTTTGACCAAGCCGGCCCTATGGCGCAAACGGCCGAAGACTGCGCGATTTTGTTGAACACCATGGCCAGCTTTGACGAGCGTGATTCCACCAGCTTGGAACGCGACCAAGAAGACTACACACGTGATTTGGACAAGCCGCTCAAAGGTTTGAAAATCGGTTTGCCTAAAGAATATTTCGGCGAAGGCGCTGATGCCGATGTTCAGACGGCCTTGCAAAGCGTTATCGATTTGCTCAAAGCACAAGGTGCGGAGACTGTTGAAGTTTCCCTGCCGCAAACATCATTGTCGATTCCTGCTTATTACGTTCTTGCCTCTGCGGAAGCAAGTACCAACTTATCCCGTTTCGACGGCGTACGTTATGGCCATCGTGCGGCACAATTCGGCGATTTGGAAGAAATGTACAGCAACACCCGTGCCGAAGGTTTCGGTAGCGAGGTCAAACGCCGTATCATGATCGGTACTTATGTATTGAGTCATGGTTACTACGATGCTTATTATCTGAAAGCGCAAAAACTGCGTCGTCTGGTTGCCAATGATTTTCAGACGGCCTTTGGTCAATGTGATTTCATTTTGGCGCCGACGGCGCCGACTGCCGCGCCAAAACTTGGCAGCGACATCCACGATCCTGTGCAAATGTACTTGTCCGATATTTACACCATCGCCGTAAACCTTGCCGGTTTGCCTGCACTGACTCTGCCTGCCGGTTTCAGCGCAAACGGCCTGCCGATTGGTGTGCAATTTATCGGCAACTATTTCTCCGAAGCCAAAATTTTGGGTGCCGCACATCAAGTTCAACTGAACAGCGATTGGCACACTAAAGCGCCGGAATAATGTTTTAGGGCCTTGATGATTCAAGGCCGTCTGAAAATAAACCATATAAAAGCGCCTGAATGTATTGAGGTGCTGCATATTGTAGATATTTAAAAAATTATGACAGCCACCGATTTCATTCAAATCATTGGGACAGCCGCGTTTGCCATTTCCGGCTATTTGGTCGGCTACAACAAGCGGTTGGATGTACTCGGTGTCGTCATTACTGCGTTATTGACGGCTGTCGGCGGCGGCGTGATACGCGATGGCTTGGTCGGCCGGATTCCGCAAGTGTTTTTGCAAACCGATGCGTTGATTGTTGTGTTTGCCACGCTTGCCATTGCATGGTTGATAAGGGTGCAACGTTATCGCAGCACCTATTTGGCCGCTGCTTTTATTATTGCCGATGCCATCGGTTTGGCAGCTTTCAGCATTACCGGCGCACAAATCGGTATGGCTTTGCAGCTTAATCTGTTCGGCGTTATTTCTTTGGCTTTTGTGACTGCCGTTGGCGGCGGTATTGCGCGCGATATTTTGGTCAATGATGTGCCGATGATTTTGCGCACCGACCTTTACGGCAGCGTAGCCATTTTGATTGGCGGACTGATTTATCTGTTCGGGCATTTGGGCTGGATTAATATTTTTACGTTAAACCTGCTCTTTGCCAGCGGATTGTTGTTTCGCCTGACTGCATACCGTTTCCATTGGCAACTGCCCGGTTTCCAACGCCGCAGGAAATAAACTTATCTTACAGACGGCCTATTATGGTGTTTTATTCAGGCCGTCTGAAAAACGAATCACTCATTTAACCGATTAACTTTTTTTCGACAGAAAGACCCTTATGACTTGGGAAACCGTAATCGGACTGGAAATCCACGTCCAACTCAACACCCAATCCAAAATCTTCAGCGGCGCATCCACTGCATTCGGTGCCGAGCCTAATGCCCACGCCAGCGTGGTTGAGTGTGCGTTGCCGGGCGTATTGCCGGTAATGAACCGCGAAGTCGTCGAAAAAGCCATCAAACTCGGTTTGGCTTTGGATGCGAAAATCAATCAGAAAAACGTGTTCGACCGTAAAAACTATTTTTATCCTGATTTGCCAAAAGGCTATCAAATCAGCCAGTTGGATTTGCCGATTGTGGAACATGGCAAACTGGAAATTGTAGTAGGCGATGAGGTTAAAACCATCAATGTTACCCGTGCGCACATGGAAGAAGATGCGGGTAAATCCGTACATGAAGGTTTAAATGGTGCTACTGGCATCGACTTGAACCGTGCCGGTACGCCTTTGTTGGAAGTTGTCTCCGAGCCTGAAATGCGTTCCGCGGCCGAAGCCGTGGCATACGCTAAAGCGTTGCACGGTTTGGTGACTTGGCTGGATATTTGCGACGGTAATATGGCGGAAGGCTCGTTCCGCGTTGATGCCAACGTTTCTGTACGTCCAAAAGGTCAGGCTGAGTTCGGTACACGCCGTGAAATCAAAAACCTCAACTCTTTCCGCTTCTTGGAACAAGCCATCAATTATGAAGTGGAAGCGCAAATCGAAATTTTGGAAGACGGCGGTAAAGTACAGCAGGCAACTATGTTGTTTGACCCTGAAAAAGGTGAAACCCGCGTGATGCGTTTGAAAGAAGATGCACACGATTACCGCTATTTCCCAGATCCGGATTTGCTGCCGGTCATTATTTCAGACGGTCAGTTGCAAAAAGCCAAAGATGAAATGCCTGAATTGCCGCATGAAATGGCGGCGCGTTTTGTTGCCGATTACGGCGTGTCTGACTATGATGCGCGCCTGTTGACTGCCAGCCGCGCTCAAGCTGCCTACTTTGAAGAAGCAGCCAAAGCCTGCGGCCAAGGTAAATTAACGGCGAACTGGATGAACGGCGAGCTTGCCGCCACCTTGAACAAAGAAGGTTTGGAATTGGCTGAAAGCCCGATTACAGCTCCACGCCTTGCCGAGTTGGTTGTTAAAGTTGCAGATGGAACATTAAGCAGCAAACTGGCGAAAAAAGCTTTTGAAGCAATGTGGGCCGAGCCTGAAGCAGGTATTGCAGAAATCATCGAGAAACATGGTTTGCAACAAATTACTGACACTGGTGCAATTGAAGCGATGGTGGATGAAGTGTTGGCAAACAATGCGAAAGCCATTGAGCAATTCCGTTCTGGTAATGAAAAAGCCTTAAATGCGATTGTCGGTCAAGTGATGAAAGCAAGTAAAGGCAAGGCCAATCCGGCTCAGGTTCAAGAGTTGATTAAAGCCAAATTGGCTTGATAGATAGGACAGGCCGTCTGAAAACAGGTTTTATTTTCAGACGGCCTTTGTTTTTGATAATAAATTTATTCTAAATACCATGACACATACCATTACCTTACCAGATCAAACTACATTTACGGCGAATGAGGACGAAACTGTTCTTGCTGCCGCAACCCGTCAGAATTTAAATTTGCCTCATTCTTGCAAAAGCGGTGCTTGCGGGCAGTGTAAGGCCGAGTTGATTAGTGGCGAATTTGAAATGGGCAAGCATATTGATAAAGCCATCAGTGAAGAAGAAAAAGCACAGGGCAAAGTGTTATTGTGTTGTACCACTGCGAAGAGCGACCTCAAAATAAATGTGCCAGGTTTTAATCAAAATGCTTTGCCGGTACGCACATTGCCGGCACGTATTGAAAACATTGAAATCAAACACGATGTTGCTTTGCTCAAACTGGCTTTGCCTAAAGCGCCGCCATTTGCATTTTATGCCGGGCAATATATTGATTTGCTGCTTCCCGGCAATATCAGCCGTAGCTATTCAATCGCCAATTCGCCTGATCAAGAAGGCATTTTGGAACTACATATCCGCAAACGTGAAAACGGCGTATGCTCAGAAATGATTTTTGGAGCAGAGCCTAAAATCAAAGAGAAAGGCATTGTCCGCGTTAAAGGCCCATTGGGGACGTTTACTTTGCAAAAGGACAGCGATAAACCGATTGTTTTGTTGGCAACGGGTACAGGTTATGCCCCTATCCGCAGCATCTTGCTTGATTTGATTCATCAGAATAGCGAACGTCAGGTTCATTTTTACTGGGGAGCACGTCAGCAGGAGGATTTGTATGCACTGGAAGAAGCAGAAGTAGTAATAGGCCGTCTGAAAAATGCGAAATTCTCTCCTGTTCTTTCTAAGCCTGATTCCGATTGGAAAGGGGAGAATGGATACGTGCAAAATGTTGCAGCACAAAATTATCCTGATTTGAGCCAATATGAAGTTTATGCTTGCGGGTCACCAGCCATGACGGAGAGTGCGCAAAGTTTGCTGACTCAAAAATGTGCTTTACCGGAACCTGCCTTCTTCTGTGATGCTTTTTCACCGGCATAGTGATGTTTATACAGGATTTATATGTTTAAATGCAGCTGTTAAGAGTAAAATTTGATGGCAATTTGTTTGAGAAAGAGTGTGTTTTTACACACTCTTTTTTCTATATGGTAGTTATTGTATAGATATTTATAGCTTGAAGAGATAGCTATTTTGTTTTTAAAAATTGAATTTATTATTTATCATAAAGAAAAAGGTCGTCTGAATATTTCAGACGGCCTTTGTTTTGAAGCAAGTATTAGCTACCGATCAGTTTCAAACGTTGACCAGGAGTCACAGTACGGGTATTGCGGTTCCAACGGCGGATATCATTAACATCAACATTGAAACGGCTGGCGATGGTGTTCAAAGTATCGCCTTTGCGTACAGTGTAGGAAACGTTTTGAATAGGGTTGCTGCGGACTTTTGCCGGAGCAGCTGTAACACGGAGGATTTGGCCTTTTTTGATATTATTGCCTTTGATATTGTTGGCAATAATCAAATCGGCTACGCTCAAGTTGTAACGTTTGGAGATGTTAAACAACGTATCACCATCTGCTACACGGTGTGTGCCTGCTGCAAGTGCTGCAGTTTGTGTGTTTTGTTGACCGCTTACACGGGCAAGACGTGCATTGATGCGGCTTTGTTGTTTAATGGTATTGGCTGCGATACGTTCTGTACGAGCGCTTTCGGCAGTGACAACAGTTTGAACTTGTTTATTTTCAGGAGTCGTTTCAGCAACAGTCGCTGTAGGTTCCTCCGCAGGTTGGCTTTGTACCAAAGCCATCAGGTCATCATGCTCTTCTTGCGCCGGCGCAGCGGCAACAGTTTCAACTACAGGAGTAGTGGCTACATTGTCTGCGGCAACAGTCGGCGCAGTCAAGTCTGCAGGGATGGCTGATTTGGGCGCTTCTGTAACATTTTTAGCAATGGTCTCGGTAATCGCATGGGTCATGGCTGCAACTGGAGCAGGCACTTCCGCATTTGCAACTTGAGGTTGTGCTTTGGTTTCTGTTACCGCTACGGAAGTAACGTTTTCAGCTTTGCTGCGTGCAATAAAGTCAACCGGTTTGCTGGACTGTGGAACAACAGGAGCAACAATATTGGTCACGGTATTTTGAGCAACTTTAACCGGTTCTGCTACGCTGGAAGCAATAATTGGAGACATAGCCGGCATATTGGATTGGTAAGTATCCGGCGTATTGTCTTTGTCGATAAAGTTAATAATGTCTTGACTTTGGGTAGCTGAGTTTTTAGCCACCAAAATGCTGCGGCCTTCAGAAATGGCGCTACCGCTCAGGCCATTGAGGCGTTTGAGTTCGGCTACGCTCATGCCGGTATCGTTGGCAATGGCATTAAGTTTTTTGTTGCCCAAAGAAGTATAGATATCCCAAGACATCAGAGTATCTGGATTGGCATTGCGGTAGTTCTTCTCAAATGCGGAAACCGCAGAAACCGGCAACAACAGACGACGATTGTTTTTAGGGATGAATACCGGGGCATTGAAACCTGGGTTGAGCGCCAACAGTTCGCTTTCGCTGATGTTTGCAAAGCGAGCGATTGTGCTGTTATCAATAGGTTTGTCGATGCTGACAGATTTGAAATACGGCTGATTGCTGATTTCGCTGATATTCATGCCAAAAGTTTGTGGATTGGCAACGATATTGCGCACGGCTAAAAGTTTTGGAACGTAGTTGCGTGTTTCGTTCGGCATACGCAGGTTTTCGTATGTTGGCTCCAAACCTTGCGCACGGGCGCGGTTTACGGCGCGACCAACATTACCTTCGCCCCAGTTGTAAGCGGCAAGGGCCAAAGACCAGTCGCCGAACATACCGTGCAGGTATTGCAGGTAGTTCAATGCGGCATCGGTAGCGGCGTAAACGTCGTGGCGGCCGTCATACAAAGGCGTTTTTTCCAAGCCGAAGTGGCGGCCGGTAGCCGGCATAAATTGCCACAGGCCGGATGCGCCGACGTGTGATTTGGCTTTGGTTACGAATGCGCTTTCAATGAAAGGCAGCAAAGCGATTTCAGCAGGCATATTGCGTTTTTTAACTTCATTGGCAATATGGTACATATAAGGTTTGCTGCGGGAGATGGTGCGGTCGAAATATGCACTGTTTGCAGCAAATTTATTTTCATGGCGGCGAACCAGTTCTGTGTTGACTTCGTTAATGCGGAAGTCTTTACGCAATGATGCCCACAAGCTGCCAGAGCCGAAGGTTTGTGCTTTGGCTTGGTCGAGCAGGGAGGAGTTGAGGCGCATCATGGCCATGCCGACTTGGTTGGGCGTAGCGTTTTGCGCGTAGGCCGTGGCGGAAACTGCCGACAGGCTTGAAACGGTCAGAGCGATGGTTTTTAGTTTTGCCATAGTAAATAAAGTTATCAAATATATAATAAAATTTCGTCTTTTTGATAGTATCGTTTCAGCATTTAAACGTCAAGTCGAGCAGGGAATTTACTTGTGTGATGTGGCCGTGGTGTTAAAATTCTGTCACACAAGTCGGGATGCATAGGGAAGCCTTTAATGGAAACTTTTTTTATGCAAACGCCAATGGGACAATATCTTGCTCAAAAAGAGGAGGATTTTTTCAGACGGCATTTGCAATATTTGAATGGCCAAGTGGCAGTTCAATTAGGCGGTATATGGCAGAGGCCGTCTGAAAATATGATTGTGGTGCCGCGTGATGTGCGGATGGATGCTGAAATGTTGGCATTTGAAACGCATTCTGTGGATGTATTATTGATGCCCCATCTTTTGGAAATTTCATCTGCCGATTTGGTGTTGCAAGAGGCATTTAGGATATTAAAACCCGAGGGCAGGTTGATTTTGACGGGGTTTAACCCTAAATCTTTGTGGGGATTGAGCTCGTGGTTTGATGGTAAAAGACTGCCTACGAAATCTCAATGCTTGGCACTGGCTGAGTTGAAACGAAAAATTGCCGCTATTGGTTTTGAAATGGAATATGGGCAGTTTATGGATTATCTGCCTGCTGTGAATTCGCCATCTACTTTGAAGTTTTGGCGGTTTATGGAAAAGGCCGGGGATAGGTGGTGGCCGCAGTGTGCAGCGGTTTATGGTGTGGTTTTAACGAAACATTTAATTGGTGTCCATCCTTTGCCTGAATTGGAATCTGCATTTGATGGCAATACGGTTGCTTTAAGTACGGCACGTTTGGCCGAATAGTTTTCAGACGGCCTATATATAATGATTAATTTGGAGAATAATGATGCCTGAATTACCTGAGGTGGAAACGACTTTACGCGGAATCGCGTCGCATATTGATGGCAAAAAGATAGAAAAAGTCATTATTCGCCAGTTTAAATTGAGATGGCCTATCCATCCGAACTTGGCGCAAATTTTGGCCGGGCGCAAAGTTTTGGCATGCAACCGTCGTGCGAAGTATTTGATTATTACTTTTGAAACGGGTATTTTACTTATTCATTTGGGTATGTCCGGCAGTATGCGGATTTTTACCGCCGATGATGAGCGTATCGCCATGCCGGATAAGCATGATCATTTGGATTTCGCATTTGATGACGGTACCGTATTGCGTTATCACGATCCGCGTAAATTTGGTGCGGTATTGTGGTATGAGGGTATTGCCGAGCATCATCCTTTGTTGGAAAAGTTGGGACCGGAGCCACTCTCGGATGATTTTGATGCAAATTACCTGTATCAGAAATTGAAAACCCAAAAGCGTGCAGTCAAATTAGCGCTGATGGATAATGCGGTGGTGGTTGGTGTTGGCAATATTTATGCGAATGAAAGTCTGTTTAAGGCAGGTATTTCGCCATTACGTCCGGCGAATAAGCTGACCAAGAAAGAATGCGCATTATTGGTGGAAAACGTTAAAGCGGTTCTGCAAAGGGCGATTGAAACCGGCGGCAGTACGCTGCGAGACTTCGTTAATAGTGATGGAAAAAGCGGCTACTTTCAGCAGGAATATACGGTCTATGGCCGCCATAATGAGCCTTGTGTCCAATGTGGCGGGCTGATTTTTAAAGAAACTTTGGGGCAGCGTGGAACATTTTATTGTCCAAATTGCCAGAAATAGTTTCAGACGGCCTTAAATGTCAGAGGCCGTCTGAAAATAATGAACACAATACAGAAGAAATTTTATGTCTAAACAAAAAGCTCCTTTTTTTAAACGTCTGAGCCGACTTTGCCGTTTGGCAACTTGGTTATTCAGAACCGGCCGGGATTTGCGTGCCATCGATGGCAATAATGCAGAGGAACGCAATCACGCTGTGGTTGTTTTGGGAAAAGGTGCGTTGGACGCTTTGGATATTGAATTGGAAATCGGCGTACCGCCTCAAGGAAATGTGAGCGGTACTTTGGTGGTGGCCAACCATGTGTCTTGGTTGGATATTTTTGCCATGAGTGCCGTTTATCCGAGCAGTTTTATTGCTAAACAGGAAATCAGCGGTTGGCCGGTTTTGGGGAAAATGGGTAAAAATGCTGGTACGGTGTTTATCAACCGCAATTCCCGCCGTGATGTCGAGCCGATTAATCAGGCGATTTGTGCGGCATTGAAAGCAGGGCAGAATGTAAGTTTTTTCCCCGAGGCGCGCACTTCTTCCGGCTTGGGTATTTTGCCGTTTAAAGCAGCCCTGTTTCAATCGGCTATTGATGCGAAAGCGCCGATTCAGGCGGTAACCTTACGCTATTATGATGGCGAAGGACAACGGACGGATTTGCCATCCTATGCGGAGGTAAACCTGTTTCAATCTTTATGGCGTATTGTTTCGATGAAGAAAATCCGTATCCGTTTGGATTTCTCGCCTCAATACAAACCGACAGATATGCCGGATAAAGACCGCTATGCTTTGAAGGATATTGCGGAAACAGCCATCGGCGAAATTGTGGCTTCGGATTCGCCCGTTCAGCCCTTACCTAAAAATAATTTCAGTCAGGTACTTGTTTTATTTCAGACAGCCTTCATTTAAAGAAACAGCTGTTTTCGGTTTAATTGAATTGATAGTTTGATGTAATTAATATTATTTGAACTATAAATTATACAAATCGATAGGCCTGCATTAGAATGCAAGCATTGATTCATTTCTCAAACCCGAATTTTTAAGGAGCTTAAAAATGGCTTTGCAAGATCGTACCGGTCAAAAAGTACCTTCCGTAGTATTCCGCACTCGTGTCGGCGACACTTGGAAAGATGTTTCTACTGATGATTTGTTCAAAGGCAAAAAAGTAGTTGTGTTCTCTCTGCCTGGCGCATTTACTCCAACTTGCTCTTCTTCTCACCTGCCACGCTACAACGAATTGTTTGGCGCGTTCAAAGAAAACGGTGTTGACGCAATCTACTGCGTATCTGTAAACGACACTTTCGTAATGAACGCTTGGGCTGCTGAAGAAGAAGCCGACAACATCTACATGATCCCTGATGGCAACGGTGAATTCACTGAAGGCATGGGCATGTTGGTTGGCAAAGAAGACTTGGGCTTCGGTAAACGCTCTTGGCGTTACTCCATGCTGGTTAACGATGGCGTGGTTGAAAAAATGTTTATCGAACCTGAAGAACCAGGCGATCCTTTCAAAGTGTCTGACGCTGACACTATGTTGAAATACATTGCTCCTGACTGGAAAGCTCAAGAGTCTGTTGCCATCTTCACCAAACCTGGCTGCCAGTTCTGTGCTAAAGCTAAAAAAGCTCTGCAAGACAAAGGCTTGTCTTACGAAGAAATCGTATTGGGCAAAGATGCAACTGTTACTTCCGTACGCGCTATTACCGGCAAGATGACTGCTCCTCAAGTATTCATCGGCGGTAAATACATCGGCGGCAGCGAAGACTTGGAAGCTTACTTGGCTAAAAACTAATTGCCTGTATGCTTAAGACGGCTTGAAAAGGCCGTCTGAAAGACCCAAATATAGAGTTATTTAGACGACGTTTGCAAATCGGCGCTCTGAATAACTCTATATTTACAAGTAGAATTTGAGATTATTGTTTTAAATCGATATTTAGGTATTGGCTATTGATTTTTAAATTTTGATAGTTTATGAAGTTTAGGCCATCTGAAAACGGATAACCTGATGGCAATATCGGTTTGGATATAGACAGTAAGGATAAAATATGAAAAAGATTCAAGCAGATGTGGTAGTACTGGGTGGCGGTACAGCTGGTATGGGCGCATTTCGCAATGCCCGACTTCATACAGACAATGTTTACCTGATTGAAAACAATGTATTCGGAACAACTTGTGCGCGTGTCGGCTGTATGCCGTCCAAATTGCTGATTGCGGCTGCGGAGGCGCGCCATCATGCTTTGCATACCGATCCGTTTGGCGTGCATTTGGATAAAGACAGCGTAACGGTAAACGGCGAAGAAGTCATGCACCGCGTGAAGTCCGAACGCGACCGTTTTGTCGGTTTTGTAGTCAGCGATGTAGAAGAGTGGCCCGCCGACAAGCGTATTATGGGTACGGCAAAATTTGTTGACGAACACACCGTCCAAATCGATGATCACACTCAAATTACTGCAAAAAGTTTTGTGATTGCTACCGGTTCGCGCCCTGTGATTTTCCCTCAGTGGGAAGTTTTAGGTGAACGCTTGATTGTGAACGATGATGTTTTCTCTTGGGATACCCTGCCTAAGAGTGTGGCCGTGTTTGGTCCTGGTGTAATCGGCTTAGAGTTGGGTCAGGCTTTGCACCGTTTGGGCGTAAAAGTTGAAATTTTTGGCGTAGCAGGTGCGATTGGCGGTATTTCCGACCCTGTTGTCGCTGAAGAAGCCAAAACCGTTTTTGGCGAAGAATTGACTTTGCATTTGGATGCCAAAACCGAAGTTAAATTGGATGCAGAAGGCAATGTTGAAGTTCATTGGGAACAAGATGGCGAAAAAGGTGTATTCCATGCCGAATATGCTTTGGCTGCCGCCGGTCGCCGTCCGAACGTGGACAATATCGGTTTGGAAAACCTGAATATCGAAAAAGATGCACGTGGCGTGCCTGTTGCCGATCCGCTGACCATGCAAACCAGCATTCCGCACATCTTTATTGCAGGCGATGCGTCCAATCAATTGCCTCTGCTGCACGAAGCTTCCGACCAAGGCAAAATTGCCGGTCACAATGCCGCTATTTTTCCGAATATTGAGGGCGGTTTACGCCGTAGCGTAATCGGTGTGGTATTTACCAGTCCGCAAATTGCCACTATCGGTTTGAAATACGCGCAAGTTGCAGCGAAATATCAACCTGACGAGTTTGTCATCGGCGAAGTTTCCTTCCGAAACCAAGGCCGAAGCCGCGTTATGTTGGTAAACAAAGGCCATATGCGTTTGTATGCTGAGAAAGCAACCGGCCGTTTCATTGGTGCGGAAGTTGTCGGCCCTGCTGCCGAACATTTGGCACACTTGATGGCTTGGGCGCATCAAATGAAGATGACGATTCCGCAAATGCTGGATATGCCGTTCTACCATCCGGTTATCGAGGAAGGTCTGCGTACTGCATTGCGTGATGCCGATGCAAAATTGAAACAGGCTTGATTATTTGATGGAATAAAGGCCGAGACCTTTGCAAAATTCCCCAAAATCCCCTAAATTCCCACCAAGACATTTAGGGGATTTTCCATGACCACCTTCTTTCAACAAACCGCCCAAGCCATGATCGCCAAACACATCGACCGT